>NZ_JBDGHY010000001.1:0-738403 GCF_039615155.1 Sphingomonas epibiotica | reverse complement strand
ACCACCGCGTCACGCTTGAACGCTTCGCTGAAATTCGCCTTCCCCATCATCGCCTCCTGTCCTCGAAATTAGGATCGAAGGCGTCCAGAAATCTAGGGGCTACTCAAAGTGGCAAAATTCTGAACGACTCAGGGGCAACTGTGATGTTCATGCGAGAGCGATAGGCTGTCGCTTTCGGATCATGGCGTTGAGGATGACGAGGAGTTGCCGTGCGACGGCGATGAGGATCGTCTTGGGCGCTTTGCTTTTGGCGCGCATCCTGTCGCGCATGGCGGTGAGGACGGGGATGCGTCGTGAAGCGTTGAGGGCGGCGATGTAGAGGGCTTCGCGAACCTTTCGCCGCCCACCCCATATGCGTCTGGCACCGCGCCATGTCCCACTTTCGCGGGCATGCGGGGCGAGGCCTGCGAGGGAAGCGATCTTGCGACGGCAGAGCGTACCGAGCTCGGGGAGTTCACCGAGCAGAGTGGCGAGGACGGTGGGTCCGATACCAGGAACGGCGGTCAGGAGCCGGGCCTGTTCGGACAGGGCCTGATCCTGAGCGATGAAGCCTGCGATCTGTCGTTCGAGATCGGCAATCTGCTGGCCGAGCAGAGTGATCATAGCTTCGATGGCTTGGGCGATTTCGGGCTGACCTGCGCTGTGGCGATGGAGCTTTTCGGCTTTGCGCATGTCGACCAACTGCCTGCGACGGCGCAAGAAATCGGCCAGGCGCGAACGGGCTGGGCTGAGTGGGATGGTAGCGGGCAGGTCCAGCGCCGCGCCCATCTGCGCCAGGACACGGGCATCGACGCGATCGGTCTTGGCCAGCGTACCGGTGGCTCTGGCAAACTCGCGGGCTTGGCGCGGATTGACGCGTGAAAAGGGATGGCCACGTGTCGCCAGCGCAGCAATCAGGTCGCCGTCGCAGCCGCTGGTAGCCTCGAAGACGAGGCGGATGTCGTGGTCGAGCGTGTCGAGCCAGGTGGTGATGGCATCTGGTGTATTGGCGATCTGCCCGATCCGACCTGATGGCAGTTCGCAGATGTCGATAAGGGCACGCGAAAGGTCGCAGCCGATGACGGCCTGTGGCATGGGTAAGGCTCCTGTCCATGTCGTGCGGGATCGGTAGTTCCAAGCAACTGTTCAGGGTTGTGACCAACGCGGAAGGGACCCTTGCTCCCTATCGGGCTCCAGACCCTCGGGGGGGACGGGCTCCCTTCCGCAACCTCTTCATACCAGCATCACATCAGACAGGGGGGGAAGTCGGTATGAAATTTTCGAGCCTTTTGCCTGCGGTTCTCCTTTCGGGATGTGCCGGCGTGTCGTTCAATCAGCTTAATCCGGACCTTTCGGCCAAGAACGCACCGGAAGGAGCAGTCTATTATCTTCCCAAACCCGTTCTGCTTGTGAGCGTCGATCCGAAGGCCGCAGGCGGCGAAAGCAATCCCGGACAGCCAGGTGTGCTGCCAGCGCCGGCTGCGCCAGCGGCGCCGCCTGCCGGCCCGCCGCGCCATGCACCTGCTGCGCCGCCGCCGGCGCCGGGCCCGGCAGGCGGTTGGGGTGGTGGTCAGGTCGGCGGTGCCGATGACGCCACTAAGTCTAAGGATAGCGCCGCCGCGCCCGCGGCGGACGGCTCCGATCAAAGCTATTCGGTTGCCGTGCCGGGCTACACGCTCAAGCTCATCTATCTGCCGGATCGTTCTCGGCCGATGCGCCTCTCGGTCCATGCCGGCTTCGGCACGGCGAGCTTGAAGCCGACGCTTCAGAATGGATGGATGTTGACCGGGTTCGATGCGGCTGCCGACAGCAAGGCTTCCGAACTCCTTGCCTCTGTGGCGCAACTGGTAACAGCCGCCAAGGGGCCTGCTGCCGCCGCAGAAGCGTCGACCAAGGGCGGCGGGGCCGGCGGTAGAGGCGAAGCGGCCGACAGCGGCATTCTACGTCCGGGCCTCTACGACTTCAAATATGGTGATAAGGGTCAGTTGGTCGGTCTCTGTCCGCTCACCTATTTCACGAGCCGCGGCCCGATCACCCCGAGTGAAGCGCCGGAAGTCTGCAAATGAAGCCATTGCAGGCTAGTTTCCCTAACCGCCAGATTGGGGCTTTACGGGAGGTCCACCCTTTTGCGGCGCCGATCGCAGTCGATTTCGTCGTCGAATCTCAAGGCCACATGACCAATTGGTGCTGGGCGGCCGTGACGTCCAGCATCTCGCGCTACTATCCGGCACCGCCGGGCAAAAGCCAGTGTGAGGTCGCGCGCATGGAGGTTGGCGCCCAGCTCCATGTTGATTGCTGCGTGTCGCCGGGCGCATGTGACGTGACATGGTATCTGGATCTTCCACTGCAGCACGTCGGCCATTTCCACGCGCGCGCTGGTAGCTGGGTGCAGCCCGCCGCGGTCGCGGCAGAGCTGCAAGCGCATAACCCGTTGCCTGTACGCGTAGAGTGGCGCAGCGGCGGCAGTCACTTTCTCGCTATCTACGGGATGCAGGACCTCGGTGGTGGCACTTTCCAACTCTGGCTGACCGATTCGATCTTCGGTGTCAGCTCCATATCCGGTGTGGCATTCGTCAATGGCGGCTACCAAGCAGCGGGCGGGCGTTGGGCTGACAGCTACTCGGTGAAACCCTGATGACGATCCAATCTGAAACCTTTGATGGCGATCTTCCGGGCCTTGCCGAAGCCCTGTCGTCAGCCCTGCCGGCGATCGCCCCAAATCGGCTCGTTGCCTTTGCCGAGGAGGCCGAGCCAACCCTGATTGGCCCCTTCGCCGCCTATTCCGCCGATCCGCGCACATTTGTGGAAAACGGCGAGGCCGAGCGCGGTGGCTGGCGCGGGCTGGTGATGCACGCCGAGGCACCGCTTGCCGTCGTAGATGTCCATCTCGGGGAGGAAGCGGGGCCTTCTTACGGGTTTCGTGGCTCCGAACCGGCCGAGGCGCTTGCTGAGGCGCTCGCTGTCGCCCAACGGTATGAGGATGGCGAGACAGTCAATCGCGTGCGCTGGCTTACCCTGCCAGAAATCTACGTCACCGCACTCTGGCTGACCGGCCCTGCCAACCTCTTTATTACGACGCGGATGGGGTCCGCCGAGCGGCCTCCGATCGAGGTGGTCGGTGCGGAAGACTTTCTGGGGCGTGTGCGTGCGTTGATCGCATTGACCGCCCGGAACGATGTCCGGCCGGCGGAAGAAACGGGATCGGTCCGTTCCGGCATGCGCGCGCGCGACTGAGCTTCTCTCAAGCTAGATCTGATTGATCTGCGGTGGCCGCATCGACGGCGGCGCGCTGCTGGGCCAACTGCGCGGATGAGCCCTCTCGGACTGCTTTCCAAACTTGGGGCGGCGAAGGTTAGGCGCACCGGTGCAGATCTGCTCAATGATTCGTAAATGACGGGTTTTTGCCATAGCTGCCGTACTGGCGCAGGTCTTGGAACGGCTCCAGTTGGTCGGTAGCCGCCGCTCATTGTCGTCCATCAGGGCGGGATACATATCATGCAGCACGTGAAGTTTGAATCGCCGCGCTGGTCCTCATGTCATTGTTCGGCCCGTTGCGATCACCGGTTGCCAATCGACCGAAGGGTACTGAATCTTCTCTACAGCGTGGCGGAGTACTGTCATTGCGGCACCGCGCCCATACAGCGTGCTGACGGATCCATCTGCATGGCCGAAGAGCAGATCGACGATTTCCCTTAAAACCTTGCCCCGCACGGCGCGCTTCCCGGTGTGGCGAAACGAGTAGAACACCAGTTCCGGATCGGACAGGCCGATTGCATCAAGGAAATCGTTCAGCACCCGCGACAGGCGCTGTGTCCGGCTGCCATAGGCATTGGATTCGAGTTCGGGAAACAGCCATTCCGCGCCTTCCGCTCGGCGCGCGTTCACCATATCGAGGAAGCCCGCTTCAAGCAGCGTCGAATGCAAGGGGATGTCCCGCTTGGCGCTGGCGGTCTTCATCCGCTTGGCTGGCCCCTCTTGCTCCTGGCGGACGCGCAGACGATCGGGTTCGATGGCAATGTATGGGATGCCATCGTCGGTCTTGATGTTGCCCGGCCGCAGTTTGCCCAGTTCTTCGAGGCGGCAACCGGTGAATGCGGCGAGCATTAGAACCCAGAACAGCGTTCGCGGCGCTACCCCGTCACGTTCAGGCAGAGGAGCGTTAAAGATTCTTGCCATATCCTCCGGCTCGAACGGGAGGCGCGGATCCTGCAAATAGTTTGTTGGCAAGGATTTCACCGTCTTGGCAACATTGTCCTCGATGACCTCCATTTCCTCGACTGCGTGTTCGAGGGTCACCCTTATGGCTGAAAGTGCCTTATTGACGGTACCATTCGCTAGCTTCGGTAATCCCTCAGCTTCGGCTAATTCGACCTGTTCTAACAAGGGGAGCGCGGTAACCTTCTTCTTTGCCCGACTGGGAAGTCCGGAACAGGTGCGGCGATAGGCGCGTACCATCGATGCCGTGATCTGATCGACGGGTGGGTCGTCATGAAGCTGGACGAACCGATTCACGGCGGTTCGCCACTCGTCGACGAGTTTGGCGTCGCGCGGCTCGAACTTTGCCCAAGCTTCATAGACCTGGCTGATGGTCGGCACCGTCTTGGCTGGCGGTGTCGGCAGCTGTGGTTCGTTCGCGAGTTGGGAGAGCGCGGGGACGACCGCCCCGGAGCCTGTCACAAGTACCGAGGGTGGTAGGATGCGGCTCCGTGCGGGATCGATGCTGAGGGCGCAGGCGGCGCAGAGCCTGTCGAGGTAAGCGCGACCAATTGCCTCATAGAGTTCCGGCGCCAGCGGCAAGCTGAGGGCGTTCGCGGAGGCCACCGCTGCGATCAGCCACTCGATCGGATCGAGGGTGGGGAGGGTGGCAACCCGCTGTAGCGTCTCCAGCCAGGGCAGGGGCATGAAGTCGGGCACCGCATTCAACATGGCGGTTCGGCTTGCATGATCCCGCAGATCATCAAGGCCCGGCGGCACGCCGAAGTCGTAGCGGGCACCGGGCGCATGGTCGATCAGGCCGTTGGCATATTCGAATGCCCCGAGCTCGAGCGCGGCGAGCTTCTGCGCCACGCCGCGGAGTTGCTCGTCCGACTCTCCGTCGAGAAAATCGTCGACCATCACACGTGCCGAGCGGAGATGCCGGCTGGCCAAGGCGCGACGGGCGGCGGCAAGCTTCTGCTCATAGATCACGGCATGCGGATGGTAGCGCTGACGGGCTTCGTCGGGATCGCGGGTCTCGAGGGTGCGCTTATACTCGCTCGAGGCGCCATCGAAGAACGGTCGCAGTGCGGCGGGGACGACCCGTCGGAAGTAGAAAATGCCGGTGCGAGGATCTTCGAAAGGGGTGGCCATACGGATCACTTTGTCGCATCCTTTGTACACAAGGATGGGTAAAGCGTCCATGAAGACCGCATACACCGCGCAAATCCGCCATTTTGGCGGGCGCTGGTGACCCCTACGGGAATCGAACCCGTGTTTCAGCCGTGAAAGGGCCGCGTCCTAACCGCTAGACGAAGGGGCCGTGAAGGCGTGGACGGGCTGTTAGGGGAGGGTTGGCGATCGGTCAACACACTTTTGCATTTTTTGTTAGTCGGCCCATGCCATGTCGTCGATGTGGAGTTCGGCGGCGGGGCGACTGCCCCAGTCGTCGAGCTTTGCCCGGCCCGCCAGCCAGACGCGGCGGTGCGCGGGGGCGCCGAGCAATGCTGCACCGAGATCGGTCTCCGCCTGACGAAACGCCACGCCCTTGAAGCGCCGTCCATCGTCGCCGGTCAGGATCGCGCGGACATGGCCGTTCCCGACGATGTCCGCCTTCACGATCCGCACCGGCCCGGCGGCGACGCGAGGCGAGGGCCAGCCCATGCCATAGGGGCCGCCGGCCTCCAGCGCCTCGATCAGCGAGGGGCTGACCCCGCCCGGCGCCAGAACCGCATCGACCAGCAATGCGCGGTCTTCGCGCGCCTTTTCGACCGCATCCGCCATTCGTTCGTGCAGAAAATCGGCAAGCGCGGGGATCGCCGTCTCTGCCACCGTCACCCCCGCGGCCGCCGCATGGCCGCCACCTGCGCTCAACAGCCCCAGTTCCTTCGCCGCCAAGATCGTCGCACCCATGTCGACACCGGGGATCGACCGGCCCGATCCCTTGCCGACGCCATGTTCGTCGACGGCGATGACCAGCACCGGCCGGCCGAGCTTTTCCTTGAGCCGCCCGGCGACGATGCCGATGACGCCCGGATGCCAGCCGCGTCCCGACACGACCACGCAGCCGCGCGATTCCTGCGCGCGCGCCGACAAATCGGCCTCGGCCTGCACATCGCCCTCGATCGCGCGGCGTTCCTCGTTCAGCCGGTCGAGTTCGAGGGCGAGCGTGCGCGCCTCCTCCGGGTCCTGTGTCGTCAGCAGGCGGACGCCCAGATCCGATTTGCCGACGCGTCCGCCGGCATTGATGCGCGGTCCCAGCGCGAAGCCGAGATCGGTACAGGTCGGCGCACGGGTCAGGCGCGACGCCTCGATCAGCGCGGTAAGGCCGATATTGCGCCGCCCGGCCATCACTTTCAGCCCCTGCGCGACGAACGCCCGGTTCAATCCGCGCAATTGCGCGACATCGGCGACGGTGCCCAGCGCTACAAGGTCGAGCAGGTCGAGCAGGCGGGGTTCGGCGCGGGATGCGAAAAAGCCCCGCGCGCGCAGGGTGCGTAGCAGCGCCGCCCCGAGCAGAAAGGCGACCCCGACCGCCGCGAGATGCCCATGCGCCGCGCCTTCGCCTTCATCCAGGCGGTTCGGGTTCACCACCGCCAGCGCCGGCGGCAACTGCGTCGTACATTGGTGATGGTCGACCACCAGCACATCGACCCCGGCCCCTTGCGCGGCGGCTAGCGCGTCGAACGCCTGCGCGCCGCAATCGACCGTGACGATCAGCGTAGCACCTTCGCCTGCGAGCCGCAGCATCGCCGGGGCATTCGGGCCGTAGCCCTCGGTTTGCCGATCGGGGATATAGGGGCGGGCGCTCAGGCCCAGATCGCGCAACAGCCGCACCATTAGCGCCGCCGAGGTTGCGCCATCGACGTCGTAATCGCCGAAGATCGCGACCGGTTCGCCCGCCATCACCGCGTCGGCGAGGCGTTCGGCGGCGCGGTCCATGTCGCGGAAAATCGACGGGTCGGGCATGAACTGGCGGATGCTGGGCGCCTTGTGCGCGTCCAGACCTTCGCGGGGACAGCCGCGTGCCAGCAGGATACGGGTGACGAGGTCGTCGGCGACGAACCCTTCGTCGCACACATCGCCCTCCAGCCCCCGCCAGCGCCACGGCTGGCCGAGGATGGAGCGATGCACATTGAGTACGGAACGCATCGCCGCGATGTACTCTGTGCTGCCAAGGCGGTCCAGCGGGGCGCATCCCCTCTGGAAATTCTCCGCCCGAGCGCGCAAAGACCCACGCATGAAGCGCAAGACCGGACAAGACCGCAGCATCACCGCCAACTGGCGCCCCGCAACGCAGGCCGTGCGCGGCGGCACCGCGCGCAGCGAATATGGCGAAACGTCGGAGGCGCTGTTCCTTACTTCGGGCTATGCCTATGATTGCGCCGGGGACGCCGCGGCGCGCTTTGCCGGCGAACAGGTCGGCATGACCTATTCGCGGTTGCAGAACCCGACGGTCGAGATGCTTGAGGAGCGCATTGCTCTGCTCGAAAGGGCCGAAGCGTGCCGGACGATGGCGACCGGCATGGCGGCGATGACCGCCGCGCTGCTGTGCCAGTTGTCAGCGGGCGACCATCTGGTCGGCGGGCGCGCCGCCTTCGGGTCGTGTCGCTGGCTGACCGATACGCTGCTGCCGAAATTCGGCATCGAAACCGATGTCGTCGACGCACGCGATACGCAGGCATTCATCGACGCCAGCCGCCCGAACACGAAGGTCTGGTTCTTTGAGACGCCTGCCAATCCGACGATGGACGTCGCCGACTTGACCGCGATCTGCGCGGCGGCGCGCGAGCGGGGTATCGTCACCGTCGTCGACAACGCCTTTGCCAGCCCGGCGCTGCAACGGCCGATGGAGTTCGGCGCCGACGTCGTCGCCTATAGCGCGACCAAGCTGATGGAAGGGCAGGGGCGCGTGCTCGCCGGCGCGGTGTGCGGGACGAAGGCGTTCATCGACGACGTTCTGTTGCCCTTTACCCGCAACACCGGGCCGACGCTCAGCGCGTTCAACGCTTGGGTCGTCCTGAAAGGGCTGGAGACGCTCGACCTGCGCGTCATGCGCCAGTCGGAAAATGCGCTGAAGGTCGCAAGCTTCCTCGAAGGTCGCGTGCCGAAGATCAACGCGCCGGGTCTTCCCAGCCATCCGCAGCACGACCTCTGCATGCGGCAGATGAAGATGGCGGGGCCGATCTTCTCGTTCGAACTTGATGGCGGGCGTGTCCAGGCGCACGGGCTGCTCGATGCGCTGCAACTCATCGATATTTCGAACAATATTGGCGACTCGCGGTCGCTGATGACGCATCCTGCCTCCACCACCCATTCGGGCGTGGCCGAAGAGAAGCGGATCGAGATGGGCATTTCGGAGGGCATGATCCGCATCAATGTGGGTCTGGAGGATGCCGACGACCTGATCGCCGATCTGGATCAGGCGTTGCGGGCGGTCGCCCTATGAAGGCGCTGTTCCCGCACGAGGCGACGACCGCCGGCATCGCGGTGCGGGTATCGGCGACCTATCTGCCCGAACAGTCACAGCCCGCACAGGGCCGCTGGTTCTGGGCCTATCATATCCGGATCGAAAATGGATCGGATCGCACCGTCCAGCTGCTGACCCGCCACTGGATCATCACCGACGGACGCGGCGAACGACATAGCGTGGAGGGCGAGGGCGTGATCGGCGAGTTGCCGGTGATCGAACCGGGTGGCAGCTTCGACTATGTGTCCGGCTGTCCGCTGTCGACCTCCAGCGGGGCGATGCAGGGCAGCTATCATATGCTCGCCGATGATGGCGATACGTTCGACGTGGCGATTCCGCGCTTCGTGCTGCTGGCACCGGCGGTCGGCGCATGAAGCGGACGCATCTTCCGCTCAACGGCCTGCGCGTGCTCGACGCCGCCGCGCGGCACTTGTCATTCACCCGCGCCGCCGATGAACTGGCGGTGACCCCGGCGGCGGTCGGGCAACAGGTCCGCGCGCTGGAGGATACGCTGGGCGTGGTGCTGTTCCGGCGCACTACCCGCGGCCTCGAACTCACGCCCGAGGGTGAGGCGGGGCTGGCCGCACTGCGCGGCGGGTTCCTGCAGTTCGAGGAGGCGGTCCGTGCGATGCAGGCGGGCCAGTCGTCCAAGTCGCTGACCATCGCCGCGCCGCGCGATTTAACCCAGAAATGGCTGCTGCCGCGGCTATCTCGGATCGCGACGAGCGACCCCGAGCTGCGCTTCGCACTCGTCGCGGCGGACGACGCGATCGACTTTACCGAGGCGAATCTCGATCTTGCCATCCGTTGGGGCGACGGGCCGGGCGCGCATGAGGGCGAGGCGCTCGAGTCGGACGGTATGGTCACGATCGAGCGGGCCGGTGGCGGCGCCGATACGCGGATAGGCTGGGCCGGGTGCGAGCCGGAGGATGCGTCGGCGCTCGTTCGAGTTGCCGATGCCGGTCTCGCCATCGACGCGGCGGCGGCGGGACTGGGGCGCGCGACCGTCCCCGAACTGCTGGCGCGCGGCGACATCGCCAGCGGACGGGTGACCGTAGTCGGCGAGCCGAAGGGCGGGCGGCAAGGCTATTGGCTGGTCGCGCCCTTGCCGCAATGGCGGCAGGCGAAGGTCAAGGCGCTGGTGGACGCGTTGGTGGGGTAGCCCCAAGCCACCATTGCCTGCGACCAATCCATTCTACGGCGCCGGGCGCTTGCCCCGGCGGGCGTCCCGCGCCATCTGGAACCTATGCATATCGCCTCCGACACGCTCGCCCTGATCGGCAACACTCCGCTCGTCCGTCTGAAAGGGCCGAGTGAGGCGGCGGGGGCGGAGATTTTCGCCAAGTGCGAATTCGCCAATCCTGGCGCCAGCGTGAAGGACCGCGCCGCGCTGTCGATCGTCGAGGATGCAGAAGCGCGTGGCCTCATCCAGCCGGGCGGGACGATCGTCGAGGGGACGGCGGGTAATACCGGCATCGGCCTCGCGCTGGTCGCCAACGCCAAGGGCTATCGGACGATCATCGTCATGCCCGAGACGCAGAGCCGCGAAAAGATGGACACGTTGCGGGCGCTCGGTGCGGAACTGGTCCTCGTCCCGGCCGCGCCCTATTCGAACCCCGGCCATTTCGTCCACACCAGCCGCCGGATCGCCGAGGAAACGCCGAACGCGATCTGGGCCAACCAGTTCGACAACATCGCCAACCGTCGCGCGCACATCACGGGCACCGCCGCCGAGATCTGGGAGCAGATGGGCGGGCGGATCGATGGCTTTACCTGCGCGGCCGGGACCGGCGGAACGCTGGCCGGGGTCGGGCTGGGCCTTAAGGAAAAGGACGATTCGGTCACCATCGCGCTGACCGATCCCCACGGCGCGGCGCTGTACGACTACTATGCCTGCGGTGAGCTGCGGTCGGAAGGATCGTCGGTCGCGGAGGGAATCGGGCAGGGACGGATTACCGCCAATCTAGATGGCGCGCCGGTCGATACGCAGTTCCGCGTGTCGGACGCGGAAGGCATGGTCTGGGTCCGCCGCCTGCTGGCCGAGGAAGGGCTGTGCCTTGGTCTGTCGTCGGGCATCAACGTTGCCGGTGCGGTGCTGCTGGCGCGGAAATTGGGGCCGGGCAGCCGCGTGGTGACGATCTTGTGCGATACCGGGTTTCGCTACCTTTCGACGCTGTACAATCCCGAATGGTTAACGGCGAAGGGCTTGGCGGTCGACAGCGCGGGGACTTCGGCGTAACAAGCCTCCGAATGTTGCCACGGTCGGATCAATCGCAACTGCTGCAACGCCTCCGCGTCGGGGCGACCGGTCTGGTGCTGGTCGTGCTGCTGATCGTGCTCGCCAGCGCGCTGTTCCGCTCGGCGATCGACGAGCCGCCGATTACCGAGGACGTTACCGCGGTCGATGAATCGGCCAATGTCGCGCTCGCCAACCTGACCGCCGGCAATCCCGACGAACCGCTCGCCGAGCTGGGCATCGCGCCCGGTACCGCGCCGGGCAACAACGCGACGTTCGCCGAAGCGCGATGATCGTGCCCGCGCGGCGCCGACTCCCTTAACGACGTCGCCCGGACCGCCTGACCGGCCCTTATCAGGTCTCCGATCCCGAGCCTGCCCATTCATTTCCGGCCCTGGTGGGGCGCGTTCCCATGGGCACACGCTGCGTTGCCTGCAATCATCAAGCGAACAAACAAAGTACAGCCCACAAACAGCCCGTCTGGTGGGGTAAAATCCCACTCTCACCCAACTTCTCCCATTGTGACCCATGTGTAGTTTTGGTACCTCTCGAACCGTCACAGGGGGCAGGTCCTGGGATCGTCGAACTTTCTCGCGCGGCGCGTATTTGCCGGGCGCGACGCTTCTCCTGCGTGACCAAACAGGGGCGATGTGTCGGACAGGGAACTCTACCTGAGCTACGGGCTACAGGCAGTCGACGCGAAGGGTCGCGTCGCAGTGCCTGCCAAGCTGCGCTCGGTGCTGGAGAAGAATGCCGACTCCCGCGAACTGCTGATCAAGCGCCACGGCAAGCATGTCTGCCTGAGCGCGTTCGACACCGCATGGCCCAAGATCCTGTATTTGCGCCGGCCGCAGGGCAGCGACGAGGATGGCGACACCGACTATAACGTCGCGGGCAAGGCGTTCGGTAACCTCGAATCGGCGCCGTTCGACAGCGCCGGTCGCTTCGTGCTGCCGACTTTTTACCGGCGCCGGGCGAAGATCGACAAATGGGCGTTCTTCCATGGGCGCGGCGACACCTTCAACATCTGGGACCCGTTCACCCTGATCGCCGACGAAGAGATCGATGCCGACACGCGCGAGCTGTGCGCCTTCCTGATGGAAGAGAAGGGGCTGCAATGACCGCCGCTCCGCATATCCCGGTCCTGCTGACCGAAGCGGTCGCGGCACTCGCGATCCAGCCCGGCGAAACCCATGTCGACGCGACGTTCGGCGCGGGCGGCTATACGCGTGCCATGCTCGCCGCGGGCGCGCGGGTGATCGCGTTCGACCGCGACCCGACCGCGCATGCCGCCGCCACGCCGCTGCTCGACGAGGCGGGCGACCGGTTGTTGCTGATCGAAGCGCCTTTTTCGGCGATGGCGGGCGAATTGGCGGCGCGCGGCATTGACGCGGTCGACGGGGTCGTCATGGATATCGGCGTGTCCTCGATGCAGCTCGATCAGGCCGATCGCGGCTTTTCCTTTCAATCGGATGGCCCGCTCGACATGCGGATGAGCCGGGAAGGCATGACGGCGGCCGAATGGCTCAACACCGCCGACGAGGCCGAGATTTCGGACGTGCTCGACCGCTATGGCGAGGAACCGCGCCATCGCCGCGTCGCGAACTTCATCGTCGGTGCGCGGCCGTTGTCGCGCACTGGCGAGCTGGCGGCGGTGGTGCGTCGCGCGCTCGGCCATCGCCCGCATGAAAAAAAGGACCCGGCGACCCGCGCGTTCCAGGCGATTCGCATCCACCTGAACGACGAACTGGGCGAACTGACCGCCGGGCTGGATGCGGCCGAGCGTGTGTTGCGCCCGGGCGGGCGGCTGTCGGTGGTTAGTTTTCACAGCCTCGAGGACCGGATCGTCAAGCGGTTCCTGCGCGAGCGCGGTGGCGCGATGCCCGCCGGTTCGCGCCACCGCCCGGTGGTGGTGCAGGGACCGGCGGCCAGTTTCGGCAGCATCGCCAAGGCGGCGCGGCCAGGTGACGAAGAAGTGACGATCAACCCGCGCGCGCGTTCGGCGACGTTGCGTGCGGCCATTCGCACGGCGTCCGCGCCGTGGAGTTCGAACGGGAGTGCGATGTGATGGGTGCGTTCGGGTTCGGGACGTTGGGCAAGCTGGTGGCGATCGGCGTGATGGCGCCCGCCTTCTACCTCGTCATTTCGCAGGGGGCAGCGGAGCGCGGCCGGGTCGAGGCGGTCGAGCGATCGATCGTACAGGCGCGCAAGGATATCCGGGCGCTTGAAACCGAATTCGACACCCGCGCCAACATGGCGCAGCTCGAGCGCTGGAACGGCGACGTGCTGGCGCTCGCCGCACCGCGCGCCGAACAATATGTCGGCGGTGAACATCAACTGGCGTCGCTGCCCGGCCGGACCGAGGGCGGCAATGTCGCGCTCGCCTATGTCGTGCCGAGCGCGCCGATGGAACTCGCACCCCCGACGCCCGAACCCGCGCTTGCCGCCGCTGCACCCGCCGCCGCCCCGACGCCGGTGAAGGCCGAAGCCGCCCGTGCCGCCAAGCCGGTCGGTCCGGTCCAAACGGCTAAGGCCGACGTGATCCCGGCCAAGGCACGGGCGGTGGCGATGCTCGACCGAACCCTGCTAAGCGATGCGACCATGGCCGATCTGGCCCGTTCCGCCCGCAAGGAAGCCGCCCGCCCGTGATCGTCGTCGTCGCCCCGCCGCTCAACCAGCAGCGTGCCGACGGCGCGCGCCATACGCTGGTGAACATCGCCCATTACCGGCTGATGGTGCTGATGCTGCTGTTCGCGGCAGGGGTGGCGGCGATCCTCGTGCGGCTGATGCTGCTGGGCGTCATGGCCGAACCGCGCTCTGCCATTGCGGCGGAATCGGCGCTGGTTCCGTTGCGCGGCGATCTGGTCGACCGCAACGGCGCGCCGCTGGCCCGCACCATCGATGCATGGTCGATCGCGGTGCGCCCGGACAAGGTGATCGGCGACAAGCGGCAACTGGCCGAACAACTCGCTGCGCTGATGCCCGATCACGACGCGGGCTATTATTACGCGCAGCTCAATCTCGATCGCAGCTTCGTCTACCTGCGCCGCCGCGCGCTGCCCGAACTGGTGCAGGCGGTGAATGCGCTGGGCGAACCGGGCATCGCGCTCGGGCGCGAACCCGAACGCCTCTATCCGCAGAGCGCGATGGCGGCGCATGCGCTCGGCTATCTCGACATGGACGGTCGCGGCGTGCGCGGCATGGAGAAGTTCCTGAACACGCGGCTGGTCGACCCGGCCGAGCGTGGGCGTCCGGTGGCGCTCAGCCTCGACACGCGGGTGCAGGCGGCGCTGGAAAGCGAACTCGCCAATGCGATGGCGGTATTCCAGGCACGCGGCGCGGGCGGCATCGTCCTCGACAGCGATACCGGCGAAGTCATCGCCATGACCTCGCTGCCGACCTTCAATCCCAACCACGTCACCGCCAACACCGGTCAGATGAATACGGTGACGCAGGGCGTGTACGAACTGGGGTCGGCGTTCAAGCCGCTGACCATGGCCGCCGCGCTCGACGACGGCGTCGTGCCGTCGCTGTCGAAGCGATATGATGCGACCGAGCCGCTGCGCGTCGCCGGTTTTCGCATCCGCGACGATCACGCGCAGAAGCGCTGGATGAACGTGCCCGAGATCCTCGTCCATTCGTCGAACATTGGCACTGCCCGCATCGCCGACGAAATGGGCCAGGCGCGGATGGAAAAGCTGTTCCGGGCGCTGCACTTCGACGCGGCACCCGATTTGGAGGTCGAAAAGTCACGCCCCATCTGGCCGCATTACTGGGGGCGGACGACGACGATGACCACCGCCTTTGGTCACGGCATTGCGGTTACCCCGCTGCACCTCGCCAGCGCCTATGCAGCGCTGGTCAATGGCGGCATTTGGCGTCCGGCGACGCTGATGAAGCTGAAGCCGGGACAGGCCCCCGCCGGCCGCCGTGTGTTTTCAGAGGCGACCAGCGCCAAGATGCGCGCGTTGCTGCGGCTGATCGTTACCGACGGCACCGGCCGCAAGGCGGAGGCCCCCGGTTTTCGCGTCGGTGGCAAGACTGGCACCGCCGAAACCGTCGGCGCCGGCGGCGGCTATTCGAAGAAGGTCAACGTATCCACCTTCGCCGCGGTCTTCCCGATGGATCGCCCGCGCTATGTCGTGATCGCGATGCTCGACAGTCCCAAGGGGACGAAGGAAACCTTCGGCTTCACCAGCGCGGCATGGACCGCCGCCCCGGTCGTCAGCCGGGTCATCTCTCGCACCGGACCATTGTTGGGGGTGATTCCCGACGCCAATGCCGATATCGACGTCACCGGATTGCGCGGGCTGCTATGGCGCGCGCCGGGTGATGCGAAGAAGCTGGCGAACGTGGAATGAAATTGGGAACGATTACCGGCGGTGACGAACCGCAGATCGTCACGGGGTTTGCGATCGACCATCGCAAGGTTGCGCCGGGTACCGTCTTCGGCGCGTTCGAAGGGGCGCGGGTCAATGGCGAGGACTTTATCCCCGCCGCCATCGCTGCCGGGGCGATCGCCATCGTCGCTCGCCCCGAAGCGGTGGTCGAGGGCGCGGTTCACATTACCGCCCGCGATCCGCGCGAGGCATTCGCCCGCGCCGCCGCACAATTCTTCGCACCGTTCCCGCCGACCTGCGTCGCTGTCACCGGCACCAATGGCAAGACCAGCACCGTCGAAATGGTGCGGCAGCTTTGGCGGATGCAGGGGCATCATGCCGCGTCGATCGGCACGTTGGGCGTCACCACCGCCGACGAACGCGTCACGACCGGGCTGACTACGCCCGACATCGTCACCTTCCTGTCGAACGTCGCCGGGTTGGCGCGCGAAGGCGTGACCCATGTCGCGTTCGAGGCGTCGAGCCACGGCCTATCGCAATATCGCACCGAAGGGCTGCCGGTCCGCGCCGCCGCCTTCACCAATCTGAGCCGCGATCACCTCGACTATCATGGCGACATGGCGACCTATTTGACTGCCAAGTTGCGGCTGTTCGCCGAAATGCTGGCCGATGACGGCACGGCGGTGGTGTGGGTCGACGATCCCCATGCCGATCGGGTGATCGATCTGGCGCGGGTCCGCGGCAACACGCTCATCACCGTCGGCGAACATGGCGACACGCTGCGCCTGACCGGGCGGGAGCCGAGCCTGCTGGGACAGGTGCTGACGATCGAGGCGGAGGGGCAGGCGCACAAGGTGCAGTTGCCGCTGATCGGTGCCTATCAGGCGGCGAACGCGCTGACCGCGGCTGGCCTCGTACTGGCGACCGGCGGAACGCTCGCCGCGACGCTGGCCGGGCTGGCGCGGTTGCAGCCGGTGCGCGGGCGGCTGGAGCGGGCGGTGATCCTGCCCAATGGCGCGCCGGTCTATGTCGACTATGCCCATACCCCCGACGCACTGGAGGCCGCGATCGCAGCGCTTCGTCCGCATGCCGATGGGCGGCTGATCGTCGTGTTCGGCGCAGGCGGCGACCGCGACACCGGCAAGCGCGCGCCGATGGGTGAAGTGGTCGCGACCCATGCCGATGTCGCGATCGTCACCGACGACAATTCCCGCACCGAAGATGCCGCGACCATTCGTGCGCAGGTGTTGGAAGGCGCGCCGAACGCGACCGAGATCGGCGACCGCCGCGCCGCGATCCGTGCGGCGTGCGACATGGCGCAGGCCGGCGACATAGTGCTGATCGCGGGCAAGGGGCATGAACAGGGTCAGATCGTCGGCGACATGATTCTGCCCTTCGACGACGTGCAGGTGGCGCGTGACTGTGCGGGCTGATGGTGCCGGTCCGCTCTGGACCTCGGCCGCGATCGCCGCTGCGACCGGGGGTGTCGCTTCCGCCGATTTCCAAGCGGACGGCGTAGCCTTCGACAGTCGTGAGGTAGGCCCCGGCGACCTGTTCGTCGCGCTGTCGGGCGAAGCGACCGATGGCCATCGTTTCGTCGCCCAGGCGTTTGCGCAAGGGGCGGCAGGGGCGCTGGTGTCGCAACCGGTCGACGGGCCGCACGTGCTGGTGCCCGACACCATCGTCGCACTCAATCAGCTTGCCCATGCCGCCCGCGCGCGCGTCGCCGGGCGGATCATCGGCGTGACCGGATCGGTCGGCAAGACCGGCACCAAGGAGGCGTTGTTCGCCGCGCTCGACCGCGTTACCTTCGGTCAAGCGCATCGATCGGTCAAAAGCTATAACAACCATACCGGCGTGCCGCTCAGCCTGTCGCGGATGCCGGCGGCGACGCGCGCGGCGGTGCTCGAAATGGGCATGAACCATGCGGGCGAGCTGTCGAAGCTGACGCGGCTGGTCCGGCCCGATATCGCGATCATCACCACCATCGCCCCCGCCCATACCGAATTCTTCACCGGCGAAGATGCGATCGCCCGCGCCAAGGGCGAGATTTTCGAAGGGCTGACCCCCGGCGGCGTCGCCATCGTGCCGTATGACAGTCCGCATCGCGACACGCTGATCGCCGCCGCGCAGCCCTATGCCGGCCGCATCGTCACCTTCGGCCTGCGCGACGGGGCCGATGTCCGCGCGATCGAGCATGTCCGCCTGTCGAGCGGCGACAGCTTCGTCACCGCGCGGCTGGGTGACCGCGAGGTGAGCTATACGCTCGCCCCGCCCGGCGAACATTGGGTCGCCAATTCACTGGCGGTGATGGCGGCGGTCGATGCGATCGGCGGCGATCTTGGCGTCGCGGGTCTTGCGCTCGCCGATCTCGACGGCCTGGCCGGGCGCGGCGCACGGCGGCGGATCAAGGTCGGCGACGGCGAGGCGCTGGTCATCGACGAAAGCTACAACGCCAATCCCGCCTCGATGCGCGCGACGTTGAAGGTGCTGGCCGCCGAACGTGCCGAACGCCGTGTCGCGGTGCTGGGTGAAATGCGCGAGCTGGGCGAATCGTCCGACGCCTATCACGCCGCGCTGGCGGTCCCCATCGACGAAGCGGGCGTTTCGCGCGCCATATTGGTGGGGGAAGGGATGCGGCCCCTGGCCAAGGCGCTTGAGGGGCGCGTCGAAACCGTCCATGTGCCCGACGCCGCCGCCGCCACGCGGGTCCTGTCGGACCTGCTGTCGCCGGGCGATGCGGTACTCGTGAAGGGATCGAACGGGGTGGGGCTGGCGCGGGTCGTCGCCGACCTGTGGGGCCAGGACTGATGTTGTACGAAATTGCCGAATATCTCGGCTTTCCCGGTGTGCTGAACCTGTTCCGTTACCTGTCGTTCCGCACCGGTGCGGCGACGGCGACGGCGCTGTTCCTCGGCCTCATCATCGGTCCGCGCTTCATCGGCTGGTTGCGCGTACGCCAGGGCAAGGGCCAGCCGATCCGCCTCGACGGACCGCAGACGCACCTCGCCAAGCGCGGCACGCCGACCATGGGCGGGCTGATGATCCTGACCTCGCTCACCACCTCGGTGCTGCTGTGGATGGACCTTGCCAATCCGTTCGTCTGGGCGTGCCTGTTCGTGACGCTCGGCTTTGCGGCGATCGGTTTCCTCGACGATTATGACAAGGTGCGGAAAGCGAGCACCGCCGGCGTATCGGGTCGGGTCCGGCTGCTGCTCGAATTCCTCATCGCCGGCGTCGCGAGCTGGATCATTATCCAACAGACCGGCACGATGCTGTACGTACCGTTCTTCTCGGGCGTCGCGATCGATCTGGGGCCGTTCTACGTCATCTTCGCCGCATTCACGATCGTCGCGTTCGGCAATGCGGTGAACCTGACCGACGGGCTGGATGGTCTCGCCACCATGCCGGTCATCATCGCCTCGGTCGCGCTGATGCTGATCGTCTACATGGTCGGCAATGCCAAGTTCGCCGCCTATCTCGGCATCCCGCACGTGCTGGGGGCAGGCGACCTCGCGCTGTTCTGCGGCGCGATCGTGGGGGCGGGGCTGGCGTTCCTGTGGTACAACGCCCCCCCGGCGGCGGTGTTCATGGGCGATACCGGCAGCCTCGCGCTGGGCGGCGCGCTGGGGGCGATCGCGGTGTCGTCGCATCACGAAATCGTGCTGGCGATCATCGGCGGTCTGTTCGTCGTTGAGGCACTGAGTGTCATCATCCAGGTGTTCTGGTACAAGCGCACCGGCAAGCGCATCTTCCGCATGGCGCCGATCCACCATCATTTCGAACAGCTCGGCTGGGCCGAGGCGACGGTCGTGATCCGCTTCTGGATCATCGCCTTCGTGCTGGCGTTGGCCGGCCTCTCGACACTGAAACTGCGGTGATTGTCGCCACCGCCTGGGCGGGGAAGAGGTTCGCGGTGCTGGGGCTGGCGCGCTCCGGCGCGGCGACGGTGCGCGCGCTGCTCGCCAGTGGGGCGGAAGTTGTCGCGTGGGACGGTGATGAAGCAAAGCGCGACGCCCTGTCTCCCTCTCCCCGCTCGCGGGGAGAGGGGACTTCTTCTCCTACGGCAGCGCTTGCCACACCCCCTCTCCCAACCCTCTCCCCCATGGGGGAGAGGGCTTTGGTGTTGGCCGATCCGATGACCTTGGACGCTGTCGAGGTCTACGAACTGGACGGCATCGTCGTGTCACCCGGCGTACCGCTGAATCGCCACCCGATCGCCCAGTACGCCGGCGGTGTGGCCATCATCGGCGACATCGAACTCTTCGCTCAGGCCCGTGTCGACCTCCCTGCGCACCAGGTCGTCGGCATCACCGGCACCAACGGCAAGTCGACCACCACCGCGCTGATCCACCACATCCTTGAACAGGCCGGCGTCCCGACCCGCATGGGCGGCAATATCGGCCTTCCGATCCTTGCGCAGGACCCGTTGCCCGCGGGCGGCGTCTATGTCCTCGAACTGTCGAGCTACCAAATCGATCTGACGACCAGCCTCGATTGCGACGTCGCGGTGCTGCTCAACATCACCCCTGACCATCTCGACCGCTATGCCGGTTTCGAAGCCTATGCAGCGTCGAAGGCGCGCCTGTTCGCGATGCAGTCGCCCGGCAAAGCCGCGATCGTCGGCACGGGCGACGCGACCTCGACCGCCATCGCCGACACCCTGCCACACGCCACCCGCCTCGCCGTGCCCGCCGATGCGCCCGCCTATGGCCCCGCGCTCGCCGGCCCGCATAATGCCCAGAACGCGCTGGCCGCCATTGCGGTGTGCGAAGCGCTCGGCCTCGACGCCGACACCATCCGCGCCGGCTTGCAAAGCTACCGCGCGCTCCCCCACCGCATGGCGCACGTCGCCGACGTGAACGGCGTCGCCTATGTCGACGACAGCAAGGCGACCAACCCCGATTCAACCGCGCCGGCGCTCAACGCGTTCGGTCGCATCCACTGGATCGTCGGCGGCCTCGCCAAGTCCGACGACCTCAATGCCTGCCGCCCGGGCTTCGCCAATGTCGTGCGCGCCTATACCATTGGCACCGCCGCGACACGTTTTGCGGAGCTGCTCGCCCCCGACATGCCCGTGGAGAACACCGGCACCCTCGACGCAGCGGTCCGCGCCGCCGCCGCCAACGCGCAACCCGGCGATACGGTGCTGTTGTCGCCCGCCTGCGCATCATTCGACCAGTTCAGCGATTTCGAAGCGCGCGGCCGCGCCTTCGCAGCAGCGGTGGAGGCTTTGCGATGACCGATATCGGACGCGGGCGGGACGTTCGCGCGCTGCGGCAGCGGGTTGAAACGATCCAGGGGCGCAGCGCCCGCTCGCCGATCGGCGCATGGTTTCGCGAAGTCGACCGGGTGCTGCTGCTGATCGCGATGGTGTTGATCGCGATCGGGCTGGTCGCGGTCGCCGCTGCGTCGCCTGCCTCGGCGGTGCGCTATTCGGGCGGCGACGTCACTGTGCCGCCGATGATGTATTTCTGGCGACAGGCGGGGTGGATCGCCTTCTCCTTCCCGGTGATGATCGCGGTATCGATGTTGCCGGTCACCTTTGCCCGGCGGCTGTGTCTGCTCGGCACCGCGCTGCTGGTGCTGGCATTGATGGTTACCCCGTTCTTGGGCGTCGAGGCGAACGGCGCTCGCCGCTGGGTCAGCCTTGGCATCGGTCAGTTCCAGCCGTCCGAGTTCCTGAAACCGATGTTCATCGTCACGACCGCGTGGCTGCTGTCGCTGCGCGCGAAGGACCCGCAACTGCCGATGCTGCTGGTCACCGGCGCGCTGACCGCGGTCATTGCCGGCTGCCTGATGCTCCAGCCCGATTTCGGCCAGACGGTGATCTTCTGCGGCGTGTGGGCGGCGCTGCTGATCGTCGCCGGCATTCCGGTGCGGACGATGGCGCTGCTAGGCGGGGCAGGGGTCGGGCTGGTCGCTGCCGCCTACACCTTTTACGGCACGGCGCGGGTCCGCATCGACGGCTTCCTGTTTCCCGATCCGGAGAGTGCCGCGACCGACAGCTATCAGGTCGACATGGCCCATGCCGTGCTGACCGCAGGCGGCGCGATCGGCACCGGTCCCGGCGGCGGGCGGGTGAAGTTCAAGCTTCCCGAAGCACATACCGACTATATCTTTGCCGTAGTGGGTGAGGAATTCGGCCTGATCGCCTGCGGCATCATCGCGCTGATCTTCCTTGCCATCGTCGTGCGCGTGTTCGTCCGCCTGCTCGATGAGGAAGACGCGTTCAAGCTGCTCGCCGCCGCCGGCCTGGCGGTACAGTTCGGGGCGCAGGCGCTCATCAACATGGCGGTCAATGTCGGCATCGCCCCGTCAAAGGGGATGACGCTGCCGTTCATCTCCTATGGTGGGTCGTCGATGATCGCGCTGTCGATCGGCATGGGACTGCTGCTCGCTTTCACCCGCCGGAACCCGTATCTGACCCGCTCACCCTATGGCCAGCAGCGCTGGAGCGGAGCGAAATGAGCAAACATTATGTCCTCGCCGCCGGGGGCACCGGGGGACATATGGTCCCGGCAGCGGCGCTTGCGGTCGAACTGACCCGGCGCGGCCACCGCGTCGCGCTGGTCAGCGACGAACGCGGCGTGCGCTTTCCCGACCTGTTCGATGGTATCCAGACACACGTCCTGCCCGCCGGGCGGTTGAGCGGCGGACCGATCGGCTGGCTAAAGGCCGGTCGACAGATGCTGGCCGGGCGGTCGATGGCGATCGAACTGTACAGGACGTTCCGCCCCGCCGCCGTGATCGGCTTCGGCGGCTATCCGGCACTGCCGGCACTGCTCGCCGCCTTCGCGCAGAAGGTGCCGACGATCGTCCACGAACAGAATGCCGTGCTCGGCCGGGTCAACCGGCTGGTCGCGGGCAGCGTCGATGCCATCGCCACCAGCTATGAAGCGGTCGATCGGCTGAAGGACAAGCATGTTCCCAAGACGCATCTGGTCGGCAATCCAGTGCGTGACAGCGTCCTCACCCTGCGGGATCGACCCTATCCGCATCTCGATGCCGAGGGGATTTTCCGCGTGCTGGTCACCGGCGGAAGCCAGGGGGCGAGCGTGCTCAGCCAGGTCGTGCCCGACGGACTCGCGCTGCTTCCCGTCGCGTTCCGCCGCCGGATGCAGGTGACGCATCAGGCGCGGATCGAGGATATCGACGCGGTGCGCGCCAAATATGCCGAGCATGGCATTCCGGCGGAGATCGCGACCTATCTGCCCGACCTGCCCGACCGGCTGGCATGGGCGCATGTCGTGATCGCGCGGGCAGGGGCGTCGACCATCGCCGAACTGACGGCGGCGGGCCGTCCCGCGATCCTCGTGCCGCTGCCCGGCGCGACCGACGATCATCAGACCGCGAATTGCCGCGAGATCGTGTCGGCCGGCGGCGCGCGTGCGATCGCCCAGTCGCAATTTACCCCTGCGGAATCGGCCAAGCAGATTCAGAAGCTCGGCCTCGATCCCGCCGCGCTCGCCAATGCGGCGGCGCGTGCGCGTAGTTGCGGGCGGCCGTTCGCGGTGCGCGACATGGCCGATCTGGTCGAAAGCATCGACGCACCAAAGGCGAAAGTGGGCAAGGTCGCCCCCGCCAAACGACAGAAGGAAGCATTTGCGTGAAGGGTGTCGCGACCGATATCGGTACGATCCATTTTGTCGGCATCGGCGGCATCGGCATGTCGGGCATTGCCGAGGTGATGCACAATCTCGGCTATAAGGTGCAGGGATCGGACGTGGCCGAGGGCTATGTCGTCGATGGCCTGCGCGCGCGCGGCATCGACGTGCATATCGGCCATAAGGCGGAGAATGTGGAGGGCGTGGCGGTCGTCGTCACCTCGACCGCGATCAAGCCCGGCAATCCCGAACGCGACCATGCGCTCGCCAGGCGCATTCCGGTGGTGCGCCGCGCGGAGATGCTCGCCGAACTGATGCGGCTGAAATCGACCGTCGCGGTCGCGGGGACGCATGGCAAGACGACCACGACCTCGCTGATTGCCGCGTTGCTCGATGCCGGTGGCGTCGATCCGACCGTCATCAACGGCGGCATCATCAACAGCTATGGTTCGAACGCACGACTGGGTGCGTCGGACTGGATGGTGGTCGAGGCGGACGAAAGCGACGGCAGCTTCCTGCGCTTGGACGGCACGATCGCGGTCGTCACCAATATCGACCCCGAACATCTCGACCATTATGGCAGCTTCGACCGGGCGAAGGACGCCTATGTCGAGTTCATCGAGAATGTGCCTTTCTATGGCGCGGCGGTGCTCTGCCTCGACCATCCCGAGGTTCAGGCGCTGATCCCGCGCATCCGCGATCGCCGCATCGTCACCTATGGCTTTGCCGCCCAGGCGGACGTGCGCGGCGTCGAGGTGACGGCGGGCCGCGACGGCAACCGGTTCGACTGTGTGGTGCGCGACCGCGATGGGCAGACGCGGACGATCGCCGGCATCCACCTGCCGATGGCGGGCCGCCACAATGTTCAGAACGCGCTGGCGGCGATCGCCGTCGCGGTCGAACTGGGCCTAGACGACGCGACCATCGCGCAGGGCTTTGCGAAGTTCGGCGGCGTCAAGCGCCGCTTTACCCGCGTCGGCGAGGTCGCGGGCATGACCGTGATCGACGATTACGGTCACCACCCGGTCGAAATCCGCGCCGTCCTGTCCGCCGCACGCGAAGCGACCGGCGGGCGAGTGATCGCCGTCGTCCAGCCGCACCGCTATTCGCGGCTTGGCGCGTTGATGGATGAGTTTGCGCAGGCGTTCAACGATGCCGACGCGGTCCATGTCCTGCCTGTCTACGCCGCCGGTGAAACTGCGGTCGACGGCGTCAGCGCCGAGGCTTTGGTCGACGGCATCCGCCTGCGCGGCCACCGTTCGGCACAGGTCGCCGCCGACAAGGACGCGCTCGCCACCGCGCTCGCGTCGCAAGGGGAGGACGGCGACCTGATCGTCTGCCTCGGCGCGGGCGACATCACCAAGATCGCCGCCGGCCTGCCCGCCGCGATCGAAGCGAAGCTGGCATGAGCGACTGGTTCTCCACCGCGATCGAGATGCAGCGCGAGATCCTGCGCGCGCAGCAGGCACAGCTCGATGCCGCCAAGAAGCTGCTCGACACCGCCGAACAGCGCGACCTGACCGAGGTCGGCAAGCAGGTCGCCGATGCGCAGGCCGAGGCTTGGACCGCATGGGCGCGCTTCTGGGGCGTTGGCAAATGAACATGCCGCCGGTCCGCGGCCGGCTGACCCCGAACGCACCGCTTGCCCCCCTCGTCTGGTTCAAGGCGGGCGGTGTGGCGCAGTGGCTGTTCGAGCCAGCCGACACGGATGATCTTTGCGACTTCCTCCGCGTGCTCGATCCAGCGGTGCCGGTCATGGGGCTGGGGCTCGGCTCCAACCTGATCGTCCGCGAGGGCGGCGTGCCCGGTGTCGTCGTGCGTCTCGGCAAGCCCTTCGCGAAGGTCGCCGCCGACGGCCTGACCCTCACATGCGGCGGCGGAGCGAGCGGTATCCTCGTCTCCTCGACCGCCCGCGATGCCGCAATCGCCGGCGTCGAATTCCTGCGCTCGATCCCCGGCACGGTCGGCGGCTTTGTCCGCATGAACGGCGGCGCCTATGGCCGCGAGGTGGCCGATGTGTTGGTCGACGCACAGGTCGTGACCCGCGACGGCACACTGACGACGCTTGGAAAAGCCGACCTCAACTATCGCTACCGCCACAGCGACCTGCCCGCAGGCGCAATCGTCGTCTCTGCCACCTTCCGCGGCGAAGCGGGCGATCCGGCGGCGATCCAGGCCGAAATGGACCGCATCGCCGCGGCCCGCGAAGCCTCGCAGCCGCTGCGCTCCAAGACCGGCGGATCGACCTTCAAGAACCCGGACGGGCACAAGGCATGGACGCTGGTCGACGCCGCCGGCTGCCGGGGGCTGCGCAAGGGCGATGCGCAGGTGTCGGAAAAGCACTGCAATTTCCTGCTCAACACCGGCAACGCCACCAGCGCCGATATCGAGGCGCTGGGCGAGGAAGTGCGGGCGAAGGTGCTTGCCGCCTCGGGCGTGACGCTCGAATGGGAAATCCAGCGGGTGGGGGTGGCGTGATGGGCCGGTTCCACCCAACCCCCAACCCGTTCGCTTCGAGCGGAGGTTCGAGCGCAGTCGAGAACCGCAGTCGAGAAGGCCGCGCCTGGGGTAACCCGTTCCCGACGGACGCTTCTCGACTTTGCTCGAAGCTGCTCGAACCGAACGGGTTTGTGATCGAAACGACAAAGGAACCGACCGCGTGACCGACCCCCTGCACATCGTCGTCCTCATGGGTGGCTGGTCGTCGGAACGCGAAGTCTCGCTCATGTCCGGCAACGGCGTGGCGACTGCGCTCGAATCGCTCGGCCACCGTGTCACCCGCATCGATATGGACCGCAACATCGCCGCGCGCCTGACCGAAGCGAAGCCCGACCTCGTCTTCAATGCACTGCACGGCTCGCCGGGCGAGGACGGCACGGTACAGGGCATGATGGACCTGATGGGCCTGCGCTACACGCATAGCGGCCTCGCCACCTCGGTCATCGCGATCGACAAGGTGCTGACCAAGCACGCGCTCGTCCCCGCGGGTGTCCCCATGCCCGGCGGCCGCATCGTCAAGACCGCCGAACTCTACGAACGCGACCCCCTGCCGCGGCCCTATGTCCTCAAACCCGTCAGCGAAGGATCCTCGGTCGGCGTCGCCATCGTCACCGACGACAGCAACTATGGCAATCCGATCGCCGCCGACGCCAAAGGCCCGTGGCAGGAATTCGACGAACTCCTCGCCGAACCCTTTATCCGTGGCCGCGAACTGACCACCGCCGTCCTCGGCGACCGCGCGCTCGGCGTCACCGAATTGAAGCCGAAAAGCGGCTTCTACGATTACGACAGCAAGTACACCGACGGCCTGACCGAGCATGTCTGCCCCGCCGACATTCCCGACGATATCGCGCAGGCGTGCATGGCCTATGCTGTCACCGCGCACCGCGTGCTGGGGTGCAAGGGGGCGTCGCGCACCGACTTCCGCTGGGACGACACGCAGGGCAGCGACGGCCTGTTCGTCCTTGAAACCAATACCCAGCCCGGCATGACCCCGCTCAGCCTCGTTCCCGAACAGGCGCGCCATGTCGGCATGAGCTACGAACAACTCGTCGGCTGGATCGTGGAAGAGGCGATGCGATGACCCAGACCGGCAAGCGCGTCGTCCAGACCCGCACCGTCAAGGCAAAGCGCCGCGTCCAGCAGAAGCGCCCGGTCCGCGCGTCGGTTCTCGATCAGGCGGTCGCGGCGCTGCCCGGCGGTGCCGCCACCGCCCGCCGCATCGTCGGCTGGAGCCTGACCGCCGGCGCCGGCGCGATCGTCATCGCACTCGCCAACTGGTTCGGCCTGTTCGGCATGGTCGGCGTGGCCGCTGCCGAAGCGGTCGGTTCGGCGGGCTTTCGTGTCGAACAGATCGAGGTGACCGGTCTGAAGCGCATGGACGCGACCTCGGTCTATGCCGTCGCGCTCGATCAGCGGTCGCGGGCGATGCCGCTGGTCGATCTCGACGCCACGCGACAGAAGCTGCTCGGCTATGGCTGGATCGCCGACGCCCGCGTCTCGCGCCGCCTGCCCGATACGCTGGTCGTCGACGTCGTCGAACGCGATCCGGCGGCGGTGTGGCAGAACAAGGGGCAGCTGATGCTGATCGACGAGGGCGGCGTGCTCCTCGACGGCGTACAGCCCAACCGCATGCCGCGCCTGCCGCTGGTGATCGGCGATGGCGCCAATGCGCAGGAACCGGCCTATCGCAAGCTGATGGCCGCCGCGCCGGCGCTCAAACCGGTGGTGAAGGCGGCGGTGTGGGTCGGCAATCGCCGCTGGGACATCTTGTTCCAGACCGGCGAGCGGCTGGTCCTGCCTGAAGGGGACGCCGAATCGGCAAAGGCACTGGTCAAGTTCGCGCAACTCGACGGCACGCTCGGCCTGCTCGGCAAGGGCTATGACCGGTTCGACCTGCGCGATCCGACCAAGCTGGTCGTGCGGATGAAGCATGCGACACCGAACGAGGTCGAGGATGACGGGTCGGATAATCAGGCGGCGGCGGCACCGCTGACCGACGCCGACTGAACAGGGGGGCATATGGCGAAGACGGCACCGGAAGGAATCATCACCGCGCTCGACATCGGTACGTCGAAAGTGTCGGCATTGATCGCGCGCGCCGACGATAGCGGCGAACTGACCGTGCTCGGCACCGGCCAGCGCGAAAGCCGGGGCGTCAAGCGCGGCTATATCGCAGATATGAAGGCGACCGAGACGGCGGTCCGCGAGGCGGTCGAACAGGCCGAACGCATTGCCGGCTTCAACATCGAGGATGTGTGGGTCAGCTTCTCGGCGGGCGGGCTGGTGTCCGATATCGTCAAGCTGGAGGTCGATCTGGGCGGCCACCGCGTTGAACAGTCGGATATCGATGCGCTGCTGAAGGCCGGTCGCAACGCCATCGATCCGGGACAGCGCATGGTGCTGCACGCGCAACCGATGCGCTACACGCTCGACGGCCTTGGCGGGGTGAAGGAGCCGAAGGGGTTGCACGCCGATCGCCTCGGCGTCGAGATCCATGTCGTCGCCACCGAAGGCTCGCCGGTCCGCAATCTCGACCTGTGCGTCCGTTCGGCACATCTCGAAACCAAATCGATCGTTGCCGCCCCGGTCGCCACCGGATTGGCGTGTCTGTCGGAGGAGGAGCGCGAACTGGGCGTCGCATTGGTCGAAATCGGTGCCGGGATCACCAACGTCTCGGTCTTTGCCAATGGCGTGCTGACCGGCCTCGCTTCGATCGCGATGGGTGCCAGCGACATTACCGACGACGTCGCCTCCGCCTTCGGTACCAACCGCGCACAGGCCGAACGGCTGAAATGCTTCTACGGATCGGCCAACATGTCCCCGCGCGACAATCACGACATGATCGAGGTTGCACCGGTCCGTGCCGAAGAGGATTCGGAGGGAACGCGTATCACCCGCGCGCAGCTCATCACCACCATCCGCCAGCGGCTGGAGCGGCTGGTCGGAGAGATCGGCAAGGAACTGCGCCGATTGAACTTCGACGATCCGGTGGGGCGACAGGTTGTGCTGACCGGGGGCGGGGCCGAACTGAAGGGGATTGCCGACTATGCGCAACAGGCGCTGGGCCGCCCGGTCCGCGTCGGTCGTGCGCGCGGGCTGACCGCGCTGCCGGAGGCGCATTCCGGTCCGGGCTTTGCCACGCTCGCCGGGCTCGCCATGTTCGCCGCGTCGAACCCGGTGGATTTGCGTGCGTTACAACCGACGCAGCAAATGGTATCGCGTCCCAGCACGGGGGCGCTGTTCCAACGGCTGCTGACGGCATTTCGCGCCAACTATTGACTTTTTATTACCATCGGGCCGCGGGGGACTAGGATCGCCTCGCCGCTTGATGCACAACGGCATGGTAATTGTGCCCGGTGCCGGCCGGGACAGGGAGACCGAGTATGAGCATCGAATTTCTGGCACCCGACGTGGATGAACTGACCCCGCGCATTACCGTGATCGGGGTCGGCGGTGCCGGCGGCAACGCGATCGCGAACATGATCCGTGCCGAGGTGCAGGGGGTTGAGTTCCTCGTCGCCAACACCGACGCGCAGGCGCTGAAACAGTCGTCGGCGCCGCAGCGTATCCAGCTTGGCGCCAAGATCACCCAGGGCCTGGGTGCCGGCAGCCGTCCGGAAATCGGCCGCGCCGCTGCCGAGGAAACGATCGAGCAGGTCCAGAAGAGCCTCGAAGGCGCGCATATGTGCTTCATCGCTGCCGGCATGGGCGGCGGCACCGGCACCGGTGCGGCCCCGGTGATTGCGAAGGCTGCGCGCGAGATGGGCATCCTGACCGTCGGCGTCGTGACCCGTCCGTTCGCGTTCGAGGGCAAGCGCCGCGCGAAGTCGGCCGAGGCCGGCATCGAGGAACTGCAGAAATATGTCGATACGCTGATCGTCATCCCGAACCAGAATCTGTTCCTGATCGCGAACGCCAATACGACCTTCAAACAGGCCTTCGAGATGGCCGACGAAGTGTTGCAGCAGGGCGTGCGCGGCATCACCGACCTGATGGTCATGCCGGGCCTCATCAACCTCGACTTCGCCGACGTCCGTTCGGTGATGCAGGAGATGGGCAAGGCGATGATGGGCACCGGCGAGGCCGAAGGTGACAATCGCGCGATCGAGGCGGCGCAGCAGGCGATCGCGAATCCGCTGCTCGACGGCGTGTCGCTGAACGGTGCCAAGGGCGTGATCGTGTCGATCACCGGTGGCGACGACATGCGCCTGCTCGAAGTGGACGAAGCCGCGAACCACATCCGCGAACTCGTCGACGACGACGCCAACATCATCTGGGGTTCGGCATTCAACAGCGAACTGGAAGGCAAGATCCGCGTCTCGGTCGTCGCGACCGGCATCGAGGACGAGGCTCCGTCGCAGGCGCAGCCCGCGCCGGCTCAGCCCGAACCGACCCGCGCCTTCTCGTTCAACGCGCCGCGTCGTCCGGCCGCTGCCGCGCCGGTAGCGCCGAGCGGTGCCGCCGCCGACCATCTGCAGGAAGCACCCGCGCCCGCGCCGATGGAGCGTTTTCCGCAAGGCGTGAGCCAGCCGTCGGTGTCGGAACGGATCGTCCCGCATTCGACCTATGACGCGCCCCAGCACATGCCGCCGCAGGCACCGGTGCAACCTTCGCACGCCGATGAGGACGAACTGGTGCTTGGTGCCGAGGCCGCGGCACCTGCGCCCACGCCGACCCCGGCGAGCGATTTCGGTGCCTCGTCCAGCGAAGGCCGCCGCCGCTGGCTGACCCCGGACACCCCCGCCGAACCGGCCCCGCGCGAGGAAGCGGCACCCACGCGCAAGCCCGGCGGCACGCTGTTCGAACGCATGGCCAATGCCGGCCGCGCCCCCGCACGCGGCACCGACGATGGCAAGGAACCGCTGGACATCCCGCGCTTCCTCCACCGCCAGAACAACCAGTAACCCCACCGCCCCGCGACCGGCATCGCGGGGCAAAGGTCCGTGAGGGGCGCGCGACGGTGCTCCTTCCAAAACTCTCCCCGCCCCGCGGGGAGGGGGACCATCCGAAGGATGGTGGAGGGGGATCGCCTCAAACGACACACCCGACACTTTCCTACACCCAAAAACCCTGCCACCCTCACGAGCCGCCGCGCTCGACCGGCCACTTACGAACCCGGCTCGAAAACGTCGATACGTGTAACCTTCGTCACCTTCGCCGCCCGTTCGTCGCCACGACCACTCGCTTCGTCGCCGACCCCGCCCAACCGCCATTCCCGGTTCAGCCCCGACATGGTGTAGCGAAGCCACCCATGACCCGATTCCCGCTCCTGTCCGCGACCGCCCTGCTGCTCGCCACCGCCGCCCCGCTCCCCGTCGCGGCGCAGTCCGGCGCGATCGTCCAGTCCGTGACGACCCCCAACGCCGACCGCCTGTCCGAACAGATGCGCATCCTGGGTCGCAGTCCCAACGACGTATCGGCGCTGATCGAGGCCGGGCGTCTCAGCGGCAAGCTCGGCGACACCGACGCAGCGATGCAGTTCCTCGCCCGCGCCGAAAAGGTTGCGCCCAGCGATCCCCGCATCCGCGCCGCTCGCGCAGTCGCGCTGGTGGGCATGGAGCGGCCGGGGGAGGCACTCGCCCTGTTCGCCTCGGCCGAACGCGCCGGGGTGGCGATGACGCCCTATCTGGCGGAACGCGGCCTCGCCTACGACCTGCTCGGACAGGGCACACTGGCGCAGGCCGATTACCGGCAAGCGCTGCGGGCAGGGGAGGATGACGAGGTCACCCGCCGCCTCGCGCTGTCGCTCGGCATCGACGGTAATCTGGCGGAGGCGACGAAAGTACTGAACCCGCTGCTCGTACAGAACGACCGCGCCGCATGGCGGGTGCGCGCTTTCACGCTTGCGATGTCGGGCGACGCAGCGGGCGCGGACAAGATCACCGCCAGCATGCTGCCGGGCTTTGCCGCCAGCCTTTCGCCCTTTTTCCGCCGCCTGCCGCAACTGGCGGGGGCAGACCGTGCCTTCGCAGTGCATTTCGGCCGTCTGGCGCCTACGCCCGAACGGATCGCCGACGCCCGACTCGCGCCGTCCTTCCCCGCACCGGTTCGCGCGACCGCCCCGGTAGCAGTCGCCGCCGCGACACCGGCGCCCACTCCCGTCCGCCAGCCCAGCGCCGCCGAACGCCGCCGTCAGGCTGCCGCCGAACAGGCGCGCAGCACGGCGGAGGCGCAGGCGCGGCAACTGGCGCAGGCTCGTGCCGACGAGACCGCCCGCCGCGAATCCCTGGCCCGCCTGAACGCCGAACGGGCGGCACAGGCGCAGCGCGAACGCGATGCGCAGCAACTCGCCGCCCAACAGGCCGAACAGGCGCGCATTGCCGAGGCGACCCGGCTGGAGGCCGAACGCGTCGCCGCGCGGCAGGCCGAGGAACGCCGTGTCGCTGCCGCCGCACTTGCCGAACGCGACCGGCAGGCACAGGCTGCGCGCCCGCCGGTCCAGGTCGCCGCCGCGCCGGTGCCGGTCACCGTCGTCAACCGTCCGGCAGCAACGTCGCCAGCGACGCCGACCGTTTCCACCGCCGCTGCGACCGTCGCCACTCGTCGCGAATCGAACGACGACGTCCTCGCCCGCATCATCCGCAACCTCGACATTCCGGCCTCCGAACTCGGCGTCGGTCCGCCGCCGCCACCTGCCGCACCCGCCACCAGCACGACCTTCGCCGCCGACGCCGAAGCGGCGCGCCGTGCCGCCGCCAAGCGCGAAGCCGACGAACGCGCGGTCGAGCTCGCCAAGGCAGCCGAGGCGAAGAAGCTCGCCGCCGCTCGCGCAGCCGCTGCCAAAAAGGCTGCCGATGCGAAGAAGCTGGCCGACGAGAAAAAGGCCGAAGCGGCCGAAGCGGCGAAGCTCGCCGCCGCGAAGCGCGCCGACCCCGAACGCCACTGGGTACAGGTGGCCGGCGGCGCGAACGTCGCAGGGCTTCCCGCCGCCTGGGCAGTGATGGCCGGGAAGGCTCCCGCGCTGAAGGGTCGGCAGGCATGGACCACGCCGCTGCGTGCGACCAATCGCCTGCTGACCGGTCCGTTCAAGACCGATGACGAGGCGCAGGCGTTCGTCAACACGCTACGCAAATCGGGGGTGCAGGCCTTCGCGTTCACTAGCGAGGTCGGGCAAAAGGTCGCGCGAGTACCGATCAAGTGACCGCGTCCTACGCCGCGAACCCGCACGCGCATGGGGGCCGACTGCACCCGGAACCGGGCGACGCGACCCGTGGTCCACGCGACGCGTTCCAGCGCGATCGCGATCGGGTCATTCATTCGATCAGCTTCCGTCGCCTGCGCCACAAGACGCAGGTGTTCATGGCGCCCGATGGTGATCATTTTCGCGTCCGGCTGACCCACAGCCTCGAAGTCGCGCAGATCGGCCGTGCCGTCGCCCGTACGCTGGGGCTGAACGAGGATCTGACCGAGGCGCTGTGCCTCGCCCATGATATCGGCCATCCGCCCTTCGGCCATGCCGGGGAGGATGCGCTGGAGGCGGCGATGGCTGCGCATGGCGGCTTCGATCATAATGGCCAGACGCTGCGGACGCTGACCTGGCTCGACAGTCCCTATCCGCGCTGGCGGGGGCTGAACCTGACCTGGGACACGTTGGAGGGGCTGGCCAAGCATAACGGCCCGATCCCGACGCCCGGCTGGGCCTTGGCGCAGGCGGACGCGGCCCATGGTCTCCGACTGAACGAGTGGCCCTCGCTCGAGGCGCAGATCGCGGCGATCGCCGACGATATCGCCTATGACAATCACGACATCGACGATGGCCTGCGCGCCGGTTTGCTGACGCTCGACCAGTTGCTTGGCGTACCGTTCGTCGCGGCCGGATGGGACGCCGTGCGCAAGCGCTTTCCCGACGTGGCGCCCGAACGGCTGGTCGGCGAACTCACCCGGTCGCAGATCGGGGCGATGGTCAACGACCTGATCGCCGAGACGCAGCGCCGCGTCGCCGCCGCCGGTGTCGAGACCGTCGCCGATGTCCGCAGCGCCGGCCAGTGCCTCGCCCATTTTTCCCCCGAAATGGCGGAGCAGGAGCGGGTGCTGAAGCGCTTCATGTACGCCAATCTCTATCATCACCCGCGACAATTGGCGGCGGCGGACATGGCGGGGCGGGTGGTGTCGGGACTGTTCGCCGCCTATCACGACGATCCGCGGGCGATGCACGACGGCTGGCATACGACGTTGCCCGAGGCCGAACCCGATCGTAGCCGCCACATCGCCGATTTCATCGCTGGCATGACCGATCGCTATGCCGTGCGTTGCTATCGCGAAATCGTCGGCCCGATCGACCTGCCCGAGGGGTTCTGACCGCATAGCAGCTTTTGCCTAAGTCGACCCTTTCGGCTAAGCGGCGCGGTTCCACCAATCGACCGGAACCGCCATGACGCTGTACCCCCGTTTCTTCGCCCATCTCGAACGCGCGCTCGATACGCTCGTCGCACGCGGCGACCTGCCGGCGGGACTGGAGCGACGCGCGATCACGGTCGAGCCGCCGCGCGACACGAGCCATGGGGATCTGTCGACCAACGCAGCGATGGTGCTGGCCAAGCCTGCGAAAACCAATCCGCGCGCGCTGGCCGAATTGCTCGTCGCCGAACTGGCGGGTTTGCCAGAGGTCGCCGCAGCGTCGGTCGCCGGACCAGGCTTCATCAACCTGACGCTGACGGATGCGACATGGCGCGGTGAGTTGACCGCGATTGCCGAGGCCGGCGACGACTATGGCCGTTCGCAGGCGGGGGCCGAGACGGTCGTGAACATCGAATATGTTTCGGCCAACCCGACCGGCCCGATGCATATGGGCCATTGCCGCGGCGCCGTGGTCGGCGATGCGCTCGCCAGCTTGCTCGAATGGAACGGCGCGCGGGTCATCCGCGAATATTATGTCAATGATGCCGGCGGTCAGGTCGCCGTCCTCGCCCGCTCGGTGCACCTGCGCTACCGCGAGGCGCTGGGCGAGACGGTGAGCATCCCGGAGGGCCTGTATCCCGGCGACTATCTGGTGCCGGTCGGGCAGGCGCTCGCCGCCGAGTTCGGCGACCAGTATGTGAATGCGCCGGAAGAAGAATGGCTGGTCCTGTTCCGCACCCGCGCTGTCTCGGCGATGCTCGCCATGATAAAGACCGATCTGAAACTGCTCGGCATCGAACATGACGTCTTCTCCTCCGAAGCCGAATTGCAGGCCGCGAAGAAGCCCGAAGCCGCCGAGGCATGGCTGCGTGCCCGCGACCTCGTCTATGACGGTGTCCTCGAAGCGCCGAAGGGCGAGACGCCCGAGGATTGGGAACCGGTCGAGCTGCCGCTGTTCCGCTCGACGAAGTTCGGCGACGATCAGGACCGCCCGATCAAGAAGTCGGACGGCAGCTGGACCTATTTCGGTGCCGATCTCGCCTATCATTTCCAGAAGGCCGAGGGCGTTGACCAGCTGATCGATATCTGGGGCGCAGACCATGCCGGTACCGTCAAGCGGATCGTTGCGGCGGTGCAGGCACTGACCGAGGGCAAGACCCGCTTCGACGTCAAGCTGGTGCAGATGGTGCGGCTGCTGCGTGGCGGCGAGCCGGTCAAGATGTCGAAGCGCGCCGGCAATTTCGTGACGCTCGCCGATGTCGTGAACGAAGTTGGCAAGGACGTCGTCCGGTTCACCATGCTGACCCGCAAGGCCGATGCGCAGATGGACTTCGACTTCGCCAAGGTGGTTGAAGCGTCGAAGGACAATCCGGTCTTCTACGTCCAATATGCCCATGCCCGCGTGCATTCGCTGGCGCGGCGTGCGGCGGAGGCGGGAATTGCCGTTGCCGACGATGCCGACCTGTCCCGTCTCGATACGGTCGAACTGGCGCTGGTGAAGCGTGCGGCGCAGTTTCCGCGTATGGTGGAAAGCGCGGCGGCGGTCCGCGAGCCGCACCGCATTGCCTTCTACCTCTATGACCTCGCTGCGGAATTTCACGCGGCGTGGAATCTGGGCAACGACGACCCGTCGCGCCGCTATCTTCAGCCCGACGATCCCGCGCTGACACAGGCACGGCTTTTCCTTGCGCGCGCGATCGGGCAGATTATTCGCAACGGCCTTGCTATCATGGGGGTCGAGGCGGTTAAGGAGATGAAATAATGGCGGATCCGATCGCGTCCGGCGATCCCGACCACGAACGTCTGCCATGGCTGGAAAGCGCCGATCCGGAACCGGATGCGCCGCGTCCGGTGTGGCGGACGGTCCTGCTGGTGCTGATCGGGTTGCTGATGGTGGCCGCGATCGTCTTTGCCCTGTTGCGCCAGCGCGATGCGCCGACCGCCAGCGGTACCGGCGACCTGATCGCCGCGCCGAACGAACCGTACAAGACGCGGGCCGAGGGTAGCGACGGGATGCAGGTGACCGGCGACAGCGACACCGCCATCGCTACCAGCGAAGGGGCGACCGGCGGCAACGCCTCGGTCAATCTGAACGCCGTGCCCGAGGCACCGGTGCAAGGCAGCGCCGCCGCGCCGGCCGCCGCCCCGGCGAACAGCGGTACCGGGCGTGTCGCCACGGCAGTGCCGACGACCACGCAGCGGCTCGAGGCCCGCGCCCCGGCGGCTGCCGCGCCTGCGCCGACGGCGGCGGGGGCCGGCGGTTCGGTGGTGCAGCTGGGCTCGTTCCCGAGCGAAGCGGTCGCCAACACCGCATGGAACCAGTTGTCGCGCCGTTTCGGCTATCTCGCCCCGCTCGGTAAATCGGTGCAGGTCGCGGAGGTGAAGGGCAAGACCGTCTATCGCCTGCGCGTCAACGCCGGCAGCGCCAACCAGGCATCGGACTTGTGCGGCAAGCTGAAACTGGCCGGCGAGAATTGCTTTATCGCGCGATAAGATAGTCTGATGATTCGGGTCGGTTGTCGTGCCGGGCTGGCTGCGCTAGCCCGGCGCATATGAAGCCTGTGATCTTTGGCCTGTCCGGCCCGACGCTGACCGCCGACGAAGCCGCATTGTTTCGCGAAGCCGATCCGCTCGGCTATATCCTGTTCGGTCGCAACTGCGTCGACCGCGGTCAGATGCGCGCGCTGACCGACGCGTTGCGCGATCTGTCGGGGCGGGCCGATGTGCCGATACTGATCGATCAGGAGGGCGGGCGCGTCGCGCGGATGCGCGCTCCCGAATGGCCCGCCTTTCCCGCTCCCGCCGTCTTCGCTGGCCTGTACGATCGCGCACCGTCGTCAGCGATAGCGGCGGCCAAGGCGAACGGGCAGGCGATCGGCACGATGCTGGCGGAGGTTGGCGTGACCGTCGATGCGCTGCCGCTGCTCGACGTGGCGCAACCCGATATGACCGGCGCGATCGGCGACCGCAGCTATGGTGCCGATCCGATGCAGGTCGCCGCCCTCGGTCGCGCGACGCTCGACGGGCTGGCGGCGGCGGGTGTGGTCGGCATCGTCAAGCATATGCCGGGTCATGGTCGGGCACGGGTCGACAGTCATCACGAACTGCCCCGCGTCGATGCGTCGGACGCCGAACTGGCAATCGACCTGCAACCCTTCGTCACGCTCGCCCACGCACCGATGGCGATGACCGCGCATGTCGTCTTCTCGGCATGGGACGCGGACCGCCCCGCCACGCTGTCGCCGACCGTAATCCGCGAGATCATCCGCGAGCGGATCGGCTTCGACGGCCTGTTGATGACCGACGATATCGACATGAAGGCTTTGTCTGGCACGCCGGCGGAAAAAGCCGCGGCTGCGATCGCTGCCGGATGCGACGTCGTGCTCGATTGCTGGGCTCGTATGGCCGAGATGACGGCCATCGCCGACCGTCTCGATGCTATCGCCCCCAAGTCGCGGGCGCGACTCGATCAGGCGATGGCGGGCGCAGGCCTTGGGTCGGAGGTGCCGTTCGCCGAACTGGTCGCCAAGCGCGATGAGTTACTGGCACTTGCCTGAAACCGTCCAGCATTAACCTTTCCCTAACCATGATTGCCGCAGTCGTGCCGCGGTTTCAGGGGGGAAGAACGTTGCTGTCGACCGAGCCGCTGCCGCTGCAGCATAGCTGGCCGTTGTTCGAAGCCGGCGTTCGCCTGCCGCTCGGCGCGGTGCATGACCTGACCGTTCCGCTCGCGGCGCCCACGTTTCGCTGCGACCTCGGCCGCGACTGCCTGTACTGGTCCGACGGCATCTTCGCGCTCTACGGCCTGCCGGTCGGGCGCACGCCCGGACGCACACTGGTGCAGTCGTTGTTCGATGACGAGATCCGGCGAAAGCTGGAACGGCTTGCCGCCTATGCGATCAAGCACCGGCGCGGCGTGACCGTCGACGCCGAACTGCGCCCGCTCGACGTCGCCCGCCGCTGGCTGCGGATCACCGCCGTGCCCGATCCGGCCGCGCACGGGCGACCGATCCTCTACGGCCCGCAGAGCGACGTGACGCACGAATATCGGTGACGGCCCCGGCATCGCGCGGATAGGGTCGCGACCATGGAACCCGATGCGCCGGTACTGACGATCGAACTGGACGGATGGGAAGGTCCGCTCGACCTGCTGCTGGCACTTGCCCGTACGCAGAAGGTCGACCTGCGGCGCATATCGATCCTCGCGCTGGCCGAGCAATATCTGCGCTGGATCGATCGCGCGGCGGCGTTGCGGCTCGAACTGGCGGCTGACTGGCTGGTGATGGCGGCATGGCTTGCCTATCTGAAATCGGCGCTGCTGCTTCCGCGCGAGCCGGACATGGATCCCGACCCCGAAGAGCTGGCGCTGCGCCTGCAACTGCGGCTCGAACGGCTCAATGCGATGCGCGAGGCGGGTGCTCGGCTGCTGGCTCGCGACCGGATCGGGCGGGACGTCTTTACCCGCGGTGATCCAGAAGGGTTGCACGTCGTCCGGAAGGCGCGTTGGGATGCCAGCCTCTACGAGCTGATCGGCGCCTATGGCCGGGTCAGCGCGCGGATTCGGCCAGTTTTGCATGTCGTACGACACCGCCCGGTAATGACGCTCGAGGTAGCGATCGCGCGGGTCGAGACGATGCTTGGTACGGCCATCGACTGGACCCTGATCGGCGATTTCCTGCCGGCTGATGCCGACGAACGCTTCCGTCGCTCGGCACTTGCTTCGACCTTTCTTGCGGCACTGGAACTGGCGCGACAGGGCAGGGTGGCGATCCGGCAGGATGCGCCGTTCGGACCGATCGAACTACGGCCGGTCGCATGACCGATCCGTTCGTGCGCGCCGTGGAAGCGGTGCTGTTCGCCAGCGAGACGCCGCTGACCGCCACGATGATCGCCGCTTATGTCGGTGACGGCGATGTTCGCGCCGCGCTGGCAACCATTCAGGCCGACCATGCCGGGCGCGGCTTCGGACTGGTTCGGCGCGGCGAGCATTGGCATTTCGAGACCGCGCCGGACCTTGCGCACTTCCTGCGCCGCGACCGCGACGAATCGCGCAAACTGTCGCGGGCGGCGATCGAGACGCTGGCGATCATCGCCTATCACGAGCCTGCCACCCGCGCGGATATCGAATCGATCCGCGGCGTACAGATATCGAAGGGGACGATCGACGTGTTGCTCGCCGCCGGCTGGGTCCGTCCGGCCGGGCGGCGCGAGGTGCCCGGACGTCCGCTGACGTACGCAACGACGCCGGCATTCCTCGACCATTTCGGGCTGAAAAGCCGCCGCGATCTGCCCGGTATCGACGATCTGCGCGCCGCCGGCTTGCTCGAACCAATCGACGATGCTTTTGCAACCATGCTGGAAAGCGGCGACGATAGCGACTAAGTGAGCCGGAACGATCCGTTTCGTGTGGAGTGTGGACGATGGGTGGTCTTAGCATTTGGCACTGGCTTATCGTCGGCGTCCTGGTCCTGTTGCTGTTCGGCAAGGGGCGTTTTTCCGACATGATGGGCGATGTGGCGAAGGGGCTGAAAAGCTTCAAAAAGGGTATGGCCGAGGATGACGAGGTGCCGCCGCCGCCGGCGCGCCCGCGTGAACGGTTGGAACAGCGTCCGGTCGACGATCGCTACGATCACGATCCGGCCCCGCGCGATCCGGCGTATCGCGACGTTTCGCGCGACACCGACCGTCCGCACGGCGACCGCTGATTTCCTGCCAACCGGCGGGCCGCGTGCCCGCCTGAACCCGAGCGCCGATGTTCGATATCGCACCTACCGAATTGATGGTCGTCGCGCTGGTCGCGCTGGTCGTCATCGGCCCCAAGGACTTGCCCAAGGCGATGCGTTTCGTCGGCCACTGGGTCGGCAAGGCGCGCGGTGTCGCGCGTCAGTTCCGCTCGGGCTTTGACACCATGGTCCGCGAGGCCGAACTGGCCGAGATGGAAAAGAAATGGGCGGAGGAGAACGCGCGGATCATGCGTGAGCATCCGACGACGGATACGCCCGTTCATCCGGTCGACGCGCCGTCCCCGCCGCCGCCGGTTCATGATCCGGTATCGCCGGAGGAACCAGCCGCGCCGGTGATGGTCGAGCGCCCCGAACTACGCGAAGGTCCCCTTGATCAGCCGCCGGCCGCCGACGGTAAGGCAGCGTCATGAACGATATCGACGACAGCCAGGCACCCCTGCTGGATCACTTGATCGAGTTGCGCCGCCGCTTGCTTTACTCGGTGGTTGCGGTCGTCATCTGCTTCGGCGCGTGCTTCTATTTTTCCGAACAGATTCTGACGTTTCTGGTAAAGCCGCTGCTCGCCGCCGGGCAGAAGCGCGTCATCTTCACGCAGATTTTCGAGGCGTTCTTCGTACAGATCAAGGTTGCGTTCTTCGCGGCGATGATGCTCGCCTTCCCGGTGATCGCCAACCAGCTGTGGCAGTTCGTCGCACCCGGCCTGTACCGCAACGAAAAGCGCGCGCTGTTCCCGTTCCTGCTTGCGACGCCGATCCTGTTCATCGCTGGTGCCGCACTCGCCTACTATGTGACCATCCCGGTGGCGCTGCATTTCCTGCTCGGCTATCAGGGTAATCTCGGCGGGGTGCAGCAGGAGGCGCTGCCCTCGGTCGAGAATTACCTTTCGTTCGTGATGCAGTTCCTGTTCGCGTTCGGCCTCGCCTTCCTGTTACCAGTGCTTCTGATGCTGCTGGAACTGGCAGGGATCGTTACCCGCAAGCAACTGGTCGGCGCGCGCCGCTATGCAGTCGTCGCTGCTTTCGCCATCGCTGCGGTAGCGACACCGCCGGATATCGGGTCGCAGTTCCTGCTCGCGGTGCCGCTAATCCTCCTCTACGAACTGGCGCTGATAGCGATCTGGTTTACCGAGAAGCGGCGCGCGAAGCGCGATCCCGATGCTGCCGGCGAAGAAGAGACCGCCTGACACGGCGTCTCTTAGTGGCATGTGGTCGAGTGCCGCTGCCATAAGCCGATCCTCCCTGCCGGACCGGACGTCATCGCAGCGCAGCCTGGAATCGCCCGGTGACGCCGTGGGGCGGAAACCGTAACAGGTTCGCCATTTGTCGCAGCGACGTTTACGGTGCGGGCTTTCAAGAGCGAAGCCTGCCGCGACGACCGGCGGCGGACACACCGAAGCAAGGAAAAGGCGGCCCGGATCGGATCCGAACCGCCCCCACGACTTCGCGCGCAGGACCTACTTGGAATCCTTGGCAGCGCCTGCCACTGCGTCGCCCGCCGACGACACGTCGCGGCCAACGCCTTCGACCGTGTTGCACGCGCTGATCGCAAGGGCACCCGCGACCACGGCCAGGCTTAGAAACTTACGCATATTGATCTCCGACTAGAAGGCGGGACGACCCGCTGTCCGAGGGAATGCCTGATGCAGGACTTCGTTCCGGAAGAGCAACGCATTGGGTTCATGCATAAAAAGCAACCCGCCGGCTTTCACCGACGGGTCACCTGAGTTGAAACCAGAATATGGGCCCGGCGATGCTACCGGGGGGGGAGGGTCTGCACCAACCGGGCCCTTTTCGTGGATAGCGAGAGCGGGGGGGGCATAAATTCGCTATCCGAAGATCATAACGGCATGCCTGATGCTTGGTTCCGGCCGATGTCCGCCTTTTTTTGCAATTCGTATCCGGTTTGAGATCAGGCCGGGTACGCCCCGCACCGCTTCACCTGCCACAGGCCCTTGCGCCAACACTTCTTGTTGTCGAACTGATACAACCGGGCGGGGCGGGCATAATAGGGTAGGGCACGGGTGAATTGCTGTTCACCATACGCCACCAACGAGTTGCGCATCTTGCGCATACGTAGCTCGGCGAACTCGCCCAGATAGCCGCGCGGAACGAAGATCGCTTCCTGCCCGATCTCGTTCGCCGCTTGGCAGAAGCTCAACTGCGCCGATACGGTCGAGAAGCTCGAATAGACGCGGGTACCGAACTGGTCGAGCGCGGTCTGACCGGCCTTGGTCGAACCGGCGGTGCGGATGAAATATTTGCCGAGCGCGTCATAGCTTTGCTTCAGTTCGTCGGCATGATCGAACAGCAACGCGTTGTAGTTATGCAGCGTGAGCAGCGTGGGTTCGAACTGGCATTGCAGCGCGGCGACGTTCAGCCCCGAACGCAGGTTCCACAGCACGGCGGCACGCCGCTCGGCAGGCGTAGCGCCGGGCAGGGCTTGGGTTGCGACGCCGGGTTCCTCGCCGGTGACGCGCGCGCCTTCCATATCGACGGGCTTGAGAAAAAATTGTGCCGACGCGGGGGTGGCCGCGACGGTCAGGGCGGCGGCAGCGGCCAGGACCAGGGTACGCACTACGCTCATCTCTTCCTTTCACGGCGTCTCAACGCCTTGGGCAAGCGCGATGGTTAGGCAGTTTTGCGCATCGACCCAAGCCTGATTTTGCGATCCCCACCACGTTTCGCCGCACGGGTGCGTAACGATCCGCGCGCCGGCATCGCTTCCAATGAAAAGGGGCCGCCCGGTCGCCCGGACGGCCCCTTCGCCAGAATAGCCGAAACGGCTGATTACATGGCGTTGGTCATGCCGGCTTCGTTCGACATCATCATGTCGTTCGACATCATGGTGTCGTTCGACATCATCATGGTGTCGTTGCCCATCGCGCCGTCGACAGCGGTCATGTTGTCCGACATCGTGCCGTCCATCATGTCGGTCGAGTTCAGGTCGGTGACGGTCGCGTTGTCAGCGGTGGTTTCGGTGTTGCCGCCGCAAGCCGACAGCGCCAGCGCCGCGCCGGCAACGATCGAACCGGTCAGAATCTTCGAGAATGCACGCATGGTAAGCTCCCTAAGCTGTGGAGTAGGCGGCTTTCTTATGCCGTTAATACCCAATCCGCGCTGGACATTAGTCGAACGACCCGTCCCCCTCAAGCCTCGTTTTGCGCGCTGGCGTACAAGGCGTTCAGGAAGGCGGGGAAACCGTCTGCCAACGCCCGATCAAAGTCGGTGGCATCGACCGGTTTGCCAAGGGCCTTCGCGCTCGTAACCGGATATTCGGCGATACCACACGGGATAATCCCACCGAAATGTGTCAGATCCGGGGCGAGATTGACGGAAAATCCATGCAGGGTCGTCCATCGGCGCACCCGGACGCCGATCGCGCCGATCTTCGCCTCGGTGCCGCCGTCGCTGGTCCAGATGCCGATCCGTTCGGGAACGGCATAGGCGTGGATGTCGAACTGCCCGAGCGCGCCGATCACCCAAGATTCAACGGCATGCACGAAGCGTCGCACGTCGCGGCCCCGCCGGGTCAGGTCGAGCATCAGATACCCGATCCGCTGACCCGGCCCGTGATAGGTATAGCGTCCGCCCCGTCCGGCGGCGTGGACCGGGAAGCGGGTGTCGAGCAGTTCGGCGGGGTCGGCGCTGGTGCCGGCGGTGTAGAGCGGCGGATGTTCAAGCAGCCAAATCAGTTCGTCGGCGCTGCGATCGGCGATCGCGGTCGCGCGCGCCTCCATTTCGGCGAGCGCGGCGGGGTATTCGATTCGGCCGGGCGAGCGGCGCCATTCGATCTGCTGTTCGATCGCGATCGGCGGAACGGTAGGATTGCTGGCCATTTTCATTCGGAAAGAGGAGGGGTAGAGCGTCCTTCGGACATATGGGGAGCGAGCGCAACGATGGTGAGTGTCGGAACAGTGTGGGATCGCGCGGTCGATTTCGTCCGCGACCATCTGGGCGCGGTGATGCCGGTCCTGCTCGTCACCCAGTTCGCCGCCCCGGCGATCAGCGGCAGCCTGGCGGGCGTGCGTGCCGATGCGACCGGCGGCACCGCCATGGGGCTGGGACTGTTGTCGGTGGCGACGACGATCCTGTCGCTATGGGGTGCGCTGTATCTGGTCGGATTCGCGGCGCAGCCGACCGGTCGCGAGGATCGGTACGCGGCGATGCGCATCGCGAAGAACCGCTTCTTGCCGTTGATCGGGATCAGCATCGTCGTACTGGTCGCGCTCGGCATCCTCGCGCTGCCCGGCATCCTGCTCGCGGTGGCGAGCGGGATCGATTTCACTGCCATCGCTAGTGGCAGCACGATGCAGCCCTCTGAATTGGGCAAGCTGGGATCGGCGCTGCTGTATTTCCTAGCGTTCGCCATCTTCATCCTATGGCTGTCGGCGCGGTTGCTGCCGATCAATGCGGTCGTCGCCATGGAGCGGCGCGGGCTGGGCGCCTTTGGTCGCGCCTTCGCACTGACGCGCGGCCTGATGTGGAAGCTGATCGGCCTGATCCTGCTCTATGCGATCGTTGCCGGGATCGCGGTGTCGGCGGCGCAGTTCGTGTTCGGCGCGGTCGCCGCGCTGATCTTCGGCGACAGCGGCGGGCTATCGATTGCGGCCGTTGGCGGTTCCGTCGCGGTTGCGGCGGTCAGCGCGGTGCTGGCGCTGTATCAGTCGGCATTCATCGGCAAGCTGTATCGCGCCGTGATCGGCGAACAGGACGACGTGGCCGTTTTCGCATGAGGATCGATATCGGTGCGGCGCTGCGGGAAGCGGTCGCGATCTGGCGGCGCGACCGCGAGGTCGTCGTCGCGGTCGCCGGCCTGTTCTTCTTTCTACCCAATCTGGCACTGTCGCTGCTGCTGACCGCCGCCAAGCCACAGGTATCGGTCGATCCGGCGACGGCGGACGACGGTGCGCTGCTGGCGGCACTGCAGGCGCAGCTGGTCGAGAACGCACCCTGGCTGGCGATGCAGGCACTTGCCGAACTGATCGGCATCGCAGTGCTGCTCGCCTTGTTGCTCGATCCGGCCCGGCCGACCGTTGGCGAAGCGCTGCGATCGGTATTCCGCCGTCTTCCGGTGCTGGTCGCGGCAACGCTGCTGGTCAATGCCGCAAAGCTGGGCGGGTTGCTTCTGCTGGTGCTGCCAGCCCTCTACGTGATCGGCCGGGTGTTCGTGGTGATGCCGGTATTGATGGCTGAACCCCAGCGGCGCTTCGGCGACGCGATGGGCCGCGCCCTTGCGCTGACGCAAGGGCATGTGATGCAATTGCTGTCGCTGTCGGCAATGCTCTATTTCGGGGGACAGCTTGTCGCGCTGCTGCTGACCAGCACCGCCGGCGCGGTGTCGCGCAGCGGCGGCAATCCGGTAACGATGGCGATGCTCGCCACCGCCATCGCCTTTGTCGGGGCGGCGATGTCGACAGCGTTCGCGCTGGTCCGCGCGACAGTCTATCGACGGCTGGCGAGCAGGGGATAATGCGGCGCGGCGTCCGCGGGAAGCACGCCGATGCTGCGCGGATCGACGAAAGTCTCGATCGTCCGCTGATACGGCACGAAGCCCGAGCGTCGATAGAAGCCGAGCGCGCCGGGATGGTCGAGCGTGCAGGTATGCACCCACACCCGCCGCACGTCCTTGCCCCATGCCAGCGCCAGCGCATGCGCCATCAGCCAGCGGCCATGGCCCTGTCCGGCCAGTTCGGGGATCAGCCCGACATAGGACAATTCGCACTCGCCCGGCTTGCGGTCGTCGAGCTCGAGCATCCCGACCTCGATCCCCGCGCGGTCGACCACGGCCCAGATGCGGACGGCGTCGTCATGAATGATTGCGGTCAGCGTCGCATCCGCCATCACCAGCCGCGAAAACCACAGCCACGGCCCGCCGATCCGGCGGAACAGTGCGCGATAGCGCTCGATCCCCGGCTTCTCCCACCGTACCAGCCGCAAGGGCGACGCCGGCAGCGGGGCCGGGCGCGGCCGTTCGAGCATTTCCAGCGAGGTGACGATCGTCGCCACTTCGTCGGGCTTCACCGGAATCAGCCCCATCGCGTCAGCTCCACGTCGCCAGTGGCGGAAGGCTCATCAAGATCGCATCGATGTTGCCGCCGGTCTTCAACCCGAACAGCGTTCCCCGGTCATAGACAAGGTTGAATTCGGCATAGCGCCCCCGCCATTCGAGCTGACGGGCGCGGTCGGCATCGTCAAACGGCATCGCCATGCGCCGCCGGACCAGCTGCGGATAAATCGACAGAAACGCCTCGCCGACATCACGGGTGAATGCAAAGTCGTCGTCCCAATCGGTCGACAGGTGATCGTAGAAGATGCCGCCGACGCCGCGATGCACGCCCCGGTGGGGTATGTAGAAATAATCGTCGGCCCACTGCTTGAACCGCGGATAATACGCCGGATCATGCGCGTTACACGCTGCCTGCATCGCAGCATGAAAGTCGGCCGTGTCTTCCGCATAGGGTATGGGCGGGTTGAGATCCGCGCCCCCACCGAACCATCGCTTCGTCGTCACGAGGAAGCGGGTGTTCATATGGACTGCCGGGACATGCGGATTGGCCATGTGCGCGACGAGGCTGATTCCGGTCGCGAAGAAACGCGGGTCTTCCGCTGCGCCGTGGATCGACTTGGCGAAGTCGCCTTCGAACGTGCCGCCGACCGTCGAGACATTGACCCCGACCTTTTCGAACACCTTGCCCTTCATCACCCCGCGCACGCCGCCGCCGCCGGGCGCGCCCGACGGATCGATGCGGTCCCATGGCGTGTAGGCGAAGGTCGCGTCGGATCCGGCCTCGCGCTCAATCGCCTCGAACGACGCGCAGATGCGGTCGCGCAGCGATTCGAACCAGCTACGGGCGGATTGTTGTTGAAGGTCGAGCGGTTGCATCGCCGCGCTTTGCCGGGCGGGGCGGCTGGGAGCAAGAGGACGGAATGTCTCAATCGGTCGAGGCACGTACACACAGCCTGCACGGAACCGAGAAACCGGTGTCATTAACACGGTAAGCACGGCCGGCGGGCGCGATCTTGGCCCAAAATAGTCCGCATAACGAACGGATGCATCATATTGCGGAACGAACGTTGCTTGATCCGGGCCACGCCGCCGGGCCGGAATATGACGCGAATCCGCCATTCCTGTATCGTAAAAACCGGTCGACGCGGCCAGCCAAGGGGGGTAGGACGGGTGCAACCGATGCGAACCGCCGGACCTGTCAGCAGCCGACGGGCGCTGATACCGGTTACCTGATGGAGAGAGTCATGTTCGACCGCACCTATTACGCGACCCACCCCGACATGATGGAATGCGTATCGAACGAGGAACTGCGCGACCGGTATCTGATCGACGGGCTGTTCCGCGAAGGCGAATGCGTCCTCAACTACACCCATGCCGACCGCTTCGTAATCGGTGGCGTCGCGGTCGGCGACGCGCCGGTCAAGCTGCCCGCGCAGACCGAACCGAAGTCGGCCGAGGGCCACCCGTTCCTCGAACGCCGCGAAATGGCGGTGGTCAATGTCGGCGAAGCCGAGGGCACGCTGACCGTCGATGGCGAGACGTTCACGCTCGGCAACAAGGACTGCGTCTATGTCACCATGGGCGCGACCGATGTCGAATTCGGCGGCAAGGGCGCGCGTTTCTACATCGCATCCTGCCCGGCGCATAAGGGCTTCACCACCCGCAAGCTCGGCATCGCCGATGCCAATGCACTCGACCGGGGTAGCCTCGAGGAATCGAACGAACGCACCATCTATCAGCTGGTAATCCCCGGCGTGTGCGATTCGGCGCAGCTGGTCATGGGTCTGACGGTCCTGAAGCCCGGCAGCGTGTGGAACACCATGCCGCCGCACATCCACGAACGTCGCAGCGAAATCTATTTCTACTTCGAACTGCCGACCGACAATGACAAGGTGTTCCATTACATGGGCGAGGGCGAAGCGATGCGCCATATCGTCATGGGCAACGAGGAAGCGGTCATTTCGCCGCCCTGGTCGGTGCATATGGGTTCGGGCACGCGCGCCTATGCCTTCATCTGGGCGATGGCAGGCGAGAACCAGGATTATACCGACATGAAAGTGCTCGACATCTGTCAGCTGGCGTAAGCGAAAGGTGCCGGGTTGCACCATATGGTCAGCCCGTTCCTACCGGACGTTATCCCAACGAAGGCTGGGATCTTCCCGTTGATAGTGTTCACCCGAAGCCGCACGAGGGCCGAGCCTTTGGTGGGGGCGATATCCTGACTGGTTTGCAACCCGCCGGGCGGAATACAAGGACCGATCATGAATCCTTTCGATCTTTCGGGCCGGGTCGCGGCCGTTACCGGCGCCAATACCGGCATCGGGCAGGCGATCGCGCTGGCGCTCGCCGCTGCCGGTGCCGATGTCGCGCTGATCGGGCGGACGCCCGCTACCGAGACAGCCGACAAGGCACGGGCGATGGGGCGCCGTGCGGAGATCGTCTCCGCCGACCTGTCGACCATCGCTCCGGTCGAAGGAGTCGTGTCACAGGTCGTCGACACGCTCGGCGGGCTCGACATTCTGGTCAATAACGCCGGCATCATCCGCCGCGCCGACAGCCTCGACTTTACCGAGGCGGACTGGGACGCAGTGATCGACACCAACCTCAAATCGGTGTTCTTCCTGTGCCAGTCGGCCGGTCGCCACATGGTGGCGCGGGGGCGGGGGAAGATCATCAACATCGCCTCGATGCTGACCTTCCAGGGCGGCGTTCGCGTGCCGAGCTATACCGCGTCCAAATCGGGGATTGGCGGCCTGACCAAGCTGCTGGCGAACGAATGGGCGGCAAAGGGCGTGAACGTCAACGCGATCGCGCCGGGCTATATCGCGACCAACAACACCGCCGCGTTGCAGGCCGACGAAACCCGCAATCGTCAGATTCTAGAACGCATTCCTGCCGGTCGCTGGGGTGCGGCCGACGATCTTGGCGGCGCAGCGGTATTTCTTGCCTCGCCGGCGTCCGACTATGTTAACGGCCATGTACTTGCGGTTGATGGGGGATGGCTGGCGCGATGATCCTGTGTTTTGGCGAATTGCTGCTACGGCTCAGCGCACCGGGGCGTGAACTGCTGATGCAGAGCCGCGGGTTCGACGTACAGGTCGGTGGCGCGGAGGCGAATGTCGCGGTCGGTCTCGCCAATCTCGGCCATGCTGCCGCCTTTGTCAGCGCGGTACCGGACAATCCGCTTGGGCGCGGTGCCGTCTCCGCCATTCGCGCCCAGGGCGTCGATTGTTCGCGCGTCGTCATGCGCGACGGTCGGATGGGACTATATTTCCTCAGCGTCGGTGCCGGCTTGCGTGCGTCCGATATCGTCTATGATCGCGCCGGTTCCAGCTTCGCGACCGCCCCAGCCACCACCTGGGACTGGGACCGGCTGCTCGACGGCTGCACTCGACTGCACCTGTCGGGCATCACGCCTGCGCTCGGGCCGGACAGCGCCGACGCGGCGATCGCCGCCGCCGAAGCGGCGCGCGCCCGCGGGCTGACCATCTCGTTCGACGGCAATTATCGCGCCCGGCTGTGGGAGGCATGGGACAGCGACCCGCGCGGCGTGCTGACGAAGCTGGTGAGTCTCGCCGACCTGTTGTTCGGCAACCACCGCGACGTGTCGCTGCTGCTCGGCCGCGACTTTTCGGGCGATGGCGAGGATCGCCGGCGTGAGGCGGCGATGGCGGCCTTCGCGGCCTTCCCCAACCTGAAGCATATTGCCTCGACGGCGCGCCATGTCGACGATGCCGACCACCATCGGCTGTCGGCACGGATCGATACGCCAGCAGCGGCGGTTCAGACCGACGAAATCATGATTTCGGGTATCGTCGACCGGATCGGCGGCGGCGACGCCTTTGCCAGCGGCGTGCTTCACGGCCTCATGTCGGGGGAGAGCGAGCAGGTCGCGGCCCAGTGGGGACTGGCGGTCGCCGCACTCAAACATTCGCTGCCCGGCGATTTTAGCTTGTTTCATCAATCCGATATCGATGCGTTTCTTGCCGGCGGACTGGACGTCCGGCGCTGATCCGACCATAGCTTATCGACAAGGGGGGGCGCGGCTGCGGAACGGCGGTTCGCGGACCACGTTTCTTGGACGATGCGAGGCGACGTGGATCAGGACGGGGGCAGCAGCCAGGCGGCACGGCGCAACGATCGTCGCATTGCCCTCGAAATCGCCGGCACCGACAGCGGCACCGATCCGTTCGTGGCAGCGGTCCGCGCGACGCGGATGCCGATGCTCATCACCAACCCGCGCCTGCCCGACAATCCGGTGGTGTTCGTCAACGACGCCTTTTGCCGCCTGACCGGCTATGACCGTGACTGGATCATCGGCCGCAACTGCCGTTTTCTGCAGGGCGAGGACACCGACCCTTCGACCGTCGCGCAGATTCGCGCGGCGGTGCAGGGCGAGCGATCGATCGAGATCGACATCCGCAACTATCGCCGCGACGGCACGTCCTTCTGGAACCGGCTGCTTTTGGCGCCGGTCCCAGACTCTGATGGCAAGCTCGCCTATTTCTTCGCCAGCCAGCTCGATGTCACTGCCGAACGCGACCGGGTCGATGGGCTGGAATCGAGCAACGCCGCGCTGCTTGCCGAACTCGCCGCGCGCTTCCGCGAACAGGAGGAGCGCGAGCGCGAGATGCTGTTCGCGCTGGAGGCGGGTCGGTTCGGCACCTGGGCATTCGACCGGACTACCCGCCAGTTGAGCATGTCAGCGATCTGCCGCACCAATTTCGGGTTCGACGCCGACTATCCGCCATCGCCCGCCGAAATCGCCGCTATTCTCCATCCCGACGATCGCGCCGCAGCATTGGCGGCGATCGAGGCGAGTCTGACGGGCGAGCCGCTGGAGATCGAGGTTCGCGTGTGCGTCCCCGGCGGCGAGACGCGCTGGATCGCCAGCCGTGGCCAGCCGACCCGCAATGCCGAGGGTGGGATCACCCGCCTGACCGGAGTGTCGATCGACGTCACCGTCTACAAACGGCTCGAAGGCATGCGCGCGGCGATGGCCGAGTTGAACGAGCTGCTGCGCCTGCTCGACGATCCGGTCGACATGACCACCGCCGCATCGCGCGTGATCGGTGAGGCGCTGGACGTCGACCGGGTCGGCTATGGCCTGGTCGATCGCGCGGCGGAAACGATCACCATCGAACGCGACTGGAACGCTCCCGGCGTGTCGTCCATCGCCGGGGTCCTGCAGTTCCGCGACTATGGCAGCTATATCGACGATCTGAAGCGCGGCGAGACGGCGGTGGTCGTCGATGCCCGCACCGATCCGCGCACCGCCGATACCGCCGGCCAGCTGGAACAGATCAACGCCCGCGCCTTCATCAACATGCCGCTGACCGAACTCGGTGGGCTGGTTGCGCTGCTTTACGTCAATCATGGCGAGCCGCGCGTGTGGCGCGACGACGAGATCGCGTTCGTCCGCGAAGTCGCCGAACGGACCCGCGCCGCGACCGAACGCCGCCGTGCCGAACGCGAACTGGCGGCGCTCGCCTCCTCGCTCGAGGAACAGGTCGTCGACCGGACGAGGGCGCTGGTGACGGCACAGGATGCGCTGCGCCAGAGTCAGAAGATGGAAGCGATCGGTCAGCTGACCGGCGGCGTCGCTCACGACTTCAACAATCTGCTGACGATCGTCCGTTCTTCGGTCGATCTGCTGCGCCAGCCCGCGCTCGTCCCCGAACGCCGCGAACGTTATCTGACTGCGATCAGCGACACCGTCGATCGCGCCGCCAAGCTGACCGGTCAGCTGCTCGCCTTTGCCCGCCGGTCGGCGCTTCAGCCCGAGACGTTCGACGCCAATCTGGCGGTCGACGCGCTCGGCGATATCGTGCGGACCCTTGCCGGGTCGCGGGTCGAGGTGACGATCGAGGCGAGCGGGGAGCCGGCCTTCGTCCATGCCGATCCAAATCAGTTCGACACGGCCATGGTCAACATGGCCGCCAATGCCCGCGACGCGATGCAGGGCGAGGGGGCGTTGACGCTGTCGGTCGCCTGTATCGACGGCATTCCCGCCGGTCCGACCGCGCCTGCCGTGCCGGGGTCGTTCGTCGCGGTCACCATCGCCGATAGCGGCAGCGGCATCGACGAGGAAACGCTGGGTCGCATTTTCGAACCCTTCTTCACGACCAAGGAACTGGGCAAAGGCACCGGCCTCGGGCTCAGCCAGGTGTTCGGCTTCGCCAAGCAATCGGGTGGCGAGGTGCGCGCGCGCAGCGTCCCGGGCGACACCCGGTTCATCTTGTACCTGCCGCGCGCCGCTTCCCCGGTCGGCGATGTCCCGACTGCGCGCAGCGATGCTGAACCCGGCGGCGGCAACGGGCTGCGGGTCCTGTTGGTCGAAGATAACGAAGCGGTCGGCACCACCACCACCCATGCGCTGGAGGCGCAGGGCTTCGTCACCATCCACGCGTCCGACGGTCAAGCCGCGCTCGACCGGCTGGCAGCCGATCCCGATGGCTTCGACGTCGTCTTTTCCGATGTGATGATGCCCGGGATCGGCGGTATGGAGTTGGCCGCACGGGTACGCGACGCCCACCCGCAGCTCCCGGTCCTGCTGACCAGCGGCTATAGCGATGTGATCGTCCGTCACGGCACCATGGGCTTCGACCTGCTGCACAAGCCCTATACCATCGGTCAGCTGGTCACCGCGCTGCGCCGGACCGCAGGGCGTTGACGTCGACCCCGGTCGGCATGCCGCGCGGCTTCGTCGCACTGTACACGCTCGCTTATTGCGGGCTGTTCGTCGCGTTCATGCCGTTCGTCTCGATCCTGTTGCAGGTGAAGGTGGCGGCGATCGATCCCGCCAATCGTGTGACCCTGTTGGGACAGGCGGTGCTGGGCGGCGCGTTGATCGCGAGCATCGCTAATATCGCCGCCGGCTGGCTGAGCGACATAGGCTGGCGTCGTAGCGGCAGCCGGCGCGCGCCGATCGCGCTCGGACTGGTGCTCATCGCCTTTGCCTTCGCGGCCGTCCATGCCGCTACCACGGCCCCCATGCTGCTCGCGGCGATCGCCTTTTGGCAGGTCGCGCTCAACCTGATGTTCGCGCCGATGGTCGCGGTCATGGCCGACGAAGTCCCCGATGGGGCCAAGGGGCGGCTGTCGGGCCTGCTCGGCATCTCGCATCCGATCGGCGTGCTTTCGGCCGCGGCGGTGACCGCGCCGGTCTTTGCCACCGAAGCCGCTCGGTTCACGGCCAATGTCGCGCTGGCGGTGGTAATGATCCTGCCCTTTCTGCTGTTCGCGCGCGAACGCGGTGCCGGCGGGACCCATGCCGAGGCCCCGACCGCGACCGCGCTCGCCCGCAGCGACCTCATTCGCGCCTGGCTCGCACGGCTGGCGATGCAGGTCGCGGGTAACGGCCTGACCGCCTACGCCTTTTTCCATTTCGCCGATCGCTGGCGGGGGCAGGGGGATGCCGCCGGACCGGTCGCACAGGCGATGGCGGTCGTGACCGGCGTGGTCGTTGTCGCCACCATCCTCGCCGGGCGCTGGTCCGATCGGGTCGGCGGGCGAAAGCCGTTTCTGGGCGGTGCCACCCTGTTGGTCGTCGTCGGCCTGATCGGCATGGCGCTGGCTCCCGGCTTTGCTGGCGCCGCGATCGGCTATGGCGTTACCCAGACCGGGCTGTCGATATTCCTCGCGCTACATTCGGCGCTGGCGATGCAGTTGCTGCCGTCGCCCGCCACGCGCGGACGCGATCTGGCGATCCTGAATTTGACCAACACCTTGCCGGCCTGCGTGCCGCCGTTGCTGGCTGCGCTGGTGCCGGCCGGGGCTGGGCTGGGAGCGGTGTTCGTCGCGCTGGCACTGGTCGCGGCAGCCGGCGGCCTGACTGCGCTCACCATCCGGTCGGAGCGCTAGGCTCCCTCGCGCGTTGGCTGCGTTCGAAGTGTTAGGGGAGCGCCCGATGATCCGTCTGTTCCATGTCAGCGACGTCCATTTCGGCGCGGAGGACAAGGCGGCGATCGCGTGGTTTGGCGAAGCGGTGAAGCGCGAACAGCCCGATGCGATCATCATGACCGGCGACCTGACGATGCGCGCCCGCTCCGCCGAGTTCGAGGCTGCCGCCGAATGGCTCGAAAGCCTCGGCCGCCCGGTCACGGTAGAGGTCGGCAACCATGATCTGCCACTCTACAATCTCTTCGCCCGCTTCGTCCGCCCGTACAAACGCTACAAGCGGCTCGAACGCATGATCGAACGCCCGCTGGAGATCGACGGCGTCGCGATCGTGCCGCTCAAGACCACCGCCCGTTTCCAGTTCCGGTGGGACTGGTCGAAGGGTTATGTCGGGCCGAAGGCGCTGGCACGAACGCTGAAACTGATCGATCGCGTGCCGAAGGGCGACCTGATCTTCATCGCCGCGCATCATCCGTTGGTCGATGTCGGCACCAAATCGAGTGGCGAGACCGATGGCGGGGCGGCGGCACTCGACGCGGTCGTTGCAGCTGGCGCCCATGCGGTGCTGTCGGGCCATGTCCACGACCCGTTCGATCTACCCTATCGCACTGCTAAGGGCCGGCTGCGCATGGTCGGCGCCGGCACACTGTCGACCCGCACCCGCCGCGATCCGCCCTCGTTCAACGAAATCCGCATCGAGGGACGGGAGTTCGAGACGATCGCACGCAAAATGGGCGCGCAGGACGAGCCGGTAACGATGGGCGGGTAGGGGGTCGCCACCATTCCCGTCGCCCGGGACCTGAACCGGGACCCGCTGCCTGTTCTGCGCGGCGCACGAAGTAACACCGCAGAGCGAGCCGAGACCTTTGTCCAATTCCGCTTCGCTGTATGTCGGCGAAGGCAAGAGCGTTGCAAAAGTCCCTCCTCGTACCCCGGCGAAGGCCGGGGTCCAGTTGGGAAGGCTTTTCCCGACCTTACCGACGTCCCCCAACTGGGCCCCGGCCTTCGCCGGGGTAAGGCGGTTTTCAGGTAACCGCGTGACTTTCGCCAAGGCCTCGAACAAGTCCGGAGTGAACCGGTAGCCAGACCTCGACTCGCTACGCCACCCGTCGCCCGATGAACGTCCCCTTGGTCCCGCGATTGACCAGCTCGAACCGGAAGTTCGGCCAGCGCCGCCGCCAGCGCTGCGCGACCACCCGTTCACCCGGCCGTGCGCCATCGTCGAGCATCACCACGCCGCCGACCGGCAACCGGTCGAACAGCGTCTCCGCCGCGCCGCGCACATAGGGGTGGATCGTCCAGGGCGGCCCGTCGATCAGCAGCAGGTCGACCTGATCGGGCAGCGCGTCGATATCATACCACACACCCGGCCAGTCGCCCGGCGCCTCGACCAGCGGCGCCGCGCGCAGATCGGCGGCGATGCCGTGTTCGGCCAGCCACTCGCGCGTCGCATCGACGAAGCCGGCATGCTGATCGAAACTGATGAGTTGCCCGCCGCCATGCTTGGCGAGCGCCGCGCCGGTCACCAGGCTCGACGCGCCGGTGCCTAGTTCGACGACGGTGCGCGGCCGGCTGGCGGCGATCTGCTCGACGATCAGCGAGAGATAGCCGGTATCCGCCTTCCAGCTTCCCAGATTGGGCAGCGCATCGGCGGCGAGGCCCAGTTCGGCCATCAACCGCGCCTTGTCGGCGCGCTTGCCGCCCGACAGGCTGCGCAGCAGCCACGGCCATTGGATCGCACCGAAGGCGATGGTGAACAGCTTGTCGGACAGGCTGCGACGCAGTTCGTCGGGCCACAGGTCCGAATCGGCAAGCGGCAGCAACGAGGTTTTGGCACGCGAGGTCATGGCGTCTCTTGGATTCCGGCTCCGCCAGCGTGCGGACGGGCACTCGCTATACGGTTACGGTACAAACGAAAAGGGCGGCCCGATACCGGACCGCCCCAAACGTACCGCGACTGGCCGCAAACGGGAACCTTCCGGTGTCCCGCGCGTGCGGCCTTGTCCGATTAGCGCTTCGAGAACTGGAAGCTGCGGCGGGCCTTCGCCTTGCCGTACTTCTTGCGCTCGACGGCGCGGCTGTCGCGGGTCAGGAACCCGGCGGCCTTGACCGGCGCACGCAGGATCGGCTCGTAGCGGGTCAGCGCCTGGCTGATGCCATGCTTGACCGCACCGGCCTGACCCGACAGGCCGCCGCCCTTGACGGTGCAGATCACGTCATACTGACCATTGCGGTCGGCAACGCCGAACGGCTGGTTGATGACGAGACGCAGCGTCGGACGTGCGAAATACACTTCCTGATCGCGACCGTTGATCGTGATCTTGCCCGAACCCGGCTTCAGCCACACGCGGGCCACGGCGTCCTTACGACGACCGGTCGCATAGGCGCGGCCATAGGCGTCGATTTCCTGCGCGCGCAGCGGCATGGTCGGACGGGCCGGCTCGACCGGAGCGGCGGCGGGGGCGTCGGTGCCAACTTCGGCGGCCGGAGCGGCCTGCTGGGCAGCGGCGGGTGCCTGCTGACCGGTCAGGTTCGCGAGGTCGGAAAGGGACTGGCGGTTGTCGGACATTATGCGCCCACCTTGTTCTTGCGGTTCATGCCCGCGATGTCGAGAACCTCGGGGTTCTGCGCTGCGTGCGGATGCTCCGCACCCTTGAAGATGCGCAGGTTGCGCATCTGCTCACGGCCCAGCGGACCGCGCGGAATCATCCGCTCGACGGCCTTTTCGAGGACGCGCTCGGGGAAACGACCTTCGAGGACCTTCTCGGCGGTGACCGCCTTGATGCCGCCGGCATAGCCGGTGTGCTTGTAATAGGTCTTCGTCTTCGCCTTGTTCGAGGTGAAGCGGATCTTGTCGGCATTGATGACGACGACATTGTCACCGCAATCGACGTGCGGGGTGAACGACGTCTTGTGCTTGCCGCGCAGCACGTTGGCGATGATCGACGCAGCGCGACCGACCACCAGGCCGTCGGCATCGACGATATGCCACTTCTTCTCCACCTCGTGCGGCTTGGCCGACTTGGTGGTCTTCATGAGCGCCTTCATGGGCGTTGGACCTTTCGGAGTTAACACGCGCCCGCCCCGAACCGGAGCGGTGCGAACGCCGGGCAATTGCCGAACGCTCGGCGGAAAGTCAAGCAAAGTGCGGCTTTGCTGACGGGTATCTAGATACCCTATGACCGCCGGCCGGTGGCATGCGCCGCCCATGTCGTTGCCACGACCAGCATCGCCCCAACGAACTGATGCAGCGCCGCCACCTCGATCCGCACCCCGGTCATCACGGTCGCGATGCCCAGCAGGATCTGGATTCCGAATGCGATATGTACAACCTTCGCTACCTTCGGATGGCCAACGCGTTTGGCGGCCCGTGCCAGCACGATCAGCGCCGCGACGGTCACCCATGCCCACCAGCGGTGAATGAAGTGAACGACATAGGGGTCGTTGACGATCGCATCGAGCGGTGCGCGCGCGGCCCATTCGTCCGCCGGAAAGAACCGTCCGTTCATCAACGGCCACTCGTTCGTCACCAGCCCCGCGTTCAGCCCGGCGACCCACGCCCCGAACAGCAACTGCACGAACAGGACCAGTCCCGCCAACGCGCCGATCACCGTCATCCGCGCCGGCCGTGCATAGCGATCCGCCGCCAGCTCGCGCAGGTCGAGCGCGGTCCACACCGTTCCCGCCAAGATGAACAAGGCGTTGAGCAGATGGACCGCCAGTCGAATGTGCGACACATCGGTCCGCACCGACAGCCCCGACGCGACCATCCACCAGCCGATCGCGCCCTGCAGCCCGCCCAGCGCCAGCAGCGCCAGTAACCGCCCCTTATAACCGGCTGGGATCGCGCCCCGCAGCCAGAACCACGCGAGCGGCAGCGCAAAGGCAAGGCCGATGATGCGGCCCAGCAACCGGTGGACATATTCCCAGAAGAAAATGCCCTTGAACTGCGCCAGCGTCATGCCCTGGTTGAGCAGCTGATACTCCGGAATGCGCCGGTAATTGGCGAACTCCGCTTCCCACTGCGCGGCGTTGAGCGGCGGGATCGTCCCCGACAACGGCTTCCATTCGGTGATCGACAGTCCGGATTCGGTTAGCCGGGTAATGCCCCCGACCACCACCATCGCCACGATCAGCGCCGCGACCCACCAAAGCCAGCGGGCGATTGCGCCCGGCCGGGCGCGCGAGGGAAGGGGAGGTGCGAGCATGTCCGGCATCTAGCGCTGGTACCGGTCGCACGAAAGGGGTGCGTTTCGCTTTACCCGCCGAGACTTGCCGCTACGGTGCCGCCATGCCGAAAGCCTGCCCATGACGATCGAAGCGCTGATCGCCCGCTACGGCCTCGCCGCATTGGTCCTCGGCGCGGGCATGGAGGGGGAAACGGTCGTCATCCTCGGCGGGATCATGGTCCAGCGCGGCGTCCTGCCCTATGTCGGCGCGATCCTTGCCGCCGCGATCGGATCGTTCATCGCCGACCAGCTTTTTTTCGCCGCCGGACGCCGCTTCCGCCATCACCCGCGGGTGGTCCGCTGGCAGGAAAAGCCGGCCTTCGCCCGCGCATTGACGACGTTCGAACGGCACCCGACGCTGTTCGTCTTCGCCTTCCGTTTCCTCTACGGATTGCGCACCGTCAGCCCGGTCGCGATCGGCACAACCCGCCTGCCGCTGACCCGTTTCGCGGTCCTCAACGGATCGGCGGCATTGCTATGGGCGACGATCTTCGTCTCGATCGGCTATTGGTTCGGCCATGGCCTCAGTGAACTGATCGGCCGCTGGCTGCCGTCGTGGCAGGTGCTGGCCGGCGGCGGCGTCGCGATCGTGCTGCTGGGCGGACTGACCTGGTGGTGGCGTCGGCGTTAGTCGCCCTTCCGCCCGATCCGTTCGACCCGGGCGACTACCTCTTCACACACTGCCGGCGACACGAATTTGGCGATCGACCCGCCATACATCGCGATCTCCTTGACCAGCCGCGACGCGATCGGTTGCAGCGATACGTCGGCCATCAGGAAGACCGTCTCGATCCGGTCGTTCAGCTGCTGGTTCATGCCCGCCATCTGATATTCATATTCAAAGTCGGCAACGGCACGTAAGCCCCGCACGATCACGCTCGCCCCCTGCCGCTCGGCAAAGGTCATCAGCAGCGCATCGAACGCGACGACCTGGATATCGCCCGCGACCCCCGCCACTTCGCGCTCGACCATGGCAAGCCGTTCATCGAGCGAGAACATCGGCGATTTCGACGGATTGGTCGTCACGCCGATGACCAGCCGGTCGACCAGCTTCGCCCCGCGCCGGATGATATCCATATGTCCGCGCGTGATCGGGTCGAAGGTACCGGGATAAACGCCGATCCTCACCGATCGCGCTCCAGTACGTAGCGGGCGATGGCGCGCAGCAGGTCGGCTTCGTGACCGAAGTCGCGCAGGTGCTCGATCGACTGTTCGACCAGCATCCGCGCCTGTTCGCGTGCACGGTCGAGGCCGAGCAGCGACAGGAACGTCTCCTTGCCGGCCTCGCCATCCTTCCGCAGCGCCTTGCCGACCGCCGCCTCGTCGCCTTCGACGTCAAGGATGTCGTCGGCGATCTGGAAAGCGAGGCCGATGTCGCGGGCGAAGCCACGCAGCGAGGTGCGCTGATCGGCGGGCAGCCGGCCGAGGATCGCCCCTGCTTCGACCGAACAGGCGATCAGCGCGCCGGTCTTCATCGCCTGCAACCGGGTGACGGTGTTGAGATCGAAGCTGGTTTCCTCCGCTTCAAGGTCCATCGCCTGTCCACCGGCCATGCCCGACGGCCCCGATGCATGCGCGAGGTCCGCGATCAGCTCGATACGGACATGGCTGTCGGGGTGCGTTGCTTCATGCGCGAGGATTTCGAACGCCAGTGCATGCAGGCAATCCCCGGCGAGGATCGCGGTGGCTTCGTCATATGCCTTGTGGACGGTCGGCTTGCCGCGCCGCATGTCGTCGTCGTCCATCGCCGGCAGGTCGTCGTGGATCAGGCTGTAGACATGGATGCATTCGATCGCGAGCGCGGCGCGCGCGGCACGTGTCCGCTCGACATTGAACAGCCGCGCGGTTGCGAAGACCAGCAATGGCCGCAGCCGCTTGCCACCGCCGATCGCGGCATGCCGCATCGCGCGATACAGGTTCGCGCGCGGATCGCCGGGAACCGGCAGCAGCGCATCGAACTGGCGATCCATCTCTGCCGAGATTTCGCGAAGGGCGGCGTTCAGCGACACCGGCGGCGCGATCGTCGCCATTATTGCGCGTCGAACGGCTGGGTCGAGGCGCGCCCTTCGGCATCGACCCGGATCGCCTCGATCCGCGCCTGCGCCGCATCGAGCCGCGCGGCGCATTGCGCGCGCAGGAGGTCGCCCCGGGCATAAAGGTCGATCGCGGTCTGAAGGTCTTCCTGACCCGTCTCCAACCGGCTTACGATTCCCTCGAGTTCGCGGAGCGCATCTTCGAAGGACAGGGCGGAAACATCGCGTTCGTCGGACATAGGCGACGCTATGGAGCAGGGGGCAGGGCGATTGCAACCGGCGAGCGATCGGCCACGGAAATTGCCGACAATTCAGGATGGATGCGATCGGCTCCGAACCGTTTCAGCAGGGGGCGTGCCCGGATATATTCTCGCCGATCGGATTGCTGCCAATTCGGCCTGGTCGAGCGTCGGGCGATGGCAACCGTCAGACAGGATGATGCTGGTCAATGCAGCGAACATGGTACCGGTTCGGACGGAAGCCATGGCGCTGGATAGGCGAGTGGGCACGGTGGTGTCAGCTACCGCCGTCCCACTTCCTACACCGTCAGATACGCCGCAATAGCGTCCCAAGCCGGCTGCTTGGCGGCAACGCCGACCGTATGCAAAGGGCTGCTTGACGGCAGGGCCAGCGTCTCGACCCCTTGCACCATCGTCCGTCCAGCTTTCCACGCCGTCCCGCCGTTGAACGCCACCAGTCGCAACGCTGGCAGGGTGGCAATCAGCGCGGCCACATCGTTCGCGGTCGCGTCGCGGATCGCGGCGTCGCTGCTGCCGGGGCGGGTCGCGCTCGCCACGACATCCCACAGCCCGATCCCCGCCGCCCGAAGCGTCGTCAGCCGCGCATCATAGGGAAGGGCGGGCAGGTCGACCCCGATCACCGGCGACAGCAACCGCCAGAACTGGTTCTGCGGATGCGCATAATAGCGCCCCGCCGCAAGCGACGCGTCGCCGGGCAGGCTGCCGAGGATCAACACCCGTGTCGACACGTCGACGACCGGCGGGAACGACGTCTTGCGGGTCACACCGCCTGGCCCGCTGCCCAGCCGCTCGACCACGCCCATTGGAAATTATAGCCGCCGAGCCATCCGGTCACGTCGACCGCCTCGCCGATAACGTACAGGGCGGGCAGGTGCTTCGCCGCCATCGTCTTCTGGTTCAGCCCGTCGGTCGCGACGCCGCCGACGGTCACCTCCGCCTTGGCAAAGCCTTCGGTGCCGTTGGGGTGGAATTGCCAGCCTGACAGCCGCCGTTCGATATCGCCCAGCACCGCATCGCGCGCATTGCCGATTTCACCCGTCACCTCGAACTTCCCCGCCAGCGCCTCAGCAAGCCGGTCGGGCAGGGCGGCTCCTAGTGCCGATCGCAGCCCGGCGCGGGGACGCGCTCGTTTGGTCGCGAGCAGCCAGCCGGGTGGCTGGTCGGGCACGAAGTCGATCGTCACTGCCTCGCGATGCCGCCAATAGGAGGACGCCTGCAAGATCGCCGGTCCCGACAGCCCGCGATGGGTGAACAAGGCCGCCTCGCGGAACTTCGCCTTGCCGGCTCCCGCCACGACCTCGGTCGCGACACCCGACAATTCGCGGAACAGCGCATCCTCGGGCGGGAGCGTCAACGGCACCAGCGCTGGACGTGGCTCGACCAGTTTCAGCCCGAAGCGTTTTGCCAGATCATACGCAAAACCGGTCGCGCCCAGCTTGGGGATCGATGGGCCACCGGTCGCGACGACCAGCGACGGCGCGGTGGCGCTTCGATCCCCCTGCGAGACGGTGAACACACCATCGGCATGGGTTACGTCGCGGATCGGCTGGCCCAGCGCGATGTCCGCGCCGGCTGCTTCGTCAAGCAGCATCGCCACGATCTGCCGCGCCGATCCGTCGCAGAACAACTGCCCCAGCGTTTTCTCGTGCCACGCGATGCCGTACCGATCCACCAGCGCGACAAAGTCCTGTGCCGTATAGCGGCCCAGCGCCGATCGCGCGAATTGCGGATTGGCCGAGACATAGCGATCCCAGCTTGCCCCGATATTGGTGAAGTTGCACCGCCCGCCGCCTGAAATGACGATCTTGCGGCCCGGCTCGGGCGCATGGTCGACGACCAGCACGCGCCGCCCGCGCTGCGCGGCGATCCCGGCGCAGAACAGGCCCGCACCGCCCGCGCCGAGGATGATGACGTCATGGCTGGTCATCGCCCGCCCTTCGCATGGCCGAAGGGCGAGGTGAAGGGGTCAGCCTCGCACCACGACCTTCACCAACTGCCCCGGCACCAGCCGCGCGCCGTCCTCCAGCCCGTTCAGGGTCAGGAACCGGTCGCGCTGGAAATCGGGATAGGCCATTTGCCGGCTGAGCGAATCGACGGTGTCGTTCGCCTTCACCGTGACGATGCGGATGCGCTTGCCGACGATCGCATTCGCCTCGGCCTGGCTGAGCGTGCCGAAGCTGTCGAGCAGCGATTCGAACGGGCCGATGCCGCGCCCGGCGGGCGTGACGATCTGGAAATAATAGATGGCCGAGGGGTAGCGATAGGCGACGATCGTCACATCGACCGCCTGGTTGTTGGCCGTCGCGCGCGTCGTCGCGATCGCGGCGTCGGTGCCGTTGATCCGCGTCAGTTGCGGCTCGACCGCGGTCCGCGCCCCCAGCGACGCCAGCCGCTGCTGCACGAAGCTCGCCGGATCGCCGGCCGGCCCCATCCGGAACTCCGCCTGCCCGCCTTGCCCGGCGATCGTCACCGCGTCGGTTCCGTTCTGCAGCGCATAGCCAGCCGGTGCGGTGAAGCGGATGCGGAGCGCGGGGTGCTTGAAGGTCGTGCCGTCGATCACCCCCTGCGCGGGATCGTCGTCATAGCGAAGGCCATCGAGCATCCGCAAATAGGTCACGTCCTGTGCCGGTTGGGTCGTCGCGCGACCGGCCTGCTGCGCCAGTGCTCGCGCCCGGCGGACGCGGTCGGCGCCATTGGGGTGAGTGCTCATCCATGTCGGCACCGCATTTCCGCCACGCCCGCTGGTCTGTGCGGCCAGCGCCTGCGCTTCGTTCAGCTGCACCAGCGCATCGGCCATGCCCGACGGCGCATAGCCTGCCGCCGTCGCGTAGCGCACGCCGAACTGATCGGCCTGATATTCCTGGTTGCGGCTGTACGACAGCGTATAGAGCTGCGACCCGACCCCGGCGATCCGACCGACGAGATCGCTGCCCGTCACCGCCCCCAGCAATGTCGCGCCGAGCGTCCCCAGCGTCGAACGGGTACTGCGCGAATTGCTGTGGCGTGCGGCGACATGCCCGACCTCATGCCCCATCACCGCCGCCAGTTCGGCCTCGCTGTTCATCAGCGCCAGCAACTGCCGGGTGATATAGACATAGCCGCCGGGGATGGCGAAGGCGTTCTCGACCGGCGAATTAAGCAGCGCCACCGTGAAGTCGCCGCTGGCGTTCGACAGGCCCGACTGCACCGCCACCCGCTTGCCGACGCGTTCGACATAGGCTGACTGCGGCCCCGAATATTTGCCGCCATATTGCGCCAGCAGCTGCGGATTGGCCTGTGCCCCCTGCGCCCGGTCGCTCTGCGAAATCGATCGTGTCTGCGCTGTTGCGGGAGCGGTGATCGTCGCGGCACACAGCATGGCCGCGGTCCAGATCCGTGTCGTCATCGTTCGGCAGTCCCCGTTCAGTCTCGTTCGGAATACGTTGCGATACGACAACGGTTCCGTCGCTCAGATGAACAACTCGCCCTGTGCGCCGGCAGGCGGGCGGAAAAGATCGCAGCGCAACGGCGAATGGCCGCCGGTCAGTCCGTGCCGGCGACAGGCGATGGCGAAGCGGGTCGCCAGCAATTCCCCCCACACCCCTTGCCCGCGCATCCGCGAATGAAAGTCGGGATCGTTATCGCGCCCGCCGCGCAGCGACCGGACGATCGCCATCACCTTGCCCGCCCGATCGGGGAAATGCGTTTCCAGCCAGGCACGAAACAGCGGCGCGACCTCGTGCGGCAGTCGCACCGGCAGAAAATACGCGCCTCTCGCGCCCGCTTCGGCCGCCCGTTCGATCAGATGCTCGACCTCGTGATCGGTGATCGCGGGAATGACCGGCGAGATCGAGACATAGGCCGGGACCCCCGCCGCGCTCAGCTTCGCCACCGCCTCCAGCCGTTTGAACGGATGCGGCGCGCGCGGCTCCAGCGTCCGCGCGACGACCGGGTCGAGCGACGTCACCGACAGCGTAACGCTGACCAGTCCCTGCGCCGCCATCGGCGCCAGCAGATCGATGTCGCGCACCACCCGGTCCGACTTGGTCGTGATCGTCAGCGGATGATTCGTCTCCGCCAGCACCGCGATACAGTCGCGCGTGATCCGCCATTCGCGCTCGATCGGCTGGTACGGATCGGTGTTCGTCCCCATCGCGATCGGCCGTGCGACATAGCCGGGCTTGGCCAGTTCGGCGCGCAGCAACGCCGCCGCATCATGTTTGGCGAACAGCTTCGTTTCGAAATCCAGCCCCGGCGACAGGTCTTGATAGGCATGGGTCGGCCGCGCGAAACAATAGATGCAGCCATGCTCGCAGCCCCGATACGGATTGATGCTTCGATCGAAGGGCATGTCGGGCGAGCTGTTGCGCGCGATGATCGTGCGCGGCTGTTCGATCGTCACCGTCGTGCGCAGCACCGGCTCCGCGCCGTCCACCGTCTCGCGCCAGTCGAGCCAGTCGCCGTCCGCATCGCGCATCGGCAGCGCGAAGCGACCGCTTACGGCATTCTCGGTCGCTCCACGGGCAGGACGGTTGCGCATTGCGCGACGCTACCGGTTTCGATAGAACGAAGCAAGAACATCAACGGGAGGACGATATGGCGCGCTTGAACTATCTCGAACTGCCGGTCGCGTCGACCGGACCGGCGGCGGACTTCTATGCGAAGGTGATGGGCTGGAGCTTCACCGATTACGGACCGGATTATGCGGCGACGACGACCGGCGATACCGATCTCGGGCTGGATGCCGATACGACGCTGAAGGTCATGCTGCCGGTCATTCAGGTCGACCATCTGGAGGCGACTTTGGCTGCCGTCGAAGCCGCGGGCGGCACCATCGTCGTGCCGATCTTCGCTTTCCCTGGCGGGCGTCGGTTCCATTTCTGCGATCCCGACGGGCATGTTCTGGCGGCGATGGTGCCCGAATAACCTACCGTTCGAGCAGGCGCGGCATCAGTTCGACGAAGTTGCAGGGGCGGTGGCGGCTGTCCAACTGTTCGGCGAGGATGCCGTCCCAGCCGTCCTTCACTGCCCCGGTCGATCCGGGCAACGCGAAGACATAGGTACCGCGCGCGACACAGGCGATCGCGCGCGACTGTATCGTCGACGTGCCGATCTTGGCATAGCTTTGCCAGCGGAACAGTTCGCCGAAGCCGGGGATCAGCTTCGTCGCGACACGCTCGACCGCCTCAGGGGTAACGTCGCGCCCGGTGACCCCGGTACCGCCGGTGGTGATGACGCAGTCGATCGCGTCATCGTCGATCCACTGGTCCAGTTGCGCGACGATCGTGTCGATATCGTCGCGTACGATCGCACGGGCGGCGAGGATATGGCCCGCCCCCTCGACCCGCTCGGCCAGCGTGTCGCCCGAACGATCCTCTGCCAACCCCCGCGTGTCCGATACGGTCAGTACCGCGATCCGAACGGGCACGAACGCCCGACTTTCGTCAATTGGCATCGGCGATGCGCGTCCGGCCGGTCTTGCTCACCCGCACGGCGGCGGCACCCGGCAGGCCGGGGAATTTCGGCCACATTCCCTGCGCCAGCGCCGACCGACTGGCCGACGGCTTGCCCGCCTGCTTTTCGTACATCCAGTAATTGCGCAGCACGGTCATGACGTAACCGCGTGTTTCCCAATAGGGGATCGATTCAATGTACAGCAGCGGATCGCCGCCATCTTTCAACTGCACGTTCCACGCCTCGACCGGGGTCGGACCGGCATTATAGGCGGCGATGACCTTGGGCAGCAGCCCGCCCGTGAAGGGCCGGTCGCGCAACTGTTCCAGATAGCTCTGCCCTACCGCCATATTGACCTGGGGCTTCGACAGCGAAGATTTCTCCAGCTGCAGTCCGTGCGCCCGCGCATAGTCGGTCAACGCGCCGCGCCGGATCTGCATCAGCCCCGTCGCCCCCGCAGGACTGACGACGCCGGCATCGAAGCGCGATTCCTGCAGCGTGTGTGCGAACACCAGCGCCTTGTCGACGCGCCAGCCGCCCTCGGGCGTCCAGTCGGGGGCGGGATAGCGCGCCTCGGCCAGCGGCCGCGCCCCCTGCGGCCCGTTATGCGACAGCCACAATTGCGTCGCGGGCAGGTTCAGGCTGCCGCACAGCCGAGTCAGCGCCGCATAGTCGCTTGCTCCCCCGATCCGCGCCTGATGGCGCAGCAGCTTGTCGGCCAGCGCGCCTTCGCCGATTTCGGTCAGCGCGGCGGCGACCTTTACGTTCGATCGCCGCTCCAGCGCGCGCCAGTCGTCGGTCGCGGGCGCGCGGCCATTGGCATCGGCTCCGTCGATCAGTCCCAGCGCCTGCCGCGCCAGCAACCCGTAATAGGTTTCGCCATATTGCGCCGCAGTCTGCAACCGCCCCTGCACCAGATCGGGCCGGCCGCAGGCGATGTCGGCGCGCGTTGCCCAATACAGCCCGGCCGAACGCAATTCAGTATCGCCCGCGCGCTGCGCGACGCTGGCAAAGGCATTCTGCGCCGCTGCGCAATCCTGTTGCCGCCACGCTGCTAGCCCTTGCGTCCAGTCGGCCTGCGCCGCCCAGTCGCCCGACCCGCGCTGCGCCACCGCCGCCAGTCGCCGGGCATTGGCATCGTCGCCGGCGACAAAATAGATCCACGCGACCCGCCCGCGCATCTCGGTCAACGCCTCAGCGGTAAGTTCCGATTCGCGGGTGGCGATCAGCGCTTCGGCGGCGGCACCGTCATCGGCCTTCACGAACGGTTTCATTGCTTCAAGCAGTTGCGCGGCGGCGGCATCGCTGCGCGCAGCCTTCGCCCGGACCCGAACCGGCGCGGCATCGAACCACACCAGCTTTTGCGGCGTGGGCAGTTCGGGCACAGCGTCCGCTCCCCGCAGCTTCGCGAGCCGCGCCAGATCGGGCGCCTGCGGCAGGTCGGGTGCCTCGGCCAGCAGCGCCAGCAATTGTGGCAGTTCGACCTTAGGCGACCCCTTCGCCGTATAGAGTTCGGCGCGTGCCACGGCGTGCAGCGGCCCTGGCTTCATCGCGTCCAGCCGCAATTGCGCATCCGCCCAGCGCCCGCCACGTATCGCCGCGAACACCTGCGCATAGGCATCGCGATCCTCGGCCGACAATTGCGGCGGCACCCGCGCCTCGACCGGCGTCCGGGCGACGTTCCCCAACGTAGGCGCTTCGTCGGCATAAGCGGGAAGGGCGGGCAACATCAGCGCCGCGAACACGATAGGGGTCAGCTTCACGTGGTCGTTTCCCTGGTAAGCAACTGTAGGTGCCGCCAGCTTTCCGCCTTGGCCAAGGGCCGCTCCAACAGGAAGCGCGGATGGAAAGTGGCGATGGCCGGGCAGTCTATGCCATCATGATGAAGGGTGCGTAAACCACCGCGTTGTCCGTCCGGCCCCAGCAGGGCCCGGCACGGTTCCGCCCCGAACAACAACAGCTTGCGGGGGGCCGCCAACGATACCAGTCGCTGTGCCAGATCGTCGAGTGTCGCCTGCGCCTCGCCCGGAACCCGCCCGGTCAGCGGCCGCGCCTGCGCGACCCCGGCGATGGTCACCGCATTCCGGTCGAGCCCGATCGCCGCGAGCATGCGATCGAGCAGCACGCCGACCGGCCCGGTCATCCACCCGGCCTCCACCGAATCATCGGCTTCGGGCAGGTCGGTCAGAATCATCAGCGCCGGATTTTTTGTCGCGACGACGGGCAGGCGTTCGGCATTCCATCCCGTCTCCGGCACGGCATCGCCCATCCGCCAGGCCAGAAACGCATCGAGTGTGTCGGGTGGCAGGTCGGCGACCGGCGTCGACGCTACGGCAGCGGGCGCTCGCGCCGGTGGCTGAGTCGCGAACCAGTCGCGCAGTTCGTCCTCGACCAGCGTGTCGACACCAGCGTCCTGCCACCATTCGAGTGCGCTGGCTGCCGCTTCGTGCCACTGGATATGCTGGTCCGCCCCCATGCCGTCTTTAACGCTTGCCTTGACCTCCCCGTCAATCTGCCCAAATCGTGCGGGAGGACAGGGCGTGGCAGTAGCGCGACGAGGTTGGGGCGCCCGCGGCGCCCGCGATGAGGATGAAAGATGAGCGAACGGGAATCGATGCCCTATGACGTCGTGATCGTCGGCGCGGGACCTGCCGGCCTGTCCGCGGCGATCCGATTGAAGCAGATGGCGGGCGAGTCGGGCGAGGAGATCGCCGTCTGCGTCCTCGAAAAGGGGTCGGAGGTCGGCGCCCATATCCTGTCGGGCGCGGTGTTCGATCCGCGCGCGATGGACGAATTGCTCCCGGACTGGCGCGAGCAGGGCTGCCCGATGGCCGAAGTGCCGGTGACCGAGAACCATCACTGGTTGCTGTCCGAAACCGGCAGCAGCGAGGTGTCGCACCGCATCCTGCCGCCATTCATGCAGAATAAGGGCACCTATACCGGCTCGCTCGGCAATATGTGCCGCTGGCTGGCCGAACAGGCCGAGGGGTTGGGCGTCGAAATATTCCCCGGATTTGCGGCGGCCGAAATCCTTTATCATGAAGACGGCTCGGTAAAGGGCGTCGCGACGGGCGACATGGGCGTGGCGCGCGACGGCACGCACAAGCCCGACTGGCAACCCGGCCTCGAACTGCACGCCAAATACACCTTCTTTGCCGAAGGCGTGCGCGGGCACCTGTCGAAGCAGATCATCCGTACCTTCGACCTCGCGCGCGACAGCCAGCCGCAGGTCTATGGCCTCGGCATCAAGGAATTGTGGGACATTCCGGCGGAAAACCACGTCCCCGGCCGGGTAATCCATACGCAGGGCTGGCCGCTCAGCGAAACGCGTGGGTCCAACGGCGGCGGTTTCCTCTATCATCAGGCGAACGGGCAGGTGGCCTTGGGCTTCGTCACCTGGCTCAACTATTCGAACCCCTATCTTTCGCCCTTCCACGAGATGCAGCGGTGGAAGACCCATCCGGCGATCGCCGCAATTTTGAAGGGCGGCAAGCGCGTCTCCTATGGCGCGCGCGCGATCAACGATGGCGGGTGGCAGTCGGTGCCGAAGCTGACCTTCCCCGGCGGCGCTCTGGTCGGCTGTTCGGCCGGATTTCTCAATGTTCCGCGGATCAAGGGCATTCATACCGCGATGAAGTCGGGCATGATGGCCGCCGAAGCCGCCTTCACCGCGGTGCGCGACGGTCGGCAAGGCGACGAACTCATCGCTTACACAGCCGCCTATGAGGCGAGCTGGGTGTACGAGGAGTTGCGCAAGGTCCGCAACGTCGTGCCGCTGGTCAAGAAATTCGGCGATTTCGTCGGGTCGGGCGTGGCCAATGCGACGATGTGGGCCGAACATTGGGGCCTGCGCATGCCCTTCACCATGGGCCACCACCCCGATCACGAAAGTCTGTGGCGCAAGGATCAGGTGCAGCCGATCGCCTATCCCAAACCCGATGGCGTGCTGAGCTTCGATCGGCTGTCTTCGGTGTTCCTGTCGAACACCAATCATGAGGAGGATCAGCCGGTCCATCTGACGCTGAAGGATCCCGACGTCCCCGTCGCCTACGACCTGCCGCTCTATGACGAACCCGCGCAACGTTATTGCCCCGCAGGCGTATATGAAATCGTGGGAGCGGAGACGGATAGTCCAAAGTTCGTCATCAACGCGCAGAACTGCGTCCACTGCAAGACGTGCGACATCAAGGACCCGACGCAGAACATCAACTGGGTCGTGCCGGAAGGCGGCGGAGGACCGAATTATCCGAACATGTAGTCTCGGCCTTCTCGCGGCGGCGCTGTTCGCGTCGCCGGCCATGGCTGCCGACACCCCGCTCGCCGCCTATATACGGGCGCGCGCCGCGGATGCCGATGGTCTGGCGACGATCGCGGCGCAGGGCTATTCACAGGCGCTGACGGCGCAACCGTCCGATCCGGTGATCGCGGTGCGCGCGCTCCGCGAAGCATTGGCGAGCGGCGACCTGGTGCTCGCGCGGCGTGCAGGGGCGGTGCTGCGCGCTGCCGATGTGGCGCCGCCCGACCTCGATATTCTCGCCTTTGCCGATGCGGTCGACAAACGCGACGCCGCCGGAGAGCGGACGGCACTGTCCCGGCTGGCGGGGTCGCCGCTCGGCTTCCTCGCACCGCTGCTGGCCATATGGGTCGATCAGCCCGCGCCCACCGTTGCCAGCGACGGCGGCGCGATCCCGCGTCGCTACGCCGCCGAGAATCATGCTCTGCGGCTGCTCGCAACCGGACAGGTGACGGGGGGCATCGCCGCCGTCCGCGCACTGCTGACCGTCGGCGGCAACGATGCCGATTTCCGCCTGAACGCCGCGCAATTGCTGGCACGCGCGGGGCAGGGCGACACCGCCCGTGCCCTGCTCGCCGGCGAAGACCCGGTCCTGTCGCGCAGCGCCGCGATGCTCGGTCGCGGCAGCAAAGGCGATGCGCGCTTCGGCGTCTCACGCCTGTTGACGCGCATGGCCGGTGACCTGTCGGCGGAGGGGACCGAGCCGCTGGCGATCATGCTCAGCCGATCGGCGCTGCAACTCGACCCTCGATATACCCGCGCCCGCCTCGCGCTGGCCGATGCGCTCGCCCGCAGCGACGCGACCGCCGAGGCGCAGGCGACGCTGGCGGCGATCCCCGCCGACGATCCCTTCGCCACCAGCGCCGCCGCGCTCGCCATCGTCATTCAGCAGCGCGCCGGCAATCTCGACGCCGCCCTCGCACTCGCCGCGAAACAGGCTGAGCGCAGCGATGCGACCACCGCCGGCCTGCGCCGCTATGCCGACCTGCTCCTCGAAACCGGTCGCGCACGCGAAGCCGCCGCCGTCTACGCCCGCGCCATGGCCCGACCGGGCGCGACGAACGACTGGTCGCTCTATCTGCAACGCGGCGCGGCGCTCGACCGGGCAGGCGACTGGGCAGCGGCGCTGCCGATGCTCCGACGTGCGGTCGAATTGGCCCCGCAGGAACCCGCCGCGCTCAACTATCTCGGTTATGCGCAGGTCGATCGCGGCGAGAATATTGTCGAAGCGACGCGGATGCTCGAACGCGCCCATGCGCTCGCGCCGAAGGACCCGGCGATCGCCGACTCGCTCGGCTGGGCGCGGTTCCGTGCCGGTGACCTGAAGGCCGCCTTGCCGCTGATCGAAGGGGCCGCGCGCGAAGCGCCCGACGATGTCGAGATCAACGAGCATCTCGGCGATGTCTATTGGGCCGCCGGCCGCCGGGTCGAGGCGCGCTACGCTTGGCGCGCGGCCTCGGTCGAGGCCGGGGGCGCCGATGCCACGCGATTGGTCAGCAAGCTTGCGAACGGACCCGCTTCGTCGCAACGCTGATCCGATGATCGTCGAACCCGCCCCCGCCAAGCTCAACCTCGCGCTGCACGTCCGCGCGCGGCGCGCCGATGGCTATCACGAACTCGAAACGCTGTTCGCCTTTGTCACCGATGGCGACACGGTGACGATTACCCCCGCCGAGCGCGACGGCTTTGCCATCACCGGCCCGTTCGCGGCGGGATTGAGCGGGGAGGGCGACAATCTGGTCACCCGCGCCCGCGACGCCTTTCGCGCCAGCTTCGGCCCAGGCGATCCTGTCGCGATCGTGCTCGACAAGCATCTGCCGGTCGCCTCGGGCATCGGCGGCGGATCGGCCGATGCCGCCGCGACGCTGCGCGGAATGGCGCGGTTGCACGGCGTCGCGCTCGACGATCCCGCGCTGATGGAAATCGCCGACAGGCTCGGTTCCGACGTGCCCGCCTGTTTGGTCGGCCGCACCATGATCGGGCGCGGGCGCGGCGAGCGACTGACCCCGATCGATGCGCCGAAACTGCCGGTGCTGCTGGTCAATCCCGGCGTCGCTGTTTCGACCGCGCAGGTCTTTGCGGGCTGGGATCGCATCGATCGCGACCCGATGGGTGAGGGAGATACGCTGTCGATCGCTTTAGCCGGCCGCAACGACCTCGAACCGCCCGCCCGCGCGCTGGCGCCTGCGATCGACGACGTGTTGGCGATGTTGCATGCCGCGCCGGGCGTGCGGCTGGCGCGCATGTCGGGATCGGGCGCGACCTGTTTCGCATTGTTCGAGGACCGCGCCGCCCGCGCCGGAGCCGCTGCGACCATCCGCGCGGCGCAACCCGGCTGGTGGTGTCTCGAAACGGCACTCGCGTGACGGCGCAAAGTGCCGAACCGGGGCAGGGTGCGCCACTCACCCTCCGTAAAACGTCTGGCACGAAGCTTGTAGGAGAATGGGCGCGGATCAGACGCGAAGCGCGGATCGTCCGTGGGCGGTCTCTTCGGACGCCGCCCACTTTTTTCCGATGATCGAGGTTACGCACGACACGCAAATCGCCACCATCTGGCTGGCGCGCGGCGGTGCGAGGAACGCATTGTCGACCCGCCACTGGCGCAAACTTGCCGCCAGCGTCACCCGCCTTGCCGCTTCGGACGCCCGCGCCGTGCTGATCGCATCGCGCGAACCCGGTATCTTTTCGGCTGGTGCCGACATCGCCGAATTTGCCGAGTTGCAACGGGAACCCGCCCGCGCCACCGCCTTCCGTGAAGCGCTGTCTTCCGCGATCGAGGGCGTCGCCGCGCTGCCGATGCCGGTCATCGCCGCCGTCGATGGCGGCTGTTTCGGCGCAGCGGTGGCGCTGATCCTCGCCTGCGACATCGTCGTTGCCGGGGACGGCGCTCGGTTCGCCATACCGCCCGCCCGGCTCGGCATCCTCTATCCGCCCGCCGATGTCGCCCGCCTGACTGCCGCCGTCGGCCGCGGTCACGCCGCCCGGCTGCTGTTCACTGGCGATACCATCGCCGCGAGCGAAGCGCTGGCGATCGGCCTCGTCCATCACCGCGTGCCCGACGCTTTTCCCTTCGCTGCCGACCTCGCCACCCGCATTGCCGCCAACGCTCCGCAAGCCGTGCGCGGACTCAAGCGCATCCTCAACGCCGAACGCGGTGGCGAGGCCCGGTTCGATGCCGCCTTTGCCGGTGCCGAACTACGCGAAGGGCTCGCCGCCTTCCAGTCCCGCCGCTCGCCGGAGTTTGCATGACCGACCATCTCCTCGGCCACGATACCGCTCTGCTGCTGCTCTGCGACCATGCCTCGGCATTCGTGCCGCCTGATATCGCCATCGCGCCCGAGTTGCTGGCACTGCATATCGGGGTGGATATTGGCGCCGGCCCGCTGAGCTATGCGCTGTCCGCCCGTCTCGACGCACCTGCGATTCTCGGCACCGTGTCGCGGCTGGTCATCGACCTTCACCGGCAGAGCGATCATCCCGGCCTGATCCCGACCGTGTCGGATGGCCACGCCATTCCCGCCAATATCGACGCCGACCGCGCCGCCCGCATTGCCCGGTTCCACGCGCCCTATCACCGTGCGATCCGCGAACAGGTTCGCCGCAACCGCCCGCGCCTGATGGTCGCGATCCACAGCTTCACCCCGCAACTGGAAACCGGCGGCGGCCCACGTCCGTGGGAGGCCGGCATCCTCTACGGCCGCGACGACCGCGCCGCCCGCATCGCCATCGACTTTCTTCGTGCCCAAGACATTCCTACCGGCGATCAGGAACCCTATTCGGGCCGCCTGCTAAATGCGACGCTGGATCGTCACGCGGACGGACAGGGCATCCCTTCGCTATCGGTTGAAATCCGCAACGACCTGATCGCCGGTCCGGCTGGCGTCGCCCACTGGTGCGCGGTCTTGACCGACATGATCGCCGCAGTGCGCAATGGACTTGCGTTGAACGCCGCTCCTGCGCAATAGGCTGTCGCCATGACCCAGCAATTCGACAAGTCGCGGCTGCCGAGCCGCCATGTTTCCGTCGGCCCCGAACGCGCGCCGCATCGCAGCTATTATTACGCGATGGGTATCGCCGAAGAGGATATCGCCAAGCCCTTCGTCGCGCTCGCTTCTGCCGGCAACGACAGCGCGCCGTGCAATACGACGCTCGATTTTCAGGCTGATGCAGCGCGCGAGGGCGTGGTGGCGGGCGGCGGCATGCCGCGTCGATTCAACACCATCACCGTTACCGACGGCATCGCCATGGGCCATCAGGGGATGAAATCCTCGCTGGTCAGCCGCGAGGTCATCGCCGATTCGGTCGAATTGTCAGTGCGCGGCCATTGCTACGACGCACTGGTCGGCTTTGCCGGATGCGACAAATCGCTGCCCGGCATGATGATGGCGATGCTGCGCCTGAACGTGCCGTCGATCTTCGTCTATGGCGGATCGATCCTGCCCGGCCGGTTCGAGGACCGCGACGTGACCGTCGTCGACGTGTTCGAGGCGGTCGGCCGCTATGCCGCCGGCACCTGCCCGTTGCACGACCTGACCGCGCTCGAGAAGGTCGCCTGTCCCGGTCACGGCGCCTGTGGTGGACAGTTCACGGCCAACACCATGGCCTGTGTTGGCGAAGCGATCGGTTTGTCGCTGCCCAACTCGAACATGGTGCCCGCGCCCTATCGCAGCCGCGAGGAAATCGCGATCGCGGCTGGCAAGCAGGTCATGGAGCTTGTCCGCCTGAACCTGCGGCCTCGCGACATCGCCACCCGTGCAGCCTTCATCAACGCCGCGCGTGTCGTCGCGGCGACCGGCGGCTCGACCAACGCCGCGCTGCACCTGCCGGCGATGGCGTCGGAAGCCGGTATCGACTTCGACCTGTTCGACGTTGCCGAGGCTTTCAAATCAACGCCTTACGTTGCCGACCTTAAGCCCGGTGGCAAATATGTCGCTAAGGATATGTACGAGGCCGGCGGTGTCTACATGCTGATGAAGACGATGCTCGCCAACGACCTGCTCGACGGCAGCTGCATGACCGTGACCGGCAAGACGCTGGGCGAAAATATCGACGAGGTGACGTGGAACCCGGACCAGAAGGTGATCTACGACGTCAAGACGCCGATCACCCCGACCGGCGGGGTCGTTGGTCTGCGCGGTACGCTTGCCCCTGATGGTGCAATTGTGAAGGTCGCTGGCATGAAGCGGTTGCAATTCACGGGAACTGCACGGGTTTTCGATTGCGAGGAAGATGCCTTCGCCGCCGTCGAAGCGCGTAGCATCACCGACGGCACCGTCATCGTCATCCGCTACGAAGGGCCAAAGGGTGGTCCGGGAATGCGCGAGATGTTGTCGACCACCGCCGCCTTGTACGGGCTGGGCATGGGCGAGAGCGTCGCCCTCATCACTGACGGTCGCTTCTCGGGCGGTACGCGCGGCTTCTGCATCGGCCATGTCGGTCCCGAGGCGGCCGAAGGCGGTCCGATCGCGCTGGTCGAGGATGGGGACATCATCACCATAGACGCCGAAGCAGGAACGATCGACCTCGACGTCGCGCCCGACGTGCTGGCCGACCGTCGCGCCAAATGGCAACCGCGCGTCAACGACTATCAGGCTGGCGCGTTGTGGCGCTATTCCACCACGGTCGGTCCAGCATATAAGGGCGCGGTGACCCATCCCGGTGCGAAGGCGGAGCGCCACGTCTACGCCGACATCTGATGGTGCGATCGACCGGTATCCGCGCTGACGCGGGGATACCGGTCGCCCGGCTTGTGGTATCGATCGCCGATGATCGACAAACGCCTTCTCCTGGTGCCTGCGCTTCTGCTCGGCGCCTGTGATCGACAACCCGACCGGGACGTCCTCGCCAATGTCGAGGCGGAGCAGCGCACCGCCGCCGCTGATGCCGGTCGTATCGAATGTGCGACCGGTACCGCGTCGGTCGCGGCCGATTGCACGATCGAACGTATCGCCGATGGCAGCGACACGATCCTGACGCTGCGTCAGCCCGATGGCGGGTTTCATCGGCTGCGCATCACCCGCGACGGACGCGGCGTCGTCGCAGCCGATGGCGCGGAGGACGCAAGGGTGACCGTCATCGGCAATGACCGGATCGAGGTTGCGATCGGCGACGCGCGTTATCGGCTGCCCGCTACCATCGGTCCGGTCGCACGATGACCCTGTTCCCCGCCAGCGCACCGATCCTGCGCGCTGCCGAGATGCGTGCGGCAGAGGCCGCCGCCTTCGCATCCGGCGTGTCGCAAGACGCCTTGATGGAACGCGCCGGCACCGCCGTAGCGCAACAGGTGCAGCGTATTGCCTTCGGAAGACCGATGCTGGTTCTCGCAGGATCCGGTAATAATGGTGGCGATGCCTTTGTAGCAGCTAGACTTCTGGCGCAATGGGGTAACGATGTTACGGTCGCCGCGCTCGCGGGAAAGTCGGATGGTGCCGCCGCTCGAATGCGGTCTGCCTGGACCGGTTCGACAACGTCGATCGAAGATGCACGGCCGAGACCGATCCTCGTCGACGGCCTGTTCGGTACCGGCGTCAGCCGTTCGCTTGAACCCGACCTCGGCAGCCGCCTCGCTGCCCTGTCCAAGAACGCCTTCGTGGTCGCGATCGACCTTCCGAGCGGCGTCGACAGCGATGCCGAGCAATGCTTTGCCGGTGCCGGCCGCGCCGACCTGACCGTCGCGTTGGGAGCACTCAAACCGGCCCATGCGACCGGACCCGATGCGGAACGCATGGGCCATGTCGTCCTTGCCGAGCTTGCCATTGCGCTGCCTGCCAACGTCCGGACGATCCGGCGTCCGAGGATCGACGCGCCGGCCCGTACCGCGCACAAATTTAGCCGGGGCCTGATCGCGGTACTCGGCGGCGCGATGCCGGGGGCGGCGCGCCTCGCCGCACGCGCCGCGCTGTCGGCCGGCGCGGGCTATGTCGTGCTGACTGGCGACGCAGCGGGGCAGAGCAGTCCGGACGCGCTGGTCCGCCGCGACGATCTGGACGCGCTGCTGGGTGACGAACGACTGGCGGCTTTGCTGATCGGCCCTGGCCTCGGTCGCAACGATCACGCTCAAAGTCTGCTCGACCGGGCGCTTGCCACCGATGTGCCGCTGGTCATCGACGGCGACGCGATCTCGCTGCTTGCCCAGACCGGCCCGGAACGCATCGCCGCCCGCTCCGCGCCGACCTGGCTGACTCCGCACGAGGGCGAATTTGTCCGCATGTTTGCCGGAAAGGGCGGCAGCAAGATCGACCGCACCCGCGAAGCTGCGCTACAGGCGCGCGCGACCATCGTGCATAAAGGCCCCGATACCGTGATCGCTTGCCCGCAAGGCTCCGCCATCGTTTCCACCCACGGCCCTTCGTGGTTGTCCACCGCAGGCACGGGCGACGTGCTGGCTGGCACACTCGCCGCGCGTTTGCGGCCGGGCGCTGCTGCCGCTGCCGAACAGGCGGTCTGGCTCCACGGCCGCGCCGCGCGCCTTGCCGGTCCGGCCTTTGTCGCCGATGCGCTGATCGACCATCTGGGACAGGCGATCGCCGAATGTCGCTGACCGACGACGATGTGATCGTCCGCGTCGCAGCGCGTGGCGAGGGCGTGACTGCCGACGGCATCCATGTCCCCTTTGCCGCACCGGGCGACCGCCTGCTCGGCGACGGATCGATCGAGCCGGGACCGCATCATGCCGAACCGCCCTGCCGTCACTTCCCAATCTGTGGCGGGTGTCAGTTGCAACATATTAATCTGAAATCTGAAAGTGATTTCGTCGCAGACCGCGTCGCCGGGGCGCTGGCTTCGCAATCGCTGGCCGCGACGATCCGCCCGGCAATCCTGTCCGCACCCGAGACCCGCCGCCGCGCCACGCTCCATGCCGACCGCCGCGGCAAGCAGGTGACGCTCGGCTTCACCGAGGCCGGCAGCCACCGCATTGTCGACGTCCGCGAATGCCATATCCTGCTGCCCGAATTGTTCGACGCGATTGCTCCGCTGCGCCGCCTCCTTGGCCTAGCGCTTAAAGACCGCACGCGCGCCGACGTGCACCTCGCCCGCGTCGATCAAGGCATCGACGTCCTCATCATCGGTAAGGTCGCCGAAGGGCTTGCTGCCGCCGAAGCGCTGACGATCTTCGCACAGGAACAGGGGCTTGCCCGGCTGTCAATCGATGACGGCATGGGGCCGGAGGCGCGGTGGGAACCCGAACCGGTCACGGTGACGCTGGGCGGCGTGCCCGTGCCGTTCCCGCCCGGCAGCTTCCTGCAGGCGACCGGCGATGGTGAGGCTGCACTGATCGCTGCGGTCGACGAAGCGGTCGCCGGTGCGGCGATCGTCGCCGATCTGTTCGCCGGGCTCGGCACCTTCACCCTGTCGCGCGGCGCCGACATCCGCACCTATGCCGGCGAGGCGGGACGCGAAGCGATCATGGCGCTGAAGCTCGCCGCCGCCCGCGCCGGTCGCCCGGTCGTCGCCGACCATCGCGACCTGTTCCGCCGCCCGCTGACCCCGACCGAGATCGACCGGTTCGACGCCGTCATCCTCGACCCGCCCCGCGCCGGCGCGCGTGAACAGGCGGCGGCGCTGGCCGAGGCGAGGGTGCCCGTCATTGCCTATGTTTCGTGCAATCCCAGCAGCTTCGCGCGTGATGCGAAGACATTGGTGCAAGCCGGCTACCATCTCGATTGGGTGCAGCCGGTAGGTCAATTTCGCTGGTCGACCCATGTCGAACTGGTCGCGCGACTGGTGCGCTGACTTTCCTACTCGGCCCTGTTCTGCCATTCAGGATCGGCGGCGGGGTCAGGTAGAAGCTGGGCATGACGCGAAGCACGCACGAGTGTGAACTTCGTGAACTTTGACGCTCAGGACGGGTAGTCGGCGCCCACGAAATACAGCCCGTCGGGCGGCGCGTTCAACCACAGCGCGGCCCGGTCGCGTGCGGCGAGGATGTCGGCAAGATCGTTGGGCGTCCGCTTGCCTTGTCCGACCATCGATAGACAGCCGACCATCGATCGCACCTGATGATGCAGGAACGAGCGGGCGGCGGCATGGATCGCGATCCGCTCGCCGTCGCGCTCCACCTCCAGCCGGTCGAGCGTCCGCAGCGGGCTATCCGCCTGGCAATGCGCCGACCGAAAGGTCGTGAAGTCGTGCCGCCCGACCAGCCGCGCCGCTCCTTCGGCCATTGCCGCCACATCCAGCTCCTGCGGCACCCGCCACGCCAAGCCTTGATCGAACGTCAACGGTGCACGCCGACAGACGATGCGATAGACATAGGCGCGCTGGATGCACGAGAAGCGCGCATGCCAGTCGTCTTGCACGACCTGGCAATCAAGGATCGCCACCGGATCAGGCCGCAATCGCGCGTTCAGCGCCTCCATCAGCCGGAACGGCGCGAACTCCTTGGCGACATCGACATGCGCCCGCATCGCGGTAGCATGGACCCCGGCATCGGTCCGGCCGGCGGCATGGACGGCGGCGGTCTCGCCGGCGACCTCCAGCAGCGCGCGTTCGATCGAACCCTGTACGCTCGCCCCTTCGGACTGGCGCTGCCACCCGACGAACGGCCGCCCGTCATATTCGACCGTCAATGCGAAACGGGTCATGCCAGCCGCGTGCCCTCGGGGATTGCAAAGCCGCGCAGCAACTCGGCCGGCGTCATCGCTCCCCGCCCGGCGCGCTGGACCCGCGTCGGTCGCAACGCTCCCTCGGCACAGGCGATGGTCAGTGCATCGTCCATGACCGTTCCCGGCGCTGCGGCCCCGTCGACTACCTCCGCTGCCAGCACCCGTACCCGCTCGCCATTCAATTCGAAGAAGGCCCCCGGCGCCGGATTGTACGCCCGCACCTGCCGCTCGGCATCGACCGCGCTGCCATCGAAGCGCAACCGCGCCTCGCTCTTGTCGATCTTGGCGGCATGGGTCACCCCCTCGCTTGCCTGCTCGATCGGCGGATAGCCGTCCGGATTAGCCAGTACCTGCAGCATCAGTCGCGCGCCCATCGCGCTCAGTTCCCCGGCCAGCTCGCCCGCGGTCTTGTCGGCGACCGGCGTCCGCCCCTCCAGCCGCACCGGCCCCGTATCCATCCCCGCCGCCATCTGCATGATGCCGACCCCGGTCTCGGTGTCGCCGGCAAGGATTGCGCGCTGGATCGGCGCCGCCCCGCGCCATCGCGGCAGCAACGAACCATGGACGTTCAGACACCCTAGCCGGGGCGCATCCAGCACCACCCGCGGTAACAGCAAGCCATAGGCCGCCACCACCGCCACGTCCGCCTTCAGCGCTTGGAAGTCCGCTTGCACCGCCGGATCGCGCAACGTCGCCGGCACCCGCACCCCGATCCCCAGCGATTCGGCAAGTCGGTGAACGGGGGAGGGGGTCAGCGCCTTGCCGCGCCCCGCGCGGCGCGGTGGCTGGCTATACACCGCGACGAGGTCATGCCCGGCATCGACCAGTGCCTGAAAGATCGGCACCGCAAATTCGGGAGTGCCCATGAAGATGATCCGCATGTCCTCTCTCGACACCGTGGCGTCCGCGCACGCAACCCCCTATCTTGTGCGCAATGGCCTCTCCCGAAATCGACGCGCTGACGCAGGCGCTCTCCCGCCTTCCCGGTCTCGGCCCCCGTTCGGCCCGGCGTGCGGTGCTGCATCTGGTCAAGAAGCGCGAGACGGCGCTCGATCCGCTGCTGGTCGCGCTCGACCGAGTGGCGCGCAATCTCGCAACCTGCTCGACCTGCGGCAATGTCGATACCACCGATCCGTGCGGCATCTGCACCGATCCGCGCCGCGATGATCGATCGCTATGCGTGGTCGAAGAGGTCGCCGATCTGTGGGCGCTCGACCGTGCGCGGCTGTTTCCCGGGCGCTTCCATGTCCTTGGCGGCCGGCTCTCCGCGTTAGAAGGTGTCCGTCCCGACGACCTCGCCATCGACTCGCTGATCGGTCGCGTCGCGGCGGGCGGTATCGACGAAGTCGTTCTCGCAATGAATGCCACGCTGGAGGGGCAGACCACTGCCCATTACATTGCCGAGCGGATCGAGAAATACCCTGTCCGCCTGACCCAGCTCGCCCACGGCCTGCCGGTCGGGGGCGAGCTCGACTATCTCGACGAAGGCACGCTCGCCCAGGCGCTCCGCGCCCGACGCCCGGTCGCTTGACGCTCCAAACTATGCTACATAGCTAGCCGCTATGGCCATTCTTCCGATCATCGAAATCCCCGATCCCCGCCTCCGCCTCGTGTCCGAGCCCGTAGAAGGCGTGACCGACGAGGTGCGGACGCTCATCGCCGATATGTTCGAGACGATGTACGATGCCCCCGGCATCGGCCTCGCCGCGATCCAGGTCGCGGTGCCCAAGCGCGTACTGGTGATCGACCTGCAGGAGCAGGAGGACGAAGAGGGCAAGCCGGTCAAGGCGCCCAAGGCGTTCGTGAACCCGGTGATTGAGGAAGTGTCGGACGAGCTGTCGACCTATCAGGAAGGCTGCCTGTCGATCCCCGAACAATATGCCGAAGTCGTCCGCCCCGCCCGTTGCCGCGTGACGTGGCTCGATGAGCAGGGTGACGCGCATGACGAATGGCTCGACGGGCTGATGGCGACCTGTCTCCAGCACGAGATGGATCACTTGAACGGCGTGCTGTTCATCGACCATCTGTCGCGGCTGAAGCGCGACATGGTCATCAAGAAGCTGAACAAGGCGCGCAAGGCGGCGTAAGCGACGAACCGATCCCCCTTCGCCTTGTCGGGCGGGCGGGGCGGGGGTAGGTTCCGGGTCCGTTCCTCCCGGAGTATCGCATGGACCCGCTTGTCATCGTCATCGTCGCCGCCGTCCTGCTCGCGGGGTTGGCGATCGGCTGGCTGATGGGCAGCCGGCAGGTCCAGTCGCTGCGCGAAGAGCGCGACAAGCGCGAGGACGATTTCAAACAGGCGATCGCCGATCTGGCACTCGCCAGCGAACGCGCCAAGGACGTGCCGGCGCTGCGTGAGGAACTGGCCGAGATCCGTGCGGACCGTGACGCGCTGCTGATCGATCATGCCGCCCTCAAGGCCAATGCCGCTGCGTTCGAGGAACGGCTGACCGAATTCAAGGACGCGCGCGAGGCGATGGCCTCGCAGTTCCGCGAAACCGCGCAGATCATGCTCGACGGCGCGCAGAAATCCTTCCTGCAACGCGCGCAGGAACGCTTCGCCCAGGCCGGCGACACCAACGAAATGAAGCTCAAAGCGCTGCTGGCCCCGGTCGAGGCGACGCTGAAGCGCTACGAAGCCAGCATCGGCAAGGTCGAGAGCGAGCGGCAGGAAGCCTATGGCACGCTCAAGGGCCTGATGGACGCGATGCGCATCGGTCAGGAATCGGTGAAGAGCGAGGCGGCCAAGCTGGTGAACGCGCTGCGCTCCGCGCCAAAGGCACGCGGCCGCTGGGGTGAGCAGCAGTTGCGCAACGTGCTCGAAACCTGTGGCCTCGCCGAACACACCGATTTCCAGATGGAGGTCTCGGTCGATCATGGTGACGGTCGCCTGCGCCCCGACGCCATCGTCAAGGTGCCCGGCGGCAAGAGCCTTGTGATCGACGCCAAGGTGTCGCTCAACGCCTATCAGGACGCACACGGGGCGGTCGACGAGATCGAGCGCGCCGCGTTCATGACCGCGCACGTCGCGTCGATGAAGAACCATGTCAACGCGCTCGGCGCGAAGAGCTACCAGTCGCAGTTCGAGGACACGCCCGACTATGTCGTAATGTTCGTGCCGGGCGAGCATTTCCTCGCCGCCGCGCTCGAACATGCGCCCGACCTGTGGGACTATGCCTTCGACCGCCGCGTGCTGATCGCGACGCCGACCAACCTGATCGCCATCGCCCGCACCGTCGCCGCGGTCTGGCGGCAGGAAAAGCTGGCCGGTGAAGCGCGGCAGATCGGCCAGCTTGGGCGCGAACTCCATGCCCGCCTCGCCAAAATGGGCGAGCATGTCGCCAAGCTCGGCAAGAACCTGGAAGGTGCCAACGCCGCCTACAACGCCTTCGTCGGCAGCCTTGAATCGCAGGTGATGACGTCGGCCAAGCGGTTCGAGACGCTAAATATCGATACCGCCGGCAAGTCGATCGAACCGCTGCCGGTCGTCGAGCAATCGCCACGCCCGCTGACCAAGCTGGCGGTCGCGATCTCGGCCGCGGAAGATGCGGTCGACGAGCGCGTGGAAGCGGAAGGTGCCGCCGCGGAATAGCGCAAACCCACGTACCTAGTACTGGACATGCCCCGGCAGAGCCCGGGACCCAGTTGGGATAAATCGGTTTCGATAGTATAGACTTTGCCGCAACTGGACCCCTGCCTTCGCCAGGATACGGCGAAGGCCGCATGTGGCTTACGCGGCAGACGGCCGCGGCGGCGTTTGGCCGTTATCGCCGAGCACCAGCCCCATCGTCACCGCCACGATCCGCGCCGCCATCGCCGCGCACAGCCGGTGCGGACCGTCTCGCTCCGGCACATATTCCGCCAGAACCAACCCGGCGATCTCGCCCTTTTCGGCAAGCGCGGTCAGTAGCAACACGACCTCCTCATAGCGCAATCCACCAGGCGTCGGCATCGCCACCGCCGGAAACGCCGTCGGGTCTATCCCGTCGCAATCGATCGATACCAGATAGCGCCCGCCCGCAGGCACCGCATCGATCGCTGCATCGATCCCGCCCCGGATCAGGTCATAGGCGGTGACGATCCGGCTGCCCCAGTTCCGCGCATCCTCGATCTGCCAAGCGCCGCCGCTGCCGAGGCCCCGAACGCCGACCTGCACCATGCCGGTGACGTGCGGCATCTCCGCCAGCCGTCGCATCGGCGATCCATAGCCCAGCGGTTCCCCACGGATATCGTCACCCCAGTCGACATGCGCATCGATCTGCACGACGATCAACGGCCCGTAATCGGCAAAGCCCGCCGCAAACGGGATCGGCACCGAATCGTCGCCACCCAGCACGATCGGCACGGCACCGGTCGCCAGCACCGCGCGCGTGGTCGCCTCGATACGCTCGCGATTGCCCGCTGCATCCTCGGGCCGGGTATCGACATCGCCCAGATCGACGACACCGCGCGCATCGTCCGGATCCGGAAAGGGCGTGAAGCCGAGGTCGAAATCGATCTGCGACAGTTGCCGCGCGAACCCCAGCGACGCTGCGCGGATCGCGGCGGGTGCATCCGCCGAATGGCTCGGCGCACCATCGTCATAAGGCGTGGCTTCGCTCGCACCGAACAACACGATGCTGGGCTGTTCCAACGTATCAAGGTCGGCGGCGGGCAGGGCGGCGAAGGTGGGGCGGGTCATCCCCGCTGAATGCGCCGCATGCACAAAGGTTCAGGGACGGTGCTGACCCAGCACGGTGTACGCCATCACCGCCGTTGCGACCGCCGCATTCAGGCTGTCAGCCTTGCCCAGCATCGGAATCTTGACCAGCAGATCGCATTCCGCCGCCATATGCTCGGGCATGCCTTGCGCCTCGTTGCCGGTCAGCAGGAAGGTCAGATCGGGATAGGTCGCGCCGCGATAATCCTGCGTCGTATCGAGGCTGAGCCCGACCAACGTCCCCGGACCGCTGCGCAACCAGTCCTTGAACGTTGCCCAATCGGCCCGCGCCACGGCGACGGTGAAGATCGCCCCCATGCTTGCCCGCACTGCCTCGACCGAAAACGGATCGACACAATCGTCGATCAGGATCAACCCGCCGGCACCGGTCGCGTCGGCGGTGCGCAGGATCGTTCCCAGATTGCCGGGATCGCGCAGGCGTTCGGCGACCAGCCAGAGCGATGCATTGCGCCGGTCGATGCCCGCCAGTTCGGTCGAGAATTCGTCATAGACGCCGACCACCGATCCCGGATTGTCCTTCCCCGACAGCTTCGACAGGATGTCGACTGTCGTGGCGATGGCAATGCCCCCCGACGCCTCGGTCTCGTCGATCAGTGTTTCCAGCAGCGGATGCGGCGCGTCGCTCGCAAAATAAAGCTCGGCAGGCAGCCACCCGGCCTCGCGCGCTTCGGTCAGGATGCGCAGTCCCTCGGCCAGAAAGCGGCGCTGGTCGCGGCGATGGCGCTTTTCGCGCAGGTTGCGCGCGGCCTTCACCATCGGGTTCGAATAGGCGGTAATCTCGCGAGGCATGCGACGCTCTAGCGAACCTCGCGGTCCGCGTCGATCGAATCGAGAATGCGCGTGCCCGCCATGAACACCGCGATCGGGCACACCGCGAACATCAGCTTGCCGGCGATTCCCGGATAGAGTTGCATGTAATGGAAGCCGCGTTCCACCGCCCCCACGGCAAGGCCGTAGATGACGAGGAACGCCTCGAACTTCGACTTGATGGTGAACAGGTTCTTGAGCCGCGTCAGCATGTTTCCAAAGTACGCAATTTACGTACCAGCGGCGGTTTTCCGCCGGTTTCGGACCACACAACGTGGTTAACTGTCAATTAACCCGACAAGGTCGAATGCTTCGAGCAGCGCCCGCCGCGCCGCGACGATCGCATCGATCAGGACCGGATCGCCGATATCGGCCGGATCGATCCGCTCGGGCCAATGCGCCTCGATCACCGCCTCGATCCGGTCGAGCTTTGCATCGTCCACCAGAAAGCGTGGATCGATCGTCGCCGGATCGGCCACCACCCGCAGCCGCAGGCAAGCCGGACCACCGCCATTGGCCATCGATTCGCGGACGTCGACCACCTCCAGCCGCCGGATCGGCCCATTGCCCGCGACCAGTTCCTGCAACCACGTCCACACCGGTTCGTTCGCCCGCGCTTCCGCCGGAAGGATCAATGCCATGCCGCCATCGGCCAAGGTCACCAGCTGCGCGTTGAACAGATAGGAAGCGATCGCATCCGCGAGACTGACCCGCGCCGCCGGCACCTCGACGATCTCCACCGACGGCATCGAGCCGCGCAGATCGGCGAAAAAGCCGTCGCGGTCGTGGAATGCTTGCTCATGCGCAAACAGCACGCGCTCGTTGGCGACCGCAACCACGTCGTTGTGGAATGCTCCGGCCGCAATCGCTTCGTCGGATTGCCGTACGAACAACGTCCGCGCCGGATCAAGGCCGTGCGCGCGCGCCACCGTCTCGCACGCCTCGCGATGCTGGCGGGCAGGGAAGGGGCCGCCACTCACCCCATAGACGAACACCTCGATACCCGCCGTGCCATGCGTTTCGCACAGCCGCATATGGTTCGCCGCTCCTTCGTCGCCGAACGGCGCGGGTACCGGCCCATGCACGGCGAAGGCCGGGTCGGCAAAGGCCAGCTCAAGCTGCTTAAGGGTCGCCGGCCATTCATGGCTGCGATGCGGCATGGTCACGAGGTTCGCGACGGTCAGGTGGCAGCGTCCGTCATCGCAATCGGCGGCCGGCGACACGGTCGCCGCATTGGCCGCCCACATCGCCGACGCCGACAGCGCCTGGGCCTGCAGATGCGGTGCGGCACGCGCATAATCGGTCGCCAGTCGCGCTAGCCAGCGCGCGTCCGGCCGAGGATGCGGCAGGAGAATGCCCTGCGTCAGTCCCAGCGCTAGGTTCGCCCGCATTTTGGCGATCCCCTGCAACGCCGCCATGCGCGGGCGTGATATTTCGCCGGCATTGCGCGTCGCTGCCAGATTGCCGTGGCTCAGCCCCGCATAATTATGGCTGGGACCGATGATCCCGTCGAAATTGATTTCGCGCACCATCGTCACCGCCCCACATGACACAGCGTGTCGCCGACCTCGACGCCCAGCGCCCGCGCCGCCTCCGCATCGATGACGATGCCGTCGTCGCGGACCGTCACCTCCCCCAGACAGGCGCGGAAATCGGACAGCCGGCCAGTGGACAGCAACGACGCGTTGCCGCCGCCATTGTCGATGGCAACGACCTTGCCCTCGCGCCGGTCGCGGATCGTCATGATCTGATCGGTCCGCGCGGTCATGGTCGGCCCGCCATCGAAGATGTCGACGTAATTCTCATACGCAAAGCCTTCATTCTCCAGCATCCGCATTGCCGCGCGCCCGGTCGGATGGGGCAGGCCAAACACCGCCCGCGCCGCCTCGGGCAGCATCGCGATATAGACTGGATGGCGCGGCATCAGGTCCGCGATGAACTGGTTGCCATGGATCGCATTGAACTGGTCGGCGTCCTGGAAGGTCATGCCGAAGAAGCGCCCGGCCACCCCGTCCCAGAAGGGCGATCCGCCCGCCTCGTCGATGATCCCGCGCAATTCGGCCAGCACGCGGTCGGCGAAGCGCCCGCGATGCCGCCCGATGAACAGATAGCGCGAACGGGCGAGCAACAGCCCCAGGCCACCCGCCCGCTCGCCCGGATGCAGGAACAGGCCACCGACCTCGCTCGACCCCTCCAGATCGTTGACCAGATTGAGGATATCGGCACGGAACGTTCGGCCCAGCGCCTCGCTATGCTTGGTCAGCGTCGCGACGCGATAGGAATAGAAGGGCCAGCGCTGCCCGACCTTGGTGAACACCTGACAGGTGCCGCGTACCTCGCCGGTATCGATATTCTCCAGCACCAGCACGAACACCTCGTCGCGCGGCGTGTCCTCCTCATGGCTGAACGCGATGGCACTGCGCTCCAGCCGGGTGGTCAGCGCATTGCGATCGGGCGGCAGGTTGGTGAACCCGCCCCCGGTCAGCTTCGCCATTTCATACAGATACTTCAGGTCTTCTTCGCGAGCTGCGCGGATACGAAACGTCACAATCCCCCCTGTGCCACGATACGCGAGATGGCGACCGCCGACAGCGCGGCGCGCTCGGCCAGGCTGTCGACGATCATATATTCGTCAGCCGAATGGATCGCGCCGCCGCGCACCCCCATCGTGTCGATCACCGGCACGCCCTGCGCGGCGATATTGTTGCCGTCGCACACCCCGCCGGTGTCGCGCCAGCCGATCGGAATCGACAGGTCGCGGCCGACGTCCTGTACCAGCGCGAACAGCTTCGCAGCCCCGGCATCGATCGGCTTCGGCGGCCGGTTGAAACTGCCATGCACCGCCACGCCCACGTCATGGGCGGCGGCGACCATCGCCGTCGCCGCGTCGATCTGCGACCGGGCGCGGGCGATCTCGTCGCTCCCATGCGGTCGGAAATTGACCCGCAGCACCGCATGGTCGGGCACGACATTGTTCGGCCCGCCGCCCTCGATCCGTGCCGGATTGACCGCCAGTCGCGGCCCCTTCACCGCGTTGAGCCGCAGCGCGATATCGGCGGCGGCGACGATGGCGTTGCGGCCTTCCTCCGGATTGCGCCCAGCATGAGCGCTGCGGCCGCTGACCACGATCGAGAAATTACCGGTCCCGCCGCGCGCACCCGCCAGCGTCCCGTCGGGCAGCGCGGGTTCATAGGTGAATGCCGCGACCTTACCTGTCGCCATCCTCTCGATCAGCCCCGCCGACGCGAACGATCCGGTCTCTTCGTCAGAATTGATGACGACGTCATAGCCGAAGCGATCGCCGATCCCCGCGGCCTCGACCGCCTTCAGCGCGGCGAGCATCACCGACAAGCCGCCCTTCATATCGGCAGCACCGGGACCGTTCAGCGCCCCGTCCGGTAGATAGCGGGCGGTCTGGAACGCGTGATCCGCGCCGTACACCGTGTCCATATGCCCGGTGAACAGCATCCGCACCGGCGCCTCGGGCCGCACACGCAGCAGCAGGTGACGGCCATGGTCGATCGCCCGGACCTTGCCGTCGCTATCGACCGTCTCCACCGGATCGGGATCGATCAGTTCGATCGTGCCGGGCAGCGCAGCGAAGTCGTCGGCCAGCAGCCCCGCCATCTTCGCCAGTCCGGACAGGTTGCGCGTGCCGCTATTGACCGCGACCCATCGCTCGACCTGTGCCTGCATCGCCGCAGCGTCGATCGTATCGATCAAAGCGGCATCTTCATACGTCCTATCCATGCCCCGGTGTAACCGGGTTCGGTCGCTTCAGAAAGCATAGACCAAAGATGCACGCCCGGTGGTGTCGGTGTTGACGCGCCCGACCGGCGGGCGGCTTTCATACTGGATGTTGTACGAAAGCCGCGCCGATAGCGGCCCCAACAGCTTGGCATCGACTGCGGTCAGGCTGGTGACGGTGCTGTTCGCCGCCTGGACATAGGCCGACGTATCCTGCCGCAGCGTCAAGGCGGGTGTCATCCGCCAGTCGAAATCGACCGATCCGCGCGCCGCCAGATTGCGCTCGACCGTACCGGTGGTGAACGACGTATGCCGGAACGCCGGCCCGAGTTCGAGGTCGAGCGTCACCGGCCCGCGCGCGACGGCGGTATAGCCTGCCCCGCTCGACGCGGAATAACGATCATAATAGCCGAAGAACCGGTCCGATTCATATTGCGCCGCGCCGTAGATATAGAGTCGGTCGTCGACCTTGTAGTTGGGCTCGAACGCGCCGAGATAATGTTCGCGCGACGGAATGCCGTTATTTTCCTGATAGTCTGCCTGCAGTTTCAGCTTGTGGCGCCAGCGATAGCCTTCGCGGGACAGATCGAGCACGGCCGTGATGCCGAGATTGTCCGAATTGCCGCTGTTCACCCAGCCGCCAACCTCGGCGCGTCCCTTGACCAGTGCCCCGAACGATGCGGTGCGCAGCCGCTTCTCGGTCTTCTCGGTCCGTTCGAATGTATAGTGCGACGCGAGGTCGGCGATCTTCTGCGAATGTTTCGGCGCAGCCTTGCGCGCATAGCGGACGATCGTCGCGACGTCGTTGTCGTTGCCCGACGCCATCGCCTCTTCCAGCATCGTCCGGATCTCGATCGGCAGATCGGGTTCGGGTGGCGGTTCCGCGAAATACAGGCCGAGCGGCAGGAGGAGCGCGGGATTGGGCATCACCGCTCGCTATAGCCGATCGCCTGTCGACCGGCTGAACCGTTCATCGCAGCTTTGGCGCGGTTCACCGATGTAGGTGCTCGGCGAAGGCCGCAAGAACCCGTTCGTACAAGGTCTTCTTGAACGGCACGATCATCGTCGGCAGGTCGGCCGGATCGGCCCAACGCCATGCGCGGAATTCCGGCTCGGGCGTCGCGATGTCGATATCGCCATCCTCGCCTTCGAACGCGAACAGGAACCAGCGCTGCCGCTGCCCGCGCCATTTCCCCTTCCAGATCCGGCCGATCATGTCGTCGGGCAGGTCGTAGAGGAATTCGCCCGGTGCCTCGGCGATCAGCCGCACCTTGTCGGGCATCACTCCGGTTTCCTCGCGCAGTTCGCGAACGGCGGCTTCGATCGCTTCCTCGCCTTCGTCGATCCCGCCTTGCGGCATCTGCCACGCCTCCAGCGTCGAATCGAGCCGTTGTCCGACGAACACCTGTCCGTCGCGGTTCATCAGCATGACGCCGGCACAGGGGCGATAGGGGAGGCTGGTCTTGTCCATGCCCGCTTCCTAGCCGCGCCTCGCCGCTTTTGCGAGGACCAACGGCATCTTATCTCTGCTATGTGATCCCCGTTATCCACCATCCGCATTACGTCGCCGAAAGCCCGCCGGGCAGTCGCTATCGCTGGGGCAAGAACGGCCTCGTCCGCGACCTGCTGCGCGATATGGGGTCGGCGATCGACTGGCACGAAGGCGAACCGATGCCGCGTCGCTGGATCGAGGCGGTCCACGACGACAGCTATGTCGCCGAGGTGATCGAGGCGCGCGTGCCGCCGGCCAAGGAACGCCGGATCGGTTTCGCCGTCACCCCGCCCATGGCATTGCGTGCCGTCGCGGTTCCCGGCGGCACCTATGCCGCCGCGCGCGTCGCGATGGAACGCGGCTATGCCGCCAACACCGCGGGGGGCAGCCACCATGCGCTGGCCGATACGGGCGCGGGCTATTGCGTGTTCAACGACCTCGCCATCGCCGCGAACCGGCTGGTCGACGAAGGAACGTGCGACCGGGTGCTGGTGATCGATGTCGACGTGCATCAGGGCGACGGCACCGCCTCGCTGCTCGCCGGTCGTACCGGGCTCGCCACCTATTCGATCCATGCCGAAAAGAATTTTCCGGCGCGAAAGGCGCGCTCGACGCTGGATATCGGTCTGGCCGACGGGGTCGGCGACGACGAATATCTCTCGACGCTCGCGGCAACGCTTGTCCCGCTGCTGGACAGTTTCGCGCCGTCGCTGCTGCTCTACCAGGCGGGGGTCGATCCCTTCGCCGACGACCGGCTGGGGCGGCTGGCGTTGACCCAGGCGGGGCTGAACGAACGCGACCGTTGGATCGGACAACTGGCGCGGACACGCGGCCTGCCGATCGCAAGTGCTCTGGGCGGGGGCTATGGCGACTTGCTCGAAGTCGCGCATCGCCACGTCGCGTCGATCGTCGCCGTGGCGCAGGGAACCGGGATCGTCGTGCAGGCGTAACGCCTTGCGCATGACCGAACCCGTCCTCCTCTGGCTCCGCCAGGACCTCCGCCTGCGCGACCAGCCCGCGCTCGTCGCCGCCACCGAAGCAGGCGCCGTTATCCCGGTCTATATCCTCGATGACCAGAGCCCCGGCGACTGGGCGATCGGCGGTGCCCAGCGTTGGTGGCTGCACCACAGCCTCGCCGCCATGGACGGCGCGCTGCAGGCAAAGGGATCGCGCCTAATTCTCCGTCGGGGCGAGGCCGTCGCTGAACTCCGCAAGCTGATGCACGAAACCGGCGCGACCCATGTGCACGCCATGCAACATTACGAACCCTGGTGGGTCAAGGCACAGGACGAACTGGGCGACGATCTGACGTTGCACGACGGCAACCATCTCCGTCCGCCCGAATGCGTCCGCACCGGTTCGGGCGGCATGTTCAAAATCTATTCGTCCTATTGGAAGGCGCTGAACCAGATGCTGCCGCCGGACGATCCGGTGGCAATGCCGCGCTCCATTCCCACGCCGGAAAAATGGCCGAAATCGGACAAGCTGACCGATTGGGACCTGCTGCCGACGAAGCCGGACTGGTCGACCGCCTTCGCCAAATCATGGCAGCCGGGCGAGGACGGCGCGTTGAAAGCGTTGAAATCCTTCGCCACCCGCCTCGACGACTATGCGGAGGCGCGCAACCTGCCCTCGATCGACGGCAGCTCGAACCTGTCGCCGCACCTGCATCATGGCGAGATTTCCCCGCGACAGGTCTGGGCCGCGCTCGACGAACCGGGCGACAGCCTGACCACCTACCGCAAGGAACTGGCCTGGCGTGATTTTTCCAGCGGCGTCATCCTGTCGATGCCCGACTATGCCGATGCCAACGGCCGCCCGCGTTACGACAAGCTGAAATGGCGCAGCGGCGCGCAGGCGACCCGCGACCTGAAGGCATGGCAACAGGGCCGCACCGGCTATCCGATCGTCGACGCCGGCATGCGCCAGCTCTGGCAGATCGGCTGGATGCACAATCGCGTGCGGATGATCGCCGCGTCCTTCGTCATCAAGCATCTGCTGATCGACTGGCGTGAGGGCGAGCGCTGGTACTGGGACTGTCTGGTCGATGCCGATTTCGGCAACAATGCCGTGAATTGGCAATGGGTCGCCGGCACCGGGGTCGATTCGAACATGTTCGGTCGGATCATGGCGCCGCTGACCCAGTCGGAGAAGTTCGACGCCGCCGACTATATCCGCCGCTGGGTGCCCGAACTGGCGCATCTCTCGGACGAAGCGATCCACGACCCCGACGCCGCCGGTTGCCGACCGAAGGACTATCCCGAAAAGATCATCGACCATCGCGAAGCGCGCGAACGGGCGCTGACGGCGGCGCGCGGCATCTGATCCCCCTTGTCGGCGCCCGTGCGTCGTGCATGTAGGCGCGCGATGTCGTCCGACCGCTTCCGCATCCTTTCCCCCTTGTTTCGCCGGGCCTTGGCCCGGATCGATGCCGCCCTGACCGTCGGTGCGATCCACGCGACCTTGCCCGATGGCAGCACCCGCCGCATCGGCGGCCATGCGCCGGGGCCGGTCGCCGTGGTCGTCCTGCACCGCTGGCGGGCGATGTGGCGGCTTGCGCGGGGCGGATCAGCCGGGTGGTACGAGGCATGGGCCGATGGCGACTGGTCGAGCCCCGATCCGGTCCCGCTGTTCGACCTGTTCATGCGCAATGCCGAAACGCTCCGCGGCTCGGCCCGCGCGGGCGGCATATCGCGCCTGCTGCGCCGCCTCGCCCACCGCGCGCGGCGCAACGACCGACCCGGCGCCCGCGCCAACATCGCCGCGCATTACGACCTCGGCAACGACTTCTACCGCGAATGGCTCGATCCGACGCTGACCTATTCCAGCGCGATCTTCGACGGCGCCACCGGGCTTTTCGCGGCGCAGCGCAACAAGCTGACCGCGATCCTCGACCGCACCGCCACCCGCCCCGGCGACCGCATCCTCGAAATCGGCTGCGGCTGGGGCTCGTTCGCCCGGACCGCGGCGGATGCGGGGCGGCGGGTCGATGCCATCACCCTGTCGACCGAGCAGAAGCGACACGTCGACGCCCTTGCACTCCCCGGCGTCACCGTATCGCTGACCGATTATCGCGACGTCACCGGCACCTATGACGCGATCGCCAGTATCGAAATGGTCGAGGCGGTCGGTCGCGAATATTGGCCCGCCTATCTCGATGCGATCGCCGCGCGCCTGAAACCCGGCGGCCGCGCCGCGATCCAGTATATCGCCATCGCCGAGCCGCTGTTCGATGCCTATGCGCGCAATGTCGACTTCATCCAGGCGCATGTCTTTCCGGGCGGCATGTTGTTGTCCGAGCCGCGTTTCCGTGCCCTTGCCGAGGCACGCGGCCTCGCATGGCGGGACGTTCGCCGCTTCGGCCTCGACTATGCCGAGACCCTACGCCGCTGGCGGCAGGCGTTCGACAAGGCCCGCGCCGAAGGCCGCCTGCCGATGATCGACGACCGCTTCGCCGATCTGTGGCGCTACTATCTGATGTATTGCGAAGGCGGCTTTCGTGGTGGCGGCATCACTGTGGCACAGGTCACGCTGGTCAAACGGCCGGCGGCGGCGTCACCCGCATAATTGTCGCCCCTTGGGATCGCGCAGCGCCGCCGCCTCCGATCCGCTGTCGCTCAGCCGGTCGACTTCGAACCCCGCCAGCGAAGCGCGCCGGGTACACAGCCGCCTGCACGCCGCCGGCACCGCGCCGGCAAGGCGGATATGGTCCCCGTCATAGGTCGCCCCGAACGTACAGCCGCCGCCAAGGTCGATCCGTAGCGTTTCCCCCTCGCGGGTGAAGCTCCCATGGCCGCTGCAACCAATATCGTCGCCATAATCGACGAACATGCCGATCCGCTCTACAGCGATGCATAGTCGGTCGTCCTCGCGGGCATACAGCCCGGTCGGTGTTGCCGTCGCCGGATCGCGCACCACGCCGCGCGCGATCGCCGCTTCCTCCAGCGTGGCTGGCGCGCTGTCGGTCGTCGACGATGGCGAACATCCCGCCAGCAGCAGCGCCGCCGCAATCCAGAGTCTCACGTCGCGGGCACCAGCCGATCGCCCTCGATCCGCCGGAAGAAGCAACTGTCCGCCCCGGTATGGCACGCGGGCCCCGCCGGTTCGCACCGCAGCCACAGTGCATCCTGATCGCAATCGATCCGTGCCTCGACCACGCGCAGGACGTTGCCCGACGTCTCGCCCTTCTTCCACAACCGCCCCCGGCTCCGCGACCAGAAGGTCGCCTCGCGCGTTTCCAGCGTCAGGCGCAGGGCTTCGTCGTTCATGAAGGCGACCATCAGCGGTTCGCCGCTGGCGGCGTCGACGGCGATAGCGGTCAGCAGCCCATCGGCATCGAATTTCGGGTTGAGCACCAGTCCGGTATCGCGATTGTCCATCGCCGCAACTCCTATCGTCGATCATGGTTCCGCCGCAATCGACGATCAAAGGGCGACAAATCGATTCCGCCTGCCTATATGGCAGCCGTGTGACACGCTTATCCCCGGAAGGGCCTATGTTCACCACCCATCCATTCGACGACGACAAGCTGCGCGAAGAGTGCGGCATTTTCGGTGTATCCGGCGCGGACGGCGCTGCGGCGCTGGTGGCCCTCGGCCTCCACGCGCTCCAGCATCGCGGGCAGGAAGCGGCCGGCATCTGCAGCTGGGACGGCGCGATGTTCCATACCCAGCGGGCGCAGGGCCATGTCGCGGGCAATTTCGATCGCCCTGACGTGATCGAATCGCTGCCCGGCGCCACCGCCTGCGGCCATGTCCGCTATTCGACCACCGGCGAGACGTCGAATCGCAACATCCAGCCGCTCTATGCCGAACTGGCGTCGGGTGGGTTCGCGGTGGCGCATAACGGCAATCTTTCCAACGCGATGCGACTGCGGAAGGATCTGGTCCGCACCGGATCGATCTTCCAGTCGACCAGCGATACCGAAGTCATCATCCACCTCGTCGCGACGTCCAACTATCGGACGCTGCTCGACCGGTTCATCGACGCGTTGAAGCAGGTCGAGGGCGCCTATTCGCTGATCTGCATGACGCCCGAGGGGATGATCGCCTGCCGCGACCCGCTCGGCATCCGGCCGCTGGTGATGGGCAAGCTCGGCGACGACGCCTATATCTTCGCTTCCGAAACCGTCGCGCTCGACGTGGTCGGTGCCGAATTCGTGCGCGAAGTCGAACCCGGCGAGCTGGTCATCGTCAAGAATGGCGAACTGCGCTCGATCCGCCCGTTCGCGCCGCTTTCCCCACGTCCCTGCATCTTCGAATGGGTCTATTTCTCGCGCCCCGATTCGATTAGCGACGACCGCTCGATCTATTCGGTGCGCAAGGCGATCGGTGCCGAACTGGCACAGGAAAACCCGGTCGAGGCCGATCTGGTCATCCCGGTCCCTGATTCGGGTGTGCCGGCCGCGATCGGCTATGCGCAGGCGTCGGGCATCCCGTTCGAACTGGGTATCATCCGCTCGCACTATGTCGGCCGCACCTTCATCCAGCCGGGCGACAAGGTCCGCCATCTCGGTGTAAAGCTGAAGCACAATGCCAACCGCAAGCTGATCGAGGGCAAGCGTATCGTCCTGATCGACGACTCGATCGTGCGCGGCACGACGTCGCTCAAGATCGTGCAGATGATGCGCGATGCCGGTGCCGCCGAAGTGCATATGCGCATCGCTTCCCCACCGACCCGGCATAGCTGCTTCTACGGCGTCGACACGCCTGAACGCGCCAAGCTGCTCGCCGCCAAATTCGATCTCGGCGGCATGACCGACTATATCCAGGCGGACAGCCTTGCCTTCGTCTCGATCGACGGGCTGTACCGGGCACTCGGCGAGGCATCGCGCACTTCGGTCCGTCCGAAATATTGCGACGCCTGCTTCACCGGCGACTATCCGACCCCGCTGACCGATCAGGACGAAACCAGCTCGGTCGATCAACTCGCGGTGCTGGCCGAACGCGTCGGATGAGCGATCGGCTGAAGGGGCAGCTGGCCCTCATCACCGGTGCCAGCCGCGGCATCGGTGCCGCCACCGCCATCGCATTGGCCGCAGAGGGCGCGCACGTCATCCTGACCGCGCGCACCACCGGCGGGCTGGAGGAGGTCGAGGACGCGATCTATGCCGCCGGCGGTTCGGCGACGATCGCGCCGGTCGACCTCTTTGATCGTACTGCCATTCCGCAACTGGTGTCGGCGATTGCCGAACGCTGGCGCGCGCTCGACATGCTGGTGCTCAACGCTGGCGCGCTAGGTACGCTGGGGCCGGTGCCGTCGTTCGATCTAAAGGAATTCGACAAGGTGATGGCGCTCAACGTCACCGCCAATGCCGCGCTGATCGCAGCCTTCTCGCCGATGCTGCGGCTGGCACGGTCGGGCAGGGTGGTCGGCGTCACCTCGTCGGTTGGCGCCGCCCCGCGTGCCTATTGGGGCATGTACGGCGCGTCGAAGGCGGCGTTCGACAACATCATCGCCAGCTACGGCCTCGAAATGGCGAACATCTCGCCGGTCCGTACCGCGATCGTCGATCCTGGTGCTACCCGGACGAAGATGCGCGAACGTGCCTATCCTGGCGAAGATCCCCAATCGGTAAAGCCGCCAGAGCGTGTCGCGGATGCGATCGTGCGGCTGATGGCCGGCGGTTTTGACAGCGGCACCCGCATCCGCGTCGACTGACGAAGGTTCCGGACCCCGGCAAAAACAAATAGTTGGTTATTGCCGGGGCCGGCTCCGGCTTCGCTCGTTGTCCGGCGGCTGCGCGTGCAGCTTGCCGTTCGAGGAGCCTTTGCATGGCCGTTAAATTCGCCGGAACGATGAACGCGATCAATCGCGGACTGGACGAAACCAAGCCCGCCAAGGGCGCGACGATGATCGAGGATTGGGAAGCGGCGCTGGCCGATACCGACGTGCCGGGCGCCAAAGGCATCCTGCGCGACCTCGCCTCGCTGCGCAAGCAACTGGAAAAGGACGCGCCGGACAGCGATCGGGTCCACGACCTGCTTCACCGCTTGGGTGCGGCCACGACCAAGATCGCCGAGAAATCCGACAAGCAGCAGGACAAGCTGCGTGCTCTCGGCGAAGCGTTGAGCGAAGCGGGCGAAGAAGCACCCGACGAGGAAGAAGACACCGAAGCCGCCGCCGCCCCGAAGCGGGCGCGCAAGAAGGCATAAGACCTAGGCAGCGGGTCGTTTCCCGACGACCCGCTGCCCCGCTTTCGCTTTCCTACAGCCCCATCAGGGACCATCATCGTCACTTCGGACCGGGTCCAGGATGACTTGGTGCTTTGAGATAGGGGACAGCGCCACGCAAAACCGTGGCAAGTGTGAACTTTGTGAACTTTGGTGGCTTAGGGCTGGACCGTCGGCGTCCATGGCCGCTCGCGAAACCACTTGGTTATGATGTACTTGGTCCCCTCGACCACCGCCATCCCCTCGTGCAGCGTCGACAGATTGGGGCTGCCATCGGCGTTCATGTTGTTCCACGCGATCAGCATGCCCGGACGCGGATTGAAGCGGACCCCGGCGACCGGAAACCAGGTCGCGCCGCCTTGGTCGACCTCGTTCAGATAGACCATCGCCGTCCAGGTCCGCTGCCCGCCCTGTACCGCCATCGACGCCCAATAATGTTCGTTTTCGTTGAAATAATCGCCATGCGCGCGGAACTGCTGCCCCGGGGCGTAACGCTGCCCCTGCATCGTCTCGCCATATTCGGGCGGGATGCCGAGCAAATGCGCGATCCGCTCGTCGATCGGTTGCAGGTCCGGGTGCCAGCGGTCGAGGTCGCAGCTGTCCGAGGTCCGGAAATTCGGATCGTTGCTGCTCGTCAGCAACGTCGATTTGCGCCGTCCGGCATCGATCGTCGCCATCAGCAGTTCACATTGATCCTCCGACAGAAAGTCGGGGAGCGCGAACAGCACCGCCGCCTCGGTCTTGGCGCGGCGGATGCCGGGCATGGCGGCAAGCCTCGCCTCGACCGTCCGGCCCCATTCTGCCCGGACGGGGGAGGGGCCACCGGGCGCTTTACGGACAGGGTTGTTCATGACCGGAGTTCAATCAGATAGCGGCCGGAGTGTCGAGGGGAAGCGATCCGTGACCGACCGGCGTCTCCACCAACTCGATCAGCACCCCGCCCATGTCGCGCGGATGGACGAAGACGATCGGCGTCCCGTGCGCCCCGATCCGCGGCGCGCCCAGCACCCGCGCGCCTTTCGACGTCAGGTCGGCGATTGCGGCATAGATATCCGCGACCTCGAAGCACAGATGATGCTGCCCGCCCGCCGGATTCTTGGCCAGAAAGCCGGAGATCGGCGAGCTGTCGTCATACGGTTCGATCAGTTCGATCTGCGTATTGGGCGCATCGATGAAGCAGACCCTCACCCCCTGCGCCGGTAGATCGAACGGCTCCCCGATGGCGTTGGCGCCGAGCAGGTCACGATACATCGCGATCGATGCTTCGATCGACGGCGTCGCAACCCCGACATGGTTCAACCGCCCAAGCATCACAACTCCTCCCCGGCACGGGGAGGGGGACCGTCCGCGCAGCGGATGGTGGAGGGGGGCATCGCCGAAGCGCAAGCGTGGCCGAGCAGGCCAACCCCCTCCACCAGCTGCGCTGGTCCCCTTCCCTGCGAAGTAGGGAGGACCTTACAGCGGAATATTGTCATGCTTCTTCCAAGGGTTTTCGAGCTTCTTGTTCCGGAGCTTGCGCAACCCCAGAGCCACCCGCCGCCGGGTGGAATGCGGCAGGATCACTTCGTCGATGAACCCCTTGCTCGCCGCGACGAACGGGTTGGCGAAGCGTGCCTCATATTCCGCCGTTCGTGCGGCGACCTCTTCCGGATCCTTCGACCGGAAGATGATCTCGACCGCACCCTTCGCGCCCATGACCGCGATTTCAGCGGTCGGCCACGCATAATTCAGGTCGCCGCGCAGATGCTTTGACGCCATCACGTCATAGGCACCGCCATACGCCTTGCGCGTAATGACCGTAATCTTCGGCACCGTCGCCTCGGCATAGGCGAACAGCAGCTTCGCGCCATGCTTGATGATCCCCGAATGTTCCTGCCCGACCCCCGGCAGGAAGCCCGGCACGTCGACGAAGGTCACGATCGGGATGTCGAACGCGTCGCAGAAGCGCACGAACCGTGCAGCCTTCTTCGACGAATTGATGTCAAGGCACCCGGCCAGCACCATCGGCTGATTGGCGACGATGCCGACGGTTCGACCCTCGATCCGTCCGAAGCCGATGATGATGTTGCCGGCATGTGCTGGCTGCAGTTCGAAGAATTCGCCGTCGTCGACCGTCCGCACGATCAGTTCGTGCATGTCGTAGGGCTGGTTGGCGCTAGGCGGGATCAGCGTGTCGAGGCTGGGTTCGATCCGGTCCCATGGATCGTCGCTCGGCCGGACCGGCACGCCGCTGCGATTGTTGGCGGGCAGGAAATCGACGAAATCGCGTGCCGCCAGCAGCGCCTCGATATCATTCTCGAACGCGCAATCGGCGACCGACGACTTGGTGGTATGGGTGATCGCACCACCCAATTCCTCCTGAGTTACCACCTCGTTCGTCACCGTCTTCACCACGTCCGGCCCGGTCACGAACATGTAGCTCGAATCCTTCACCATGAAGATGAAGTCGGTCATAGCCGGCGAATAGACCGCACCGCCCGCGCACGGCCCCATGATGAGCGACAGCTGCGGCACGACGCCCGATGCCAGCACGTTGCGCTGGAACACCTCGGCATAGCCGCCGAGCGACGCGACGCCTTCCTGGATGCGCGCTCCACCCGAATCGTTCAGCCCGATGACCGGCGCGCCGACCTTCATCGCCATATCCATGATCTTGCAGATCTTCTGCGCATGGCGTTCCGACAGCGATCCGCCGAATACGGTGAAGTCCTGGCTGAACACATAGACCAGCCGGCCGTTGACCGTGCCCGACCCGGTCACCACCCCGTCGCCCGGGACGACCTGCGACGGCATGCCGAAATCGACGCAATTATGTTCGACATACATGTCGAGTTCCTCGAACGACCCTTCGTCGAGGAATACGTCCAGCCGTTCGCGCGCGGTCAGCTTGCCCTTGGCATGTTGCGCGGCGACGCGTTTCTCACCGCCGCCGGCGCGGGCTGCCGCACGCCGCTGTTCCAACGCTTCGAGTGCTTCGAGCATCGTCTCTCCTTGGCCCCTTGATGGGCGTTTCCGCCCTTGTGCCAGCAGGACGCGGCAAAGCGCAACATTCTTGCGTCACCCGAAGCGATAGCCCGAAACGACCCAGCCCATCACCGTGTCGCGATAGTCGCAGACCGCCGGCCCGTTGCCGCCCGCCCCCAGCGCCACCATCAGCGGCAGGAGATGCTCCGCCTCGGGGTGCGCGAAGCGGGCATGGGGCAGATGTTCCCAGTCGGCGACCCTTGCCGCCCGCCGCGCCGGATCGGGATCGGTCACCGCCGCGGTCAGCGCATGGTCCCATTCGTCGGCAACCCGCGTGACCGATGGGCCGCGCGCCCGCAAATTATGAAAACTCATCCCCGACCCGACGATCAACACCCCTTCGTCGCGCAACGGCGCCAGCGCTCGTCCCATCGCGATATGCGCGGCCGGATCGAGCGACCGGTCGAGAGACATCTGCGCCAGTGGAATATCGGCCCCCGGCACCGCGACCATCATCGGAATGAACACGCCATGGTCCCATCCGCGCCGTTCCTCTTCCGCCGTCGCGAAGCCCGCCGCCTGCAACAACCCCGCCGCCCGCCGCGCGACGTCTGGCGCGCCGGCCGCATCCCAGCGCAGGTGATAGGTATGTTCGGGAAAGCCGTAATAATCGAACAGAAGTTCGGGCCGCTCGCCGACATGCACAGTCGGCACCGGCGCCTCCCAATGGCCGGAGATCATCAGGACCGCCCGTGGCCGTTCGGGCAGCGACGCGATCACCCCGGCAAGATAGTCCTGCATGGGACGCCACATCGGGTCCGGCGCTTCGCCGGGGTGCAGGAAGAAGCAGGGGCCGCCGCCATGCGGCACGAACAGGGTTGGTAAGGTCATGGGGGAAAACATCGCCCCGCTCGGACAGGCCGACAAGATCGCACGGGGAAACGACCGGTTTCCCGATCCATGGGGTTGGCGCGGACGCACGATCCTTCCTACAAGGCCGACGCCATGACCCGGTTCACCGTCAACAATCTGCCGCAGGAATATCGGCTCGACCCCGAAACGCCGCTGCTGTGGGCGCTGCGCGACGTGTCCAACCTGACCGGCACCAAATATGGCTGCGGCTCGGGGCATTGCGGTGCCTGTACCGTCGATATCGACGGGCGCGCGGTCAAGTCCTGCCAGGTCACGATCGGGAGTATCGAGGGCACGTTCGTCACCACGATCGAGGGGCTGGCCCGCGACCGCAGCCATCCGGTCCAGGCGGCGTTCCTTGCGGCGCAGGTCGTGCAATGCGGTTATTGCATTCCCGGCTTCGTCATGACGACCGCCGCGCTGCTGCGCGCGAACCGCGATCCGGACGAGACGACGATCGCGGCGGCGCTGACCAATTTGTGTCGTTGCGGCATCTATCCCCGGCTCATCGATGCGGTGCGGCAGGCGGCTGCCGCCGCACGCGGCGATGCGACCCTCGCACCCCCGCCGCAGCCTGGAATCGACCCTGCCGAAGCGGCACGCGAAACGCCCGCACTAACCCCGCCCAAACCATAGCGGCCATTTCTTTCAATCGGCTGTCATCGCCATTCAGCCACGGTTGATCGCACCGGTCCTATGCCGGCATCATCGAAGCCGGCGACATCCGGCGGTGAAGGGAAGCCGAGATGAAGAACCGTTTCCTGCTGGCGTTGCTGAGCGTGACCGCCCTGGTCCCGAGTGCGGCGATGGCGCAGCCCGAGCGTGAGGGGCGGGGGCCCCGCATGCGCGAGCGGATCGAGCGTTCGCCGGGTGGCGAAACGCCCGCGGCACGCGCCGAATTCCGCAACGATATTCGCGTTGAGGCACCCGCGCCGCGCCCCGAACAGCGTCGCGAGTCGCCCGGCTTCGAACCGCGCGGCGATCGGCCCGACCGTGGTCCTGGCTTCGAACGGCGCGACCCGCCGCGCGATGCGCAGGGACAGATCGATCGCGACACGTTGCGCGGTCAGTGGCAGCGGGGCCAACGCGAAGAGCGCGAGGATCGCGGCTGGCAGCGCGCGCCGCAGCCGGGCCAGCCCGATCGTGGCTGGCAGCGTCCGCCCCAGCCCGACATGCCCGACCGCTTCGAACGCCGCGATCCGCCGCGTGACGTGCAGGGCCAGATCGACCGTGAGGCGCTGCGTCGCGATTGGCCGCGTCGCGACGGTCGCGGTGTGCAGGATCGCGATCGGCGCGAGCAATGGCGGCGCGAACAGCTTCGCCGCGACCAGTGGAATGGTGATGGCTGGGCTGGGCGCGACCGCGACTGGAACCGCAACGGCTGGGACCGCGGCAATTGGGAACGCGACCGCTGGGGCAATAACGGCCAATGGGATCGCGGCTGGCGGCGCGACGACCGGTACGACTGGAACCGTTATCGCGAACGCAACCGCAGCCTGTACCGCCTGCCGCGCTATTATGCGCCGCAGGGTTGGGGCTATGGCTATCGCCGCTTCGGCGTCGGCGTCCGGCTGAATTCGTTCCTGTTCGGGTCGAACTACTGGATCAACGATCCCTTCTATTATCGCCTGCCCGAGGCTTGGGGACCGTATCGCTGGGTTCGCTATTACAACGACGCGCTGCTGGTCGACATCCGCTCGGGTCAGGTCGTCGACGTCGAATACGACATCTTCTGGTAAGCGGTTCGTGGCGGGGGGCACCCCGCCACGGTTCGTTTGCGCTGGCAATCGCCGCGGGCTTTCCGCAAAACCGTATCAAAAGATACGGGAGAGCGATTCGATGGCAGGCGATATCCGGGTGGCGCGCGATGGGGACGTGCTGCGCATCACCCTCGACCGGCCCGAGCGGCTGAACGCCGCCCCGCCGGCGATGTTCGATGCGATCCGCGATGCGCTGGCGGATCTCGGCGGCGCGCGTGCGGTGCTGTTGACCGGCGAAGGGCGCGCTTTCTGCTCCGGCGCGGACGTTGCGGCGGTGCAGGCCGCCGGTGACGCACCCGCTGCGACCCACCATTCGCTGATCCATCATTACAATCCCTGTCTGCAGGCGATCGCCGACCTGCCGGTCCCGATCGTCAGCGCCGTGCGCGGCGCGGCGGCCGGCATCGGGTGCAGCCTCGCGCTCGCTGCCGATTTCTGCGTCGCATCCGATGACGCCTATTTCCTGCAGGCCTTCGTCAATATCGGCCTCGTGCCCGATGGCGGGGCAAGCTGGATGCTGCCGCGCCTGATCGGGCGGGCGCGGGCGGCGCGGATGATGCTACTCGGCGAGCGCGTACCCGCCGCGACCGCGCTCGATTGGGGCATGATCCATGCGGTGGTCGCCGCCGATGCGCTCGACGACGAAGCGCTGGCGCTCGCCCGGCGGCTGGCGGCAGGGCCGACGGTCGCGCTCGGCCTGACCCGCCGCAACCTCACCTACGCCCTCGATCACGACTATCCCGTGGCGATGGTCCGCGAGGCGGAGGCACAGCGCAGCGCCGCCGCCAGCGCCGACGCCCGCGAAGGCACCGCCGCCTTCCTCGCCAAACGCACTCCCCGGTTCGAAGGGCGCTGACATGACCGACCTCGACTTGTCCCCCCGCCGGGCGCTAGGGAAGCACGAATGACCGGCCCGACGATCGAAGACTGGCAGAAGCTCGCCGCGCGTGAGGTGAAGGATGCCGACCTCACCTGGCACACGCCGGAAGGAATCGCGGTCAAGCCGCTCTACACCGCCGCCGACGCGCCCGATCCCGGCCTGCCCGGCTTCGCCCCGTTCACCCGCGGGGTGAAGGCGTCGATGTATGCGGGCCGGCCCTGGACCATCCGCCAATATGCCGGCTTCTCGACCGCCGAGGAATCGAACGCCTTCTACCGCCGCAACCTCGCGGCGGGGCAGAAGGGGCTGTCGGTCGCCTTCGATCTCGCCACCCATCGCGGATATGACAGCGATCATCCGCGCGTGGCGGGGGACGTGGGCAAGGCCGGGGTCGCGATCGACACGATCGACGACATGAAGATCCTGTTCGACGGCATCCCGCTCGACACCATGTCGGTCAGCATGACGATGAACGGTGCGGTCCTGCCGTGCCTCGCCTTCTACATCGTCGCGGCGGAGGAGCAGGGCGTCGGCCCGGAGAAGCTGGCGGGCACGATCCAGAACGACATTCTCAAGGAGTTCATGGTCCGCAACACGTATATCTATCCGCCCGAGCCATCGATGCGGATCGTGTCGGACATCATCGCCTATACCGCCGAGCACATGCCGCGTTTCAACAGCATCTCGATCAGCGGCTATCACATGCACGAGGCCGGGGCGACGGCGGTGCAGGAACTTGCCTTCACTTTGGCCGACGGCATGGCCTATGTCCGCGCGGCACTGGAGCGCGGGCTGGATATCGACGCGTTCGCCGGGCGGCTGTCCTTCTTCTTCGGCATTGGCATGAACTTCTTCATGGAGATCGCCAAGCTGCGCGCCGCGCGCACCCTGTGGAGCCGGATCATCGCCGATTTCGGTGGCAATACGCGTAGCCAGATGCTGCGCACCCATTGCCAGACGAGCGGCGTGTCGCTGACCGAACAGGACCCCTACAACAACGTCATCCGCACCACCGTCGAGGCGATGGCCGCGACCTTCGGCGGCACCCAGTCGCTCCATACCAACTCGCTCGACGAAGCGGTCGCGCTGCCGACCGACTTCTCCGCCCGGATCGCGCGCAATACGCAGCTGATCCTTCAGGAAGAGACGGGCATGACCCATGTCGTCGATCCGCTGGGCGGCAGCTATTATGTCGAGGCGCTGACGAAGGAACTGGCCGACAAGGCGTGGGCGCTGATCGAGGAGGTTGAGGCGGCGGGCGGCATGATCGACGCCGTCAATCAGGGCATTCCCAAGGAACATATCGAGCGTGCCGCCGCCGCACGGCAGGCGCGCGTCGATCGCGCCGAGGACGTGATCGTCGGCGTGAACAAATATCGGCTGGCGGAAGAGACGCCGATCGACATCCTTTCGATCGACAACGCCAAGGTCCGCGCCGACCAAATCCGCCGGATCGAGCATGTCCGTGCGAACCGCGATGAGGTCGCGACGCAGGCGGCACTCGGTGCGCTCCGCGACGGGGCGGCGGGCGATGCCAACCTGCTCGCCCTGTGCGTAGCGGCTGCCCGGGCGCGGGCGACGCTCGGCGAAATGTCGGCGGCGATGGAGGTCGCCTTCGGTCGCCATGCCGTGTCGGTCACGCCGGTCAAGGGCATTTACGGTCCGGCCCATGCCGATGACAGCGGCTGGCTGCGTGCCGGCGAAGGCGTTGCGGCGGTCGAACGGCGGCTGGGGCGCAAGCCCCGGATGCTGGTCGCCAAGATGGGACAGGACGGCCATGATCGCGGCGCCAACGTCGTTGCCAGCGCCTTTGCCGATCTCGGCTTCGACATCGTGTCGGGTCCGTTGTTCCAGACGCCGCAGGAAACCGCCGATCTGGCGATCGCGGAAGCGGTCGACGTCGTCGGTGCCTCCAGCCTGGCCGCTGGGCACAACACATTGATTCCCGAACTGATCGAGCGCTTGGCGGCGGCGGGTCGCGCCGATATCCGCGTCATCGCTGGCGGGGTTATCCCGCCACAGGATTATGCGCTGCTCCGCGAGGCCGGGGTGGCGGCGATTTTCGGACCGGGCACCAATCTGGTCCATGCAGCGGCGGAGGTGCTGAAACTGCTCGGCCACAACCTCCCGCCGGTTGGAGAAACTGTCGAATGAATGTGATTGTGCCCGTTGAAGCTCGAATCGCCGCGCCGGAAACTGGTGTCCGTACCGATTGGACCCGCGCGGAAATCGCCGACCTCTTCGACCTGCCCTTCGACGAACTGATGTTCCGTGCCCAGACCGTCCACCGTACCCATCACGCGGTCGGTCAGGTCCAGCTCTGCACCTTGCTGTCGATCAAGACCGGCGGCTGCCCGGAGGACTGCGGCTATTGCTCGCAATCGGCCAGCGCCGACACCCAGCTCAAGGCCGAAAAGCTGATGGACGTCGACGCCGTCCTTGCCAGCGCGGCGGAGGCCAAGGCCGCGGGATCGCAGCGTTTCTGCATGGGGGCGGCATGGCGCAACCCCAAGGACCGCGACATGGACAAGATCGTGGCGATGGTCGAGGGCGTGGCCGCGATGGGCATGGAAACCTGCATGACGTTGGGCATGCTCTCCCCCGATCAGGCAAAGCGGCTGGGTCAGGCGGGCCTCGATTATTACAACCACAATATCGACACCTCCCCCGAAAACTATGCCAACGTCATCACCACGCGAACGTTCGACGATCGGCTCGACACGCTGGCGCATGTGCGCGAGGCGGGGATCAACGTCTGCTGCGGCGGGATCGTCGGCATGGGCGAGACCCGCGCCGATCGCGTCGGCTTCGTCCATGCGCTTGCCACCCTGCCGCGCCATCCCGAAAGCGTGCCGGTCAACGCGCTGGTCCCGGTCAAGGGCACCGTGCTCGGCAACATGCTGGCCGACACGCCGCTCGCAAAACTAGATGATATCGAGTTCGTCCGCACTGTGGCCGTCGCGCGCATCACCATGCCGCTCAGCATGGTCCGGCTGTCGGCAGGTCGCGAAAGTATGTCGGATGCGACGCAGGCCTTATCCTTTATGGCCGGCGCCAATTCGATCTTCACCGGCGACCGCCTGCTGACGGCGGGCAATGCCGGCGACGATGCCGATGCGGCACTGCTAGCGAAACTCGGGATGACGCCGATGGTCGCCGAGGAACCGATGCGAAAGGCGTCATGCTGCTGACCCTGTAAAAACAGGGCGGATTAGGAGAGCGATTTGTTCAAGAAGATTTTGGTCGCGAACCGGGGTGAGATTGCCTGTCGCGTGATGCGCACCGCCAAGCGGATGGGCATCGCCACGGTCGCGGTCTATTCCGACGCCGATGCGCGGGCGCCGCATGTGATGATGGCGGATGAGAGCGTGCGGCTCGGGCCGGCGCCCGCCGCGCAAAGCTATCTCGTCCCCGAACTGATCCTCGCCGCTGCCAGGGCGACCGGTGCGGACTGTATCCATCCGGGCTACGGCTTCCTGTCGGAACGCGAAAGCTTTGCCCGCGCCTGTGCCGATGCCGGCATCGCCTTTGTCGGCCCGCCGCCGAACGCGATCGCAGCGATGGGCGACAAGATTGAATCGAAGAAGCTGGCACAGGCCGCCGGCGTCAACGTCGTCCCGGGTTTCCTTGGCGAGATCGTCGATACCGAGCAGGCGGTCCGCATCGCCACCGACATTGGCTATCCGGTGATGATGAAGGCATCGGCCGGCGGCGGCGGCAAGGGGATGCGCCTCGCCTGGTCCGAACAGGACGTCCGCGAAGGGTTCGAGGCGACCAAGCGCGAAGGGCTGGCCAGTTTCGGCGACGACCGCGTCTTCATCGAGAAATTCATCGAAAGCCCGCGCCACATCGAAATCCAGGTGCTGGGCGACCAGCATGGCAACATCGTCTATCTCGGCGAGCGCGAATGCTCGATCCAGCGCCGCCACCAGAAGGTCGTCGAGGAAGCGCCGTCGCCCTTCGTCACGCCCGCGATGCGCAAGGCGATGGGCGAACAGGCGGTCGCACTGGCGCGTGCGGTCGGCTATTATTCGGCGGGCACCGTCGAACTGATCGTTTCCGGCGCCGATACGACCGGTGAAAGCTTCTACTTCCTCGAAATGAACACCCGGCTGCAGGTCGAGCATCCGGTGACTGAGGAAATTACCGGCCTTGATCTGGTCGAACAGATGCTGCGCGTCGCGGCGGGCGAACCGCTCGCCTTTATGCAGGATGAGGTGAAGCTGACCGGCTGGGCGATCGAAAACCGCGTCTATGCCGAAGACCCCTATCGCGGCTTCCTGCCCAGTACGGGTAGGTTAGTGCGCTATAATCCTCCCCGGAACGGGGAGGGGGACCATGCGAAGCATGATGGAGGGGGGCTTCGGCAAACAACGTCACTTGATACCGCGGCGCCACGCACCCGCGTCGACGACGGCGTCGTCGAGGGCGGCGAGGTCAGCATGTTCTACGACCCGATGATCGCCAAGCTCGTCACTTGGGCACCGACCCGCGAAGCCGCGATCGATGCGCAGGTCGCCGCGCTCGATCGGTTCGAACTGGCCGGGGTCGGCAACAATATCGACTTCCTCTCGGCGATCATGCAGCACCCCCGCTTCCGCGCAGGGGCGCTGACCACCGGCTTCATCGCCGAGGAATATCCCGAGGGTTTCCACGGAGCCCCCGCCGACGAAGCGCTGCTCCGCAAGCTGGCGGCGATCGCGGTCGTCGCCGACGTCGAACAGACGCACCGGGCGAGCTCGATCGACGGGCAACTTGGCAACCGTCTATATCCGTCGACCCAGCGCATCGTGACCACCGGCGATCATCGCTACGACATCTGTGTCGACGGCTATGAAGGCGGATTACTGGTCAACATCGATGACGCCGCCCCGCTCGACGTCGTCATGCATTGGCGCCCTTCGCAACGGGTCGTGACCGCGCGTATCGACGGCGAGGAACTGACCGCCCGCATCGCCCGCACCAACGGCGGTTGGAAGTTGACGACGCGTGGCGCCACTCATACGCTCCGTGTTCTGCCGCCGCATGTCGCCGCGCTGACCCGGCACATGCTCGACAAAGTCCCGCCCGACCTGTCGCGCTTCCTGCTCTGCCCGATGCCCGGCCTGTTGACCCGCGTCGAGGTCGCCGAAGGACAGCGCGTCGAGGCCGGACAGCCGCTCGCGGTGGTCGAGGCGATGAAGATGGAAAATATCCTGCGCGCCGAACGTCCCGGCACCGTCGCCCGCATCGCCCATGCCCCCGGTGACAGCCTTGCCGTCGATGCGGTCATCATGGAGTTCGAATAAGGGAACGTTTTGCCCGCTGGCGGCTTGTCCGCGGGTGATCGTTTCATCCGCGCAACCATGGTGGCAGGCCGCCACCATCTACCAGATCTACCCTCGGTCCTTCGCCGACAGCGACGGCGACGGGATCGGCGACTTGCGCGGTATCGCCGATCGGCTCGACCATCTGGTGACGCTGGGCGTCGATGCGCTGTGGATCTCGCCGATCTTCCCGTCGCCCATGGCGGATTTCGGCTATGACGTCGCCGACTATACCGGCATCGACCCGCGCTTCGGCACGCTTGCCGACTTCGACGCGCTGCTGGCCAAGGCGCATGGGTTGGGTCTGCGCGTCCTGCTCGATTTCGTGCCGAACCACAGTTCCGACCAGCATCCCTGGTTCGTCGAAAGCCGGTCGTCGCGCGACAATCCCAAGCGCGACTGGTATATCTGGCACGATCCCGCTCCCGATGGCGGCCCGCCCAACAACTGGATCAGCGATTTCGGTGGTCCGGCCTGGACGCTCGATGTCGCGACCGGCCAATATTACTCGCGCGCCTTCCTGCCCGAACAGCCCGACCTGAATTGGCGCAATCCGGACGTGCGCGCGGCGATGCTGGATGCGATGCGCTTCTGGTTCGACCGCGGCGTCGACGGGTTCCGTATCGACGTGCTGTGGCACATGGTAAAGCATGCCGACTTCCCCGACAATCCCCTCAACCCCGACTATTGCGACGGCATGGGCGATATGCACCGCGTCCTCCAGCTGAACTCGACCGATCAGCCCGAAGTTCATGCCATCGCCGCCGACATGCGTGAACTGGCCGATCGCTACAACGCGGTCCTGGTCGGTGAAATCTATCTGCCCGTGCCCAAGCTGATGACCTACTACGGGTCGGCCGACGCGCCTGAAGTCCATCTGCCCTTCAACTTCCAATTGATCGAAGCCGGCTGGAACGCTGCCGAACTGGCCGACCGCATCACCGAATATGAAGCGGCACTGCCGGCAGACGGCTGGCCCAACTGGGTGCTCGGCAATCACGACCGCCCGCGCATCGCCACCCGCGTCGGTGCAGCGCAAGCTCGCGTGGCGGCGATACTATTGCTGACGTTGCGTGGTACGCCGACCCTGTATCAGGGCGACGAACTTGGGTTGCCCGATGCGCAGGTGCCTGCCGATAAGGTGCAGGACCCCCGCGAACTGCGCGAGCCGGGCCTCGGTCTCGGGCGCGATCCGGTCCGTACGCCGCTGCCATGGACCGGGGAGGACGGCTTCACCACCGGCGAGCCATGGCTGCCGATCGATCCGGCGCACCTGCCGCTGAACGTCTCGGCGCAGTCTGACGACCCGCAATCGATGCTGACCCTATACCGTCGCCTGCTGGCTCTGCGCCGCGCAACCCCGGCACTGGCCACCGGCACGATCGGTGACGTCCGTGCCGAGGGCGACGTCCTCACCTATGTCCGCAGCGACGGCACCGATCGCTACCGCATCGCGCTCAACCTCGGCCATGCGTCCGCCGCGATCGATCTCGAACCCGGCACGGTCCTGCTGTCGACGCACGACACCGCGACCGCCGCCACCCTTCGCCCCGACGAAGCCCTGATCCTGAAAGTCGACTGATGCGCATCGCCATGCTCGCCCCCATCGCGTGGCGCACGCCACCGCGGCATTACGGCCCGTGGGAACTGGTCACCAGCCTCTTGACCGAGGCGCTGGTCGCGCGCGGACTGGACGTAACGCTGTTCGCCACGCTCGACAGCCGGACATCGGGAACGCTCGCGGGCGTCGTGCCCGCACCCTATAGCGAAGACCCGTCGATCGATGCGAAGGTGTGGGAGTTCGCCCATCTCGCCCATGTCTTCGAACGCGCCGGTGAGTTCGACCTGATCCACAATCAGGCTGACTTCCCGGCGCATGCCTTTTCGGGGCTGGTCGACACGCCGATGGTCACCACCATACACGGCTTTTCCTCCGACCGCATCTTGCCGATGTACGCGCCCTATCAGGGCCGGGTGCACTATGTCGCGATCAGCGATGCCGACCGGCACCCGTCGCTACGCTATGCTGCGACGATCCATCACGGCATCCCGCTCGGCGACTTTCCCTTCGACCCGACCGGGAGCGAAGACCTGCTCTTCTTCGGCCGGATGCATCCCGACAAGGGCGCGGCGGAAGCGGTCACGGCGGCCCAGGCTAGCGACCGCCGACTGCACATGGCTGGCATCGTCCAAGACGACCGCTATTGGCGCGAACAGGTCGAACCGCATATCGATGGCGAACAGATCGTTTATCACGGCGCGGTCGGCGGCAAGGCGCGCACCGATCTGCTGGGCGGCGCCCGAGCGCTCCTGCATCTGATCGGTTTTGACGAACCCTTCGGCCTGTCGGTCGTCGAGGCGATGGCCTGCGGCACGCCGGTCATCGCCTATAACCGCGGATCGATGCCCGAATTGATCGAGGACGGCGTCAACGGCTTCTTGGTCGACAATCTCGACCAAGCTATCGCCGCGATCGACCGGGTAGGGGAGATCGACCGCGCCGCCTGTCGCGCACGCGTTGCCGACCGTTTCTCGGTCGAGGTGATGGCCGAACGCTATCATGCGTTATACACTTCGATCCTCGGCGGCTGAAACCGCGCCAAGTCGTTGAGAGTTCATCCTTTCGTAGAGCGAGAGGAACCCGTCATGCCGCGCGGCGACAAGAGCAGTTATACCACCAAGCAGAAGCGCAAGGCCGAACATATCGAGCAAGGCTATGAGGAACGCGGCGTTCCCGAAGCAGAAGCCGAGCGCCGTGCCTGGGCGACGGTGAACAAGGATTCGGGCGGCGGCAACAAATCCGGCTCGGGCCGCGGCAAGCCCGACAGCGACGGTTCCGCGCGTCGCGGCGGCCGTGCCGCTGCCGACCGGCCGGCGACCGACCGCTCCGCCGCTGCGAAGAAAGGGTGGGAAACCCGGCGAAAGAACGCGGCGAAATGACCGAGACGCTATCCCCCGTCCTTCCTGAACATATCGAACGCGCCGCCGCCGATCTGCTCGAAGCCGCGTGCAAGGCCGATCTCACGCTCGCCACGGCCGAAAGCTGCACCGGTGGCATGCTCGCCGCGCTGCTGACCGATGTCGAGGGCGCGTCGCATGCTTTCGACCGTGGCTTCGTCGTTTATAGCGAAAAGGCGAAGTGCGAACTGCTCGGCGTCGAGCGCGAAATGCTCGATGATTGCGGCGCGGTCAGCCGCGACGTCGCGCTTGCCATGGCGCGCGGCGCGCTGCGCGGGTCGGACGCCGATATCGCGTTGTCGGTGACCGGTTTTGCCGGGGCAGGGGCGCCGGGTGACGAAGCTGGCCTCGTCCATTTCGCCTGTGCCGTGCGCGACGGACCTGAAACGACCCGCGAATGCCATTTTGGCGATATTGGTCGCGGCGCGGTCCGTATCGCCGCGCTCGAACAGGGGCTGTCGATGATGACCGCCGCGATCGATCAGGCGTCGTCGCACGCTTCGCCAAGCGCCGCATAGACCGCGTCGAGATCGGCGTCATCGATGCAATAGGGCGGCATGACATAGAGCGTCGACCCGAGCGGCCGTAGCAACAGTCCATTCTCGCGAAACCGCGCCAGCAATTGCGGCGCGCGGTCGGAGAGATATCCTTCGTCGCCGTCCAGTTCGAACGCCGCGATCGTACCCAGTTGGCGAGCATTGGCGACGCGGGGATGGCCTGCCAGCATCGCCAGCCGCTCCGCCTGTCGGGCCGCCAGCGACGCGATCCGTTCCCCTACCGGCTCGTCGCGCCAGATCGCCAGATTGGCATTGGCGGCGGCACAGGCGATCGGGTTGGCGGTGTAGCTCGACGAATGAAAGAACATCGTCGCCCGGTCCGGTCCGTAATGCGCCTGATAGATCGCCTCGCTCGCCATTGTCACCGCCAACGGCATCGCACCACCAGTCAGCCCCTTCGACAGGCACAACAGATCGGGGACCACCCCCGCCTGTTCGCAAGCGGTCAGCGTGCCTGTGCGGCCCCAGCCGGTCATCACCTCATCGGCGATGAACAATACGCCATAAGTCGCACAGATACGGTACATTTCGGCGAGTGTCGCCGGCGAATACATGCGCATCCCGCCTGCGCCCAGCACCAGCGGCTCGACGATGAACGCCGCCGCGCCGGCTGCGCACGCCGCCGCCAGCGCGTCGAACGTCGCCTGTTCCCGTCCGGCATCGGGAAAGGGGATCGACCCGACGTCGAACAGCAGCGGGGCATAGGCCTGGTTGAACACTCCCCGCGCCCCGACCGACATCGCCCCGATCGTGTCGCCATGATAGCCATGGTCGAGCACGAGGATGCGGTGCCGATCCTCGCCCCGGTTGCGCCAATATCCGAGCGCCATCTTGAGTGCGACCTCGACGCTCGTCGAACCCGAATCGGAAAAGAACACGCGGGTCAACGCATCGGGCAGCATCGCGCGCAGCCCTGCCGCCAGTGTCTCCGCCGGTTCGTGCGTGTATCCCGCGAAAATGATCTGATCGAGCCGCCCGGCCTGTTCGGCGATGGCGGCCGTAATGCGCGGATGATTGTGGCCGTGCGTCGTCACCCACCATGACGAAATCGCATCGATGATCCGCCGCCCGTCCGCCGTCCACAGCGCCGCCCCGTCGCCGCGCACGATTTGCGGGATCGGCTCCTGCAGGCCATGCTGGGTGAAGGGGTGCCAGACGGGCGACGAACTCACCGAAAATCCTCCAGATCGAAATGGGTGGCGAACGCCTCCGCCAGTGTCGCCGGGTCGAGCGTTTCGAGCCGGGGCAGGCGACCCAGGCGCCGGGTATTGCCCAGCCGGACGATCGTATCCTCACTGTCGGGAACGCTGTCGCCGATGAAGGCGACGCCCAGCAACGGCACGCCGCGCGCGCGCAGCGCCTCGATCGACAACAGGCTGTGGTTGATCGTGCCGAGCGCCGTGCGCGCGACCAGCACCACGGGCCGCTGCCATCGCGCGAACAGATCGCCGAAGGTCGTCTGCCCGACGATCGGCACCAGCACGCCACCCGCACCCTCGACCACCAACCGTCCCTCGACCTGCGGCAAGACCAGCCGGTCGAGATCGATCATCACCCCGTCGATTTCCGCCGCGCGGTGCGGCGAACAGGGGGTGGCCAGCGCATATGCTTCGGGCAGGATTCGCTCGGGCGCGATGCCCGCCAGCCGCGCGACACGCTGGCGATCCGTGCCGTCATCGGTTCCGGCCTGCACCGGTTTCCAATAGCATGCCCCCAGCGCCCCGGTCAGCGCGGCGGCGAACACCGTCTTGCCGACATCGGTATCGGTCCCGGTAACGACGATCACGTTCACTGCAATTGCTCCAGTATGTCAGCCAACCCGTCGATCGCTGCTTCGTCGACGTTCAGCGTCAGCGAGATACGCAGCCGCGCGGTACCGGCGGGCACCGTCGGCGGTCGAATGCCCCGCACGTCGAACCCCGCCGCCTGCACCGCCGCCGCCAGCGCCATCGCCCTTCCATCGTCGCCGACGATCAGCGGCAGGATCTGCGACCCGCTGACCGTCGCGCCGACCCGCCCCAGTCTCTTGCCGGCGTGATCGCCCAGTGCCGTCAGCCGCGCCCTCCACGCCGGTTCGTCCTGCAACACGCGCAAGCCTGCCCGCACCGCTGCTGCCATGATGGGCGAGGGCGCCGTCGAAAAGATGAAGCCGCGCGCCCGGTTGACAAGGAAATCGCACACCAGTGCCGGCCCGCACACCAGCGCGCCCTCGCTGCCCAGCGCCTTGCCGCAGGTTCGCAGCGTCACGACATTCGGCCGCCCGTCATACGCCGCCGCCAGCCCACGTCCGTCCGGCCCGAAGACCCCGGTCGCATGCGCTTCGTCGATCAACAGCATCGCGTCGTTCCGATCGGCGACCGCGATCAGCTCGGCGAGTGGCGCTCGGTCGCCATCCATGCTGTACAGGCTCTCGACCGCGATCCACGGCGATCCGGTCCCGCCCTCGCGCCGCCAACGCGCAATCGCATCCTCGATCGCCTGCGGGTCGTTATGCCCCGCCGCCACCGAAGGCGCCCGCGCCAACCGAATCCCTTCATGCGCACTGGCATGGATCAGTTCATCATGAACGATCAGGTCGCCCCGCTGCGGCAAGGTAGCAAGTAGCGCCGCGTTGGCGGCGAATCCGCTACCGAACCACAAGGCCGCCTCGCTGCCGAAAAACGTCGCCGCCTCGCGCTCCAGCGCTTCATGTTCGGCATGATTGCCGCGCAGCAGCCGCGATCCGCCCGATCCGACCGGCACGCCGCGTGCGATCGCATCGGCCACCGCCTCGCGCAGTCGCGGCGATCCGCTCAGCCCCAGATAATCGTTCGACGAAAAGTCCCGGCCCACGATCGGGACCAGCCGCCGCCGCCGATCGATCGCCGACAACCGGTCGAGATCGGCCGCGATTGGACGCAGCGCGCGCGCGGTCATCCGGTCCTGATCGATCATCGCTGCTCCCTGCCGGCGCCATGCCGGGGCGCTGCCCATATCCGTGACATCATCATGGCGCAATTTGGCGCGTCGCGCGTTTAGGGCGGATGCGTCGGTCGTTGTCACCGGTACGGCACGCGACGGTGCAGGGGGGTAGGGCACATGGCAGAATCGTTCGAAGAATCCACGGGCGTCGATCGCGCCGGCGCGACCGGCACCGCCGCGACGCCGCCGTCCGATCCGGTCGACGCCGTCGTCGATGCTCCGACCGAGGAACTGCGCCGTGACCGGTTGCTGGCTGCGCTGACGCTGATCGCGGGGGTCGGTCTTGTGCTTGCCCTGCCATTCGCCTTGCAGGCTGGGGCGCGCTTCTTTTTGCCGCTGACCGCCGCAATCGTCATCGCCATTGCGCTCGTGCCGCTGCTGGAGTGGCAGGAGCGCCACCGGGTGCCGGCGCCGCTTGCCGCGCTGTTCTGCGTGCTGCTGTTCCTGATCGTCGCCAATGGCGCGCTGGCATCGATCGTCGTGCCGGCATGGGGATGGGCAGCGATCCTGCCCGATCGCATCGATCGGGTGCAGGAAAATGTCGCGCCGCTGATCGACTTCTACGCCAGCCTTGAAAAGTTCGTGAACGGCCTGATAACGAACGTCGCCAGCGCGCCGGCGCGGCAGACGACCAGCAGCGTCGCACCGCCGCAATCGCTGCTCGACGTCGTCACCACCTCGGCCCCCTCGGCCTTGCTGGAGATGTTTTTCGCGATCCTCGTCATCTATTTCTTTCTCGCCGGCTGGACCGACCTGCGTCGCGCCGCGATCACCGGGCGCAGCAGCTTTGGCGGCGCGATGGCGACCGCGCGCGTCATCCAGAACGTCGTCGACGATACCTCCGCCTATCTCGGCACCATCACCTTCATCAACCTGATGCTCGGCGTCATCGTCGCGCTGGCGCTATGGTATGTCGGCATGCCGACGCCGCTGATGTGGGGCGGAATCGTCGCGCTGCTCAACTATGTGCCCTATCTCGGCCCGATCTTCGCCGCGCTGCTCCTCGCGGTCGGCGGGTTGATGACCTTCACCGATATCTGGTGGGCGCTGCTTCCCGCCGCGATCATGATCGGCGCGCATCTGGTCGAAGCGAACGTCATCACCCCGCTCGTCGTCGGGCATCGGCTGACGATCAACCCGCTTATGATCCTGATAACGCTCAGCTTCTGGGGATGGGTCTGGGGCACGCCCGGCGCGCTGCTGGCGGTGCCGCTGCTCATCATTATCCAGACGGTGCTGAAAGGCGCCGGCAAACCCGACATCGCCGGCTTCCTGTTCGAACATGGCACGCTCGTGCAGGACGTGCCGCCCGCGCAACGAAATGCGCCAAATGGCAATGCAGGCGTTGACAGCCCCGGCACCGCTCCGTAAAGGCCGCCTCCTCGCTAGAGAGCGGGTGTAGCTCAGTTGGTTAGAGCGCCGGCCTGTCACGCCGGAGGTCGCGGGTTCGAGCCCCGTCACTCGCGCCATGGCGCATCGTCGGATGCGCCGGGCGCCTTGCCATCACGGCGTTATTTTCCAGATATCTTCGACGGATACGGCACATCGCGCCGAACCATGCTGGTCGATCGGCAGTTTTTTCGCGCCGGTCCCTTCATGATGCCGTCATCGAATCGGCGGGGTATGATGATCGGACGGCAAGGTAGGGCAGGAAGGAAGCGCCTAGCGCGGTGGTTGCTGGGGTTGTTTTGCCTCTCCATCCCCGCCGCGCATGCCCAGGTTGCCGCGCCCAGCGTCGAACGCGCACCGGGCGATATCGAACCGCCGACCGTCGAACGCAACGATCCGTTGTTGGTCCAGCTCGCCTATACCGGAGACCTTTTGACCTCCGTCGCGGGCGGGGCATCTCGGGGCAGTCGCTGGATTCACAATGCCAGTGCCATCGCGACTGCCGATCTCGAACAACTGGTCGGGCTGCAGCGCACCACCGCGCTGGTCCATGGCTTCTACAACAACGGCGCCAGCTTCAGCGGGAACGTCGTCGGCGACGCGCAGGTCGTGTCGAGTATCGAAACGGGCATGCCGCTCCTGCGGGTACTGGAGGCATGGGTCGAACATCGCGGCCCGGACGACCGCTGGTCGGCCAAGGCAGGGCTGTACGATATCAACAGCTAATTCGACGCGCTCGAAACCTCGCTGCTGTTCGTCAACAGCGCCTTCGGCATGGGTAGCGACCTCGGCACGAGCGGGCGGAATGGCCCGTCGACTTTTCCCAGCACCGGACTTGCGGTGCGTGGACAGGTGAAGATCGGTCAGGCGCTGACGATGCGCGCGGCGGTGGCGGATGGCGTGCCGAACGACCCGGCCTTTCCGCGCCGCCTGAACGTCGGGTTGCACAGCGGCGACGGCGCGCTGCTGATCGGGGAGGGCGATGTCGAACTCGGCAATCTACGCCTGCTCGCCGGCGCATGGGGATATACCGCGCGGATCGACGATCGGTTCGATGCGGGCATCGGCGCCACCACGGAGCGCCAGGTCGCCAGCAACGGCGTCTATTTGCGCGGCGAGGCGCAGTTGATCGGCGACCGCGATCGCGGCGTACGTGCCTTTGTCCGCTTGGGGTCGGCGAGTGGCCGGGCCAACATCTTCGATCGCTTCGTTTCGGGTGGCATCGTCGGTCACGGCCTCATCGGCGGCCGCCCTGCGGATGATAGCGGCATCGCCATTGCATGGGCGGGGGCGGGCAGCGCCAGCCGTGAACTGGCATCTGCCCGCTTCGGCGAGGCTCCCGACGCGGAGACCACGATCGAACTGACCCATCGTTTCGCGGTCACCGATTGGCTGGGCGTGCAGCCGCATGCCCAATATGTGCTCGATCCCGGCCTCGATCCGACGCTCGACGATGCACTGGTCCTGGGCGTCCGCGTGAGCGCGACCTTCGCCCACTGACCACAAAATCCGGTCGCGGCCAAATACCCGCTTTACAGCGACGATTCGCTACCCTACACGCCGCCTCCTCGCTAGAGAGCGGGTGTAGCTCAGTTGGTTAGAGCGCCGGCCTGTCACGCCGGAGGTCGCGGGTTCGAGCCCCGTCACTCGCGCCATCGCTTGCGAAGCGATGGCGCTACCGCCAGCGACCGGTCTCCATCCACCGCAACATCGCCCGCATCGGCAGCACCCATAGCCAGGCGATCCCGGCGATCAGGTAGAAGCCGAGCTGCAACAGCCAATGCCAGCCGCCGACCACGCCCGACAGCATCGCCACCCCGATCGCCCACAGGGTCAGCAGCGCCAGGATCGCCAGCACCCCCGCCGGCTTGCGCCATGTCGGTTCGTTCATTCGGCGGCTCCCGGTAGAATCAGTTCGGTTTCGGTGACAATCGCGTCGAGCGGCATGTCCCAAGGATCGCATGGCAGTTCGTCGACCTGCTGCACCGACCAGGCGATACCGATGCGCAGCGCTTCCGGCCATGTGGCAAAGGCGCGATCGTAATGGCCTGCACCCTGACCCAGTCGGTTGCAACGCGAATCGAACCCCAGCAACGGCGTCAGGATGATGTCGGGCACGACCGGCGCGCTATCGCCCGCCGGTTGTCGCAGCCCGAACGGACCTTCGACCATCTGCCCGCCCGGTGCGATGTGGAACTGGATGGGTGATTCGCGGTCGACGACCACCGGCCAGGCGAGCATCGCTCCGACACGGATTGCCGCCGCCTCGAAACGGGACGGATCGGCCTCGCTACCGACCGGGACATAGCTGGCGACGATCATCCCCTGGCGCAGGGCGTTCAGGAACAGCCCCGGCGGCATCAGCGGTGGCCGATCATGCGCAACGAAGCTCCGCCGCAAGCGGCGCAATTCACTACGCAGCGCGGGCTTGTCGACCGTCATACGCGAAACATGGGGTGGCGGGACCACCATGGGCCGTTTGCCGCGTTATCCACTGACGCACGGTACGTCAGGTGGGGATCATGTACGTCAGACCAGGATCTGCGCAGGGACAACCCCCATGGATGAAGAAATAGCCTCAGGGATTATGCATGGCTCGCACCGGGCAGTTCCCGCCGCCTACTATTTAGCGATCCTGCGGCACTTCCTCAAGGGTCGCTGCAACCGTTTCCAGCCGCTCGGCAATTTGCGTCAGCACCGCCACCGATAGCCCGGCCGCTGGATTTTCCTCGCGTTCGGCCAGTTCGTCGGCGACCATCAAGGCGATGTATAGCAGCGTGCGTTCGGCCGATCCGCCCGCCGCGCGCTGTGCGGCGGCGGCATGGCGTTCGAGCATCGCCCCCAGCGCGCGCAGCTTGGGCTCCTCGCCATCGCGGCAACCGACCTGATATTCGCGTCCGGCGACGCTCAGCGCAATCTGTCCCATCAGTCGGCATCCGCTTCGCGCGCGATCACTGAATCCAGCGCGCCGATCGCATCGCCGATCCGCGAACGCAGTGCGGCATGACGGGTGGCCAGCGTATGATTCTCGAACGCCCGGGATTGCGCCGCGCGTTCGATCCGCACCAGCGCACGTTCGATCCGGGCGATGGCGTCGGCATGGGGGGCGTCGTTCATCGGATAAATCTACGCTTGCTATACATGTTAAACAACCCTTCGTCTGGGCGGTTGACTGCGGCGCGCGACGGTTCCAAAGGCTCGCGCGAACCTTAGGACTCTGGCGCCCAACAGGAGTGCGCGTGACCATATCCCAGCTCGAACTCGCCAACGCCATCCGCGTTTTGTCGATGGACGCGGTCGAGGCCGCTAATTCCGGTCATCCGGGCATGCCGATGGGCATGGCCGATGTCGCCACCGTCCTGTGGTCGAACTATCTGAAATTCGATCCGACCGACCCGAACTGGGCCGATCGCGATCGCTTCGTGCTGTCGGCGGGGCATGGATCGATGCTGATCTATTCGCTGCTCCATCTGACTGGCTATGCCCGCCCGACGATCGACGACATCGCCGCCTTCCGCAAGCTGGGCAGCCCGTGCGCCGGCCATCCGGAGAATTTCGAGCTGCCCGGCATCGAATGCACCACCGGCCCGCTGGGGCAGGGTCTTGCGATGGCGGTCGGCATGGCGACGGCCGAACGGCACCTCAACACCGTGTTCGGCGACGATCTGGTCGATCACCGCACCTGGGTGATCGCCGGCGACGGCTGCCTGATGGAAGGGATCAACCACGAAGCGATCGGCCTTGCCGGGCATCTGAAGCTCGGCCGCCTGAACGTGCTGTGGGACGATAACCGCATCACCATCGACGGGTCGACCGACCTGTCGACCAGCGAGGACGTCGCCGCCCGCTATGCCGCGACCGGTTGGCACGTCGTTGCCTGCGACGGCCACGACTTCGCCGATATCGACCGTGCGCTCGCCGAAGCCGCCGCCGACCCGCGTCCGTCGCTGGTGCGCTGCCGCACCGTCATCGGCAAGGGCGCGCCGAACAAGGGCGGTAGCCACAAGGTCCATGGCTCGCCGCTCGGCGCCGAGGAAATCCTCGCCACCCGCGCCGCCTTGCTGTGGGAACATGACGCCTTCCACCTGCCCGAAGCATTGACCGATGCGTGGAAGGCCGTCGGAGCGAAGGGCGGTGCGGTTCGCGTCGAATGGCAGGATCGCCTGTCGGCCCATGCCGACCGCGCCGAATTCGAACGCCGCATGGCCAACAAGCTACCCGAAGGTTGGTCGCTCAAGGCCCATATCGACTCGCTGCTCGCCGAGCCGAAGAAGATCGCGACGCGCGTCGCATCGTCGCTGGCGCTCGAAGCGATCAACGCCTCGCTGCCCGAAACGATCGGCGGCTCGGCCGATCTGACCCCGTCGAACAACACCCAGACCAAGGCGCAGGTCGCGCTGACCGCCGACGACTATTCGGGCCGCTACATCCATTACGGCATCCGCGAATTCGGCATGTCGGCGGCGATGAACGGCATGGCGCTGCACGGCGGCGTGCTGGCCTATGGCGGTACCTTCCTCGTGTTCGCCGACTATGCCCGTCCGGCGATCCGCCTGTCGGCGCTGCAGAATGCCGGCGTCGTCTATGTCATGACGCATGACTCGATCGGTCTGGGCGAGGACGGCCCGACCCATCAGCCGATCGAGCATGTGATGAGCCTGCGGCTGATCCCCGGCCTCGACGTCTATCGTCCCGCCGATGCGGTCGAGACGGCGGAATGCTGGGAACTGGCGGTGCAGCGTCGCGACGGTCCGTCGCTACTCGCGTTGTCGCGGCAGAACCTGCCGCAGGTCCGCACCGACGCCAGCGAGAACCGCAGCGCCAAGGGTGCTTATCGCCTGAAGGGTGCTGAGGCCGACCGCCGCGTCATCCTTCTCGCCACCGGCTCGGAGGTCGAGATCGCACTCGGCGTCGCCGCCAAGCTGGAGGGGCAGGGGATCGGCGCCGATGTCGTATCGATGCCATGCTGGTCGCGCTTCGATGCGCAGGACGCCGCCTATCGCGAGGACGTCCTGCCGCACGCCCGCCCTGACGAAATCCTGCGCGTCTCGATCGAGGCCGGGACCACGATCGGCTGGGAACGCTATACGATGGTCGACGGCCTGCGCTTCGGCATCGACCGGTTCGGGGCCTCCGCCCCAGCCGACAAGCTCTACGAATATTTCGGCCTGACCACCGATGCCATCACCGCGAAGGTGCTGGCGCGGCTCGGACATTGAGGGAGACGCGGATATGACGAAAGTAGCGATCAACGGTTTCGGGCGCATCGGGCGCCTGGTGGCGCGCGCGATCCTCGAACGGCCCGACAGCGGCCTCGAACTGGTCACGATCAACGACCTCGCCGATGCCAAGTCGAACGCATGGCTGTTCAGCCGCGACTCGGTCCATGGCAAATATCCGGGCGACGTGTCGGCCGAGGGTGACGATCTGGTCATCGACGGCAAGCGCATCCGCGTTACCGCCGAGCGCGATCCGGCGAACCTGCCGCACAAGGAACTGGGCGTCGAGCTGGTCCTCGAATGCACCGGCTTCTTCACCGATCGTACCTCGTGCCAGAAGCATATCGATGCCGGTGCCAAGCGCGTGCTGATCTCGGCGCCCGGCAAGAATGTCGACCTGACCGTCGTCTACGGCGTCAACCATGACAAGCTGGAGGCCGGTCACACGATCGTGTCGAACGCGTCGTGCACCACCAACTGCCTGGCACCCGTCGCCAAGGTGCTGAACGATTCGATCGGCATCGAACGCGGCCTGATGACCACGATCCACGCCTATACCAACGACCAGAAGATCCTTGACCAGATCCACCCCGATCTGCGCCGCGCCCGTGCCGCTGCCATGTCGATGATCCCGACCACCACCGGCGCCGCCCGCGCGGTCGGTGAAGTGCTGCCCGAACTGAAGGGCAAGCTCGACGGTTCGGCGGTCCGCGTCCCCGTGCCGGACGGCAGCCTCGTCGACCTGACCTTCACGCCCAAGCGCGACACGACCAAGGACGAGGTGAACTCGATCCTGAAGGCGGCGTCGGAATCGGGCCCGCTGAAGGGCGTGCTGGTCTATTCGGAAGACCCGCTGGTCTCGATCGACATCGTTCACACCCCCGCTTCGTCGACCGTCGACAGCCTCGAGACCGCCGTGCTCGACGGCAAGCTGGTCCGCGTCGTGTCGTGGTACGATAACGAATGGGGTTTCTCGAACCGCATGGTCGACACCGCGACCGCGATGGCGAAGCTGGGCTGACCCGATGGCGGGCGGTATCCTGAAGGGCATCGCCCGCCACGCCTTTTCGCGCGGGCCGATCGAGCTGGTGCAGACGGTGCGCGTCACCGTCGAAACCGGCCTCGACGGCGATTTCCGCGGCGCGCTCAAACCCGGCCGCAACAACCGGCAGGTGTCGCTGATGGAAGTCGGCGACTGGGCGCAGGCGATGCGCGAGGTCGGTCACGACCTGCCATGGTGGGAACGTCGCGCGAACCTGCTGGTCGAGGATTTCGACCTGCCGCAAACGCGTGGCGCCCTTGTCCGCGTCGGGCCGGTGCTGCTCGAAATCACCAAGGAATGCGATCCGTGCAGCCGCATGGAAACCATCGTTGAGGGGCTGCGCGGCGCGCTGATCCCCGACTGGCGCGGCGGCGCGCTGGCGCGGGTGATCAAGGGCGGCCAGATCAGCGTCGGCGATACCATCCAAATTGAAACACCGGTCGTGCATCCTGAGTAGCCGCTGAGCTTGTCGAAGCGGCGTATCGAAGGATCGATGCTTCGATACGAGCCTTCGCCTTCGCTCAGTCTCTACTCAGCATGAACGGCGAAGGAGACAGAGAATGAGCCGTAATTTCAAGACGCTCGACGACATGGGCGACCTCACTGGCAAGCGCGTGCTGGTCCGCGAGGACTTGAACGTGCCGATGGCCGATGGCGCCGTCACTGACGACACCCGCCTGCGCGCGACGATCGGCACCGTCACCGACCTTTCCGATCGCGGCGCGATCGTCCTGATCCTCGCCCATTTCGGCCGTCCGAAGGGGCAACCGAACCCGACCATGTCGCTGGCCCCGGTCACCAAGCCGCTATCGGACGTGCTCGGCCGCGAAGTCCGGTTCGTCGACTGGACCGGCGCTGCCGAAACGGTGCGGATGATGCAGCCGGGCGATATCGCCGTGCTGGAAAACACGCGGTTTTTCGCAGGTGAAGAAAAGAACGACCCGCAACTCGTTGAAACCATGGCCGCGCTCGGCGACTATTATGTCAATGATGCCTTCTCCGCCGCGCATCGTGCCCATGCCTCGACCGAGGGGCTGGCGCACAAGCTGCCCGCTTTTGCCGGTCGGCAGATGGAGGCCGAACTCGACGCGCTCGACAAGGCGCTCGGCAACCCGCAGCATCCGGTGGCGGCGGTCGTCGGCGGGGCGAAGGTGTCGTCGAAGCTCGACGTGCTGAAGCATCTGGTCGGGCAGGTCGATCACCTCATCATCGGCGGCGGCATGGCCAACACCTTCCTCGCCGCGCGCGGCGTCAATGTCGGCAAGTCGCTGTGCGAGCATGAACTGACCGGCACGGCGGACGAAATCTTCGCGGCGGCGGAAAAGGCCGGCTGCACCATCCATCTGCCCTACGACGTCGTGGTCGCGACCGAGTTCAAGCCGAACCCGGCGACCCGCACCGTCAACGTCCACGAAGTCGCCGCCGACGAAATGATCCTCGACGTCGGCCCCGCCGCGACCGAGGCGCTGGGCGATGTGCTCAAGAACTGCCGGACTCTGGTGTGGAACGGCCCGATGGGCGCGTTCGAAACCTCGCCCTTCGACGTCGCCACCGTCGCGCTCGCCCGGACCGCGGCGGCACTGACCGCCGACGGATCGCTGGTATCGGTCGCCGGCGGCGGCGATACCGTCGCGGCGCTAAACCAAGCCGGCGTCGCCGACCAGTTCAGCTTTATCTCGACCGCCGGCGGTGCCTTCCTCGAATGGATGGAAGGCAAGGAACTGCCCGGCGTCGCCGCACTGGCGCGCTGATCCTGTCGGCAGCACGCCGCCCGGTATCGATGCCGGGCGACGTGCTGCTTCACGCGAAGGCGCGAAGGCGCAAAGAAGAAAAAGATAAGAGGTTTCGCGCAGAGGCGCGGAGGCGCAGAGAATGTCGTCCTTGCCGCGCCAGCGGCGCTCGATCCGCTCGCTTTCGAATGCATGAAGGTCTCGCTGACGCGCGACGGCGCTACAAACGCAACTTCTCCGCGCCTCTGCGCCTCTGCGCGAACCAATTCTTCTCTTTGCGCCTTCGCGTGAAACCGACTTCTTCTTCTGAAACACCCAACCGCAAAACAACCCGCTTGATCCTAACCCCAACCCAAGCTACCCGTTCAACACGTTAAACGGGAGGTGGCACCTGGTGCTAGGCGTACGACTCGATTCCGAGCTGGAGGAGCGACTGGCCAATGTCGCCCGCTCGCAGGGACGCTCGAAGAGCGACATCGCCCGCGATGCCGTGCGCCGCTATGTCGAACTCCACGACGAAGCCTTTCGCGCTGAAGCCCGCCGCCAGTCCGAACGCGCCGCCGCCCGCGACGACGGCGCCGACTGGGCCTTTTTCGATCGCGTCGAGGCGGAGGATGGCCGGTGGAGATAAGGCGCGGCATGATCGTGCTGGTCGAGGGACCCGAGGCACTGGCCAACAAGCGCCGGCCCTTTCTGGTCGTGCAATCCGATCTGTTCAACGAGGCGCACGCCTCGGTCACGCTGATCCCGATGACCAGCCTGACCGGTGGCGAGACCCTGTTCCGCGTACCCTTCGCCCCCTCCGACACGACCGGCATCTCGGTCGAAAGCGAGGCGCAGGTCGACAAGATCAAGACGCTCCGCCGCAGCCGCATCGTCCGCGTGCTCGGTCAAGCGACTGCAACATCGATGGAGCAGGTGGATCAGGCGCTGCGGCGCTGGCTCGCTCTCTGACATTTCTTACAGGACCCAAGGGGATCGACATGAACAACGCTGACATGACTGCGAAGATTGCCGACGGACAGGGTTTCATCGCCGCGCTCGACCAGAGCGGCGGGTCGACGCCGAAGGCGCTGAAGGGCTATGGGGTCGAGGACGGCGCGTGGTCGACCGACGAGGAAATGTTTGGCCTGATCCATGACATGCGCGCTCGGATCATCACCTCCGACGCATTCACCGGGGACAAGGTGATCGGCGCGATCCTGTTCGAACGCACGATGGACGGGCAGGCGGGTGGCAAGCCGGTGCCGCAGGCGCTGGCCGACAAGGGCGTCGTGCCATTCCTCAAGATCGACAAGGGTCTCGAGGACGAGGCGAACGGCGTGCAACTGATGAAGCCGAACCCCGGCCTCGACGAACTGCTCGCCCGAGCTGCCAAGCTTGGCATCTTCGGCACCAAGGAGCGTTCGGTCATCAACCTTGCGAATGCAACGGGCATTGCGGCGGTCGTGAAGCAGCAGTTCGAGGTTGCGCAGCAGGTCCTCGCCGCCGGGCTGATGCCGATCATCGAACCCGAAGTGAACATCAAGAGCGCGGAGCGGGCCGAAGCCGACCAGATCCTGCTCGACGAGACGCTGAAGGCGCTCGATGCGCTGCCGGGCGATGACAAGGTGATGCTGAAACTGTCGCTGCCGGCCAAGCCCGGCCTGTTCCAGCCGCTGGTCGATCACCCGCGCGTCCTGCGCGTCGTCGCGCTGTCGGGCGGGTTCGGCCGCACCGAAGCCTGCGCCGAACTGGCCAAGAACCCCGGCATCATCGCCAGCTTCAGCCGCGCGCTGCTGTCCGACCTGCGCCAGCAGATGACCGACGCCGAATTCGACAAGGCGCTGGGCGACGCGATCGACGAAATCCACGCCGCCTCGACGCAGAAGGCGCTGGTCGCGGCGTAACGCTTTCCTACCTGCTCCCGGGCATGGCAAAAGGGCATCGGGCGTTTGCGCGTCCGGTGCTCTTTGTCATTGGTGGGTGAAGCCGGCGGCAGAGGAGTTCGTCCTCCTCGGGTCGACGAGCTGCCAGTCACTCGCAACTGTGCGTGCGAAAACGCGGCAAGTGTGAACTTAGTGAACTTTGGGGTCCGCACACCCTTCCACCGACCGCTGCACTGGGGCAGGGAGGGGCCATGACCCTCGACGAAGATCCGCTCGGCCCGCTGTCCCCCGATTTCGCGAAGCAGTTCGTCCGCGACGTGCGCCGCCCGCCGTGCCAGCTCTATCTGATCTCGCCGCTCGACGTGACCGGCACCTTTCCCGATCGCCTCGCCCGCGCGCTCGATGCCGGCCCCGTCGCCGCTTTCCAGTTCCGGGTGAAGGACGTCGACCAGCACGCCGCCGCACGTCTGGCCGAACCGCTTCAGCGCATCTGCGCCGACCGCGACGTAGCCTTCCTCGTCAATGACAGCATCAGCCTCGCCAAGCGTCTGGGCGCCGATGGCGTTCATCTGGGACAGGATGACGGCGACCCGCGCGAGGCGCGCGACGTGCTCGGTCCGAACGCCCAGATCGGCGTTACCGCGCACGACAGCCGTCACCTTGCCATGGAAGCGGGGGAGGCCGGGGCCGACTATGTCGCCTTCGGTGCCTTCTATCCCACCACCACCAAGGAAGTGCGCTACGTTCCCGAACCAGTGATCCTGTCCTGGTGGTCTGCCGTGTTCGAACTGCCCTGCGTCGCGATCGGCGGCATCACGCCCGCCAATGCCGCGCCGCTGATCGCAGCCGGTGCCGACTTCCTCGCGGTATCGGGCGCGGTGTGGAACGGCGACGAAGCCGCCGCTGTCCGCGCCTTTGCCGAGGTGCTCGGATAATCGGAAACGTCTTTGCCGACCGTTCGTTATCCAGCCTCAACGAATTCGAGGAGGGGTCATGAAGCGACTGGCATGGGCGGCGATCCTGTTGGGCGGCGCGGCGATGGCACAGGCGCCCGCGCCCGCACCACAGGCGCTGCCGACGATCGACCGGAACGTCCTGCACGCGCAGGTGCTGCTCGATCGCCACGGCTTCACCGTCGGGGTGATTGACGGGCGGGACAGCCCCGCCTTCGCCAAGGCGTTGCGCGGGTTCCAGTCGGCGCGCGACCTGCCCGTCACCGGCAAGCTCGACCCGGCGACGGTCCGCGCGCTCAACCCCAATATGCGCCCGGCTACCGTGACGCTGGCCCTGTCCGACCGCGCGCTCGCTGGCCCCTATACCAATCCGATCCCGAAGGACTATGCCGATCAGGCGAAACTGACGGTGATCGGCTATCGCTCGCCGCTCGAAAAGCTGGCGGAGATGTTCCACACGACCCCCGCCACGCTGGTCGCGCTCAACAGCCGTGAGACGATGCTGAGCCCCGGCACCCGCGTCGTCTTCCCCAACGTCCTGCCCGCGTCGCGCAGCTATGCCGACACCTGGTCGCCCGAATATCGCCAGACGCTGGCCAATCTGAACGTCGACGCGAATCAGCAGCAGGCCGACCGGGTCGTGGTCGACAAGTCGGAGGGCTGGCTGCGCGCCTATGCCGGCGACCGCATCCTCGCCCAGTTCCCGGCGACGATGGGGTCGTCGCACGATCCGCTGCCGATCGGCAAATGGACGATCCAGGGCGTCGCCCCCAATCCCGACTGGCAGTATAATCCCGCGATCCTGCGCCATGCCGACAAGTCGGACAGCAAGGAGATCGTGCCGCCGGGTCCGAACAATCCGGTCGGCGTCGTCTGGATCGACCTGTCGAAGGAGCATTACGGCATCCACGGCACGCCCGAGCCGGAGAATATCGGCAAGACCGAGAGCAATGGCTGCATCCGCCTGACCAACTGGGACGCCGCCCGTCTGTCGCTGATGGTGAAGCCGGGTACGCCGGCGATCTTCCAGCCATAAGGGCAGGGCGATGAACCGGATCGGCTGGACCTTTCTCGGCCTGTTCGCAGTGATCGGCGTGCTGGCGGCCTTGCTGGTCGACTTCGGTGGATCGGCAGCACCGCGCCGGTCCGCGCAGCAGGCGCGCCCGGTCGGGAAGGTCGCGACGGGCGAACTGGTTATGCCGGTACAAGGCGCGCGCTGGTCGGATATCCGCGACAGCTGGGGCGACAGCCGCGGCGGTGGATCGCGCGGCCATACCGGTACCGACATCATGGCACCGGGCGGCACGCCGGTCGTCGCGGCGGCGGACGGAGTGGTCGAAAAACTGTTCTACAGCAACGGCGGCGGCGGGATCACGGCCTATGTCCGAGCGCCCGACCGCCGGCTGTCCTACTATTACGCCCACCTCGCCAGCTATGCTCCGGGCCTGCGCGAAGGGGCTTGGGTTCGGGCGGGCGATTCGATCGGCCGGGTCGGCGACACCGGCAATGCAGGCGCCGGCAACACCCATCTCCATTTCGGGATCGAACGGCTGCTACCCGACGAGGCATGGCATCAGGGGCGCGCGATCGATCCTTATCCGCTGCTTGCCCGCGGCCGGGCGGAGCGGTAAGGGCGCAGCTTCGCTCTTTCCAACAGGTATGGTTCGTCATGAAGATCAGCGGCGTCGACATTCGCCCCGGCAACATCATCGAATATGAAGGCGGCATCTGGCGCGCGGTCAAGATCCAGCATACGCAGCCGGGCAAGGGCGGCGCCTATATGCAGGTCGAGATGAAGAACCTGCGCGACGGCCGCAAGAACAATGTCCGCTTCCGCTCGGCCGAGACGGTCGAACGCATCCGGCTGGATACCAAGGACTTCCAGTTCCTGTATCCCGAAGGCGACATGCTGGTGTTCATGGACAAGGAAACCTACGATCAGGTTTCGTTGCCGCGCGACCTGCTGGGCGATGCCGCTGCCTTCCTGCAGGACGGCATGGACGTCGTCATGGAACTTTATGAGGACGAAGCGATCAGCGTCCAGCTGCCCGACACGATCGAGGCGACGATCGTCGAAGCCGATGCGGTGGTGAAGGGCCAGACGGCATCGTCTTCCTACAAGCCCGCCGTGCTCGACAACGGCGTCCGCGTGATGGTCCCGCCGCATATCGCTTCGGGGACCCGGATCGTCGTCGACGTGTATGAGCAGACCTACGTCCGACGGGCGGATTGAGGCGCAGCGGCCAGACGGAATAGCGCAAGCTATTTCGCAGGGCCGCAAGCCCGGCCGGCGCGCATAGCGCGACCGACGACGCGGGCTTTGCCCGCGTCCGCTGCCAGATAGATTTAAGCAGGAACCAGAACCATGTCCGCCCAGTCCGGCCTCATCACCGTCCTCGAACGCGCCGTCCGCAAGACCGGCCCGCGCCTGCGCCGCGACTTCGGCGAGGTCCAGCATCTCCAAGTCAGCCGCAAGGGGCCGGCGGACTTCGTGTCGATGGCCGACAAGCGCGCTGAGGAAACGCTGGTCGAGGAATTGCGCAAGGCGCGTCCCGACTGGGGCATGTTGCTCGAAGAGGGTGGCGAAATCGCCGGCGACCCGACCAAGCCGCGCTGGATCGTCGATCCGCTCGACGGCACGACCAACTTCCTCCACGGCATCCCGCATTTCTCGATCTCGGTCGCGGTCGAGGAACCGAACGGCGTCGGTGGCAAGCCGGAAATCACGACCGCGATGGTCTATAATCCGATCACCGACGAAGGCTTCTGGGCCGAAAAGGGCCGGGGGGCGTGGTTGCAGGGCCAGCGGCTGCGCGTGTCGTCGCGGCGCGATCTGTCGGAAGCGCTGATCGCGACCGGCATTCCGTTCCTCGGTCATGGCAACTTCAGCGAGTGGACCCGCATCTTCGGCGCGGTCGCGCCCGAGGTTGCCGGCATCCGCCGCTTCGGTTCGGCCGCCCTCGATCTCGCCTATGTCGCGGCAGGGCGGTTCGACGGCTTCTGGGAATCGGGCCTGAAGAAGTGGGATATCGCGGCGGGCATGCTGCTCGTGAAGGAAGCCGGCGGCTTCGTCACCGACTATCGTGGCGCCGACCGTGCCTATGAAAAGGGTGAGGTGCTGGCCAGCAATGAACAGATGCAGACCCGTCTGCACAAGCTGGTCGCCGGCGCGCTGCGCTGATCCGACAAGTATCGCGCCGGGCTGATCGGCTCGGCGAAAAGGAACATGGCATAGCCTCTGCGCGACGATCGTGCGGGGGTCCGCCGTCGCACGCGCCGGGCGCGGGCGGAATTGAGAGTGATTCTCATCCTGTTCCGCCCTTGATGCCCCCGCGGCATCGGCCTAAAGCCGGCTCCATTCATACCGCAACCGCGAGAGACCCTGCCTTGGTCGACCTGTCGCAATATCTGCCGATCCTGATGTTCCTGGGCATCGCCCTGGTGCTGTCGACGGCGTTCGTCGTGCTGCCGATGGTGGCATCGCGTTTCACCGGTTCGTACAAGCCGACGCCGGAAAAGCTGACCGAATATGAATGCGGTTTCCCTGCGTTCGAGGATTCGCGCAGTCAGTATGACGTGCGCTTCTATTTGGTCGCGATTCTGTTCATCATCTTCGATCTTGAAGCAGCGTTCCTATATCCTTGGGCAGTCTCGGTTTTTGACCTCGGCTGGACCGCGTGGGTGTCGATGATGGTGTTCATCGGCGAACTGGCGCTGGGTCTCGTATATGCTTGGAAGATGGGAGCTCTCGAATGGGAGTAGAACTCACGACGCCGCCGCACGGATTCGGCGCGGGTAACGCCGCCGGCGTGCCGGTACAGGCACCCGATCAGGGCTTCTTCAACGACCTGAACGGCGAACTGACCGATAAAGGTTTTCTGGTCACGTCGACCGAGGACCTGTTCCAATGGGCGCGGACTGGTTCGCTGTGGTGGATGACCTTCGGTCTTGCCTGCTGCGCGGTTGAAATGATCCACGTCAACATGCCGCGCTATGACATGGAGCGGTTCGGCGCTGCGCCGCGTGCTTCCCCGCGCCAGTCGGACGTGATGATCGTCGCCGGCACGTTGTGCAACAAGATGGCCCCGGCGCTGCGTCGCGTGTACGACCAGATGTCGGAACCGAAATACGTCATTTCGATGGGCAGCTGCGCCAACGGCGGCGGCTACTATCATTATAGCTACAGCGTCGTGCGCGGTTGCGATCGTGTGGTCCCGGTCGACATCTATGTCCCTGGCTGTCCGCCGACGGCCGAGGCGTTGCTCTATGGCGTGATGCAGTTGCAGCGGAAGATTCGCCGTTCGGGGAGCATCGAACGGTGAGGGCGCCTGCACCCCGTTACGCCACGAACGACGGCATCATCGACGCGGCGACCGCTGCGCTGGGCGACATGCTGCTCGATGCGCAGGACATGGTCGGCGAGGTTTCGCTGACCGTCGATCGCGACCGTCTGGTCATCGCGATGGAGACGCTGCGCGACACACCGGGCCTGAAGTACGAGATGCTGGCAGAGATCGCCGGTGTCGACTATCCCGAACGGCCCGAGCGGTTCGACGTCGTCTATCACCTGCTTTCGATGACGCGGAACCACCGCATCCGGGTGCGCGTGACGACCGATGAGGAACGGCCGGTGCCATCGGTGACCGGCATCTGGTACAATGCCGGTTGGCTCGAGCGCGAGGTGTACGACATGTACGGCGTGCTGTTCACCGGCAATGCCGACCTGCGTCGCATCCTGACCGACTACGGCTTCCGCGGCCATCCGCTGCGCAAGGACTTCCCGCTGACCGGCTATGTCGAGATGCGTTATTCGGAAGAAGCCAAGCGCGTCGTCTATGAGCCGGTGAAACTGGCGCAGGATTTCCGCACCTTCGACTTCATGAGTCCCTGGGAAGGCGCCGAGTACGTCCTGCCGGGTGACGAGAAGGCTGCTCAGCCGAAGCCCGCCGCGGGGCAGGCACCGGGTGCACAGTCGCCGGTGACCGCCGATCAGGTCACCCGTGCGCATGATTCGGAAAAGAAGGCCGAACCGAACGCGCCCGAGGTGAAGACGACCGAACACACGGGACAGACGGGCGCGGGCAAGCCGCACCCCGGCAACCTGTCGCATGAGAAGCCTGTTGATCCTGACGTGCCCTCGCCCGATGCGAAGGCTTCGTCGGCGGAGAACAAGTGATGGCCGATTACGATCCTCAGATCGACGCCGCGAACCCGACGCCTGGCGATGTCGAGATCCAGAACTATACGATCAATTTCGGCCCGCAACACCCGGCCGCGCACGGGGTGTTGCGTCTCGTCACCGAACTGGACGGCGAGATTATCGAGCGCATCGATCCGCACGTCGGCCTGCTGCATCGCGGCACCGAAAAGTTGATCGAGTACAAGACGTATGCGCAGGCGCTGCCGTACATGGATCGGCTCGATTACTGCTCGCCGATGTGCATGGAGCACAGCTACGTCCTTGCGGTCGAGAAGCTGCTCGATATCGAGGTGCCGCTGCGCGCCCAGTATCTGCGTGTGTTCTTCGCTGAACTGACCCGCATCATGAACCACATGCTGAACCTGGGTTCGCATGTCATGGACGTGGGCGCGATGACGCCGAACCTGTGGATGTTCGAGCTGCGCGAAGACACGATGAACTTCTACGAGCGGGCATCGGGCGCACGGATGCACGCAAATTTCCTGCGCGTGGGCGGCATCCGGCAGGACGTTCCACTGAAGCTGCTGACCGATATCGCCGAATGGCTCGACACGCGGCTGCCGCGCCTGTTCGGCGATGCGATCAGCCTCGTCGCCGAAAACCGCATCTTCAAGCAGCGCAACGTCGACATCGCGATCGTCAGCCGCGAAGATGCGGTACGTTGGGGCTTTTCGGGTCCGATGATCCGCGGCGCCGGCATTCCATGGGATATCCGCAAGGCGCAGCCTTACGACGCCTATGACCGGGTCGAGTTCGACGTGCCGGTCGGCACGCGCGGCGACTGCTATGACCGGTTCATGGTCCGCGTCGAGGAAGTCTGGCAGTCGGCCCGCATCATGAAGCAGTGCCTGGCGCAGATGCCCGAGGGTCCGATCTCGAGCGACGATCGCAAGGTCGTGCCGCCGAAGCGCGGCGAAATGAAGCAGTCGATGGAAGCGCTGATCCATCACTTCAAGCTGTATACCGAAGGCTATCATGTGCCCGCCGGCGAGGTCTATGTCGCGACCGAAAGCCCCAAGGGCGAATTCGGCATCTACATGGTGTCGGACGGCAGCAACAAGCCGTACCGCGTCAAGATCCGTCCAACCGCGTTCAGCCATCTCCAGGCGATGGACTTCATGTCGAAGGGGCACATGCTCGCCGACATCACCGCCATTCTCGGGGCGATGGATATCGTGTTCGGGGAGTGCGACCGGTGAGCCGTCTCGACACCGTGACGGCGATGATCGAACGTTACAATGCGCGCGACGCGGCGGGCTATGCCGCTTTCTTCGCCGATGACGGCTGCGAGGCGCAGTATCGCGGCGAAGTGGTGCGGGACGGACGTGCCGGCGTGGAAAGCGGGATGGCGGCGGTCTTCGCCGAATTCCCGCAGAATCATGCCGAAGTCCTGCAGTCGTTCGAGTTGGGCGAGCGTGTCGTGCTGCACGAAAGAGTCCAACGCTCGACCAACGCCGAACCGTTCGACGTAATGACCATCTATTCGTTCAGCGGCGACAAGGTCAGCCGCGTGGAGTTTATTCGCTGATGGCCGACGCCCCCAACATCCCCGACGAAGCGGAGGTCCGCGCGCGCTGGGGCAACTTCACCTGGAACCCCGCCAATGCTGAGAAGGCGCGCGAGATCGTCGCGCGCTATCCCGAAGGGCGGCAGCAGTCGTGCACTATCCCGTTCCTCGATCTCGCCCAGCGCCAGGTCGGGGCCGAAACGCACACCCAGGGCTGGTTACCGGTGCCAGTGATCGAGTTCATCGCCCGCGAACTCGGACTTCCCTATATGCGGGTGTACGAGGTCGCGACCTTCTACACGATGTTTAACCTCGCGCCGGTCGGCCGCTATCATGTGCAGGTGTGCGGCACGACGCCGTGTATGTTGCGCGGTTCGGATGATGTGTTCGCGGCGTGCAAGAACCGCGGGCTGGTGAAGGGCAAGACCACGCCCGACGGCCTGTTCACGCTGACCGAGGTCGAGTGCATGGGCAATTGCGCCTCGGCACCGATGGTCCAGATCAACGACGACAATTACGAAGATCTCGACTATGATCGCATGACTGTGATCCTCGAGGCGCTGGGCCGGGGCGAAACGCCGAAGGCCGGCACGCAGGAGCCGGGTCGGCACACGGTCGAGCCGGTCGGTGAGCCGACCAATCTGGTTGCGATGATGACCGAGAACCATGATTACCGGCCCGAATGGGGCACGGCATTGTGAGGGCGCTTGGCAGCCTGTTGATCGCGGTGCTGGTCGGCGTCGTCGTGTTGTGGATCGCGCTCGAATTGTTTGTCGGCGCGCTGAAGCTACTCGGCGTGGCCATCGGAGTCGCGGCAATGGTTGCCGTTTATTTTGTCGCCGAGAAGGCGATCGGGAAGGGACGATAAGGATGCTGGCCGACAAGGATCGCATCTTCACCAATGTGTACGGGTTCCAGCCGTGGAACCTCGACGCCGCCGTGATGCGCGGGGATTGGGACAATACCAAGGCGCTGTTGCAGCTTGGACCGGACACGATCATCGACCGGATAAAGGCATCGGGACTGCGAGGGCGCGGCGGGGCAGGCTTCCCGACCGGCACCAAATGGTCGTTCATGCCGAAGGCGCCCAAGCCCGACCGGCCGAACTTTCTCGTCATCAACGCCGACGAATCCGAACCTGGTTCGTGCAAGGATCGCGAGATCATCCGCCACGATCCGCACAAGCTGATCGAAGGCGCGCTGGTCGCAGGCTTCGCGATGCGGGCGCGCGCGGCCTATATCTACATTCGCGGCGAATATATTCGCGAAGCCGAAACGCTGTTCGCAGCGATCGCCGAAGCCTATGCCAAGGGACTGCTCGGCAAGAATGCGTGCGGGTCGGGCTATGACTTCGACGTGTTCGCCCATCGCGGCGCCGGCGCCTATATCTGCGGCGAAGAGACCGCGATGCTTGAAAGCCTCGAGGGGAAGAAGGGCCAGCCCCGGCTGAAGCCTCCTTTCCCGGCGGGCGCCGGTCTCTATGGCTGCCCGACGACGGTCAATAACGTCGAATCGATCGCGGTCGTCCCGACCATCCTCCGCCGCAGCCCCGAATGGTTCGCCAGCTTCGGAGCGGAAAATAATCGGGGCACGAAGCTGTTCCAGATCAGCGGCCATGTGAACCGGCCTTGCGTGGTCGAGGAAGCGATGAGCATCCCGTTCCGCGAGCTGATCGAAAAGCATTGCGGCGGCGTCCGGGGTGGGTGGGACAATCTGCTGTGCGTCATTCCCGGCGGATCGTCGGTGCCGCTAGTGAAGGCCGAGCACATTATCGACGCGCCGATGGATTTCGACGGGTTGAAGGCGGTCGGATCGGGCCTGGGCACCGCGGCGGTGATCGTCATGGACAAGTCGACCGATGTCGTCCGCGCGATCAGCCGACTGAGCTACTTCTACAAGCATGAGAGCTGTGGCCAGTGTACGCCGTGTCGCGAAGGCACGGGATGGATGTGGCGGGTTATGGAACGGCTGCGCACTGGCGACGCCGACATTTCCGAGATCGATATGCTGCAGCAGGTGACCAAGCAGGTCGAGGGCCATACGATCTGCGCACTCGGCGACGCGGCGGCATGGCCGATCCAGGGCCTCATCAAAAATTTCCGTCCGGAAATCGAACGGCGGATCAACGAGAAGCGCGGCGGCGGCATGTCGCCCATGATGGAAGCGGCCGAATAATGCCGAAGGTAAAAGTAGACGGGGTCGAAGTCGAAGTGCCACAGGGCGCGACGGTTCTTCAGGCTTGCGAAGCGGCGGGGAAGGAAATTCCGCGCTTCTGCTATCACGAACGGCTGTCGATCGCCGGCAATTGCCGGATGTGTCTGGTCGAGGTGAAGCCGGGGCCGCCCAAGCCACAAGCATCGTGCGCGCTGCCCGCCGCCGACAATCAGGAAATCCGCACCGACAGCGCGATGGTGAAGGCCGCGCGCGAAGGCGTAATGGAGTTCCTGCTCATCAATCACCCGCTAGACTGCCCGATCTGCGATCAGGGTGGCGAATGCGACCTGCAGGACCAGTCGGTCGCTTATGGTCGTGGCCATTCGCGCTATGACGAGAATAAGCGCGCGGTCACCGAGAAATATATGGGGCCGATCGTCAAGACGGTGATGACGCGCTGCATACAATGCACGCGCTGCATCCGTTTTGCCGAGGAAGTCGCCGGGGTCGAGGAAATCGGCGCGATCTATCGCGGCGAGAATATGCAGATCACAAGCTATCTCGAACAGGCCGTGTCGAGTGAGTTGTCGGGTAATATCGTCGATTTGTGTCCGGTGGGTGCGCTGACGTCGAAGCCTTATGCGTTCGAAGCGCGTCCGTGGGAGTTGAAGAAGACGCTCGCTATCGACGTGATGGACGCGGTTGGCACCAACATCCGCCTCGACAGCCGTGGCCGGCAGGTGCTGCGTTGCGTGCCGCGCATCAATGAAGACGTGAATGAGGAATGGGCGCACGACAAGACGCGCCATGCGGTCGACGGTCTGGTCCGTCGTCGCCTCGACAAGCCCTATGTCCGTCAGGACGGCAAGCTGGTCGCGGCCGAGTGGGATGACGCCTTCGCGGCGATTGCGGCAGTCAATGCGGGATCGTCGGTGGCGGCGATCGCGGGCGACCTGCTCGATTGCGAGACGATGTTCGCTGCCAAGGCGCTGGTGAACGCGCTCGGTTCGTCGCTGCTCGAAGGGCGTCAGACCGGCATGGACTATGACGTCACCAACCTTGGGGCGGTCGCGTTCAATTCGACGATCGCGGGTGTCGAGGATGCCGATGCGATCCTGCTGGTCGGCACCGACCTGCGCCACGAAGCGCCGCTCATCAACACCCGCGTCCGCAAGGCGATCAAAAAGGGCGCACGCGTCTTCGCGATCGGGCCGGAAGTCGATCTGACCTACAAGGCGGAATGGCTCGGCGACGATCTAGGCCTGCTCGGCGGTTTGCCCGATCGCGCGGCGGAAGCGATGGACGCGGCCAAGCGGCCGATGGTCATCGTCGGACCGGCGGCGCTGAAGAACGGCCATGGTGCCGCGCTGAAGCTGGCGCAAGACGGCAATCTGGTCCGCACGCTCGAGGACGGTACGGCTTGGAACGGCTTCAACGTCGTCCACTTGGCCGCCGCTCGCATGGGTGCATTGATGCTGGGGTATGCGCAGGCGGGCGGTATCTCCGATATCGTCGCAGCGAACCCGAAGCTGGTATTCTTCCTCGGTGCCGACGAAGTCGATTTCACCAAGTTCGCCGGTGCGACGAAGGTTTATATCGGCCATCACGGCGACAAGGGTGCTGCGGCGGCGGACATTGTTTTGCCGGGTGCGAGCTACGCCGAAAAGGCAGGCACTTATGTCAATATGGAAGGTCGCGTACAGCGCGGCGACCGTGCGGTATTCGCGCCGGGCGACGCCCGCGAGGATTGGACGATCTTCCGCGCGCTGGCCGAAGTGCTGGGCGTGACGTTGCCGTTCGACGATTTTGCCGGCCTGCGCGCGGCGATGGCGGCGGCGGTGCCAGCGCTTGGACGCGAAGGACTGGTACGGTTTGACTGGAACCCGCCGGCACTCGACGCTAAGGCGTCGGGCGCGGTGACCTACCCGGTGACCGACTTCTATCTGACCAACGCGATCTGCCGGGCCAGCCCGACGATGCAGCGCTGTTCGGCCGAACTTGTCCATGGCCAGGATTTCGCGGAGGCCGCCGAGTGACCTCGTTTTTCGAAACTACCATCGGCCTGCCCTATAGCTGGGCGTGGACGATTGCTACGCTGGTCGGCATTCTGGTCATCGCTCTGCCGCTGATGCTGGCGGTGGCGATGATCATCTATGCCGATCGCAAGATCTGGGCGGCGATGGCGCTGCGTCGCGGTCCGAACGTCGTTGGCCCGCTGGGTCTGCTGCAGTCGTTTGCCGACGGTCTGAAGGTGTTCCTGCAGGAAACGATCGTTCCGTCGTCGGCCAATCGTGGCCTGTTCCTGCTCGCACCGATCATCACCTTTACGGTTGCATTGATCGTGTGGGCGGTGATCCCGTTCGATGTCGGCGTGGTGGTGGCGGACATCAATGTCGGCCTGCTCTACATTCTCGCGGCATCGTCGTTGGGCGTCTATGGAGTCATCATTTCGGGCTGGGCGTCCAACTCGAAATACCCTTTCTATTCCGCGCTTCGCGCTGCCGCGCAGATGGTCAGCTATGAAGTCGCTATCGGCTTCGTTCTGATCGCGGTGGTATTGTGGGCCGGGTCGTTCAACCTGACGACGATCGTGCTTGAACAGCGGGCGCATATCTTCGGCTTCATCAACGGCTTCGGGTTCAACCCGCTGTTGTTTCCGATGGCGGTCGTGTTCCTGATTTCGTCGCTGGCAGAAACTGCGCGCGCGCCGTTCGATCTGACCGAGGCGGAATCAGAACTGGTCGCGGGCTACCAGACCGAATATTCGTCAATGGCGTTCGCGCTGTTTTGGTTGGGTGAATATGCCAACGTCATCCTGATGTGTGCGCTCAACGCGCTGCTGTTCTGGGGTGGCTGGTTGCCGCCGGTCGATTGGGCACCGCTCTATTTCGTACCGGGCATCATCTGGTTCTTGGCCAAGACCTTCTTCTTCTTCTTCGTGTTCAGCTGGATCAAGGCGACGGTGCCGCGGTACCGCTATGACCAGCTGATGCGGTTGGGTTGGAAGATATTCCTGCCGCTATCGCTGACCTTCGTTTTCCTCGTGTCGGGCTGGTTGATGATCCAGCGCGTAGGATTGCCAGCATGAGTATCGCCCAGACTATCCGATCCTTCACCCTATGGGAGTTCGTGAAGGCGCACGCGCTGACGTTGCGGTACTTCTTCAAGCCCAAAGCGACGATCAACTACCCGTATGAAAAGAACCCGATCTCGCCCCGGTTCCGTGGGGAGCACGCATTGCGTCGCTATCCCAATGGTGAAGAGCGGTGCATCGCGTGCAAGCTGTGCGAGGCGGTGTGTCCGGCGCTGGCGATCACGATCGAGGCCGAACCGCGTGCAGATGGCAGTCGCCGCACCACGCGCTACGACATTGATATGACCAAGTGCATCTATTGCGGTTTGTGTCAGGAAGCTTGCCCGGTGGATGCGATCGTTGAGGGGCCGAATTTTGAATTTGCCACTGAAACGCGCGAAGAGCTGATCTACCACAAGGACAAGCTGCTCGCGAATGGTGACCGCTGGGAACGCGCGATTGCCGCGAACCTTGCGAGTGACGCGCCCTATCGGTAATGGCGCGCATATTCCGTACCGGCGAGGACGAGAAACCTCGCTTCGCCGGCCAGTCGATTAAAGTTTCGTCCCGCAGCATTGCGCGGGGCGGGCAGGGGGAAGAGCAGCGCTCGTGATCCAGACACTCGCCTTCTATCTGTTCGCCACGATCGTGGTGGCATCGGCCGCGCTGACGATTACGTCGCGCAACCCGGTCCATTCGGTGCTGTGGCTGATCCTCGCCTTCTTCAACGCAGCGGGCTTGATGGTCCTGTGCGGTGCCGAGTTCATCGCGATGTTGCTCGTCATCGTGTATGTCGGCGCGGTTGCGGTGCTGTTCCTGTTCGTCGTGATGATGCTCGACATCGACTTCACCGAACTGCGCGCCGGTTTCGTCCGCTATCTTCCTGCAGGGCTTGCGCTCGCGGTGCTGCTCGCAGTCGAATTGGTGGTCGGCGCTTATGCCTGGACCGCGGCGCGTATCGATCTCGCCAAGCGGATCGCTCCGACCGACGTCGCAGTGCCGAATATCGAAGCGATCGGTCGGCTACTCTATTCGCGCTATCTCTACGTCTTCGAAGGCGTCGGGCTGGTGCTGCTGGTCGCGATGATCGGTGCGATCGTACTGACGCAGCGCAAGCGCGCGGACGCAAAGGCGCAGAACATCAACCGCCAGATCAACCGTCGCGCCAAGGATGCGATCCGTAACGTCAATCAGCCCATCGGGCAGGGGGTCGAGCTGTGATCGGTCTTACCCATTATCTGGTCGTTGCGGCGATTTTGTTCACGCTGGGGGTGCTCGGCATCTTCCTGAACCGCAAGAATTTGATCGTCATTCTGATGTCGATCGAACTGATCCTGCTGGCGGTGAACATTAATTTCGTCGCCTTCTCGGCGCAGTTGGGCGACCTTGTCGGCCAGATTTTCGCGATGTTCGTGCTGGCGGTCGCCGCAGGCGAAAGCGCGATCGGGCTGGCGATCATGGTCATCTATTTCCGTGGCCGCGGTTCCATCGCGGTCGACGACGTCAACCGGATGAAGGGGTGATGCCGGTGGCTTTTCGGGTTTCGGAGGTGCTCGCATGAGCGCCATCCATATCGTCGTGTTCCTGCCGCTGCTGGCGTCGATTGTCGCCGGGCTGTCGAACCGCGCCTTCGGCATCGCGGTGCCAAAGATCATCACGACGGCAGGTCTGTTCACCGCCGCAGCCTTGTCGTGGACGATCTTCATTCCGTTCCTTGCCGGCACCGCGCAGGCGGGGGTCGCGCCGGTGTCGACCTGGATCCTGTCGGGCGGAATGAACATCGCGTGGGAACTTCGCGTCGATGCACTGACTGCGGTAATGCTGGTCGTCATCACCAGCGTTTCGGCATTGGTCCACCTCTATAGCTGGGGCTATATGAGCGAGGACCCCGATCAGCCGCGCTTTTTCAGCTATCTGTCGCTGTTCACCTTCGCGATGCTGATGCTCGTGACCGCGAACAATCTGGTCCAGATGTTCTTCGGTTGGGAAGGCGTGGGTCTGGCGTCGTACCTGTTGATCGGTTTCTGGTTCAAGAAGCCGTCGGCCAATGCCGCCGCGATCAAGGCATTCGTCGTCAACCGCGTCGGTGATCTGGGCTTCATGCTCGGCATCTTCGGCACCTATTTGGTGTTCGGCACGATCTCGATCCCGGCGATCCTCGAGGCCGCGCCGTCGATGGCCGGTTCGACGATCGGTTTCCTGTGGTTCCGCGCCGATACGATGACCGTGTTGTGCCTGCTGCTGTTCGTAGGGGCCATGGGCAAGTCGGCGCAGCTCGGTCTCCACACTTGGCTGCCGGACGCGATGGAGGGCCCGACCCCCGTGTCGGCGCTGATCCACGCGGCGACGATGGTCACCGCGGGCGTGTTCATGGTGTGCCGCCTGTCGCCGATGTTCGAAACCTCGCCGACCGCGCTGGCGGTGGTGACGGCGGTCGGTGCCGCGACCTGCCTGTTCGCGGCGACGATCGGACTGGTGCAGACCGACATCAAGCGCGTCATCGCCTATTCGACCTGTTCGCAGCTCGGCTATATGTTCTTCGCGGCGGGCGTCGGTGCCTATGGCGCGGCGATGTTCCACCTGTTCACCCACGCCTTCTTCAAGGCGCTACTGTTCCTGGGTGCCGGCTCGGTCATCCATGCGATGCACCATGAGCAGGACATGCGCTACTATGGCGGCCTGCGTCGCCATATTCCGCTGACCTTCTGGGCGATGATGGCCGGGACGCTGGCGATCACCGGCGTCGGCATCTATGAAGTGGGCGGCTTTGCCGGCTATCACTCGAAGGATGCGATCCTTGAAGCGGCGTGGGCGGCGGGTCCGCGCGGCTATGGTGCCTTCTATGTCGGGACCTTCGCGGCGCTGCTGACCAGCTTCTATTCGTGGCGGCTGATGTTCTTGACCTTCTTCGGTACGCCGCGCTGGGCCGGATCGGAGCATATCCAGCACGCGGTGCATGACGCGCACGGCCATCATGGCCATGACGATCATACGCACGATGTCCATCATGACGCGCATCCGGCGGCGGAAGATGCTGGACACGCCCCGTCGACCCAAGACCCGCATGCAAGCGACGTCGTTGAAGGAACGGCGGGCTATCATCCGCATGAAAGCCCAATCGTCATGCTCATCCCGTTGATCGTGCTGACGGTCGGTGCGGTAGCCGCAGGCTATGTCTTCAACCACTGGTTCATCGGCGCCGATGGCGGCGAGACGTTCTGGAAGGGCAGCCTGTTCTTCAACGAACATCTGATGCACGAAATGCATGGCGTGCCGTTGCTGGTGAAGTTGGCAGCGACCATTGTGATGCTCATCGGGCTGGTAAGCGCACTCTACGTCTATATCCTGCGGCCGGGCACAGCGGCGGGGATCGCGGACACGTTCCGCGTGCTGCACCGCTTCCTGCTCAAGAAGTGGTATTTCGATGAGCTGTATCACCTGATTTTCGTCCGTCCGGCCTTCGCGCTCGGCCGCTTTTTCTGGAGGCGCGGCGACGAACAGACGATCAACCGGTTCGGCCCCGACGGGTCGGCGGCGCTGGTCGGCTTTTCGAGCCGCCTCGCAGTCAAGATGCAGACCGGCTATCTCTACACCTATGCCTTCGTCATGCTGATCGGCCTGACGGCGGCGGTTACCTGGGCGATCGCGTCGTGATGCGCGGTTTCAAGCAATTGGTTCGGGGGAATAACTCGTGAACGGCTTCCCGATCCTGTCGGTGATGCTGCTGGTACCGGCGGTCGCGGCGATGCTGTGCCTGTTCGTATCGGCGAATGCCGCGCGCTGGACGGCGCTGGCGGCGACGCTGGTCAATCTGGCACTGGGCATCCTGCTCTGGGCGAATTTCGATATTGGCGGCGCGCAGTGGCAGTTCGTCGAGGCGCCGCCGCTCGGCGACTTCGGCGTGTTCCGTTACGCAATGGGTATCGACGGCTTCGCCTTGATGCTCATCATGCTCAGCGTGTTCCTGATGCCGATCTGCATCGGTGCATCATGGAAGTCGGTGACCAACCGTGTCCCGGAATATATGGCGCTGTTCCTGACCGTCGAGATACTGATGATCGGTACTTTCGCGGCGCAGGACCTGTTGCTGTTCTACGTCTTCTTCGAAGCCGGTCTGATCCCGATGTACCTGATCATCGGCATATGGGGCGGGGCGAACCGCATCTACGCGTCGTACAAATTCTTCCTGTACACGCTGCTCGGCTCACTGCTGATGCTGATCGCGATGATCTACATGATCCGCACCGCGGGTACCTCGGACATCCCGACGCTGATGGGGTATGATTTCCCGGTGCAGGTGCAGACGTGGCTGTGGCTCGCCTTCTTCGCCTCGTTCGCGGTCAAGATGCCGATGTGGCCGGTCCACACCTGGTTGCCCGACGCGCACGTGCAGGCACCGACCGCTGGCTCGGTCATTCTGGCCGGCGTGTTGCTGAAGCTCGGCGGATATGGCTTCCTGCGCTTCTCGATCCCGATGTTCCCCGAAGCCTCGGGTGAGCTGACATGGCTGATCCTGACGCTGTCGGCGGTTGCAGTGGTCTACACCTCACTGGTCGCGCTGGTGCAGTCGGACATGAAGAAGCTGATCGCCTATTCGTCGGTCGCCCACATGGCGATCGTCACCATCGGCCTGTTCGCCTTCAACCAGCAGGGTATCGAAGGCGCGATGATCGTGATGCTCAGCCATGGGCTGGTGTCGGGCGCGCTATTCCTGTGCGTCGGCATCATCTACGACCGGCTGCATACCCGCGAGATCGCGCGCTATGGCGGTCTGGCGATCAACATGCCGCGCTATGCCGTCTTCTTCCTGCTGTTCACGATGGCGTCGATCGGTTTGCCGGGCACGTCGGGCTTCGTCGGCGAGTTTTTGAGCCTTGCCGGCACGTACCGCGTGTCGACCTGGGCGGCGCTGATCTGCACGACCGGCATCATTCTTGGCGCGGCCTATTCGCTGTACCTGTATCGCCGGATCGCGCTGGGCGACCTTGTCCATGACGATGTGAAGGCGATGCCCGACGTATCGATGCGCGAGCTGGCGATGCTGGCGCCGATCGCCGCGGTCGTGCTGTGGATGGGCGTCTATCCCGAAAGCTTCCTCGCGCCGATGCGCAAGGACGTCGGGCTGCTGCTCGCCCGGATCGAGCGTGCAGCACCGGCTTCGGACTCACGGCCGACCGCGGGCAATCCGGCGGCGGCAGCGGCGCACGCCGCGGAACATGGAACGGGCGGCGGTGAAGCGGCGCACGGGGAATCGCACTGATGAGCTACGCCGAACAACTTTCGATGACCCTGCCTGAGCTGGTGCTCGCGGTCGGGGCGATCGTCCTGATGCTGGTATCGGCTTGGGGCAAGCAGGGTGCAACGCGCGGCGTCAGCATCGCGGCGGTGTTCGTGCTGGCCGGGGCCGGCGTGGCGCTGATCGGTAACGGCTCGTCGGGCGGCACCGCCTTTGGCGGCATGTATCGCGCCGATGCCTTCGCTGCCTTTGCCAAAGTGCTGATTTATCTCGCGTCGGCCGTTGCGATCATCATCGCACCGCGCTTCTTCGAACGCACCAGCGGCGACGATCTGAAGCCCGAATATCCGGTGCTGATCCTGTTGTCGGCCTGCGGCATGGGCATGATGGTGTCGGCGTCCGACCTGTTGCTGCTCTATGTCGGTCTCGAACTGCAGAGCCTTGCCGCCTATGTCCTTGCCAGCTTCATGCGCCGCGATACGCGGTCGGCCGAGGCGGGGCTGAAGTATTTCGTGCTGGGCGCCCTGGCGTCGGGCATCCTGCTCTATGGCATCAGCCTGATGTACGGTTTTGCTGGCACGACGCTGTTCGCCGATATCGCGACGGCCTATGCGGGCCCACGCAACATGGGCCTGTTGTTCGGGCTGGTGTTCGTGTTCGCCGGGATCGCGTTCAAGCTGGCGGCGGTGCCGTTCCACATGTGGACGCCCGACGTGTATGAAGGTGCGCCGACGCCGGTGACCGCCTTCTTCGCCTCGGCGCCGAAGGTCGCGGCGATGGCGATGGCGCTGCGCGTCGCGGTCGAGGCGATGGGCCCGGCGGTCGACCAGTGGCGTCAGATCGTGATCTTCGCGGCGCTGGCCTCGATCGTGCTCGGTGCGGTCGGTGCGATCGGGCAGGCGAACATCAAGCGACTGCTGGCCTATTCGTCGATCAACAATGTCGGCTTCGCGCTGATCGGCCTCGCTGCCGGTTCGGCGCAGGGCGTGGCGGGCGTGCTGTTCTACCTTGCCGTCTACATCGTCATGACGCTCGGTTCGTTCCTGATCGTGCTGCAGATGCGTGGCAGCGACGGTCAGCCCGTGGAGACGCTGGCAAGTCTGTCGGGCCTGTCGCGGACGCGGCCGGCACTGGCGTTGGCGCTGGCGATCTTCATGTTCTCGCTGGCCGGCATTCCGCCGCTGTTCGGCTTCTGGGCCAAATATGCGGTGTTCGATGCCGCGGTACAGGCCGGGCTGTTCCCGCTGGCGGTGATCGGCATCGCCGCGTCGACGATCGGGGCATATTATTACCTGCGCGTCGTCAAGACGATGTACTTCGACGAACCTGCACCGGAGTTTCTGCGTGAACCGGCGCTGGTCGAAGGCGGGCTGACTTTTGCCGCGGCGGTAGTGATCTCGCCGGTGAGTCTGTTCCTGATCCCTGCGCTGTCGGCATGGTCGCTGACCGCGGCGCGGGCACTGTTCTGACGGTTCGCGTCGTCGGCAAGACGGGGTCGACCAACGCCGACCTGCTCGCCGCCGCCGCGACCGGGGCCGAGGAGGGTCTATGGTTGCGGGCGGAACGGCAATCGGCCGGGCGCGGGCGCTTGGGCAGAAGCTGGGCGGATGGCGCGGGCAATTTGTTCGCCAGCACGATCGTTCGGTTGCGGCCACACGACCCGGCCGCGCATACGCTGACGCTGGTTGCGGCGGTCGCCTTGGCAGACGCGATTGCGATGTCCGCACCGGGATTGGCGATGATCAAATGGCCGAACGACTTGATGATCGGGGAAGCGAAACTCTCGGGTATTTTGCTCGAACGATCGGGTGATGCGGTGGTCATCGGCTTCGGGGTCAATCTGGCCTCGCAGCCGGCGCTTCCCGATCGGTTGACGACGTCGCTGGCGGTGCTGGGCGTCGCGATGACACCGGAAGCGCTGCTCGCCGTTCTTTCCGAGCGGTTCGCGGCATGGTTAGCAATCTGGCGGCGGGGCGGTGGTTCGGTCGTTCGGACCGCATGGGAGGAACGGGCGCATCCGCGCGGGACACCGCTGCGCGTGCGACTGCCCGATGGCAGTGAGCGATCGGGAGTTTTCGACGGGCTCGATGCCGATGGCGCGTTGCGGCTGCTTGGCCCTGACGGACGGACGGCTCTTGTCCATGCCGGCGACGTTTCGGCATGAAGCGAACCGGCGGCGATTGTCGGGACCGCTTGTCGGGGAGCGCCGCACGCTCTAGCGGGAAAGGGAAGCGCGCCGGTCGGGCGTGACGGGGAAGTTCGATGCTGCTTGCGATCGATGCCGGCAATACCAACATCGTCTTCGCACTGGTCGATGGCGATACGATCGTCGCACGCTGGCGGATCGCGACCGATCCGCGCCGCACCGCAGACGAATATGCGGTGTGGCTGAGCCAGTTGCTGGCCCTGGGCGGCCGGGATCGATCGGTGGTCGAGGCGGTCATCATCGGCACGGTGGTGCCGCGTGCACTGCATAATTTGGAAGTATTGGCGAGCAAATATTTCGGTGTCGAAGCCTTGGTCGCAGGACGGGGGCAGGCAGAGTTCGGCATTGCGCTGGACGTCGAGGAACCGCATGCGGTCGGGGCCGATCGCGCGCTGAACGCGATTGCGGCGCACGCCGCGCATCCGGGCGACCTGATCGTCGTCGACTTCGGTACCGCCGCGACGTTCGACGTCGTCGACTATACCGGGGCGTATAAGGGCGGGATCATTGCGCCGGGGATCAATCTGTCGCTCGACGCGCTGGTGACGGCGGCGGCCAAGCTGCCACGGATCGCGATCGAGGCACCGGCGTCGAAGACCGTCATCGGCCGCAATACCGCCGACCAGATGCATATCGGCATCTATTGGGGCTATATTGCGATGATCGAGGGGTTGGTCGCACGGATGAAGGCGGAGATCGGCCGCCCCGTCCGCGTGATCGCGACCGGCGGTCTGGCGATCCTATTCGAGAAACATACGCAGGTCTTCGATTCGATCGAACAGGACCTGACGATCACGGGACTGGCGATGTTGTGGCGCCGCACCCATATTTCCACGGCAACCGAATGAATGAAACCGAACCCGCGAATGGGCGCGGGCATTGAAAGAAATTGAGTGACTCCAAAGAAAGAACTGTTGTTCGTCGCGCTTGGCGGGTCGGGCGAAATCGGCATGAACGTCAACCTGTACGGGACCGCCGGCAAATGGCTGATGGTCGATTGCGGTGTGACCTTTGCCGACCCGGCCTATCCGGGCATCGACGTCATGCTCCCCGACCTGCAATTTATCGAGGAACGCGGCGACCAGCTGCTCGGCATCGTCATCACCCACGGGCATGAAGACCATATCGGGGCGCTGCCCTATCTGGCCGCCGATCTGGGTGTGCCGATCTATGCGACGCCGTTCACCGCGGGTCTGATCCGCGGCAAGCTGGACGAAGAGGGCATTGCCGACCGGGTGAAGCTGAAGATCGTGCAACTGGGCGGTGACGTGAATGTCGGTCCGTTCGGCGTGCGCTTCGTGCCGATGGCGCATTCGATCCCCGAATCGACCTCGCTCGTCATTTCGACGCCGCATGGGAAGGTGTTCCATTCGGGCGACTGGAAGCTCGACGACCAGCCAATGGTCGCGACCCCCGCGAGCCCAGCGGAACTGACCGCGATCGGTGACCAGGGCATCCTCGCGTTGGTGTGCGATTCGACCAACGTCTTCAATACCGAGGCGTCGGGATCGGAAGCCGATGTGCGCAAGGGGCTGTTCGAACAGATCGCCTCTGCGGAGGGGCGGCGGGTGATGGTTACCAGCTTCGCGTCGAACGCGGCGCGGCTGCACACGCTGGGCGAGGTCGCGCGCAATACCAACCGCAAGGTTTGCGTCGCAGGCCGCTCGCTCGATCGCATTCTGAAGGTTGCGAAGGCGACCGGCTATCTGAAGGACTTTCCGCAGACCGTCGATTTCGACACGGCGATGCGCCTGCCGCGCGATCAGGTGCTCATCATCGCGACCGGTGGGCAGGGCGAACAGCGTGCGGCGCTGGCGCGGATCGCCAATCGTGAGCATCAGCTGAGCCTGCGATCCGGCGACCGCGTCATCTTCTCGTCGAAGCAGATCCCCGGCAACGAGGTCGCGATCGGTCGCATCCAGAACCAGCTCGCCGCGGCGGGTATCGAGATGGTGACCGACCGGCAGGCGCATGTGCATGTGTCCGGTCACCCGGGCCGGCCGGAACTGGCCAAGCTCTATGGCTGGCTGCGTCCAAAAATCTTGATGCCGGTGCATGGCGAGATGCGGCATCTGATGGAACATGCCCGCTTCGCCCTGTCGCAGGGGATCGATCAGACGCTGGTCCAGACCAATGGCGATATCGTGCGTCTGGCGCCGGGCAATCCGACCAAGGTCGGCCATGCCGTCGTCGGGCGGCTCGCGCTGGACGGTGACGTAATCCTGCCGGCCGACGGCACGACGATCAACGAGCGGCGCAAGCTGGCGGCGTTCGGGCATATGTCGGTGGCGGTCGCGATCGACCGGCGCGGACAGTTGATCGGCGAGCCGCAGATCCGGGTGCAGGGCGTGCCGGTCGAGGAAGACCGCGAACCCTTCCTCGAGGAAGCGGTCGATGCCGCGGCGGAAACGGTGGCGGCCAAGGGACGCGAGCGCTCCAAGCTGCCCGAGGCGATCCGTCTGGCGGTGCGCCGGGTGGCGACGCGCTGGACCGGCAAGAAGCCGGTCGTCGACGTCCTCATCATCCCGGCCTGACGCGCGGCACATGGCCTGGCAATCGGCACTCGCCATCTACCTGTTGTTCTGGGTGCTGGCGATGTTTCTGGTGTTGCCGTTCGGGGTTCGCACGACGCACGAAGCGGGCGAACCCCCGGTGCCGGGACAGGCCGACAGCGCACCGTCGGGCTTCCGGTTCGGGCGGATGGCGTGGCGGACGACGTTGGTATCGGCGGTGTTGTTCGGCGCCTTCTATCTCAACTATGTCTATGGCTGGGTAACCGCCGACATGCTGAACTTCTACGATTGAGCCGCGCTCAGTCGATCATGGTTTCGACCAGATCGTGCGGGTAGCGGGTGAAGTCGCGGTACAGGCGGAAAAGGCTGGTGTCCTCCAGCGTCGTCGGGCGGAGGCCGAACCGCTCGACCTGCCACAGATCGGCATCGGGCAGCGCCATCAGGATCGGCGAGTGCGTCGCCATGATGACCTGACAGGTGCCCGCCGGCTGCAGGTTGCGGAGCAGCTTCCGAAACTCGAACTGCTTGGTCGGCGACAGCGCCGACTCCGGTTCGTCGAGAATGAACAGCCCCTGTTCCGACAGCCGTTCTTCGAACAAATGCAGAAAGCCCTCTCCGTGCGAGGCCCGAAGATAGCCGGCGCGGTGCGATCCGGCTTCGTCAGAATAGCGGGCGACCGAAAAGAAGGTTTCCGCTCGGAAGAACCATCCCTGTCGTACCTGCGGCAGCCATGCCGCGCGGAGCAGATCGGTAAGCCGACCGGCGTCTTAGCCCGCGGCGAGAGACGAACCGACCGCAGCCATGCCCTGCGCACTGCCGCCTTCGCCGAGGCCGGCCATGGTCGCAACCGCTTCCAGTAGCGTCGACATTTCCGAACCATTTTCGCCGACAAGAATGGTAATCGGTTTTTCGAACGTAAGATCGAAGTTGTCGCCAAGCACGATCGGGAGCGAAAAGGGATAGCTGTTCTGGTCCTGCTGGGCCAACGCCCCGTCCGGCAGCCAGACACGTTTCAGAAAGGGCGGGGGAAGCGAGGTCGTTCGTGCGCGGCGTGCCGTTCCGTCCCCCGTTCAGTGACCGCTCAGTTGCGAAGCCGCTCGATCGCCTGCGCCAAGACGACGTACAGCTTGCCCATGTCCGACGACAGCAAGGTAACCCCCATCGGCGATCCGTCGCGCAGACCCAGAATCTGGCGCAGCATCGCTTCGAAATCATGAATGTAGCGGTTCACCTGATCGCGGAAGTCGGGATCGGCGTCGTACAGCGCCGCGATCTCGCGTGTCTGCGTACCGTCGACCAACCGCACCGCGCGGCGAGTAAAGACGCCGCGATCGCCCTTGAGATAGGCGGCCCATGCCGTATCGGACACATCGGTCGACAACGAACGGGCAATGTCGATCGCGGCCGAGTTCATCGCTTCGATCAACAACGATACGCGGCGCGAGAATTGGTCGCTGTCCGCCGCCTCGCGTTCGGCCTTGGCGATGGCGATCCGTTCGTCGAGTTGCTGGCTCGTCTCCGCGATGTCGAGCATCTGGCGTGCGAGCCGTTCCGATGCCTCGATCGCCGAGGCGACGGCGTGGTTGGCGATGGCGGACAGTTCGGCGACCTGCCCGGTCACCGCGCTATCTACGGCGTTGGCGAGCGCGCGGGCGCCCTTTGCCTCGAGATCGCGGGCGGCGTCGGGCAGGACCTTGGCCAGCGTCTCGCGTGCCTGTTCGCTGGCGGCCTCGGCGGTGTCGCGGATGCGGAGCATCGCTTCGGTCAGGCGCGGGGCGGCGTCTTCGGAGAAGTGGATCGTCGTGGCGATCGTCTCGTCGACGATGGTGCGGACGTTCTCGATCCGGTCGGCACCGCGATCAAGCGTGTCGAGCAGCGATTGCTGGACGGTCGACAACGTGTCGCGCTGCATCGCCACCACCCCGGCAATCGCCTCGATCGCCTCGTGCGTGCTCTCGGCGGCGGTCACTAGCGCGAGCAGTTCCGGCTTCGACTGGGCGACGACTGCCCGACTGGCGGCGATGCGGCTGTCGAGGCGGTCGAGCGCGCCGGGCAGCGTCTCGTCCATCTCGCGCGCGGCGGCATCGAGCGCGGTCAGTACTTCCTCGGCGCTGGCGATCACGCGGCGGGCGGTGACGTCGCCATTGGCGAGCGCTTCGGACAGGGCGTCAGCGACCTGGGTCAGCGCATCGACCGACCCGGCCACCGCCTGCGTCCGTTCGACACCGGTGATCCGCAGCCGTTCGAACCTTTCGTCGACCCCGGCGAGCCCATCGTCGAGCAGCGCCAGCAACGCCTCGCCATCGCGGCGACGATCGTTCAGCTGTCCGGCGAGCATCTGGATCGCCGCGTCGATCGCCGCCACGCGGCCGGCAAGCTGTTCGGCGCCCTCGCGACCGGCGCGTTCGATCGCCGATCCGTTCGCCTCGATCATGGCGATGGTCGCATCACCCTGTGCAGTAATCGCCTTGCGCGATTCATCGATCGCGGCGGCGGCGCGTTCGAGCACGGCGTCGATCGCTTCGGACATGGTGGCGATAACGGCTTCGAGGCGGGCGCCGGCGCTTTCGCTGGTCGCCTCCATCCGGTTCATAAGCGCAGCCAGCCGCTGTGCCGCGCCACCGGCCAGTTCGTCGGCTTCGCGCGAACGTTGCGCGACGACGTTCAGTTGCGCGTCGAGTGCAGCCACCCGTTCGCTGGCGGAGAGACCGGTCTTTTCGACCATCGCGGCCATCTCCGCCGCTTCGGCACGCGCGCGGGGCAGCGAGGACAGTACCGTCGACAGCCGCTGCTGCGTGGCATCGGCGACGCGGTCGAGCCGGCCGGCGGTCGTACCGATCGCCTCCACCTGTTCGCTCATGCCGGCGCTGACGCCGCGCAAGCGGTCGGTCGCATTGTCACCCAACGTCAGCAGCGACTGGGTCTGTTCGGCCAACTCCCTGCGCGATTCCGCCAGCGTTTGTCGTACACGCGCGATAACGGTGTCGAGTGCCTGCGCCTCGGCGCGCATCGCCTGTGCGGTGGCGGCGAAGCGGCGTGCCTCGGCGCGACTGTTCCGGCGCAGCAGCAACCAACCGACGCCCAGCAACATCGGCGGCACGCACAGCGCGGCGATGAACGATACCAGTCCGATCGGACCCAGTGCCGGCAGCGACGGGGCGCTCCATGCGAGCATGCCGCCGGTCCAGCCCGTCACGGCGACGGCGGCGAGGGTCGGCGCGATCCAGTTTCGCCCGATCGGTTCGGGATCTGCGGCCGCCTCCGCCAACCAGTGCTGCGCTTCCTCCTGTGCGACGTGGCCGTCGTCGGAATGCTGGTGCGGCTGTTCCAGCCCGCTGATCGAACCCCCATTCATGCGCCATCGTCTATCATGGACCTTTCCCCAACGACAGAGCGGTCGGACGATCAGCCGGCAACGCTTTATTAACCTTTGACCCCGTATCGTGCGGCCATGGTCTATGATCCCGGAGCAATCGATGCGGCGCTGGCGGCGGCGTTGGGCGACGAACCCCAACTGATCGCCGAGCTTCGCCGTGCCTTTGTCGACAGCGCCCAGAAGGCGCTTAGCATGCTGGAGGCGGCAGATGCGGAAGGCTGGCAGCCGGCCGCGTTCCGGCTGAAAGGGCTCGCCGCCAGCTTCGGCGCGGTCGACCTGATGGCGCTGTCCACCGCTGCGGCGGCGGCGCCGGCGGGTGATCCGGTCATGCTTGCCAAGCTGCACGAGGCAGTCGGCGACCTCTGAGCGCTATCGCTGGCGCGACAATTCGCGCATGGCGGCGTCCAGCCCATCTAGGGTCAGCGGATACATCCGGTCGGCGAACAGGTCGCGGACCAGCCTTGTCGAATGCGACCATTGCCAATGGTCCTCCGGCGCCGGATTGATCCATGCCGCCGAGCGCCAGTGCGCGGTCAGGCGTTGCAGCCAGACCGCACCAGCCTCCGCATTCATATGTTCGACCGATCCGCCGGGGTGCAGTATCTCATAGGGGCTCATCGCGGCATCGCCGACGACCACCAACCGATATTCGGGACCATAGGTCCGCAACAGTTCGGCAGTGGAGGTTTGTTCGGCCCAGCGGCGGCGATTGTCGCGCCAGACGCCTTCGTAGATGCAGTTGTGGAAGTAGAAGAAATCGAGATGACGAAACTCCGCCGTCGCGGCGGAAAACAGCTCCTCGACCTGTGTAACGAACGGGTCCATCGACCCTCCCACATCGAGGAACAGCAGCAGTTTGACGGTATTGCGCCGCTCGGGACGCATCGCGACGTCGAGAAAGCCGCGTCGTGCCGTTCCAGCAATCGTCGCGTCGAGATCGAGTTCGTCGGCGGCGCCTTCGCGAGCGAAGCGACGCAGGCGGCGTAGTGCGACCTTGAGGTTGCGCGTGCCGAGTTCGCGCTGATGGTCGAGATTGCGAAATTCCCGCTGTTCCCAGACCTTGACCGCACGGCGATGCCGGCTTTCGCCACCGATACGGACGCCCTCCGGGTTGTAGCCGCCATGGCCGAATGGGCTGGTGCCGCCCGTGCCGATCCATTTCGATCCGCCTTCATGTCGCTCCTGCTGCTCGGCAAGCCGCTGGCGCAGCAGGTTCATCAACGCGTCCCAGTCGCCGGTCGGAGCTATTTTCGCCATGTCCTCGGGCGAAAGATATCGCTCGGCAACGCGCCGAAGCCATTCGTCGGGCAGCAGGACGGGATCGACGCCGCCCGAATTCTGGATACCGGCAAAGACCTGTCCGAACACGCGGTCGAACCGGTCGATCAGTCCCTCATCCTTCACGAAGGTCGCGCGGGCAAGGTGGTAGAAGCTGTCGAGGTTGGAATCGATCACCCCGCGTTCGAGTGCGTCGAGCAGGACCAGATGCTCGCGGATACTGACGGCGATGCCGGCACTGCGTAGCGCGTCGACGAAGGAATGGAACATGGACGGGCATTTAGCGCGCCCGGGCGTATAAGCGCCAGTGGCTGCCCGACAGGCCGGTCGGGTCGCCGCGTGCGATCTCTCCATAACGTCGGCCGCAGCGGACGAGGGGGTCGGGGAAGGGGTTGTTGCCATCGCGTTCGATGAAGCGGAACCGTGCGCATGGGCTGTCGGCGATCGTCAGTGAGTAACGCTGCGATCGGGCGGCGGCTTTCAGGATGGCGGTCGAGCGCGACAATGCTACCGAGACGGCGGCACCATCCGGCGCGACGGCGGCCAGCGTTCGTACTGCGCGCGACGGGTCCCCGCGCAAATTCTCGACGAGCGCCACATCCCGTTCGATCGCCTTCCAGCAAAAAACGGCGCCGGCGACGAGGATGGGGAGACGCCAGACCTGTCGCTTAGTCCACAGCGCGGGCAGGCTGATCGACGCCAACAGCAGCAACGGCGGGACGGCGATAATGTAATAGCGGGCGGCGCCGCTGTTGGGCAGAGCGAGAAGGGCCACCGCCAAGGGCAACCCGATCGCGCTCAACAGGACGAGGCCGATGAAGCGATCGCGGACGATACCGGCGGAAAGGACGACGACCGGGGCGATGACCCAGAACCCGACGCTCCATGCCCATAATTGTTCGAGCGCAAGTAGCCACTTCGCCGCGTCATGCGGCTCGCGTGCGCCGAACTGGAACCCAGCCTGACTGGTCGCCGCCGCCGTCCAGGCGATCGCGATGAGCAACAGGACGGCGGTCGCGGCAGGCAGGAACAGGCGTAACGTCGCCTGCATCGCGCGCCGGAAACCGACGAGGCGCCACTGTTCGACCAAAACCCATATCCCGAGCGCGGTCAGACCGAATACCATGGTCGCCTGCGACAGGCACCCGAACACCGCGGCCAGCGCAATGGCGATCGCGGCAGGTGGCGCGGCAGGCTCGGCAAGCCAGCGGTCGGCCACGCCGATCGCGGCGACCCAGGCGAGCAGCATAGGCGCATAGCCGCGCGCTTCCGACCCCAAAGTCACCAGAAAGGGCGACAGGGCAAAGGCAATGGCGGCGAGGATCGCCGACGCTGGCCCGCGCCGCAACGCGATCGCCGCGGCGATCGGGATGGTCGCGGCGCTGGTGACGATCGACAGCGCACGCTGGAGCAGCGGCGGGGCGGTACTGCCGACCCATTGCAACCACAGGCTGTTGAGATGGTGGTTGTTGTCGTGATTGATCCGGACGAACACGCCGGCCGGAGTCCCGACATCCTGGGCGACCACTGCCGACCAGGCCTCATCGAGCCACAAGCCGCCGCGTGCGGCGAGGATGCGCAGGCCCAGTCCGGCAAGGGTAAGGAGCGCGATTGTCGTCCAGGTACCGCGCCGTTGCCGCGTCGTCTTCGGCAGCGGCGGGATCATCAACGCGCGTAGGCGTCGATCAGCGACCCGACATAATCCGGTGCCTTGCCGCTGAGTTCGGCAGCGGGGCGGGGACCGTAGATGAAGCCGTGGGTCGGATATTCCGACCCGCCCAGCCCCTGCGTATCGCGATACCAGACCTTCACCTTCGTCCAGTCGCCCCTGGTCGATACGTCGAATACGGTCACATCCTGTTCGACTCCACCGCGCACGCCATTGATCCGCGACCAGTTGGCATGGGTGACCATGGCGACGCGCGGTTCGACGACGCGGCTGATCACAAGGACATGGCCGAGCGGCAGGCGATCAGTCCTGGCGAAGGCGAGGACGGCGCCGACCTTCGGCTTATGCCCGCGCGGATAGCGACCCTCGGCCTGATCCCACCATGTCCAGGCGTCGCCATAGATCTCGACGCCCGACGCCGCACGGGCAAAGGGCACGCACTGCCCGACATAGTCTAGCAACGAACGCGCGCCGACCGGCACGCTGACGAGGGCGGCGAAGGCAAGGAGCAGGATGCCCCGGACAAGCGAACCGAACATGATGACGATCCTGCCGAACGATGGTCGCCAAGTGATTGCGGAACATGGTTAACAAATCGTCGACAGCGCGCAACCCCCGTTGCGATCAGCCGCCTTTGCGCCGGTGAAGGAAGGCCAGCCGTTCGAACAGCATCACATCCTGCTCGTTCTTGAGCAGCGCACCGTGCAGGGGCGGGATCGCCTTGGCCGGGTCGTGCGACGCCAGCACCTCCAGCGGCATGTCGTCGTGGAGCAGCAGCTTCAGCCAGTCGAGCAACTCGCTGGTCGACGGTTTTTTCTTCAGCCCCGGCGTCTCGCGCACTGCGAAGAACAGGTCGAGCGCGCGGTTGACCAACAGCGTCTGGATGCCCGGAAAATGCACGTCGATGATCGCCTGCATCGTCGCGCGGTCGGGGAAGCGGATATAGTGGAAGAAACAGCGGCGCAGGAACGCGTCGGGCAGTTCCTTTTCATTGTTCGACGTGATGACGACGATCGGGCGTTCGCGCGCGGTCACGCGCTCGCCGGTTTCGTACACGTCGAACGCCATGCGATCGAGTTCGTGCAGCAGGTCGTTCGGGAATTCGATATCGGCCTTGTCGACCTCGTCGATCAGCAGCACCGGCAGCGTCGGGCTGACGAACGCGTCCCACAATTTGCCGCGGCGGATATAGTTGGCGATGTCATGGACACGCGGATCGCCGAGCTGTCCGTCGCGCAGCCGCGCCACCGCGTCATATTCGTACAACCCCTGCTGCGCACGGGTCGTCGACTTGACGTTCCATTCGATCAGCGGGGCGCCGATCGCCCGTGCGATCTCCTGTGCCAGCACGGTCTTGCCGGTGCCGGGTTCGCCCTTCACCAGCAATGGCCTGCGCAGCGTCACCGCCGCATCGACCGCTACCTTCAGGTCGTCGGTCGCCACATAATTGCCGGTCCCTTCGAACCGCATCGCCCGTTTCTCGCCCATGGGCGAGCGATACGGGCAGATGGCGCTCGATGCTAGCCGCGGCTTTCGGCGCGTGCGGCGACCAAATCCCACAGACCGCGATGCTGGGCGACCAATTGCTGGATGCCGAAGGTCATCGCCCGCTCGACCGCCGCGTTGACGGCGATCGCCTCAATCAACTGGCGGGTGTCCGCGGGTGAGGGCAGGGTGCAGGGGATGATGTCGATGCCCATCCGGTCGGCCGCCGCATCGAGCGCGCGACGGATCACCGGCCAGTCGAGCGTGACCGCGATCGCGGCGCCCAGCGCGCAACCGGGGCGGATCGAGCGCGACAGCAGATCGATCGCGTTGCGCTGGGTGGCAAGGGCAGCTTCCGCCGCAGCCTGTCCGGGGGTTCCCGGCGGCGGCCCGGCAGCGGCGGCGACGCGGATCAGATAGGCGCGTTCCTCGACAAAGGCGGCGCTGGCATGCGCTAGCCAGTCATCGGCCGCAGCGTTGTTGGTGGCGCTGGTCGCCAGATCGACGACGCCCGGATGGCGTCCGTGCAGCGTGCACAGCTGATGCAATGCATCTGCTACATCGCGGATCGCCACGCCACCGCGCGACAACCGTTCGGGCGTGGAATGGGTGCCGCTTCCGTCGGCATGAACGATCTGCACCAGCCGGTCGGCGACGCCCCAATCATTCGTGTCGTTCGCTATCGCAACTGTCACCAATGGCTCCCAATTCCGTCCGGGCGGGCGATCCCCCGGTCGACTGATGGTATGCCTGCAAGAGATAACCCAAGCGCGTAGGAACAAGGTTTCCAGCGCTTTAACCGCGCTTAACGCGGGGATATGCGCTTCGGTCCGACGCCGAAACGAAACGCCCCGGCGCTGTGGAAGGGCCGGGGCGGGTCGGTTACTGGTCGAGGAAAGAGCGCATCTTGCGACTGCGGCTCGGGTGCTTGAGCTTGCGCAGCGCCTTCGCTTCGATCTGGCGGATGCGTTCGCGGGTCACGCTGAACTGCTGCCCGACTTCCTCGAGCGTGTGGTCGGTGTTCATGCCGATGCCGAAGCGCATGCGTAGCACGCGTTCCTCGCGCGGTGTCAGGCTGGCGAGGACGCGGGTGACCGTTTCCTTCAAATTCGCCTGGATCGCGGCATCGACCGGGATGATCGCGTTCTTGTCCTCGATGAAGTCGCCGAGGTGCGAATCCTCCTCGTCACCGATCGGCGTCTCGAGGCTGATCGGTTCCTTGGCGATCTTCATCACCTTGCGAACCTTCTCGAGCGGCATCGACAGCCGTTCGGCCATCTCCTCCGGCGTCGGTTCGCGGCCCTGTTCGTGCAGGAACTGGCGGCTGGTGCGGACAAGCTTGTTGATCGTCTCGATCATATGGACTGGAATGCGGATCGTCCGCGCCTGATCGGCGATCGAGCGGGTGATCGCCTGCCGGATCCACCACGTCGCATAGGTGCTGAACTTGTAGCCGCGGCGATATTCGAACTTATCGACCGCCTTCATCAGCCCGATATTCCCCTCCTGGATTAGGTCGAGGAATTGCAGCCCGCGATTGGTGTATTTCTTGGCGATGGAGATGACGAGGCGCAGGTTCGCCTCGACCATTTCCTTCTTGGCGATGCGCGCTTCGCGTTCGCCCTTTTGCACCATGTTGACGATGCGGCGGAATTCGCTGAGCGCCATGCCGGTCTGCTGCGCGATCTCGGCGATTTCGGTGCGGATGCGGTCTACGGCGCCGCCTTCGTTGCCGGCGAACGCCTTCCACTTCTTGTCGATCGTCGCGACCGAGGTCAGCCACTGTTCGTCGAGCTCGTGATCGACATAGCTGTCGAGGAACGCCTTGCGCGGCACCTTGTGCCTCTCCGCCAGCCGCAGCATCTGTCCACCCAGCGCGGTCAGGCGCCGGTTATAGGCATAGAGCTGATCGACGAGATATTCGATCTTCGCCTGGTGGAACTGGACGCTTTCAACCTCGGCGGTCAGCTCTTCACGCAGCTTCTGATATTTGCGTTCCTCGGCACCCGACAGACCGTCGCCCGTCGCCATCGCGTCCAAGCGCTGCGACTGCATCTTCGAGAATTTCTTGAAGATGGCGGTGATGTTGGCGAACTTCTCCAAAGCCTGCGGCTTGAGCTGTTCCTCCATCTGCGCGAGGCTGAGAGTGTTGTCCTCGTCGTCATCGTCGCTCGGACGCGGCGCACGGCGTTCGCCATCCTCGTCCTCGTCGGCCGACGCTTCCTCGGGCTCTTCCTCTTCCTTGAAGCTGGGGCCGGCATTCTTCGACGAAATCTCGCCATTGTCGTCGGCGTCCTCGTCGTCGGACAGCGATTCCGGCGCAGGATCCTTCGACAGCATCGCATCGAGATCGAGGATCTCGCGCAGCTGCATCGTGCCTTCGTTCAGCGCGGTCGACCAGCCGATAATCGCGTTGAAGGTGATCGGCGATTCGCACAGGCCGAAGATCATCGTGTCGCGACCGGCCTCGATCCGCTTGGCGATGGCGATCTCACCCTCGCGGCTGAGCAGTTCGACCGCGCCCATTTCGCGCAGGTACATGCGGACCGGATCGTCGGTCCGGTCGACGGTTTCCTTTTTCTTGACCGGTTCGAACGCCGCGGACGCATCGTCCTGGTCGGTCGACGCTTCGTCGTCGCCTTCCTCGTCCTGCTTGGCGCGTTCCTCGCTCTCGCCGTCCTCGCCCGCGTCTTCGTTCTCGACGACGTTGACGCCCATGTCGTTCAGCGCCGACATGATGTCCTCGATCTGCTCCGAGGTCATCTGATCCTGCGGCAGCATTTCGTTCAACTGGTCGACGGTGATGTAGCCGCGCTTCTTGGCACGCGCGACCAGCTTCTTGATCGATCCTTCGTTCAGGTCGATCAGCGGCGCGTCGCCGGTATCGATCGTGTCGTCGCCGCCACCATTCGCCTTGGCCATCAATAACCCTCAGAAATATATGCAGCGCGTTCGCCTCGCGCTATTTTACCGGTCGTCTTCGTCCGACACCGCCGGATTTGCAAGCCAAGAGCGTGCATTCGGGCGATCCGGTCGCGGATTTCCGGCAATTCTACGACGGCGATATGGGAAAGACGGGCGGGGGGATCAAGCCGCCTCGTCCAGTTCCTCCATCCAGCTGCGGATGCGCGCCTGAACCGCGGCATGGTCGGACCGCGCCTGTTGATAGTCGGCGAAGGTTCGCTCGGTCGTATCCTGCCGACAGCGTTCGGCGGCGGCATTCTCGGCGCGGCGGCACGCCTGTTCGTCGACGAGGATCTGGATCACGCGGAGCAGATCGGTCTCGGCCGTGCCGCGATCGGCCTCACGCAGCCAGAAGCTGAAGGCGAGGTCGGTTTCCTTGTTGCGCCGCGCCATGTCGACGAGTTGCCGGTCGCTGGCGATCGTGTCGCTCAACAGGCTTTCGCTCAGGTCGTTGCGGTAGATGGCGAGGTCGATCAGGTGGTTGCGCCAGCGTTGCAATTGCTGGTTCTTGATCGGCAGTTGCGCGATCAGTTCGCAGTGGCGGGTTAGAACGTCGACATGCTGCATCAGCCCCATCAACACCGCGCGCTGGAAGGCGAAGACCAGATCGACTTCCTTGACGTCCGCCGCCGCCGCCATGTCGTTGGCGACGATGCGTAGGCGGCGATCCTTGGCGCCGAACAGCGCGAAGAACTGGTCCTTGAAGGTGCGGAAATATTCGCGGCGGATGCCTTCATGGGTGATCGTGCCGGCAAGGCGGGCGAGTTCATGTTCGAACGCCGCCCGCTCGTCGGGGCCAGCACCGGGGGGAAGGGTTGCCAACTCCAGCCGCCACAGGAAGTCGGACAGCGATTCGCGGCGGGCGAGCAGGTCCTCGAATGCCTGCGGCCCTTCGGCACGGACCAGATCGTCGGGGTCCATGCCGTCGGGGATGGTGACGATCGAAATGCTCTTGCCCGGTTGCAGCAGCGGCAGCGCACGTTCGGCGGCGCGTCGTGCCGCCTTGATCCCGGCCGCGTCACCGTCGAAACACAGGATCGGACAGTCGGCCATGCGCCACAGCCGTTCAAGTTGATGTTCGGTCAGCGCGGTGCCGAGCGGGGCGACGACCTCATCGAAGCCGGCCTGCGCCAGCGCGATGACGTCCATATAGCCCTCGACCGCGATCACCCGCTTCGCCTTGCGCGCGGCGGCCTGTGCCCGGTCGATGTTGTAGAGGGTACGCCCCTTGTCGAAGAGCGGGGTTTCGGGCGAGTTCAGATATTTCGGCTCGCCATCGCCGAGAATGCGCCCGCCGAACGCGATCGTCCGCCCGCGCGCGTCGCGGATCGGGATCATCAGCCGTCCGCGGAACCGGTCATAGGGCTCCTTGCCCTCGACGGAGATCAGCATGCCTGATTCGACGAGCATCGGCTCGCCATACGACGCGAGCGCCGCCTTCAACCGGCCACGCGCATCGGGGGCAAAACCCATGCCGAAGGTGCGCGCGGTCTCAGGCTTGATGCCGCGTTTGGCGAGGGCGTCGCGGGCGATGCCGCCTTCGTCGCCCAGCCGGTCCGCAAACCATGTCTGCGCATCGGCCATCAGTTCGTGCAGGCCTTTGGCGCGCTCCGCCTGCCGGGCAGAGCGCGCGTCCTGCGCGGGCATTTCCATGCCGGCGGCGGCGGCCAGTTCCTTCACTGCATCGATGAAGGGCAGGCCCCGCTGATCGGTCATCCAGCGGATCGCATCGCCATGCGCCCCGCAGCCGAAGCAATGGTAAAAACCCTTGTCGTCATTGACCCAGAAGCTCGGCGTCTTCTCGGTATGGAAAGGGCAGCACGCCTTGTGCTCGTTGCCCGAGCGCTGGAGCTTCACCGATTTGCCGACCAGCGCCGACAGCGTCGTGCGGGTGCGCAACTCGTCGAGGAACTGGGGCGATAGGGTCATGGCTCTTTATGCCCCGAACGGAACGGGTACGGCAACGCTTAACTCAGCGCCGCCTTCACCGCTGCGCTGGCCTTGCTCATGTCGAGTTCGCTGCCGTGGCGGGACTTCAGCTCGGCCATGACGCGGCCCATGTCCTTCATGCCGGTCGCGCCAAGATCGGCCTTGATCGCCTCGATCGCCGCGGCGGTCTGTGCCTCATCCATCTGCTGCGGCAAAAAGCGTTCGATGACGGTCACTTCGCGCGCTTCACTGGCGGCCAACTCGGGGCGATTGCCTTTCTCGTACATCTCGATCGATTCGCGGCGCTGCTTGACCATTTTCTGCAGCACTTCGACAACCAGCGCGTCGTCGCTGTCGGGAGCCTTGCCGGTGCGTGCCTCGATGTCGCGGTTCTTGATAGACGACTGGATCAGGCGGATCGTGGCGGTCGTCTCCTTGTCGCCGCCCTTCATGGCGGTGACGAGGGCGTCCTTGATGGTGTCGCGAATCATGGCGGTTCCAGTGTCTCTCATTCGGATAAGCGATCACGCATAGCCGCAATCGATCCGCGATCACAGGATTGACGGCGCGGGACGTTGGGACTAGCCGCCACCGCTTAGCGACATCATCAGACAAACCCAGGAGTGCCCGCCTATCATGGCCGACGCCAAGCCATTTGCCATGCCCGAAGGAGCCACCGGGGTCCTTGTCCTTGCCAATGGCGACGTGCTGTGGGGCCGTGGCTTCGGGGCCGAGGGCGCAGCGGTCGGCGAGGTGTGCTTCCACACCGCGATGACCGGCTATCAGGAGATCATGACCGATCCGTCCTTCGCCGGGCAGATCATCACCTTCACCTTCCCGCACATCGGCAATGTCGGCACCAATGTCGACGACGTCGAGGCGAACGACCCGCACGCGCTGGGCATGATCGTCCGCGAAGATGTGACCGCGCCGTCGAATTTCCGGTCGAACGAGAATCTTGACGCGTGGATGGCCCGCCACAACCGGATCGGGCTGGCGGGGATCGACACCCGCGCGCTGACCCGCCGCATCCGGCAGGGCGGGGCGCCGAACGGCGTTATCGCGCACTCGGCAAGCGGCGAGTTCGACATTCCGGTGCTGCTAGCACAGGCGCAGGCTTGGCCGGGTCTGGAGGGTATGGACCTTGCCAAGACCGTGTCGTGCGAGACGCATTACGGCTGGGCCGGCGGGGCGTGGCATCTGGGCAAGGGCTATGACGACAGCACCCGACCGGAAGGTGACGAAGGTGCCACGCAAAGCATATCGCGTCCGCATGTCGTTGCCATCGATTATGGCAGTAAGCGTAATATCTTCCGCAACCTTGTTCACGCTGGTGCTGAAGTAACCGTGCTACCGGCCACCGCGACCTATGAAGAGGTGATGGCGGCGAACCCTGACGGCATCTTCCTGTCAAATGGTCCTGGCGATCCCGCCGCTACCGGTGAATATGCGGTGCCGGTGATCCGCAAGCTGCTCGACACTGGCAAGCCGCTGTTCGGCATCTGTCTGGGCCACCAGTTGCTCGGCCTAGCCGTCGGCGCGACTACGACCAAGATGCATCAGGGCCATCGCGGTGCGAACCACCCGGTCAAGCGTCTGTCGGACGGCGCGGTCGAGATCACCAGCATGAATCATGGCTTTGCGGTTGAGCGCGACAGCCTGCCGGAGGGCGTAGTCGAGACGCATGTGTCGCTGTTCGACGGGTCAAACGCCGGTATCGAAGTTGACGGCGGCCGCGCGTTTTCGGTTCAGTATCACCCCGAGGCGTCGCCCGGACCGCAGGACAGCTTCTATCTGTTCGAGCGGTTCGTGGGGATGATGAAGGACCGCTGATTGTTCGTGCTGACTTTCCTTCTTGCCGTTCAGGCTGGCGCATCGGTCGGGTCGACCGGTGCCGCCGCGGTGACGCAGGCGAAGCTCGATCGAATGACGCAGCGATGCAATGCTCCTCGAAATTGGTTGAAGCATCTGGGCGGTAACCAAGTTTACGTACGGCCTTCCCGTGGCGGGTCTTTCAAGAAGATCGATTGCATACTTAGCCAATTGAAAAACAGCGGACTCCCGATGGACCTTGGGTTCGTCGGTAACGAGGCCCCAGCAAACGGACTGGATCACTAATGCCAAATCGCACCGACATTTCGTCCATCCTCGTCATCGGCGCGGGGCCGATCGTCATCGGCCAGGCTTGCGAGTTCGATTATTCGGGCGTGCAGGCGATCAAGGCGTTGAAGGAGGAGGGCTATCGCATCGTCCTCGTCAATTCCAACCCCGCGACGATCATGACCGATCCGGAACTGGCCGACGCGACCTATGTCGAGCCGATCACCCCGGCGGTCGTCGCCAAGATCATCGAGAAGGAGCGCCCCGATGCGGTGCTGCCGACGATGGGCGGACAGACCGCGCTGAACACCGCGCTGGCGCTGGCGAATGACGGTACGCTTGAAAAGTTCGGCGTGCAGATGATCGGCGCCGATGCCGAGGCGATCGACAAGGCCGAGGACCGTCAGAAGTTCAAGGTCGCGATGGAGAAGATCGGCCTTGAATCCGCGCGCAGCCATATTGCCCATACCGAAGCGGAGGCGCTGGCCGGGCTGGAGCATGTCGGGCTGCCCGCGATCATCCGCCCGTCGTTCACGCTGGGCGGCACCGGCGGCGGCGTCGCCTATAATCGCGACGAGTTTCTGCGCATCGTCCGCGAAGGGTTGGACGCGTCGCCGACCACTGAGGTGCTGATCGAGGAATCGCTGCTCGGCTGGAAGGAATATGAGATGGAGGTCGTCCGCGATCGTGCGGACAATGCCATCATCGTGTGTTCGATCGAGAATATCGACCCCATGGGCGTCCATACCGGGGATTCGATCACCGTTGCCCCGGCGCTGACGCTGACCGATAAAGAGTACCAGATCATGCGCAATGCATCGATTGCGGTACTCCGGGAAATCGGCGTCGAAACAGGGGGTTCGAACGTACAGTTCGCGGTCAATCCGAAGGACGGCCGCCTGATCGTCATCGAGATGAACCCGCGCGTGTCGCGCTCGTCGGCGTTGGCGTCGAAGGCAACCGGCTTCCCGATCGCCAAGGTCGCGGCGAAGCTGGCGGTCGGCTATACGCTCGACGAGATCACCAACGACATTACCGGTGCGACGCCGGCATCGTTCGAACCGACGATCGATTATGTCGTCACCAAGATTCCGCGCTTCGCCTTTGAAAAGTTCAAGGGGTCGCAGGCGGTGCTGTCGACGGCGATGAAGTCGGTCGGCGAAGTCATGGCGATCGGCCGTAACATCCATGAATCGATGCAGAAGGCGCTGCGCGGTCTGGAAACCGGGCTGTCGGGCTTCAATACCGTCGAACGCCTTGCCGGTGCGCCGCGCGCGGAGATCGAGGCGGCCTTGGCCGTCGCGACGCCCGATCGGCTGCTGGTTGCGGCACAGGCGCTGCGCGAAGGCTTCAGCGTCGCCGAAGTCCATGCCATCGCAAAGTACGATCCGTGGTTCCTCGAACGCATGGCGGAAATCGTCGCGGCGGAAACCGAAGTTTGCACCAACGGGCTGCCGCAGGACGCGGCGGGGATGCGCCGGCTCAAATCAATGGGCTTCTCCGACAAGCGGCTGGCATGGCTGGCGCTGCAATCGGCCAATCTACGCGGCATGGAGCGCGGCATCGCGCGCGGATCGGGCCTGATCCACGAGGTCGTCAAGATGATGACCGGCGGCGTGACCGAGGACGAGGTGCGTCAACATCGGCACAAGCTGGGCGTGCGGCCGGTCTTCAAGCGCATCGACACCTGCGCCGCCGAGTTCGAGGCGAAGACGCCGTATATGTATTCGACCTACGAAGCGCCGACCTTTGGCGAGCCGGAGGATGAGAGCCAGCCGTCGGACCGCAAGAAAATCGTCATCCTCGGCGGCGGGCCGAACCGGATCGGGCAGGGGATCGAGTTCGACTATTGCTGCTGCCATGCGTGCTTCGCGCTGAGCGATGCCGGCTATGAAACGATCATGGTCAACTGCAACCCGGAGACGGTGTCGACCGATTACGACACGTCGGACCGGTTGTATTTCGAACCGCTGACCGCCGAGGACGTGCTGGAAATCCTGCATGTCGAGGCATCGAAGGGCGAGCTGGTCGGGGCGATCGTGCAGTTTGGCGGGCAGACGCCGCTGAACCTTGCCCGTGCGCTCGAGGCGGCCGGTATCCCGATCCTGGGCACCACGCCCGATTCGATCGATCTGGCGGAAGATCGCGAGCGGTTCGCCGATCTGGTCACCTCGCTGGGGCTGCTCCAGCCGGCCAACGGCCTGGCGCGCAGCCGCGACGAGGCAGCGGTGATCGCAGAGCGGATCGGCTATCCGGTGCTGATGCGGCCGAGCTATGTGCTGGGCGGGCGGGCGATGGAGATCGTCGATTCGCTGGGGCAGCTCGACGACTATATCCAGACCGCCGTGCAGGTGTCGGGGGACTCCCCCGTCCTGATCGACCAGTATCTGCGCGACGCGATCGAGGTCGATGTCGACGCGATCGCGGACGGGGACGACGTCGTCGTCGCGGGGGTGTTGCAGCATATCGAGGAAGCGGGCGTCCATTCGGGCGACAGTGCCTGTTCGATGCCGCCCTATTCGCTGACCGCCGACGTCATTGCCGAGATCGAGCGGCAGACCGTAGCGCTGGCCAAGGCATTGAACGTCAAGGGGCTGATGAACATCCAGTTCGCGGTCAAGGACGGAAAGGTCTATCTGATCGAGGTCAATCCGCGCGCCAGCCGCACGGTGCCGTTCGTCGCCAAGGCGATCGGGACGCCGGTCGCCAAGATCGCGGCGCGGGTAATGGCGGGCGAAAAGCTGGCCAATCTGCCGACCATCGACCGCGACATCGATCATGTCGCGGTCAAGGAAGCGGTATTCCCCTGGGGCCGCTTCCCCGGCGTCGATCCGGTGTTGTCGCCGGAAATGAAGTCGACCGGCGAAGTCATGGGGATCGATGGCGATTTCGCCACCGCCTTTGCCAAGGCGCAGATGGGCGCCAACATCGTCCTGCCCAAGAGCGGCACGGTGTTCGTGTCGGTCAAGTCGAGCGACAAGCCGGTGATCCTGCCGGGCGTGCAGTTGCTGGTCGAACTGGGCTTCCGGATCGTCGCGACCAGCGGCACCGCCGATTATCTTTCCGAGAACGGCGTACCGGTCGAACGGGTGAACAAGGTGGCACAGGGGCGTCCGCACATTGTCGACAAGATTTTCGACGGCGATATCGCGATGATCTTCAACACCACCGAAGGCTGGCAGTCGCTTAAGGACTCCGAATCGATCCGTGCTTCGGCGCAGTCGCAGAAGGTGCCCTACTTCACTACGGCGCCCGCCAGCGTCGCGGTGGCGCAGGCCATTCAGGCGCTGGGTGCCCGCTCCCTTGAAGTGCGGCCGTTGCAGTCCTATTATTCGCAATCGCACAACTGATCCCCATCAGCGGAATGTTGCGCGCGGACGGGCAGGGAGGCCCGTCCGTGTGTCGGGGGTAATGACAAAAGGGACGCGCGCGCGATGGCGACGGTCGAAAAGATGCCGATGTTGCAAGAGGGCTATGATCGCCTGACGGCGCACCTCAAGCAACTGAAGGTCGAACGGCCGCAGATCATCGACGCGATCGAGGAAGCGCGCGCCCATGGCGACCTGTCCGAAAACGCCGAATATCATGCGGCGAAGGAACGGCAGGGGCAGATCGAGGCGTCGATCGCCGATATCGAGGACAAGCTGAGCCGCGCGCAGGTCATCGATCCGAAGGACCTGTCGGGTGACAAGGTCGTGTTCGGCGCGACCGTGACGCTGCTCGACGAGGATGACAAGGCGGTCACCTACCAGATCGTCGGCCAGACGGAGGCGGACGCGAAGTCGGGCCGCATTTCGTACAACTCGCCGATGGGCCGTGCACTGATCGGCCGCAAGGTCGATGACGACGTCGAGGTGACGGTGCCGTCGGGCGACCGTTATTACCAGATCTCGAAGATCGAGTTCATCTAAACCCCTATGTTCGAACGGCGTCCTTCCCCGTCGATCCTCGCGATCGGCGGGTCGATCGCGTGCGTGAGCGCATGGCTGATCCTGACCGGCGGCGTGTGGAGCGCGGCGATCGCGGCGGGCTTCGTGCCGCTGCGCATGACCAGCCATGTCGCGTCGATCGAGGGGTTTGCGCCGTTCGTGCCGCTATGGCTGACGCCGATCACCGCCGCCTTCATTCATGATGGGTGGGTGCATCTGGCGTTCAATCTGCTGAGCCTTGCGATCGTCGGTACGCCGACGCAGCGGGCGGTGGGGCTTCGCGGGGTACTGGTGTTGCTGTTGGTCGGTGCCTATGCATCGGTCGCGGCGCAGTGGCTGGCGGGACCGCGCTCGCCCGCGCCGATGATCGGGGCAAGCGGAGCGATCTCGGCGCTGATCGGCGCCTATGCGCTGCTGTTCGGCGGTGGCAAGGCGAAGGCGATCGGGCCGGTGCCGGCGCATGTCGTGCATGCGGTGTGGCTGGGGGTGAGCTGGACGGTGCTCAACCTCGCCATCGGCTGGGCGAGCGCGGGGAGCGAGATGCCGATCGCCGGGGCCGCGCATGCCGGCGGGTTTATCGCGGGCATGGTATTGCTGCGGCCGTTGTTGCGGTGGCGTTGGGGTGCGCGGGTGCTGAAAACCGACACCCCGAATTAGCATACGGCCGTTCGTACTGAGTAGGGGCTGAGCGAAGTCGAAGACCCGTATCGAAGTACCTGCCACGGACGGTCGTTCGATACGCCGCTTGGACAGGCTCAGCGGCTACTCAGGACGAACGCATCATCCTGATTGAAAGGTCGAGGGCCTTACGCCGCCGGCAGTTCCGGTTCGAGCAGGCGGTGCAGATGCACCACCACATATTTCATTTCGGCATCGTCGACGGTCCGCTGCGCCGCGGCGCGCCATGCCTTTTCGGCGCTGGCATAGTCGCCGAAGATGCCGACGACGTCGATCGCCTTCAGATCGGCGAAGTCGAGCGTGCGCGGATCGGAGACGCGGCCGCCGAAGACGAGGTGAAGTTTGCTCATGGTCGTTCCCGCAGTGCAAAAAAAGATACGCCCAGCCCGCATAGCGGACCGGGCGTACCCTTCAACCCAGAATCTGGGATTTGCGCGACCGATCAGTTCTTGACCGCGGCCTTGCCGCTATCGGCGGCAGCCTGCACCACCGCGCTGAACGCCGAACGCAGCTGTTCCTTGGCGCCGTCCTTGCTCGGCAGCGCGGCGGTCAGCTGTTCCTTGCCGACGTCGCGCGCGGTTGCGGCAGCGGCGGTGGCGGCGGCCGCCAGCTTCTTGCCGAGCGGGGCGAGCGTCTTCGTCTCCTGCGCGGTACGCGGCAGCAGCGCGCCGACGACGGCACCGAGTGCGAGGCCGCCGGCCAGAACCGCAAGCGGATTGGTCTCGATCGTCTCCGACGCGCGCTGCGCCGCTTCATGGGCAGCGTCCGACGCGCGCTTGGCAGCGTCGTGCGCGGCGTCGCTGGTCGCATGGGCGGCAGTCGACGCCTTTTCCTTCAGCGTATCGATGGTGCCCGTGGTTTCGTGCGGGGCGGTCTTGAGTTCGCTCATGATGTCATTCCTTGTTCGGGACGGGCGGGGGCGGGGCGATGGGGGGCGGCGGGGGCGGTGGTGTCCTGCGGAACAGCCGGGCGATACGCTTGCGGGCAAGCAGCGCGATGACGCCGGTGGCGATGCCAGCCGCGACGCCGGGACGCTCCATAACGACCGCGACGCCGTCCTCCGCCTTGTCGCGCAGGTCGTCGGCGACGTTCGAGGCGATGGTCGATGGCGACAGGCGGTGCTTGGCTTCGGCAAGGCTAGCCTGCAACCGGGCGCGCTTGAGCAGCGCATCGGCGCGGGCGGCGGCAAGGGTTGGCGGCATCATCGGCCGTCTCCGAGAGGCGCGACGACGCGCTTGAAGCTCGCCAGCGCGATCTTGGCGAGAATGGCCGCGATCCCGAGCGCCACGACGACGACCAGCAACGTCGCCCAGCCCGGCCCCATGACCGGCCGCAGCGACAGGATCGCCCCGACCAGCAACGCGGTCACCGCCGACAGGGCAATGACTACCGCACCGACCGCGAGGCCGGCGGCGATGCCCGCCTGCGATCCGCGGGTGCTGGCGACCGTCTTCCACAGCGTGACTTCGGCACGGGCATAGGCCTTCGCATCCTCGACGACGCGACCGACGACCGTTCCCAGCCCCTCGTCCCCCATGATCGGGCTCAGCCCTTGACCACGGGGGTGTCGGCGTCGGTGCCCGCCTTGACGATGCGCGCCAGCACGAAGCCCAGCGCAGCGGCGGTGCCGATCGCGATCGCCGGGCTCTTGCGGACGAAATCGCTGGCATCGGCGATCAGGTCGTCGACTTCCTTGCCGCGCAGATTGTCCGAGAAGCCCGAAATCGCCTGCGCCGCCGAACGGGCATATTGGCCATATTGTTCGCCGAGCTTTTCATCGACGGTGCTGGCGGCATCTTCCATGAGCTTCGAGAATTCATCGAGTGCGCCGGTCGCACGCAGCTTGCCCTCATCGGCGAGGCCGCGTGCCTTTTCGGTGGCCTTGGCGCTCAGCTTCGACGCTTCGTCCTTGAGCGTCTGCTTGGCGCTGCCGGTCGAGGTCGCTTCCGAATCGAACGAGGTCGTGGCGGCCGGGGTGAATTCGACGGTGCCGCCCGTGGCGGGCGTGATGTCGGCATTAAAGTCGACGGCGGTGTCGCTGGTGGTCGGCGAGCCGCCGGTCCGATTGAAGTCGGTCATAACGAATCCTTTCTTCGTTTCGGGACGATAACCATGCGGCAATGCTCGGGTTCCGTTGCGCGCACAGGATTTGCGAGGCACGGGCCGAATGGATACAGGGACCGCGACCACGCCGTTCCGCACGGACATAAAGGGAGTCGTTACGTGACCGCAATCATTCAGGTGCATGGCCGCCAAATCCTCGACAGCCGCGGCAATCCGACCGTCGAGGTCGACGTGCTGCTGGAGGATGGCAGCTTCGGCCGCGCCGCGGTCCCGTCGGGCGCGTCGACCGGCGCGCACGAAGCGGTCGAGAAGCGCGACGGCGACAAGTCGGTCTATCTCGGCAAGGGCGTGCTGGCCGCCGTCGAGGCGGTGAACGGCGACATCGCCGAGGCGGTGCTGGGCATGGATGCCGAGGACCAGAGCGACATCGACAACGCGATGATCCAGCTCGACGGCACCGACAATAAGGGCCGGCTGGGCGCGAACGCGATCCTCGGTGTCAGCCTCGCGGTGGCGAAGGCGGCGGCGGATGCGCGCGGCCTGCCGCTGTACCGCTACGTCGGCGGCGTGTCGGCGCATCTGTTGCCAGTGCCGATGATGAACATCATCAATGGCGGCGAACATGCTGACAACCCGATCGATTTCCAGGAATTCATGGTGATGCCGGTCGGTGCCGACAGCATTGCCGAAGCCGTCCGGTGCGGTTCGGAAATCTTCCACACGCTGAAGAAGGGGCTGTCGGAGAAGGGCCTTGCCACCTCGGTCGGTGACGAAGGCGGTTTTGCGCCGGCGCTCAGCAGCACGATCGATGCACTCGACTTCATCATGCAGAGCATCGAGCGGGCGGGCTACAAGCCGGGCGACGACGTGATGCTCGCGCTAGATTGCGCCGCGACCGAATTCTTCAAGGGCGGGCGCTATGAGATGGTCGGCGAGGGTAAGTCGCTGTCGCCGGTCGAGATGGCCGATTACCTCGCCGATCTCGCCGCGCGCTATCCAATCCTGTCGATCGAGGACGGCATGTCGGAGGACGATTTCGAGGGTTGGAAGGCGCTGACCGACAAGATCGGCGACAAGGTCCAACTGGTCGGCGACGACCTGTTCGTGACCAATCCGAAGCGGCTGGCCATGGGTCTGAAGCAGGGCCTCGCCAACTCGCTGCTGGTGAAGGTCAACCAGATCGGCACGCTGACCGAGACGCTGGAGGCGGTGAACCTCGCCCAGCGCAACCGCTATACCGCCGTCATGTCGCACCGTTCGGGCGAGACCGAGGACGCGACGATCGCCGACCTCGCGGTCGCCACCAACTGCGGCCAGATCAAGACCGGGTCGTTGGCGCGATCGGACCGGCTTGCCAAGTACAACCAGCTGATCCGGATCGAGGAAGAGCTGGCCGGCGCGGCGCGCTATGCGGGGCGTTCGATCCTGCGTTGATCGCGGAATGAGGGAAGGGGGCGTCGGTGCGAGCCGGCGCCCCCTTTTTTTGCGTCCGTCCGTTGACGAAAGGCCGGCAAGCCTTTTCCCGCCGTGCGGCGACGTTCGCGTTTCACCGCTCCGGCAACGTGATCGAGTCCTATCCGGTTGCAGCGATGGCAGACGCCTGACGGATGGCGGCCGCAAGTTCGTCCTCGCTGCGGCCGCCGTTGATGGCGATGCGGTCGCCGAAGACGAAATGGGGCACCGACCGAACCCCCGCCGCCGCGGATTGTGCCGCTGCTACGTCCACCCGGCGATGTTGCGCAGGGTCGAGGACAATTGCGCGCGCTTCCTCGCCCTCGAACCCGTGCCGGGTCGCGATATCGGCGAGCACGTCGGCGTCCGATATATTCCGTGCATCGAGGAAATACGCCTTCGTGATAGCGACGGCGAGGGCATGTTGCGTCCCCCGTTCCCGGGCGGCGAGGATCAACCCATGCGCTGGCTGGGTTCGGTACATCCATGGCTGGCGGCTGAGATCGAGCGCGAGGCCCGATGCCCGTGCCTCCGCCTCGGGACGGGCGAACGCCGCCCGGACATCGGTCACGCCGTAGCGCGCGCGGAGCAGATCAGCGACATACAGGCCCTGCGGCGGGGCGTCGGGCAACAGCAGCACCGGATGCTGACGGACGTCCACCGAGAGGTCGGGAAACCGCTCCGCCAACACCTTGTCGAGACGGTGATGCCCGATGATGCACCACGGGCAGACAATATCGGTATAGAGATCGATCCGCAGCACGACAGCTTCCTTTCGTTCATCCATCTTCATCGGCGATCCGCGATCCCCGGTGCGGCGCGGAGATGGTCGGTGGCCGTCACCTGATCGACCAGAAATTTCGCAAGATTGCCCCGTGACAGCTTCATTCCGAGCTTCGTCCGGCCGTACCAGCCGATGGCGATCCGCCCCGTTGCGGCTCCGTCGTGCAGGTTCGGGATTCGCACCAGCGTCCAGTCGCGCGAGGAGCTTCGTACCAGTTCGGCGGTCGCGCGAATATCGTCCGAGGCGTTACGGGCGATCAGCCTGAACAGCAGCACGGAGGCGCGCGACGGCAGGTCGAATCCGTCCTTCGGATCACGACAGGCGGGTGTCGAGACCTGGATCAGGCGGCGGACGTGCAATTCCTCCATGACCGAAATGATCGTGGCGACGCCGCGCATGATCGGCCGTTTTTCGCGGGCGCTCAGGCTGTTGGGCCCGAGGGCGCTGATGACGGCATCGGCGCCCGTGATGCATGCCTTGATCGCGTCGCGATTGCTGAGGTCGCCGACCACGATCTCGACCCGGTCGGCGAAGGCGGCGAGCTTTGCCGGGTCGCGTGCGAAGACCGAAAGCGCATACCCCCGCGCCAGCGCCGTTTCGATGATGTGCCGTCCGGTCGGGCCCGTCCCGCCGAAGAGAGCGATCTTCATCGCATATCCTTCCGATCCACGGTTCCGCCACAGGAACAAGGTGGTAACAAATTGTTACCGACGCTATTAAAGTGACCGCACTGCCCCCTGCAAGAAGGCACGCCGATGAAACCAGGTCACATGGAATTTACCGCTCCGGGCCGTCACGACGACTGCGGCATGGTGCGCGAGATACTCGACCGCATCGGCGATAAATGGAGCCTCTACATCATCGCGACGTTGAAGGACGGGCCGGTGCGGTTCAACGCGTTGCGACGTCGGATCGACGGCATCTCGCAGCGCATGTTGACGATCACGCTACGCGGGCTGGAACGCGACGGTATGGTGCGCCGGACCTTGTTCCCCACCATCCCGCCGCGGGTCGAGTATGAACTGACGGATATTGGCAGGTCGCTGCTCGCGCCGGTCATGGCGCTAACGATGTGGGCCGATGCGAACCGGACGAATATTCGCGACGCTCGCCTGCGCTATGATGCGGGCGGGGATGGGGCGTAGCGAAGGGCGCCGGGCCACGCGGATACGCGGCCCGGCGATTGGCTCAGAACAGGATACGTGCCGTCATCGACGTCGTGCGGCCGTTGATCGAGCGCGCGCGGACGATGCCGTTGGCCGGGATCACTGCATCTTCCGCCTCGGTAAAGCCCTGTACGTCGAACAGATTGTTCGCGTTCAGCGACAGTAGCAGGCGGCTGGTCGGGCGATATTGGACGAAGGCGTTGGCGACGGTGTAGCCGGGCAGCTTCAACTGGTTGCTGTCCTGGGCATAGCTGCTGGTCGTACCGATGACATTGGCCCCGACCGTGAATCGGTCGATCTCCACCTGCGGCGTCGCCTGGAAGATCAGCCGCGCCTGACGACGCGGCGTGTTGCCGATGACGCCGGGGTTGAGCGCGTCGCTCACGATCTTCGCATCGGTCCAGGTAGCGCCGCCGTTGATGCCGAACACGCCGACCCGGTAACCGCCGTCGAATTCGAGGCCGACGGCACGATATTCGCGATCGATGAAGACCTGCCGCGTCGCTTCGTAATTCTGTTCCTCGGTCCGCGCCCAGAAGCCGGTCAGGTTCAGGACGAGTCCGTTGTGGCGGTACTTGGCGCCTGCCTCCGCCTGGCGGACGAAGTCGACGGCGGCGGACTTGCTGAGCAGCGAGCCGTCGGTCGTGCTGACCGCCGGACCGAACAACAGCCGGTCGGCATTGGCGCGGCCGCCCCGGCTGTAGCGGGCGAAGACTGCGAACGGCTCGGCGATGCGGAAGTTGATGCCCGCCGAATAGGACAGGTAGTTCCAGCCATAATCGACCGGTGCCGGCTGGCCGAGCGGAATGACCGCGACCCGCCGTTCCGCCGCGGAAAGAATGCCGTCGCCGTCGATGTCGCGCGCGACGACGCCGGTGCGTCCGCCGCCCAGGTCCGCGCCGTAGACCGATCCCGACGCGTCGCCGAAATCATAGCGGACGCTGGCGCCCAGCGCGACGCGGCCGACCTTGTAATTCAGCGAGGCGAACGGCGCGTTGACGTCATAGGCGACGCGGTAGCTGCGACGGCAACAGTCGCCGAAATAGCTGGCGCTGTACGCATAGAATCCGTTCTGCGTCACCGGCGTGCCGCCGGCCGACACCACATCGACTAGCGCGGCGCGACCATCGCCGCGCACGTCGAGCAGGGTCGACGTCCACAGCCAGTCGGTATCGATCGCCTGGCGCGACTTGTAGAAGCCCGCCGTCGTCGTCAGGTCGCCGCCGCCCAGCGTGAACACCCGGCTGGCCCGCACGTCGTTGGTGACGTTGTCGAGGCTGTTCAGCTTCACATCGAACACCACGATCTGCGCGAGCAGGCCGTTGCCGTTGAGCGCGGCGGGGTCGGTGATCGCCTGTCCGGCGGACGGGCCGCTGGCGAAGCGCAGCGTCGCGCCGGCATCACCGAGCGCGGTCGCGATGTCCGACGCGGCGGCGACGTTGGACGGGAAGTTCGACGAGAAGCCGCCGCTGATGTCGGCATAGCGGAACCGGTCGGTCACGGTCCATCCGGACAGGTCGATCTGCGTTTCCACGCCGAACGCTTTCACCACCGGATGCTGGCCGTCGCGAAGGTCGCGCGTGACGACATTGTTCTGGCCGTCGAGCGTCAGGTTGGTGGTGAAATTGCGCGACAGCAGCGCGTCGCGCGTGATCGAGAAGCCGGGCAGGCTGGTATAGCGCGGATCGGCATTGCTGCCGGTCACGCGGACCGGATTAGGCAGGTAGCCGACCGCGCGATCGTCGAGATACTTGCCGTAGAAGCGGATATAGCCGCCCGAGAAGGTCTTGGTCAGGTTCGCCTTGAACTGGCCGCCGCGATTGCCGTCATAGCCGATCCGGCGCGGTCCTTCGCCCTGTCGATAGAAGCCGCCGACATGATAGCGCAGGCTGCTGTCGATCTTGCCCCCATAGTCGAAATCGACGCGATATTCCTGATAATCGAGCCCCGCGCCGAATTGCAGCGCGCCCCCTTCCTGTTCGCCGGTCTTCGAGATCAGGTTGAGCACGCCGCCCGGCGAATTGGACGAGAAGGTGGAGGCCGACCCGCCCCGGATCGCCTCGACCGACGACAGGTTCAGGTCGGCGCGCAGGAAGATGTCGGCATTGCCGAAGGTGATGTCGCCGAATTCGAGGACGGGCAGGCCGTCCTCCTGCAGTTGCAAGAATTTCGCCCCGCCCGAGGCGATCGGAAGGCCGCGGATCGAGATGTTCGCATTGCCTTCGCCGCCCGAGCTTTCCGAACGGATGCCGGGTACGTTGCGGAAAATCTCGGCGGTGGAGCGCGGCGCGGCCTTCAGAATGTCGGCCTCACGCAACGAACTGGTCGAAATGGCGCTGTCGAGTCGGTCGCGCCCCCGCGCGACGGCGGTGACGATGATGTCGCCTGACGGCTTGGCGGCGTCCGTCATACGGTCGGCGGGCTTGTCGTTACCCGTCGTCGCCGACTGCGCATGCGCCGACGCCCCGGCGATAAGTGGCAGCACGCAGGCTGTGGTATAGAATAGGCGCAATTCCCTGATCCTCCCCGCAAATTGATCGGGGCTGCGCCTATTGCAATCGGTTTAAGAATGGGTTGACTTGCACGCGCGGCCGACACGGCTCGCAAAGAATGACCGATGGGTAGATCGGTTCTAGAACAGCCGCCCGCCATCCGGCACCCGCTGGTCGGGCGCGAACAGCACCACGGCGCCAGCCTCGTCGGGAAAGCCGAGCGTCAGGACTTCGGACACGAACTTGCCGATCTGCCGGGGCGGGAAGTTGACCACTGCCGCGACCTGCCGCCCGATCAATTCCTCGCAGTCATAGTGCTCCGTGATCTGCGCACTCGACCGCTTGCGACCGAGTACCTGGCCGAAATCGATGACCAGCTTGATCGCGGGCTTGCGTGCCTCCGGATAGGGTTCGGCGGCGACGATGGTCCCGACGCGGATGTCGACCCGCAGGAAGGCGTCGAAATCGATCGGGTCGGTGAGCGTCGCGGGGTCGTGCAGCAGGTGCATATCGGCTCCTTGGGGCGGCAGGTGGGTTGCGTGGGGGCGGGGTATAAACGACATACGCGCCATGTCGCGTTCCTCGCCCCTTCGTCAGATGCTGAGACGTGCCGGTTGGCCGGCGCTGGTGATCCTCGTCATCGGGTTCTTCGCCTATCACGCGGTACTGGGTCCGAACGGGGTGCTCGCCTATCGTGATTATCAACGCAAGCTGGCGGTGCGGAAAGCGCAATATGCCTGTCTGGAGAAGGTGCGCGCCGACCTGCGCAACCGGGTCGAACTGCTCGATCCGCGCCATGCCGATCCCGACATGGTCGACGAACTTGTCCGGCGGAAGCTGAACGTCGCCCACCCGGACGAATTCATCGTGCCGATCGGCGGCGAGGCGGCGGCGCGCACCCGCTGCGGAATCCGTATCGACGACTGAATCCGGACCGGAACGGGCTGGCTCGGTTGCGCAAGGGGATAATTCGCGCCATAGGCGGCGCTTCCTACCCATCCTTTCAGGAACGAGGCATCCGAACCGTGGCAAAAGCACCGGCGCAAGGCCGCACCAGCGAACCCGTCATTCCCAATCGCGAACGGCCGGGCGAGCCAAAGCGGTACGAGGCGTCGAAAGAGGAATTGCTCTCCTTCTACAAGGAGATGCTGCTGATCCGTCGTTTCGAGGAAAAGGCGGGGCAATTGTACGGCCTCGGCCTGATCGGTGGCTTCTGCCACCTGTATATCGGGCAGGAAGCGGTGGCCGTCGGGCTGCAGTCGGCGCTCGAATCCGGCAAGGATTCGGTCATCACCGGCTATCGCGACCATGGCCACATGCTTGCGTACGGCATCGATCCCAAGGTCATCATGGCCGAGCTGACCGGGCGCGAAGCCGGCATCAGCCGTGGCAAGGGCGGGTCGATGCACATGTTTTCGACCGAGCATAAATTCTATGGCGGTCACGGCATCGTCGGGGCGCAGGTGTCGCTGGGCGCGGGTCTCGCGTTCGGGCACAAGTACAGCAACGACGGCGGCGTCTGCATGGCCTATTTCGGCGACGGCGCCGCGAACCAGGGTCAGGTGTACGAATCGTTCAACATGGCCGAGCTGTGGAAGCTCCCGATCATCTTCGTGATCGAGAACAACCAATATGCCATGGGCACCAGCGTCAATCGCGCCTCGGCCGAAGACCAGCTGTACAAGCGCGGCGAGAGCTTCCGCATTCCGGGTATCCAGGTCGACGGCATGGACGTGCTGGCATGCCGCGGTGCTGCCGAGGAAGCGCTGGCGTGGGTGCGCGCGGGCAAGGGGCCGATCATTCTCGAGATGAAGACCTATCGCTATCGTGGTCACTCGATGTCCGACCCGGCAAAATATCGCAGCCGCGACGAAGTGCAGGCGATGCGCGACAATTCGGACCCGATCGAGGGGCTGAAGCGCGAGCTGAACGCCGCCGGGGTGCAGGAAGACGAGCTGAAGGCGATCGAGGCCGAGATCCGCAAGGTGGTCAACGCCGCCGCCGACTTCGCCGAAAGCGCGCCCGAACCGAACCCGGAAGAACTGTACACCGACGTGCTGGTGGAGACCTACTGAGATGCCGATCGAACTGAAGATGCCGGCGCTGTCGCCCACGATGGAAGAAGGCACGCTGGCCAAGTGGCTCGTCAAGGAAGGCGACACGGTTAAGTCGGGCGACATCATGGCCGAGATCGAGACCGACAAGGCGACGATGGAATTCGAAGCCGTCGACGAGGGCACGATCGCGCAAATCCTGATCGCCGAAGGCACCGATAACGTGAAGGTCGGCGCGGTCATCGCGGTCCTGGCGGGCGAAGGCGAAGACGTCGACGCCGCCAAGTCGGCACAGCCGACCGAGGCGCGTGCCGGCGATGCCGCCGCCGCGACGCCTAAGGCCGACGAAAAGAATGACGACAAGGCGCCGCCGACGCCCGAAGGCACGTCGCAGCAGCATGCCGAAACCGGCGCCCGCCAGCTGTTCGATGCCGCCGATCAGGAAGGCGAGACCAGCCCGGAAATCCCGGAAGGGACCGAGATGGTCAAGACCACGGTCCGCGACGCGCTGCGCGACGCGATGGCCGAGGAAATGCGCGCCGACGACCGTGTGTTCGTGATGGGCGAGGAAGTCGCCGAATATCAGGGCGCGTATAAGGTCACGCAGGGTCTGCTCGCGGAGTTCGGCGACCGTCGCGTCATCGACACGCCGATCACCGAATATGGCTTTGCCGGTATCGGTACCGGTGCGGCGATGGGCGGCTTGCGCCCGGTCATCGAGTTCATGACGTTCAACTTCGCCATGCAGGCGATCGACCACATCATCAATTCGGCCGCCAAGACCAATTACATGTCGGGCGGCCAGATGCGCTGTCCTATCGTGTTCCGTGGTCCCAACGGCGCGGCGAGCCGCGTCGGTGCGCAGCATTCGCAGAACTACGGCCCGTGGTATGCCAGCGTCCCCGGCCTGATCGTGATCGCACCCTATGACGCGGCCGATGCCAAGGGGCTGCTGAAGGCGGCGATCCGCTCGACCGACCCGGTCGTCTTTCTCGAAAACGAACTGATGTACGGCCGCTCGTTCGACGTGCCCAAGCTCGACGATTTTGTCCTGCCGATCGGCAAGGCGCGGATCATGAAGCCGGGCAAGGACGTGACGATCGTCAGCTATTCGATCGGCGTCGGCCTTGCGCTCGAAGCCGCCGAGAAGCTGGCCGGCGAGGGTATTGATGCCGAGGTGATCGATCTGCGCACGCTGCGCCCGCTCGATACCAAGACGGTGCTGAAGTCGCTGAAGAAGACCAACCGGCTGGTCGTGGTCGAGGAAGGTTGGCCGACCTGCTCGATCGCGTCGGAAATCGCCGCGGTGGTGATGGAAGAGGGCTTCGACGACCTCGACGCGCCCGTGCTGCGCGTCACCAACGAGGACGTGCCGCTGCCCTATGCCGCGAACCTCGAAAAGCTGGCGCTCATCACCAGCGACAAGGTCGTGGCGGCGGTGAAGAAGGTCACCTACAAGGCCTGATCCCGATCGACCCCGTCACGTTGCGCTATACGCATCGCAGTAATAGCGCGGCGCGGCGGGGTCCGGATTATAGATCTGATCGAAATTGCGCCGATCGCGCACGACGAACGCCGCCGTCGCATGGATGCGTGCCGACCCGCCAGGTAGCCACGCGGTACCGACGATCGGGCGATATTCGTAGTTCACTTCGATATACATTACCCCGGATCCGACCGGTGACTGGACCTTGGGATCCTGGTCGCCCATGCCGTTCGGCATTCGCACTCCGCCATTCCACCAGTTTGTGCCGATGCCGTCGTCACGGTCCATCGTTCCATGGGTGCGGTCGTAGTTCGAATCATAGTCCGAACCGCTTTTCAGGCCGATGCACCGTTGCCAGTGCAGATATTGTACCCCGTCCGAATTTTGTTCGAGGCTGGAGATGGTGATCCGACCGCGCGTCGTCAGTTCGATCCGGTCACCCTGCAGGCGGGTGGCGGTAAGCACGTCGTTGATATCGATCTCGCGCAACTGCCTGATGCTGTCGCTGTTCATGTCGCCGACGCGTGAGGCATTGTCGGCAAGGTTCTGGGCGATCTGGTTGATGCGCATCGTGGTCAGCGCGAGGTTGGCCGTTTCGGTGGCATAAAGGCCGACGCCCAGAAGCAATGGCAGGCCGAGCGCGAATTCCAGCATCGCGACGCCACGCCGGTCGCGAAGCAGGGCGCGGAAACCCAGTCGAGGTAGCGTTCGGGGTGGCGTGGTCATGGCAGGCACACGCGCGGTATCGATCGTACCGTCTGCCGGGCATAGGGCTGGTTCTTGAGCAACGTGGATGCCTCGATCGTCAGGGTCGGCGAGAAGCCGAGCAGTTCCGCGACCGGAAACGGGCGGGTATAGACGACGCGCATCGTGTAGCGGGTGACGTCATCGGCGCCCCCTTGGCCGGTGCGCGCCGGATTGGTGTCGTAGGTGCCGTTGCCGTTGATGTCGTCGAAGCATTCGCCTGAATCGAGCCGCCCGTTGCCATTGGCGTCCTGGATGGGTTCAGGCTTGATCAGCGCGAAGGCCGAATAGCTTTCGCGCGACGACGTGAACGTTGCGTCCTTGGCGATGCTGCCGACGGCGGCCTTTACCTGATCGTCGATCGCGCGCTGGTCCGACGCGTTTTCCTCCAGCGTCGAATCGCGTCCGGCCTTTTGCACGGCGCCGTCGAGGATGGCTTGGACATAGGGTTGGTAGAGCAGGTCGCCGAGCCCCATGAGCAACATCATCAGGACCGGTGCCAACAGCGCGAATTCGATCACGCTGACGCCGCGACGGTCACGATACAGGTGGCGAGGCGAACGCATCCTCATCGCGAAATCCGCAGCATGGCGACCGCCTTCGCGATCTTCTTGAACGCGTCGGACAGCCCTGTTCCCGACGTCGTGGCCAATGCCTGATCCGACGAGGAGGCACAGCTTTTCAGTTCGGCCGTGCTGCCCATGCTAAGGGCAACTGTCCATACGTCGATGCCCATCGCCCGTGCCTTGTCGCACAGGGCGAGGAAGCGGGCATTGTGATAGGATTTCAGGTCGCTGTCGCCATCGGCGATGCGACGATCCCAGAACTCCATGCCGTAGAGGCCGTAGGTCGTGTCATAGGGTTTCATTTCGCCGTCGGTGAGGAAGACGATGACTTGCTTGGCAGCCGGGCGACTGCCCTGTCCGCCATTGTCGCTGGCGAAGATCCCGTCGCGCGACAGCAAACGGAGTGCCCACAGCATGCCGGTATCGTGTTCGGTGCCCCCCAAAGGCGCGAAGTCGGCGGCGTTGATATAGGTCCGTACCTGGTCCCGGGACAGCGCTGACAACCGCTGCACGGGTTTGCCGCAACTGGTGAGGCCGGCCTTTGAATTGGGATCGGAGCCCAACCAGTATGTTTCGTTGATTTCGCCCCGGCCGTAGAGCGTGCCGCGGTACTTATCGTTGTTGTAGTAGCGATGATAGGCGACTTCCGGCCATAGTGGCTGCCACCGGTCCTGCCCCGACGGTTTCAGGCTAGGATCGAGATTGGGGGGGAGCCTGTTTGCATCGAACTGCCGCGAGCCGGTGGTGCTTCGGTCGGTTTCCTCGATACAGCCTAGCCATGCGTTATTGGTGGGCTTGATCCTGGTCGAATTGCGAGCCGAGGCGGCGGAAATATAGTCGCTGACATCGAGCGCATAAGGTTCGTATGCCCATATGGGTCCCAGCGAGGACCGCGTCTCGGTGCAGCGCTCGCGATCGCTGTCCCAGTCGCGCGTCGTGAGCGTGGCGTTGCCCTCTGAATCGAAGGTCAGCCGGGTCGCCGGATCCCGAACCGGCACGAATGCCTCGCAACTCTCCTGCGAAACTCTGACCCTGTCGGAGGAGGAGCGAACCCGATATTCGTCGACGATATGTCGGGTCTCATAGGTTGCGGTGTCGTTGTGCCCATTGCTGCCGACCAGATAGCTGGCGGACATCGCACGGATCGCGGCACCGGCATTTACCCCCGTCGCGTACGGTACGAAGCCATAGCGGATGCGCGTGTTCGCTTGCTTCGCGGCCTCCATCGTATCGTAGAAATCGACGACCGCGGTCCGCAATGCTGCAATCCGCGAACCCTTTTTCTCTTTCAGCGCATAGCCCGTGCTGCCGGCATAGCCGGGCGTCGTATCGGCCGTCGAACTGCTGGGACGGGTGTAGCTGGTTTGCTCGGGGTTGCTTTTCGCACAGTCCGCTTCGTTCTCGTTCGGTAGGCACGCCATCGACCCGGTGGTGTCGAGGACGAACATGACGTCGGTATCGGCAATGTCGAGACGGGCTTCGCATGCGACCGCCAGCGTCACGTCCGGCGCGCCGAACATTTTCATGATCGTCATCGGCACGACTACCTGCGCATCCCCGGCGACGCGGTTGTCGCCCGTGCGGCGCGGGGTGAACTTCGAGTCGTTGATGCCGAGCCAGCCATTGGCGACGTTGCTCAGGAAAAACGCGTTGGCCTGCTTGGTCGCCTTTTCGTCGAGCGTCGTGCCCTTGGTGTCGTCCATAAACTTGCGGCCGGCGAGGACGCCCGCGTCGCATGCCTGTTGCAAGCGGTTCTTGACCATATAGACCCGGGCGATATCGACGCCGGATCCACCGAGCGCGGTGATGGGGATGAGCGCGATCGCCATCATGGCCAGCGTGTTGCCGCGGCGGTCCCGCGCCAGTCGCGTCAGAACGCCATCTGGACACCGTCCAAGCCGTCGCCCGTTCATCCCGTACCCGTCCGTCCTGCCGACACCGTGAAACCCAAATCCCCTGATTTCCATCGCAGGTCGGGGTTGACGCCCGGTTAAGACACGGCTTGGGACGATGGCCATGGACACCGATCCCGAACGCCGTCTCGCCCTTGCCTACGCTCCGGATGACGGACGGCGGGCGGCGCTGTCGGCGCTGCTCGCGCTCGACGCCGCGCTGGCCGATGTCGTGCGTACCACGACCCAGCCTGCGATCGGACAGATCCGGCTGGCATGGTGGCGCGAGCAGCTGGCGAAGCTCGACCATGCCCCGCCACCGGCCATGCCGGTGCTGACCGCACTTGCCGAGAACGCGTTGCCGCGCGGCGTGACCGGTACGGCGCTGGCGAAAATAGTCGAGGGGTGGGAAGTGTTGATCGAGGAGGAAACGCTCGATCGCGACGCGCTGCACCGGTTCGGGGCGGAGCGGGGCGGGCAATTGTTCCGACAGGCGGCGGTGATCCTCGGCGGCGATGCCGGACGGGCGGCGACGCTGGGGCAGGGCTGGGCGCTTGCCGATCTGATGCAGCATCTCGACGACCGGAGCGTTGCGGAGGCGGCAGGCGCGCTCGCCCATACGGCACTGGCGACGCCGCTGCGTGGGGTTGCCCGGTCGCTCGGGCTGATGGCGCTGTCGGCCCGGCTCGATCTGGCACAGGTCACACCCGGTGGGCCGAAGCGCGCGGCGCGGCTGGCTTGGTTCGGACTTGCCGGGCGATAGGGGCTGTCCGATACAGGGAGCGGGCAGCAAAGGGGTGAGTAATGTGGCGGTTCCTGGCCGGGGTTGGGTCGGCATTGGCGCTGGTCGCGGCGGGACTGTTCCTGTTCCGGGGTGACGCCGCCACCGAGAAGCTGCCGCCACCGCCTGCGCCGCACGCTGCCGCCCAGACCGCCGAAACGGAAGTGCCCGACCCGCCCGCGGCAACGGCGCGTACGCGCGAACAGAAGCGGTTCGACCGCTATGACAAGGACCGCGACGGCCGCATCACCCGCGACGAGTATCTGGCGTCGCGGCGCAAGGCCTATGCGAAGCTCGACACCAATGGCGACGGGCGGCTGAGCTTCGACGAGTGGGCGGTCAAGACGACGACCAAATTCGCGGCCGCCGACAAGGGGCGTGACGGTGCGCTGGATGCCGCTGAATTCGCAACGACGGCGGTGAAGCGCAAGCCGGTCAAGCGGGCCGAATGTCCGCCGCCATCTCTCCCGGCCGACGAAAGTTGACGTTCACGTCAACGTAAACTAGTCTACCGGTCATGGTCGCTGCAACCGCCTTATCGTCCGAGTCGTCCGGCGAAGCCGATCGCTTCTCGATCACCGACCTGTGCGGTGAGTTCGGCGTGACCGCCCGCGCGCTGCGCTTTTATGAGGATGAGGGGCTGATCGCGCCCGAACGGCGTGGCCTTGCCCGCATCTATTCGCAGCGCGACCGGGCGCGGCTGGCATGGATCCTGCGCGGCAAGCGCGTCGGGTTCAGCCTCGCCGACATTCGCGAAATGATCGACCTGTACGATATCGGCGACGGGCGTGTCGTGCAGCGGCAGGTGACGGTTCAGAAATGCCGCGACCGGATCGCGCTGCTCGAAAACCAGCGGCGCGACATCGACGCCGCCATCGCCGAACTTAGCGACTTCGTGACCACGATCGAAGCGCTGCCGCACCAGACCGCCCCGTCAGAGGGCGCATCCCCGGAGAAGGATTGACCCGATGCCCAGCTATACCCCGCCGGTCCGCGACACCCGCTTCATCCTTGACCATGTACTCAAGATCGGCGATCACGCCGCGCTGCCCGGCTTCGCCAATGCCACGCCCGACACGGTCGAGGCGGTGCTGGAAGAGGGCGGCCGATTCGTTGCGGAGGTGCTGTTCCCGCTGAACGCTTCGGGAGACCAGCAGGGCTGCACCCGCCATGCCGATGGCAGCGTGACGACGCCCGAAGGGTTCAAGGACGCCTATCGCCAGTTCGTCGAGTCGGGCTGGGGCACGCTGTCGGCGCCGGAACAGTTCGGTGGGCAGGCGATGCCGCATGTCGTGGCGACGGCGTTCGAGGAGTATCTGATCTCCGCCAATATGGCCTTCGCCATGTATCCGGGGCTGACGCATGGTGCGATCGCCGCGTTGCTGGTGAAGGGTTCGCCCGAACAGCAGGCGATGTACGTGCCCAAAATGGTGTCGGGCGAGTGGGGCGGCACCATGAACCTGACCGAGCCGCAATGCGGCACCGACCTCGGCCTCATCAAGACGCGCGCGGTGCCGAACGACGACGGGTCGTGGGCGATCACCGGCACCAAGATATTCATCTCGTCGGGCGAGCATGATCTGACCGACAACATCATCCACCTCGTCCTGGCCAAGACGCCGGGCGCGCCGGAAAGCTCGAAGGGGATTTCGCTGTTCGTGGTGCCGAAGTTCCTGGTGAACGACGACGGTTCGCTGGGCGCGCGCAATCCGGTTACCTGTGGCTCGATCGAGCACAAGATGGGCATCCATGCCAATTCGACCTGCGTCATGAACTATGACGGGGCGAAGGGCTGGCTGGTCGGCGAGGAGATGAAGGGGCTCGCCGCGATGTTCATCATGATGAACGCGGCGCGTCTCGGCGTCGGCTTGCAGGGGCTGGGGGTTGCCGAGACCGCCTATCAGAACGCGGTGATCTATGCCGGCGACCGGCGGCAGGGGCGGGCGCTGACCGGCCCGGCGCAACCGGAGGAAAAGGCCGATACGCTGTTCGTCCATCCCGATGTCCGCCGCATGCTGATGGAGGGCAAGGCGCTGACCGAAGGCTTGCGCGCGCTATGCCTGTGGGGTGCGTTGCAGGTCGATCTGGCGCATATGAGCGAAGACGCGACGACCCGCGAATTGGCCGACGATCTCGTGTCGCTGCTGACCCCCGTCATCAAGGGCTATGGCACCGACAAGGGCTATGACGTCGCGACCAATGCGCAGCAGGTCTATGGCGGCCATGGCTACATCGCCGAATGGGGCATGGAGCAATATGTCCGCGATGCCCGGATCGCGATGATCTATGAAGGCACCAACGGCGTGCAGGCGATGGACCTGGTCGGGCGCAAGCTGGCGCAGAATGGCGGCCGGGCGATCCAGCATTTCTTCCGCATCGTCGGAGAGGAGATCGCGACCGCCAAGGGCTCGGACGCGACGCGCGACTTCGCCGAACGGCTGGAGCGGGGGCTGAAGGACCTGCAGGCGGCGACGATGTGGTTCATGGCCAACGGGATGCAGAACCCGAACCATGTCGGCGCGGGCGCGCATTCGTACATGCACATCATGGGCATCGTCGCGACGGGTCTGATGTGGCTGCGGATGCTGACCGCCGCCGAAGCGCTGGCCGCGTCGGGCGAGGGCGATCCGGCGTTCATCGAGGGAAAGCGGGTGACGGCGCGCTTCTATGCCGAGCGGATTATTCCCGATACCGGTGCGCTGCGGCGCAAGATCGAGGGCGGGGCGGATGCGGTCATGGCGCTCGACCCGGCGCTGTTCGCGCGGGGGTAACCGCAGAAAGACAACCGTCATCCCGGCGAAAGCCGGGATCCACGGACGGGGTGACCTCGATGCGGTGCGCTACCGTTCGCGTCGCGGGTCCATGGATCCCGGCTTTCGCCGGGATGACGGGCTGAGCGGTAGCCTTACTTCTCGCGCTTCTTGCGATGCGTTTCGAGGTCCAGCACTGCCGAGTCCGCACCCTCCGGCAACAGCCCCAGCCGCCGTGCGACCTCCTGATACGCCTCGACTTCGCCGCCCAGGTCGCGACGGAAGCGGTCCTTGTCGAGCTTCTCGTTGGTGGTCATGTCCCACAGGCGGCAGCCATCGGGGCTGATTTCGTCGGCAAGGATGATCCGGCTGAAGTCATTGTCCCAGATGCGGCCGAATTCGAGCTTGAAGTCGACGAGGCGGATATTGATCGCCGCGAACATGCCCGACAGGAAATCGTTCACCCGGATCGCCATGTCGGCCATCTCGTGCAGTTCGTCCTGCGCGGCCCAGCCGAAGCACAGGATATGCTCGTCCGACACCATCGGATCGCCGAGCGCATCGTCCTTGTAATAATATTCGATGATCGTGCGCGGGAGCTGTTGCCCCTCCTCGATCCCCAGCCGCTTGCTGATCGAACCGGCGGCGACGTTGCGCACGACGACCTCGATCGGCACGATCTCGACCTGCCGGATCAGCTGCTCGCGCATGTTCAGCCGGCGAATGAAGTGGGTCGGCACACCGATATTGCCGAGCAGCGTGAAGACATGCTCGGAAATCCGGTTGTTCAGCACGCCCTTGCCGTTGATCGTGCCCTTTTTCTGGGCGTTGAAGGCGGTGGCGTCGTCCTTGAAATACTGGATCAGCGTACCCGGTTCCGGACCCTCGTACAGGATCTTTGCCTTGCCTTCGTAGATCTGGCGGCGGCGAGCCATGCGATTCCCTTCGACGAAACTGCCCGGCCGCCGTTGTTTCGGCGGCCAGTGAATAAAGCCGCCGCATAGCGGAAGGGGACCGGGCGCGCAATCAGGCGGCGGGTGCGCGCAGTCGCGCGAACCGGGACCGGCGCGCGATCTAGGCGAACAACGCCGCGTCGATCGCGCCTTTGGCGGCGGCCCATGCCGGCGTTCCCGGTGCGATCAATTCGACATGACCGGTATCGTCGATGCGATGTTGCCCGACCCGATCGCCGGCCGCCCGGGCTGCCGCAGCGAAATCAGGGGCCATTCGTGCCGGAACGATGCGGTCCTGAGCGCCGTCGATCAGGTCGATCGGCACCCGCAACGGCAGGAGTTCGACGATCGAAGTATCGGCGAAGCGGTCCGGCCGGTCGCCGCCGACCAGTTGCGCGACGACGTCGGTCCCGCAACCATTGTCGGGACTGGCTTCGACCGCGGCTAGATCGGGCAGCCCGCCGAGGCTGACGACATGCGCGATCGGCAACGGATCACCGGCCGCGAGCGGGCTTTGCGCCGGGAGACGGTGGCGTGCCGCCAGCCAGAGCGCCAGATGCCCACCCGCCGAATGCCCGACCGCGACGATCCGCTCGACATCCAGCCGGCAGGCGTCGGCATGGTCACGCAACAGGTCGGCCGCCGCCGCCGCATCGCGAAACGTTCCCGGATAGCCGCCGCCATCGCGGTCAACCCCGCGATAGTCGATATTCCATACGGCAATGCCGGCAGCGCGCAGGTCCGCGGCGATCCAGTCCATCAGCCGTCGATCGGCGATCGCGCTCTGCCAGCAGCCGCCATGGACCATCAGCACCGTCGGCCAGCGTCCGGCGGGATCACCGCGTGGCAACCACAAATCCACCATTTGCAGTTGGTCCGTGCCATAACGAAACGATCGGTCAGGCGCGTCGCGCGGTCGTGCCGTCAGGTCCGGCCAGGTCATTGGAGTCCAGGTAGAGACGGGTTCATTCATTACGGGGTTTCCAGCGGTTGGAAGTCGCGAACGTACGAAACGGAAAAAATCGTATAATAAACGTCGCGCATGCGGATTAATTTGGTCTAAGGACGGAATGGGGAAGAGAATGGCGGGCATCTGCTTGCCGCAAAGGGGCGTTACCGTGGGTAGAACTCGTACTATCGAGCGTGACAAGCTGTTGGATGCCGCCGAGGCGGTGACGCTGGAGAAGGGGCCGGCCGGCCTGACCATCGCCGCCGTCGCTGAGCAGATGGGCATCACCAATGGCGGCGTGCAATATAGTTTCCGCAGCAAGGAATCGCTGATCGCGGCGATGTTCGAACGCTGGCAGGAGGAATATGCGGAGCGGATCGCCGAACTGGGTGCTAGCGATCCTACCGGCCCGTGCGCGGTGCGCAAGCATATCGATTATGCCGCCGACTATGCCGACCGGTCGCGACGCGGGGCGCCCAGCCTGCTGGTGACGTTGCTCAATTCGCCGCAGCATATGACGCTGGTCCGCAAATGGTATCGCGATCGTGTCGACATGATCGACGTCGCCGGCGAACGCGGCCGCCGCCTCCGGCTGGCGTTCCTCGCGATGGAAGGCGCGTTCCTGATGCGCCTGTTCGGCCTGATGGAAATGGGTGACGCCGAATGGCAGTCGATCGTCGCCGATGTCGTCGCGCTGGCCGATGGCGAGCCGGAACGGGACGGGGCGAAGGTGGGGCGCGAAGCCGCCTGATCCCGGTTCGTTCCATTTCGGCCCTCGCAGGAGCGCGGTTCGCCTGCTATCGCGGTCGCGATGGCAAGTGAACTGACCGATCCTTCGACGCCGATCGGCGTCTTCGACGCACCCTTCGACAGCGCGCTGTCCGAGCGTTATCTCGTCTATGCGCTGTCGACGATCACTGCCCGGTCGCTGCCCGATGTGCGCGACGGATTAAAGCCGGTGCATCGCCGGCTGCTTTGGGCGATGCGGCTGCTCAAGCTCGACCCGGCATCGGGCTACAAGAAGTGCGCGCGCGTCGTCGGTGACGTGATCGGCAAATATCATCCGCATGGCGACCAGTCGGTCTATGACGCGATGGTCCGCCTCGCGCAGGATTTTGCGCTACGCTATCCCCTCGTCGACGGGCAGGGCAATTTCGGCAATATCGATGGCGATAACGCCGCCGCCTATCGCTATACCGAGGCGCGGCTGACCCAGGTCGCGATCGACCTGATGGCCGGCCTCGACGAAGACGCGATCGATTTCCGCCCTACCTATAATGGCGAGGAGCAGGAGCCGGAGCTGTTCCCCGGCATGTTCCCCAACCTGCTGGCCAATGGCGCCAGCGGCATCGCGGTCGGCATGGCGACCAGCGTGCCACCGCACAACGCCGCCGAACTGTTCGAGGCAGCGATCATCCTGGTCGACCAGCCCGAAGCGGACGATGCGGCCGTGCTTGCCCATGTTCGCGGTCCCGACTTTCCGACCGGCGGTATCGTTGCCGATCCGCCCGCCGCGATCCGCGAGGCCTATGCCACGGGTCGGGGCGGCTTCCGGGTCCGTGCCCGTCACCTGATCGAGCGGGAGAAGGGCGGCGGCTGGCAGATCGTCGTGACCGAAATTCCGTACGGCGTGCAGAAGGGCAAGTTGATCGAACAGATCGCCGCGCTGATCAACGACAAGAAGCTGCCGATCCTGACCGACGTTCGCGACGAATCGGATGCCGAAATCCGCATCGTCCTCGAACCGCGCAGCCGCACCGTCGATCCACAGGTGCTGATGGACGGGTTGTTCCGGCTGACCGATCTCGAATCGCGCGTGTCGCTCAACCTCAACGTGCTCGACAAGGACCGCACCCCGCGCGTGATGTCGCTACGTGAGGCGTTGAAGGCATGGGTCGATCACCAGTTCGTCATCCTGCGTCGCCGCAGCGACCATCGGCTCGCCAAGATCGCCGACCGGATCGAGCTGCTCGACGGCTATCTCGCCGCCTATCTGAACCTCGACCGGGTGATCGCGATCATCCGTACCGAGGACGAGCCGAAGCCGGTGCTGATCGCCGAGTTCAGCCTGACCGACCGGCAGGCCGAAGCGATCCTGAACATGCGGCTGCGATCGTTGCGCAAGCTGGAGGAGATGGAAATCCGCGGCGAGCGCGCCAAGCTTGAGAAGGAGCAGGCCGAACTGACGCTGCTGCTGTCGAGCGAAGCCCGCCAGCGCACCCGGATGAAGCGCGACCTGTCGAAGATGCGCGACCGCTATGGCAGCGAGACCCTGCTGGGCAAGCGGCGCACCGCGATCGAGGAGGCCGCACCGGCGCGCGAAATCCCGGCCGAGGCGATGATCGAGCGCGAGCCGCTGACCGTGATCCTGTCGCAACGCGGCTGGGTCCGGGCGCTCAAGGGCCATGTCGACCTCGCCTCCGCCGATACCGCACGGTTCAAGGAGGGCGACGGCCCGGCCTTCGCCTTCCATGCGCACACCACCGACAAGCTGTTGCTGACCACCGATGGCGGGCGTTTCTACACGCTGGGTGCTGACAAGCTGCCCGGCGGGCGCGGCTTCGGTGAACCGGTGCGGGCAATGATCGACCTCGACGGCGATGCGCGGATCGTCGCTCTGTTGCGCGCGGCGACGTCGGACCGGCTGCTGCTGGCAGCGACCGACGGACGCGGCTTCGCGGTCAGGGTCGCCGATGTGCTCGCCGAAACGCGCAAGGGCAAGCAGGTGATGGCACCGCGGCCGGGCGCGAAGTTGAAGGTCGTGCGGCCGATCGCGCCCGAAGACGATTATGTCGCCGCGATCGGCGACAATCGCAAGCTGGTGCTGTTCCCGCTGTCCGAACTCGCCGAAATGGCGCGCGGGCAGGGGGTACAGTTGCAGCGGTTCCGGGATGGCGGTCTGTCGGACGCGCGGACGCTGCGCTTCGCCGATGGACTTAGCTGGACGATGGGCGGTGAAACGGGACGGGTCCGCACCGAAGCCGATCTGACGCCGTGGCGCGCGGCGCGTGGAGCCGCCGGGCGGATGCCCCCCAACGGCTTCCCACGCGACAACCGGTTCTGACCTGCCGGTCGGTTCGGCACGACCGGCAATTTCGGACAGGTTCTATCGAGTTCGCGCATCATCCTTTGGAATCGTTTGCCAGACTTCAGAAGCTTTTAACCACTGTCGCCCTATAGCGAGGCAAATGGCTTTCGGTCGGCAGTTCCTTTCAGCGTTCAAGGCGCATCCATTTCCGGACGGTCCGGCGGCTGCCCCGGGGGAACCTGCCCATGTGCCGCGCCCATCGGACGCGCCCGATCCGGGGGCGCTCGACCTGATCCCGGCACCGACCGCGATCGCGCAGCTGGTCGAGGGCCGGTTGGTGTTCAGCGCCAGCAACGTCGCCTTTCGTGCCGCCGGTTTCGTCGGCGCGGGGCAGGCGGCACTGTTGACTGGGATCGGCGAACAGATCGCGACCTTCCTGCAATCGACCGAAACCCGGTGCCGCCTGTCGCTGCAGGTCGGCGATTCGGTCGACAGCCGCTATTATGACGTGACTCTCGCCCGGCGTCCCGAAGCGGTCGCACGGCCCCGCTGCCTGATAACCCTGCTCGACCAGACTGCCGAACAGCGTACCGAGGCCAGTCTGCGGCGTGAGATGAACACCGATTCGCTGACCGGCCTCGCCAACCGCATGGGGTTCGGCGATCTGGTCGACGAAGGGATATCGGGCGGCAATCGTGCCCGCTATGCGGTACTGGCGATCGATCTCGACCGGTTCAGCCGCGTCAATGCCTGTATGGGGTCGCTGTCGGGCGACGAGCTGCTGATTTCGGTCGCGCGCCGGTTGAAGGGCGTGTTGCGCGGATGCGACGTGCTGGCGCGGACCGGCGGCGACGAATTTGCGGTGCTGCTGATGCTGCGCGAGGGGCCGGACGATGCGATGCTTGTCGCCGGGCGGCTGCAACAGGCGCTGGTCCAACCGTTTCAGCTGTCCGATTTCAGTATCCGGGTCGACTGTTCGATCGGCATCGCGCTGGGCGAGGATGCCGATGACGAGGCCGAAGATCTGATCCGCCATGCCCAGTTCGCGCTCAAGCGGTCGAAGCGTACCGGCCAGACCGAAATCTATCGCCCGCATCTGTTCGACATCGTCCGCAGCCAGTTTTCGATTGAAACCCGCCTGCGCAGCGCACTCGAGGAACGGCAGCTTCGGCTGGCGTTCCAGCCGATCTACGACCTGTCGAACGGCCGCATCAACAGCTTCGAGGCGCTAGCGCGGTGGCGGACGCCCGATGGACAGGATATTTCGCCGGTCGAATTTATTCCCGTGGCGGAGGAATCGGGCCTGATCGTGCCGCTCGGCCGCTGGGCAATGGATGAGGCGGCGCGGACGCTTGCCGCGTGGGACCAGCAGTGGGGCGGACAGTGCGACGCCAAGATGGCGGTGAACCTGTCGGCGGTGCAATTGCAACGCGACGATATCGCCGCGATGTTCGCCGATGTGCTGGCGCGACACGAGATGCCGGGCAGCCGGTTCACCATCGAATTGACCGAGAGCGCGTTCATCGTCGACCCCGACCGGACGTTGCAGACGATGCTGGCGCTGAAGGAAATGCACGCCACAATCGCCATGGACGATTTCGGTACCGGCTATTCGAACCTCGCCTATCTGCAGAAGCTGCCGATCGACAAGCTCAAGATCGACCGTAGTTTCGTCTCGGGTATGCTCGCCGATCGCGACAAGGTGGCGATCGTCCGCGCGATCCTGAGCCTGGCGCAAGCGCTGGGCATGCGGACCACGGCTGAGGGGATCGAGACGCAGGAACTGGAACAGACGCTCGTCGCGCTTGGCTGCGCCTTCGGGCAAGGCTATTTTTATTCGAAGCCGATCGAGGCCGATGCGGCCTATGCGATGCTGGTCGCGCGCAACGCCTGAGCGACCACCTCGTCGGCGATGGCGCAGGTGCGTACCGCGTCCGGGAAACCTTCCACGATCCAGCGATCCTCTACTGCCCGCAACGCCTTTGCCACATCGGGGCCGCGCGCTAGGCCGCGTTCGACAAGCGCCCCGCCCGACAGCGGCAGCGAAGGGCGGGTCCAGTCGACCAGATCCGCCGCTTCCTCGATCTCGCCCGACAGCAGCAACCGGTCGATCGCGCTTTCCACGCCCAGCCGATATCCCAGCGCCTGTGGCGGCTGTGCACCGTCCTGCCCCAATGCGGTCGCGATGCGCTTGCGATGCGCGTTTGACAATTTCAGCCGCGCGGTGACTGCTTCGGCATCGCCGATGCGAAGCAGCGCCGCAAGCCGACGGATCGGATCGGGCGCGATGGCGGCGGCTGCTTCACTGGCTGCCAGCGCGGCGAGACGCTCGACCGCGGCGGCATCGATCTCCGGCAGGACCGGCGTCCAGATGCCATGGTCGACCATCAACCGCATCACCGCGACGGCATCACGCGCGACCAGCAGCTTGAGCAGCTCATCGGCGATCCGTTCGCGCGACAGTGCCATCAGGTCATTGGCCCGGTCGATACATGCGGCCACACCTTCGGCATCGGGCGCATCGCCAAACCGTGCGAGGAAGCGAAAGAAGCGCAGGATGCGCAGATGATCCTCGGCGATACGCTGCAATGGATCGCCGATGAACCGCACCCGGCCGGCGCGCAGATCGGCGATGCCATCGAAATAATCGTGCAGCGCGTGAACCTGCATATCGGCATAAAGGGCGTTCATGGTGAAGTCGCGCCGCGCGGCATCGGCCTGCCAATCGTCGGTGAAGGCGACCTCGGCATGGCGGCCGTCGGTGGTCACGTCGCGACGCAGTGTCGTCACTTCCACGACCGTGCCATCGGCGACCGCGGTGATCGTCCCGTGGGCGATCCCGGTCGGCACCGCCTTGATCCCCGCCGCCTCCAGCCGGCGTACGACCTCCTGCGGCGGATGGATCGTCGCGACGTCGATGTCGGACACTGGAAGTCCCAGCAACGTGTCGCGCACCGCCCCGCCGACATAGCGCGCCGCGCCGTCGCCGGCGCCAAGCGCTTCGGCCAGCCGGTCGAGACCCGGACGTTGCATCCAGTCGGCATCGGGGAGCGTGTCGGTCAGGGCCATGTCAGTCTTCGCGCCAGATTGAGGATCATCGCCGCCGTCGCACCCCAAATGCGGCGCTCGCCGAAGATCAGTTCGTAATAGAATCGCTCGGTGCCCTCGTGCCAGCGACTGCCGACCGAGAAATTGTCGGCATCGAGCAACAGTCGCAACGGCACCTCGAAGATCGCCTCGACCTCCAGCGGCGCCGGGACCAGCGGCAGGTCGGCCGGCACCGTCGCCAGCACCGGTACGACCTCGAACCCGGTCACGGTATGATAACGGTCTAGCGTCGCCACCACCGTCGCTGCCGAGGTCGGCAATGCGATCTCCTCCGCCGCCTCGCGCAGCGCAGCCGCCACCGGGCCGCCGTCCGCCGGATCGATGCTGCCGCCGGGAAACGCTACCTGCCCGGCATGGGTGCGCAGGTCGCCGGTACGCTGAGTAAGCAATACGCCCGGTTCGTCGCGCTCGGTCACCGCGATCAGCACCGCCGCCGCCCGCCATCCGGTCGCGGGCATCGGCGCCGCGCCGTTCAGGTCGCCGGTCAGCAGCGGCGCGACCGGATCCGCCAGCCGCGCACGCAGCCGGTCGGCCAGCGTCATGCCGGTTCGAACGGAAAGAACGCGCCCTCGCTCCACAGCCCGCGTCGTCCGTCCGGTCCCGTCGCCAACCGCTCGACCAGTTCGTAGAAGACCGGTCGCGCAATCAGAGCATCCATGCCGCCACGCACGCGCAGATAGGGGCGCGGCGCCGCGTCGCTTCCCTCGATCCGGATCGGATGATCGGCGTCCGCCACCGCCAGTTCATCGGTATTCAACCGGAACGCGATCCGCCCCTGTTCGCCTTCGCCCGACAGCTTCGCCTCGACGGCGACGAACGGGGCGTCGTCGACCGCGATCGACAGTTTTTCGACCGGCGTCACCAGGACGTATGATCCGTCGTCCTCACGCCGCAGGATCGTCGAGAATAACCGCACCATCTCGCCGCGCGTGATCGCGCTGCCCTGATGATACCAGCTGCCGTCGGCGGCGATCCGCATCTCGCTGTCGCCGCAATGCGTCGGGTTCCAGCGTTCGACCGGCGGCAATTTGGCTTCGGCGGCAAGGCGGGCGACCTCGGCCAGCGAAAGCGAGGCGAAATCTGCGGGGGGCTGCATCGGCATGGCCGTCCGTTAGCTTGGACCGCGCGCCCGCGACAAGGGGTTCACGCCGCCAGCGTGACGCGCGGCCCCATCATCCCGCTGCATTCTGGCACCGCGCCACGCGCCAGCAAGCGCCGCTGCTCGTACGGCCCCGGCATCCGCCAGCCGCCGGTCCGCGCCGCATCGAAGCCGAAGCGGCCATAATATTCGGGATCGCCGATCAGCATCAGCGGCGCATCGTCGCCCGCTGCCGCGATCGATGCCGCCATAAGCTGTTGTCCGATGCCGGTCCCCTGCCGATCGGGCGCGACCGCGACCGGCCCGACCATCACCATCGGCACGGCGTGCCCGTCATCGCTGTTCAGCTGTACTGGCCAGCACTGGATACAGCCGGTCAGCCGATCGCCCTCGACCCAGGCGAGGCTGAGCGCTCCGATCGGTTGCAGCCCGACGCGCACCCGATAGGCGGTTCGCTGATGCCGGTCGGTCCCGAACGCCGCGTCGAGCAACGCTTCGACGTCGGCAAGGGCAATGGTGGCAAGCGGGCGCAATTCGGACAAATGCGGGGTCCAATCCTATCGGGATGCGCGCCTGTACCGCCACGACGGACAGGTACAAGGGGCAAGATTCGCGGCCGGCCTGCTTTCGCCGGCGACGGCGTCTGCTATCGCGCCAATATTCCCAGCTGATGACAGGTGCCGCTTGCGCGATTCGCTCCAACTCGAAGTCCACGATATCGAGGTGAATGTCCTGACCGGCATTTATTCGGAGGAGACCCACCTGCCGCAACCGCTGCGGATTTCGATGACGGTCGATCTCGACTGCCCTGAACGCTTCGCGCCGGACACGCCGCTGTCGGCATCGAAGAGCTATATGGACCTGAAGCACGCCGCGACCGACGCGTTGCCGCAGGGGGTACATTTTACCCTTATTGAGGGCGTGGCAGATCACATCGTCGACACGCTCTTCCTGTCCGATCCCCGGGTGCAGCGGGTAATGATTCGCATCGTGAAGCTGGCGATTGCCGAAGCCGGCGAATCGATTGGCGTGACCATGGTCCGGCACCGGCGGTGAGCCGCCCGCTGGCGCTGGTCACCGGCAGCTATCGTCGGCTTGGCGGCCATATTGCGGTCCGGCTGGCACAGGCCGGATATGACGTCGCGCTGCATGCTAGCGCTCCGCGCGAGCCCGATCCTGCGGTCGTCGCCGGGATCGGGTCGGCGCGACATGAATTGTTCGTTGCCGATCTCGCCGATGCGGCGGCGGTCGCATCGCTTGTCCCGCAGGTGGCGGATCGATTCGGCCGGCCGGTCGATCTGCTGGTCAACAATGCGTCCTGCTTTCGCGCCGATGACGACAGCTACCCTGCGGCCCAGTCGCTGACCGCGCATTTTGCCGTCAACGCCGCTGCGCCGTTCGTCCTCGCCACGGCATTGGCGGGGCAGGGCGGGTCGGCGGTCGTCAACATCCTCGATCAACGGATCGCCCATCCGCACCGCGACCAGCTGGCCTATACCCTGTCGAAACAGGCACTTGCCGAGGCGACACGGACGCTGGCGCTGGCGCTGGCGCCGTCGGTTCGCGTCAACGGCGTGGCGCCGGGACTGACCATCGCCACCGACGATTACGACGCCGACCAACTGGAACGTCTGGCGGCGATGATGCCGCTCGAACGCCTGCCGACCGCCGATCAGGTCGCCGATGCGGTGCTGTTCCTCGCCAACGCCACCGCCTCGACCGGGCAAGTGCTATTCGTGGATGGCGGGGCCGGGCTGGTGCGGTTCGAACGCGACTTCGTCCATCTCGGGCGCTGATCGATCAGCGGCCCCGGCCGTCGTCGCACCGGCCGAGCTGCTCCCGCACAAATGCATAGTCTTCGCGCGCGATCGTCGCATTTTCTTCGTCCTGCGACTGGAGGCTGGTGTCGGGCAGCGTCTCCGGCAGGCCGCACGCCAGCCGATACCATGCCAGCGTATCGCGCTGCGGGGCACCGCCGGCTTCGTCGATGATATCGCCTAGCGACAACGCCCAGCGTTTCTCCTCGCCCGGCCGCCGCAGAATCAGCAGCGACACCGGGTTGCCGTTCGCGGTCTTGAGAAAGATTTGCGTCTCACCCTCGCCGGGCAAGGTACCCGGAACATGGAAGGCATTGCCGATCCCGGTCACCGCCGGCGGGGCATCAGGGGCGATCACGTCGCGCACGACGCCGCGCACCCGCTGGTCGAGCGCGGGCGTCCAAGGAAATTGTGAGTCGGGGGTAAGCAATTGTACCTGATCGGGACGCCCGGCTACGGCGCGGGCGAAAGCGACGACCCGCTGCCGCTTGAGATTCGGTGCGCGACCGCGCGGATCGAACGGCACGTCGACCAGATACCCGACCCGCGCCGGCAGGGGGCCGTTCGCGCGGATCAGCGCGCCGACATCGGCTGTGACGTAGAACCGGACATGCCCCGGGGCGAGGCCGACCGCTTCCGCTGCCGGAATGAGCGCTGCGGAGCGAATCGTCGCGTCGAGTACGATATCGCCGTCGAGCGCCAGTCTGGCGAGCTGCGCATAGGGTGGGCCGGATGATTCGGTAGCGATAACATCGGCGGTGCCGTTCTGGCGCGCGATGACCGGGGCGCACCCGATCAAAAACAGCGACATAGCGGTCGCGACGGGGAAGGAGCGTTTCATCGACCCGATCATAATGCCCGCAAATGCGTGGTTACAGACTTATTTCGGTAATGGCACGATTGTACGATTGTTTCGTCCGACAAAGCGTTTGCGTCGTTTAAAAGGCCGCGATAGACAATCGCGTCCGGAATGCCGCGTAGCCCCGGACACGACGGTCGTTGCGTGCCGGTTTCGCCGGACGGACCGACCCAATGTACCGGGCTAGAGGAGTTTGGTTGCTGAATGGCTTACGCTGACCAAAAAGCAGGTAGTGGCCGGATCGTCGCTCTGATCATCGTGGGGATTCTCCACGTTGTGATCGGGTATGCGTTCATCTCCGGCCTTGCCTATAAATATGTGAAGAAGGTGACTGAGGATACCGAGACGTTCGACGTCGAGGAGCCGCCACCCCCGCCCGAGGAGATTCCTCCTCCCCCGCCGCCGCCTGATCAGCCGCAGCCGCAGTCGCCGCCGCCGGTCGTGACGCCGCCGCCGATCGTCCAGACGCAGGCACCGCCGCCGGTGGTGATGCAGACGGTGACGACGCCGCCGCCGACCTACGCGCCGATCCCGACCGCTGGTCCGCCTGCGCCGCCGGCACCGGTTGCGCCCCCTGCGCCGCCGGCTCCGGTGATCAGCAAGGCCGCTGGTGCGAAGGGCGACCCGTCGCAGTGGATCACGCAGGAAGACTATCCCGCTTCGGCGCTGAACAGCGGCGACGAAGGTGTGACCGCGATCTCGTGGGACATCAACGCCCAGGGTCGCGTCGAGAATTGCCGCGTGACGTCGTCGAGCGGTTCGGCCGCGTTGGATCGAGCCGCGTGCTCGGCCCTGCAACGCCGCGCCCGTTACTCGCCGGCGCTTGATCAGTCGGGTAACCCGATCCGTTCGAGTTCGTCGCGTCGCGTACGCTGGCAGTTGCCGGCCGACCGGTAAAACCGGGTGCCTCGTGGCAAATATGTCGCGAGGCGGTCCGGGGCATAATTCTTCAAGAACATAATCAGCTCTAAGGAAACTATCCGATGCTCACCATCCTTGCCGCCGGCGCGCCCGCCGGGGCTCCGAACTTCGGCTTCTGGGAAGCGCTTCAGCAGGGCGGCGCGATCGCGTTCGGCACGCTGGGCATCCTGGTCATCATGTCGGTCGGTTCGTTCTACATCCTCTTCACCAAGCTGTTCGAACAGCAGAAGATTATGAACCAGGCGAAGCGCGTCCGCGCCACCTTCTGGCAGTCGAACTCGCTGCGCGAAGGCGCCGCCAAGCTCGACAAGAACTCGGCCTATCGCCAGATCGTCGACGACGGCCTCGCGGCGCAGGACCAGCACGGCAAGCTGACCGATCCGGTCGAGGCGCATGACTGGCTGCACGGCTCGCTGGCCCGCTCGGAAGCGGCGATCAACTCGAAGCTCAACGGCGGCCTCGCCTTCCTCGCGACCGTCGGCGCGACGTCGCCGTTCGTCGGTCTGTTCGGTACCGTGGTCGGCATCTACCGCGCGCTCGTGAAGATCGGCGCCGCCGGTCAGGCCGCCATCGGCGACGTCGCCGGTCCGGTCGGTGAAGCGCTCATCATGACCGCCATCGGTCTGGTCGTCGCGGTTCCGGCCGTGCTCGCCTACAACTGGCTGCAGCGCCGCAACAAGTCGATCGCGGAAGACCTGTCGGCCTTCTCGAACGACGTGCTCGGCTATCTCGCTTCGAACGGTGCGGTTCGTCCGACCGTCGCCGCTCGCGGCCCGGCGCCCGTCGCCAAGCCGGCGACCGGCAGCACCACCGCCGGCCAGGCCGGTGGCGTGCCGACCGCGCCGCGCGTCTGATCCGACGCTGACACCGCCGGGGTCGTCTCCGGTCCCGGCGGTTCGATTGAGTATAAGTGGATAGGATAGCCTCATGGCGATGAGTGTTGGCGGCGGCGGCGATGAAGCCCCCCTCTCGGACATCAATACCACGCCGCTCGTGGACGTCATGCTCGTGCTGCTGATCATCTTCCTGATCGCGGTTCCGGTCGTGGTGCAGCAGGTGAGCGGCCTCAAGGTCCCGAAGGTCGTGTTCGAACCGACGACGACCAAGCCCGAAAACGTGTCGCTTTCGGTGCAGGGCCTCGACGGACAGTGCGCCGTCTATTGGGGTCTCACCCGCGTCAATGCGGACGAGCTGCGGACCCGCGCGGTCAAGAAGCTGGAAGACGAAGTCGCCCGTCAGGGTGGCGTCGGCAACCCGAACCTCGAACTGCCCGAAGTGCATATCCGCGGCGACGTGAATACGCCGTATCGCTGCATCGGCGGTACGATCTACACGATGCAATCGGCGGGGTTCACGAAGGTCGGGTTCATCTCCGAACCGGACCCCAATACCACGCCGCGCGCGCGTCAATAGGAGTAGCCTGACATGGCAATGAGTGGTGGCGGTCGCGCAGACGACGAACCGATGATGGACATGAACACGACGCCGTTGATCGACGTGCTGCTCGTGCTCCTGATCATGTTCATCATCACCATCCCGATCCAGAGCCACGCGGTGAAGGTCGATCTGCCGCAGCCGGACAACCGGCCGCGCGAGAATGTCGACCCGGTCAAGAACAAGATCGCGATCAACGCGCAGGGTCAGACCTTCTGGAACGGTACGCCGGTCGACGAGGTCACGCTGACCCAGTATCTCGACCAGACCGTGGCGATGAACCCGCAGCCCGAACTCCACTTCCAGCCTGACGCCACGGCGCGGTACGAAGTGGTCGACGGCGTGCTGGCGATCGTGAAGCGGGCGAACGTTACGAAGCTCGGCTTCGTCGGCAACGAACAGTATCGCGCCGACTTCTAAGTCGCGCATAACACTGTTTCGCAAAGGGGCGGCTTCGGCCGCCCCTTTTTTTATGCCCGTCTTGCGGAGCCGTCTTAAAAGTGAAACATTGATGTCATCACGATGTAACAAAGTGGAGATGATATCATGCGATTCGGAACGCTCGTACTGCTTGCCCCGGCGCTGGCGGCCATGGGGATCGCCGCCAGCGCGAACGCCCAGGATGCGCAATATGCGCACGCCGCCATTGCTGCCGGTAACCTCCCGGCCGCGGAACGCGCATTGGAGCGCGACGCCCGCGCGGGAAGTCGCGAACCGCAGGTGCTGCTGAACCTCGCCGCCGTCTATGCGATGACCGACCGTCCCGATGCGGCGCGTGTGCTGTACACGCGCGTGCTGGCCGGCGAAGATGCATCGCTGCTGATGCCATCGGATCAGGTCGCCAGCGCCCATGACGTGGCGCGCCGCGGACTGCGGATGCTCGACCGGTCGAACGCGGTGCTGCTGACGTCGCGCTGATCACTACGGTCGTACGGTCGGCGGCGGAGATCGCGGCGTCAGCCCTGACCCGGTCGCCCGAAACGAACGAACAAAAACGCCGCCGGGTTGCCCCGGCGGCGTTTTCGTTTTCACGTTCCGAACGACCTCAGAAATTCATGCGCGCGACGATCGAGTAGCGACGGTCATTCACATACCATTGCCGCGGCACGCGCCGGATCGCATCATTCTGGTCCGCCACGGCAGCTTCGGTGACCGTCATCGCATTGGTCAGGTTCACACCCTGGATACCGATACGGAATTGCGGCGTGACCTGCACGAACGCCGATGCGTCCATCTGACCATAAGCCCGCTGGAAGATTGGATCGAACGGGGTGATGACGTCGCGCAACGTCAGCAGATAGTCGGACCGCCAGTTATACGACGCCCGCAGCGACAATATCCCGATGTCGATGAACGGGGTGATGTTGAACTGGTGCTTTGACAGCCCCTGCAACGGGAAGTTGGTTCCGGTGATCGTCGGCTGCTGCCCGGCAGCGACCGCCGGGTCGGTCGCGGACAGTACCGCCTGCGGCACGCCCGAGCTGCTGATGAAGGTGTAGTTGGCCTGCAACCCCAGCCCCTTCAACGCGCCCGGCAGGAAGTCGTAGGTCTGTTGATAGCCGACCTCGACCCCGCGGATGTGACCGGTTGCGTCCGAATTGACCGGGGTGGTGACGATCGCCTCGAAACTCTCGCCATTGTTGGTGAAGGTCTGACGCTGGGTATCGTTGGTCAGCACCTTGCTCAGCCGCTTGTAGAAGCCCGACACGGTGATCGATCCGACGCGCGAGAAATACCATTCGCCGGTCAGGTCGAAGCTGTCGGCCTCGGTCGGCAGCAGATACGGGTTGCCGGCGTTGAACTGGCCGAACACCTGCACCTGGTTCGGGGGCAGGGTGCCGTCGGGATTGACGACGATCGGAACCTGCGCACCGGTGCTGTCGAGCTGCGACTGGGTGGTGAGACCCACGGTATAATAGTTGCGCACCAGACCCGGCGACGGCGGCGACACGCCCTTGCCATAAGCGGCACGGAATTGCAGGCCGTTGCCGACCTCGAGCCGGACGTTGAGGCTCGGCAGCCAATAGTCATAGGTCAGGTCGACATTGTTGGCGACGACGGCACCGTTCAGGAAATTCTGATAGCTTGTCTGCTGGGCGCTCGGCAATGCGCAGAAGGCGGGGACGGTCGCGCCGGTTTCGCCAGCGTTCACCTGACCGATCGCTTCCGAACACTGCGCCGCGGTCGGTAGCGACGTGACGGTCGGGAAGGACTGGAACCCCTGGCTGATCCGCTGCGTGCTGGTGTAGCGGACGCCGACATTGCCGTTCAGCTTCCACCCATTGCCGAATTCGGTGTCGAACCGCGCCATGACATAGGCGGCCTTGTTGCGCTCGGTCTGCGGATTGACCTCGCCGCGCAGATAGTCGGTGCCGGGCACCACGTCGCAGCGCTGGTTGAGCGGGTTCCACCCGGCGTTGATGGCGCGGCCATCGGCGCAGGTCGTGCCCGGTTGCCATTCGCGGCCGATCAGCAAGCCCAGCTCACGATATTGTTCGAGATTGCTGGCCGGACGCCCCGAATAGAACAGGCGGCCGGGGCCGGCGGGGCTGGGCGTGCGACCCTGCAGGAAGTTATTGTAGAAGAATGGCTGCGTCACGTTCAGCGGCGCGCCGCCGTCGGTGGTCGGATCGCCATCGACATTGTCGGTCAGCCAGACCGGGCCGTTATTGCCCCATTGTTCGGACAGCACGCCCCAATTGTAGGCCGAGAAACGCGACACCGTATCACGCTGTGCGAAGCGACCGCCGGCGCGGACCGCGCGGAGGAAGCCCGATTCGGGGAAGCTGTATTCTAGGTCGAGCCGCACCGCGTCCGAATTGCCGTCCGATTCCTCGGCATGGTCCATCGCCGATCGATAGAAGGTGTTGTACGGATCGATGAAGCTCTGGTGCGTGCCGCTGAAATAGGTCGGATAGACGTCGGTCCCCGGGGTGCCGACACAGGTCGTGTCGCAGGTCTGCGGTGCGATGAAGCTTACCTCCGGAATACCCTTTCCGTTCAGGCGGATCTGCGCGTCCTGATAGCTGGAAGTCCACAGACCGTTATCGACGGTGCGGTTGGCCGAGACGACGTGCTGGTAATCGAGGTTCAGGCCGAGCCGGCTGCTGACGTCCCATTTCAGATTGAAGGAATAGTCGGTGGTGACGTTCTTCGAAATCTGTTCGCGACCCTGGTTGTTCGACTGCAGCCCCGACGCCGGGGTACGCGGGTCGAGGCCCTGCTGGTCGGCGCGCCAGCCGGTCGGCGCGGTGATGATGCCGCTTTCGAACAGGCCGCTATCGTCGAAGTTCAGCGTCGTGCCGGCGCGGGCGCGCGAGTCGCCGTTGGTCGTGACGTTGTCGGTCGCGATCTCGATGGTGCGTTCGTTCCACGCCTGTCGCGCGTCGGAGCGCAGGAACTGCGCGGTCGCCTCGATCGAGCCATCGTTCGACCGCCACTGGGCGGCGGCGGAATAGCCATAGCGTTCGCGGTTGAAGTCCTGGCTGCCCATCACCGCCCCGCGCGGGAACAGTCCTTCGCCGGTCTGGGTCGCGCCGTCGAACGCGACGACGTCGTTGCGGGTGCCGTCTGAATAGATCGGGCGCACGCGGAACGACGAGATGCCGAGCCGGTCGGCGCGTGTGTAAAGCTGCGAATAGCTGATCGAGCCCAGCAGGCCGAATTCACCGATCCCGGTCTGCCAGCGGTTGCTGACCAGCGCCGACAGCGACGGTGCGCCCTTTCTCGCAAACTCCCCGTAATTCATCTCGGCATTGGCAGAGACGAGCAGGCCCTTCTGATCGAACGGCTTGCGCGTGCGCAGGTTGACGACGCCGGCGATGCCGCCCTCGATCCGGTCGGCCGAAGGTGATTTGAACACGTCGACCCCGCCGAGCAGTTCGGACGGCACGTCGGCAAAGCTCAGCCCGCCGCTGTTCCCGGCGGAGAAGGCGTCGCGGCCGTTAAATTCGGAGCGGACATAGGTGAGGCCGCGCACGACCACGCCCGACCCCTCAACCGAGAAATGGTCGGGGTCGACGCCGGCGGCAAAGCGGTTGATCGACACGCCGGGGATGCGTTGCAGCGTTTCGGTGACCGAACGGTCGGGCAGCGCGCCGATATCCTCGGCGGTGACCGAGTCGACGATCACATCCGAATTGCGCTTGATCCCCTGTGCGCTCGACAGCGACTGGCGAAAACCGGTGACAACGATGTCAGGTGCGGTGCCGTCGTCGGGGGCCTGGGTCGGTTCGGCCTGGTTGTCAGCGTTGTCGGTTCCCGGCGCGATCGAGCTTTGCGAGACGTCGCCAGCGGCGGTCTGGGCAAGCGTCGGTGCGGCAAGGCATAGCGCGACGAGCGACGCGCCGGCCTTCAGCGCGACGGCGAGCGACCGATCACCGTACGACGAATGGGTTGCGTGGAATGGCACGTAGAACTTCCTCCCCGGAATATGGTAGCGCTATCATTACGACGCGCATTTTTGGTTCGGGGTTTGGCTTAGGGGAGAAGCTTGTGATGGAGCAATAGCTTAGGAAGTGAGCTATATTGAATAAGTGCGTATGTGTTGCAAAAGTGTCGCCGACCGTGCGCCCGATGCCCGCTCCTGTGCAACCAACGAAACGGAATCCTAGAAAATGGAATGGCGTGAATGGGCGTTCGCAGACGCGATGCTGCCGACCCGCGGACGGACCGCAGCATGAGTGATGATCGTATCCGCCGGATCGTCATCGTCGGCGGCGGGACGGCGGGCTGGATGGCGGCTGCCACCTTCGCCAAGCTGCTGACCACCGACTATTGCGAGATCACGCTGGTCGAATCGGACGCGATCGGTACGGTCGGGGTGGGCGAGGCGACCATCCCGCAAATGGCGACCTTCAACCGGATGCTGGGCATCGACGAGGCCGAGTTCCTGCGCGAGACGCAGGGTAGTTTCAAGCTGGGCATCGAATTCGTCGACTGGACGCGGATCGGCCACCGCTATTTCCATCCGTTCGGCAGCTACGGCATCAACATGAACGGCATCTCGTTCCATGCCTATTGGCTGCGGTTGCACGCGCTGGGCGAGGCGCCGACGATCGAGCCATGGTCGCTGCAGGCGATGGCCAGTGAACGGGGCAAGTTCATGCGCCCGATCGATGCCGGCAATTCACCGCTCAGCGACATCGCCTATGCCTATCACTTCGATGCGGCGCTCTATGCCCGCTATCTGCGCCGCTATGCCGAGGCGCGCGGCGTCGTGCGGCAGGAAGGGCGGATCGAGCGCGTCGCGCTTCGCCCCGAGGACGGTTTCGTCGATGCGGTGGTGCTGGCGGACGGCCGGCGGATCGAGGGCGACCTGTTCATCGACTGTTCGGGGTTTCGTGGGCTGCTGATCGAACAGACGCTGGGCGCACGCTTCGTCGACTGGTCGCACTGGCTGCCCTGCGACCGCGCGGTGGCGGTGCCCTGCGCGGGGACCGAGGCGATGGCGCCGTTCACCCGCTCGACCGCACGGCGCGCCGGCTGGCAATGGCGCATCCCGTTGCAGCACCGCATCGGCAACGGCCATGTGTTCAGCAGCGCGCATATGAGCGACGACGAGGCGACGGCGATCCTGCTCGCCAATCTCGACGGCGAGCCGCTCGCCGAACCGCGTTTCGTGCCGTTCCGCGCTGGCCATCGCGATCAGATGTGGATCAAGAATTGTGTCGCGATCGGACTGTCGTCGGGGTTCCTCGAACCGCTCGAATCGACCAGCATCTGGCTGATCCAGTCGGGTCTGTCGCGGTTGATGGCGATGTTTCCCGACCGACGCTTCCGCAGCCCCGAGATCGAGCGCTACAACCGCATACTGTCGACCGAATATGCAGAGATCCGCGACTTCATCATCCTGCATTATCACGCGACCGAGCGCGACGATTCGGATTTCTGGCGGCATTGCCGGACGATGGCGGTGCCCGAGCGATTGGCGGAAAAGATGCGGGTGTTCCGCACCCATGGCCGTACCTTCCGCGAGAATGAGGAACTGTTCAACGATACCAGTTGGTTCGCGGTGATGAACGGGCAGGGGATGCGGCCGGACGGTTATGATCCGATCGCCGAAACGCTGTCGCTCGACGAGACGCGCGCGCGGTTGGCGCATATTCGCGACGCAATTCAGGCATCGGCGGACTATATGCCGACGCATCGGGCGTTCATCCGCGGCTATTGCGCGGCGGACGACCAGTAAGGCCCCTCCCCGGTAAGGGGAGGGGATACGCTATCGATTAGCGGACCGTCAGCGTCGCCGTCTTCAACGCGGTCGAGCTGTTGCCCGCGCTGATCGTGAAGGTGCCGGGTTCGACGACGCGGTGCATGTCGACATTCCAGAAGGCGAGGTCGGCGGGTTTCAGGTCGAAGATCACCGTCCGCTTTTCGCCCGGTTGCAGCGTCACCCGCTGAAAATGCTTGAGTTCGAGCACCGGACGGGTGACCGTCGCCTCATCGTCGCGAACATAGAGCTGCACGACCTCGTCCCCGGCACGGCGACCGGTGTTGGCGACGTCGACCGACACGCGCACCGTTTCGTCCCGGCCGATCGTCGCCTTGGCGAGCCGCGGCGCGCCGACGTCGAAGCTGGTATAGGACAGGCCATAGCCGAACGGATAGAGCGGGGCGGTGCTGTCGAACAAATAGCCGCGCCGTGACGTCGGCTTGTGATTGTAGAAGATCGGCAACTGCCCCTCGCTGCGCGGCACCGACACCGGCAGCTTGCCGCCGGGATTGGCGCGGCCGAGCACGACATCGGCGACGGCATTGCCGGTCTCCTGTCCCAGATACCAGCCCTCGACGATCGCCGGAGCATTGGCCTCCAGATAGGTCGCCGCCAGCGGCCCGCCGTTGAGCAGCACGACCACCACCGGCTTGCCGGTCGCGAACAACCGGCGCGCCAGTTCGTTCTGCTCGCCGATCAGGTCGAGCTTCTGCCGGTCGCCGAGATGCTGGTCGGCCCACGCCTCGCGGCTCAACTGCTCGTTCTGGCCCAGCACCAGCAGGATCGTGTCGGCCGATGCCGCCTTGCGCACCGCTTCCTCGATCAGCGGCGCGTTCTCGGCCGGCGGGACCAGATCGACCTTGTCGCCGGCCCATTGCCGGCTGCGGGTGAGGCGCACGCCCTCGGCATAGTCGACCGCGAAGCGGCCCTGTGCAGCCTGCTGCATCCCCTCCAGCACGCTGACGACATGGCGGGGCACGTCCGAATAGCCACCGATCGGGGTGTCGCGAGCATGCGTGCCGACGACCAGCATCTTGCCGACCTTGGCCGGGTCGAGCGGCAGCAAATCGTTCCGGTTCTTGAGCAGCACCATCGAGCGCACGGCGGCTTCGCGGGCCAGCGCGATCGCGTCGGGGGTCGCGGTCTTCGCTTCGGCGGTGCGGGCGTCGGCATAGGGGTTTTCGAACAGCCCCATCTGGAACTTCATGGTCAGGATGCGGCGGACGGCATTGTCGACCTGTTCCTGCGGCACCTGTCCCGACTTCACCATCGCGGCCAGCGTCGACCACCCATCGGCGTCGGGCAGCTCCATATCGACCCCGGCGTCGAGCGCGCGGCGGCCGGCGGCGGCGCTATCGGTGCCATACATCTTGTGGCGGGTATTGAGTTCCTTGATCGCGAAATAGTCGCTGACCACCGATCCCTTATAGCCCCATTCGCGACGCAGCACGTCGTCGAGCAGCCATTTGTTGGCATGGCTGGGGATGCCGTCGATCTCGTTGTACGACGCCATCACCGCCTGCACTGGCAGTTCCTTCACCGCGCGTTCGAACGGCGGAAAGAAATTCTCGCGTAGCGTGCGTTCGGAGATGTTGGCCGGGCCGACATTGGTGCCGTTCTCGGGCTGGCCATGGCCGGTCATGTGCTTGAGCGTGACCATGACCTTGTTGGGCGCCAGCGGCAGGGTGGTACCCTGGAACCCGCGAATCGCGGCAAGGCCCATCTCGCCGACCAGATGCGGATCCTCGCCATAGGTTTCCTCGATCCGGCCCCAGCGCGGATCGCGCGCGACGTCGACGACGGGGGCGAGCGCGAGATTGGCACCGCGTGCGCGCATCTCGCGCGCGGCCACGCCGAACACGCGCTCGACCAGCGCCGGGTCCCACGACGATGCCAGCGCGATCGACTGTGGGAAGCTGGTGGCACCGCGCGCGACATAACCGTGCAGCGCTTCCTCATGCATGATGAGCGGAATGCCGAGCCGGGTCTGCTCGACCGCCCAGCGCTGCGCGGCGTTGATATAGTCGGCGGTTTCCTGCGCGGTGCGGTTGACGGCATCGGCGGTCACGCCCGCCGCATTGTTGCCGGCGGTGACGCCGCGCTTGTCCGACGGGCGGGTAATTTGACCCAGGCCGTTGGGGAAGGCGCGCGCGGCCTTCGCCGCCGAGAAATTGCCCTTCGCGTCCTGGATGTCGCGCTTCTTTTCCCAGATGCCGATCATCTGCGCGACCTTTTCCTCCAGCGTCATGCGGCGCAGCAGGTCCTCAACGCGCGCGGCGACGGGTTGCGAGGCGTCCTTGTACAGCATGCGCTCGGCCGAAGCCGGTCGGTTGGGACGGGTCTGCGCGACGACGGTGCCGGTCGCGGCGGTCGCCAGCAGACAGGCGAGCGCGATGCGAACGGGCTTGGGCGCTAGGGTCACATTCTCTCTCCCGGGACATGCGGCATCCGGTTCACCCGCCGCCGCTATTTGGTAGCGCTATCAGCTATCTTTCCCGCCCCGGGCCGTCAACCGATCGCACGATTTGCATTCGCCCGTTTCGCGCCATAAGCATTGCGGCAAGGGAGCGGTTTTTATCCATGGAAAAGCCAAGTCGTCGCAGCGGTGGCAGCATTACCGTGCAGGACGTCGCGCGTTCGGCGGGCGTGTCGGCGATGACCGTGTCGCGCGTCGTCAATGGCGGTGCCAATGTTCGCCAGTCGACACGCGAGGCGGTTTTGGCGGCGATCGAGCAGCTGAATTATTGGCCCAACACCGCCGCCCGCAGTCTGGCGGCGGGGGAGGCGGCACAGATCGGGCTGCTCTACGCCAATCCATCGCTCGCCTATCTGTCGAACTTCCTGATCGGGGCGCTGGAGGGCGCGCGCAAGGTCGGCTGTCATCTCGTCCTCGAACCTTGCGAGGGCGACAGCGCCGAGGAACAGGCGGAGGGCGCGCGGCGCTTCGCATCGACGGCGGTACAGGGAGTGATCCTGCCGCCGCCGCTGTCGGATTCGATGCCGGTCCGCGACGAACTCGACGCCGCCGGCACGCCTTCGGTGGCGGTCGCGGTCGGAATGGCGCAGCCGGGACGCGCATCGGTGCGGATCGACGACTGCGCGGCGGCGCAGGCGATGACCCAGCATCTGATCGACCTCGGCCATCGCCGGATCGGCTTCGTGCGCGGCGATCCCAATAACGGGTCGAGCGCCGAGCGCTGGCGTGGCTTCGTTGCGGCGATCGAAGCGGCGGGACTCGATCTGGCCGACATGCCGGTTGAGCAGGGTTATTTCACCTTCCGATCGGGGATCGATGCCGGGGAGAAGCTGATCGACCGCGACGATCGCCCGACCGCGATCTTCGCCTGCAACGACGACATGGCGGCAGCGGCGATCAGCGTCGCGCATCGGCGCGGGCTGCATGTGCCAGAGGATTTGAGCATCGTCGGGTTCGATGATACCTCTCTTGCGACCACCACCTGGCCCGAGATCACCACGATCCGCCAGCCGATCGCGGCAATGGCCGAGGCGGCGGTCGAGATGCTGTTGGCCGAAATCCGCGATCGCCGCATGGGTCAGGATGGCGCGGGCGAGGATCGTGTGCTCGACCATGAACTGATCGTGCGCGAATCGTCGGGGCCGGTGCCCGCGAAGCGTCCGGGAATGGCACGGGGGCGTCCCGCCGCATAAAAGCCCTGGCCCCTTTGTTACGGACGCTTGCATTTGTCGTAATAATTCGCCACCGTTACCGCTAACACGCCGTTTCGAACGGCAGTGAACATGGAGTGGATGGGGATGGTAGAGGCGACGGGGGAGCGCGTGAACATCGCGCTCGTCATCGCGATCGTTGCAGTGGCAACGATCGGGGGGCTGTTGTTCGGATATGACAGCGGGGCGGTAAATGGCACGCAGGAAGGGCTGAAGAGCGCGTTCGGGCTGAGCGAGGCCGGACTAGGCTTCACGGTCGGATCGCTGTTGATTGGCTGTTTCGTCGGCGCGTTCCTCGCCGGCAAGCTGGCCGACGCGATGGGTCGCCGCAAGGTGATGATGCTCGCCGCCGTGCTGTTCCTGGTCGGCGCAATCATTCAGGGTTTCAGCCACGTCCAGGCGCTGTTCGTCATCGCCCGCTTCATGGGCGGCATGGCGGTCGGTGCGGCATCGGTGCTCTCGCCAGCCTATATCTCGGAGGTCGCGCCGGCGAACATCCGCGGGCGGATGACGACCGTGCAGCAGATCATGATCATCACCGGTCTGACCGTCGCGTTCGTCGTAAACTATTATCTGGCCGCTGCCGCTGGTAGCTCGACCGCCATCTGGTGGGGCGGTTACGAGGCATGGCGCTGGATGTATTGGATGCAGGCGATTCCCGCCGCCGTCTTCCTCGTCGCGTTGCTCTTCATTCCCGAAAGTCCGCGCTATCTGGTGCAGAAGGGCCGTCTGGACGAAGCGCGCATCGTGCTGACCCGCCTGTTCGGTCCGGCCGCCGCTGCCGTGAAGATCCGTGATATCGAGGCATCGTTCAGCAAGGATCACAAGCCCGCGCTGCGCGACATCATGGACCCCGTGAAGGGCGGCATCCGCCCGATCGTGTGGGCCGGCCTCGTGCTGGCGGTGTTCCAGCAGCTCGTCGGGATCAACGTGATCTTCTATTACGGCGCGACGCTGTGGCAGGCCGCGGGCTTCTCCGAAGCGGAAGCGTTGCAGCAGAACATCTTCTCGGGCGCGATCTCGATCGTCGCCTGCTTCCTCACGGTCGGGCTGGTCGACAAGATCGGGCGTAAGCCGCTACTGTTGATCGGTTCGGCGGGCATGGCGCTGACGCTGTTCGTCATGGTCTATGCCTTCTCGACCGGTACGGTGCAGGGTGCGACGCTGCTCCTTCCGGGCAATATGGGCCAGGTCGCCGTCGGCGCCGCGCTCGCCTATTCGGCATTCTTCAACATCAGCTGGGGCCCGGTCATGTGGGTCATGCTGGGCGAGATGTTCCCGAACCAGATGCGCGGTTCGGCGCTGGCGGTCTGCGGCTTTGCCCAGTGGTTCGCCAACTATGTCGTGACGCAGAGCTTCCCGGTAATGCTCGGCACCATCGGTCTGGCCGCCAGCTACAGCTTCTACGCGGTCTGCGCCGCGATCAGCTTCTTCCTCGTCCAGAAATTCATTCATGAAACCAAGGGCAAGGAACTGGAGGACATGCAGGGCTGAGAATCTGCGTTACGTGTAACCTTCGCCAACTTCGGCCCCGCGTTTCGCGGGGCCTTTCGACCGAGTAGCCATGATGACCCGTACCCCCGCCCGTCCGTTCCGATCGCGCGAATGGTTCGCCGCGCCCGGCCGTCTCGACATGGCCGCGCTGTATCTCGAACGGTTCATGAACTACGGCATCACGCCCAAGGAACTGACCAGCGGACGGCCGATCATCGGCATCGCCCAGTCGGGATCGGATCTGACGCCGTGCAACCGCATCCATCTGGAAACGGTCAAGCGGGTCAAGGCCGGGATCGAGGCGGCGGGCGGGATTCCGATGGAATTCCCGACCCATCCGATCTTCGAGAATTGCCGCCGCCCGACCGCGGCGATCGACCGCAACCTCGCCTATCTCGGGCTGGTCGAAATCCTGAACGGCTATCCGATCGACGCGGTGGTACTGACCACCGGCTGCGACAAGACGACGCCCTCGGCGATCATGGCGGCGTCGACGGTCGATATCCCGGCGATCGTCCTGTCGGGCGGGCCGATGCTCGATGGCTGGCACGACAACGAACTCGTCGGGTCGGGCACGGTCATCTGGCGCTCGCGCCGCAAGCTGGCGGCAGGCGAGATCACCGAGGAAGAGTTTCTCGAAGCCGCGACCGCTTCGGCGCCGTCGGCGGGCCATTGCAACACGATGGGTACCGCGTCGACAATGAACGCGATCGCCGAAGGGCTCGGCATGTCGCTGCCCGGCTGTGCGGCGATTCCGGCGCCCTATCGCGAGCGTGGCCAGATCGCCTACGAAACGGGCAAGCGCATCGTCGAGATGGCCTATGACGATCTGCGCCCGTCGAAGATCCTGACGCGCCAGTCGTTCCTGAACGCCATCGCGCTCATCACCGCGATCGGCGGATCGTCGAACGCGCATCCCCACCTCCATGCCATGGCGCGCCATGCCGATATCGAACTGCATCCGTCCGACTGGATGGAGTTCGGCTATGACCTGCCGCTGCTGGTCGATGTGCAGCCTGCCGGGCGCTTCCTCGGCGAACGCTTCCACCGGGCGGGCGGCGTGCCGGCGGTGCTCAGCGAACTGATCGCGGTGGGGAAGGTCGACGGCAATGTCGCGACCGTCACGGGCAAGACGCTGGGCGAGAATGTCGCCAACCGCGTCGCCACCGATCGCGAGGTCATCCGGCCCTACGACCAGCCGCTGAAGGAACAGGCCGGCTTCCTCGTCCTGTCGGGCAATCTGTTCTACGTCGCGATCATGAAGACCAGCGTGATCGGGCCCGATTTCCGCGCCCGCTATCTGTCACAGCCGGGCAACGAAGGCTGTTTCGAAGGCCGGGCGATCGTGTTCGACGGGTCCGACGATTATCACCACCGCATCGACGATCCGGCGCTCGACATCGACGAGAACTGCATTCTCGTTATCCGCGGTGCGGGCGTGATCGGTTGGCCCGGTTCGGCCGAGGTCACCAACATGCAGCCGCCCGCCGCGTTGCTCCAGAGGGGTATCCAGAGCCTGCCGACGATCGGCGACGGGCGGCAGTCGGGGACGTCGGACAGCCCGTCGATCCTCAACGCCTCACCCGAAAGCGCGGTCGGCGGCGGCCTTGCGTGGCTGCGCACCGGCGACACGATCCGCATCGACCTGAACCATGGCCGCTGCGACATGCTGGTCGACGATGTTGAGATCGCGCGGCGCAAGGGCGAGGGCATTCCGCCGGTCCCGGCCAGCCAGACGCCGTGGGAGGAAATCTACCGCGAAAAGGTCGGCCAGCTTGGCGAAGGCGGCGTGCTTGACCTTGCACTCAAATATCGCCGGACGTCGGAAACGACGCCGCGCCACAATCACTGAGGAAACGGACATGAAGAGCGAACATGCCGCGCGGATGCTGCCGGCCGATCATGACAAGGCGCTGCTGGTCGGGCGGATGCAACTGGCCGACGGCCCGACGCCGGTGGTGGTGAAGGGTGGCAAGGTCATCGATGTGTCGGCCCATGCCGCGACCGTCGCCGATTTGCTGGAGCGGAGCGATATCGCTTCGCTCGACGGTCCGGTGGTGTGCGACACCGCCGCGCTGGCCGATCCGGCGGGCGATCATCCGCCGATCCTGTCGCCGATCGATCTGCAATGCGTGAAGGCGGCGGGCGTGACCTTCGCCGTCTCGGCGCTGGAGCGGGTGATCGAGGAACGCGCACGCGGCGATGCCGATGCGGCGCAGGGCATTCGCGGCGATTTGGAAGCGCGCATCGGCGGCGGCATCCGTTCGGTGAAGCCGGGATCGAGCGAGGCAGGCGAACTGAAGGCCGCGCTGATCGAGGCGGGTATGTGGTCGCAATATCTGGAGGTCGCGATCGGCCCCGATGCGGAGGTGTTCACCAAGGCACCGGTGCTGTCGACCGTAGGCTGGGGCGCGGATGTCGGCATCCGCTCGGACTCGTCGTGGAATAACCCCGAGCCGGAAATCGTCGTCGTTGCGACCAGCGACGGCAAGGTCGTCGGCGCGACGCTCGGCAACGACGTCAACCTGCGCGATTTCGAAGGGCGCTCGGCACTGCTGCTCGGCAAGGCCAAGGACAATAACGCCTCGACCGGGATCGGCCCGTTCATCCGTCTGTTCGACGGCGACTTCACCATGGACACGGTCCGCGACGCGGTCGTCGACCTGCGTATCGACGGTCCCGAAGGCTATGTCCTGACCGGCACCAGTACCATGCGCGAAATCAGCCGCGATCCGGAGGATCTGGTACGGCAGGCGCTGTCGGAGCATCAATATCCCGACGGTTTCGTCCTGTTCCTCGGCACGTTGTTCGCGCCGGTGCAGGACCGCGACGAACCGGGCCGCGGCTTCACCCACAAGCCGGGGGATGTGGTGCGGATCTCGACCCCCTCGCTCGGCGAACTGGCGAACACCGTCACCACCTCCAAGGCTGCCGACCCGTGGAGTTTCGGCATTCGCGACCTGATGCGCAACCTTGCGCGCCGCGGCCTGATCGCCGCCTGACACCTCTTTGCTGGAAACACCCATGTCGCCTGACGATTTCGCCTACCCGATCGCGCCCGAAGCCCGCGCGTCCTATCCCTCGCTTGCCGGCAAGCGCGTGCTCATCACCGGCGGCGGGTCGGGGATCGGCGCGGGCGTGGTCGAAGGATTCGTCCGGCAAGGCGCGCACGTCACCTTCTTTGACATTGCCGAAGCGGATTCACTTAAGCTGATCGAGGAACTGGCTGGCGTCGGTCCGACGCCGGCGTTCCAGCGCGTCGACCTTACCGATATCGCTGCGCTGAAAGCCGCAATTGAACGGGCGATCGCGGAAGGGGGCGAGTTTGACGTGTTGGTCAACAACGCCGCCAGCGACGACCGCCATTCGATCGAGCAGGTCGACGAAGCCTATTGGGACAACCGGATGGGGGTGAACCTGCGCCATCTGTTCTTCGCCGCGCAGGCGGTGATCCCGGGCATGAAGGCCAAGGGCAAGGGCGTGATCGTCAACATGGGGTCGATCAGCTGGCACTTGGCGCTGGAGGAACTGACGCTCTACCAGACCGCGAAGGCGGCGATCGAGGGGCTGACCCGCAGCTTCGCGCGCGAACTGGGCGGCGACGGTATCCGCTCGGTCTGCGTCATCCCCGGCAATGTCCGCACCCCGCGCCAGCTGAAATGGTACACGCCCGAAGGGGAGGCGGAGATCGTCAAGGCGCAGTGCCTGAACGGACGGTTGGTCGCGGGCGACATCGCCGCGATGATCCTGTTCCTTGCCTCCGACGATGCGCGGCTGGTAACCGGGCACAGCTTCTTCGTGGATGCAGGGTGGCGGTAAAATGACGAAGGTACAGAAGTCCGAACCGGTCAGCGTCTGGGACCTGTCGGCACCGTTGCTGGAGGGACCCAACTGGGTCGACCGCGACAACGCGCTGTGGTTCGTCTGTATCAAGACGCCGCGCATCCACCGCTACGACCCGGCGAGCGGCGAGCGGCGCAGCTGGGCCGCGCCGGGCCAATGCGGTTTCGTCCTGCCCTCGGCCGATGGCAAGTTCATCGCCGGGCTGCAGAGCGGGTTGCACCGGTTCGATCCGACGACCGGCGCGTTCGCGCTGCTGGTCGATCCGGAGCCGAACCTGCCCGGCAACCGGCTGAACGACGCGACCGTCGCGCCGAACGGCCAGCTGTGGTTCGGGACGATGGACGATGGCGAGCGCGCGGCGACCGGCGCGATCTATCGCCTTGCCGCCGATGGCTCGGCCATCGCGTCAAGCCCGCAGGTCGCGATCACCAACGGACCGGCGGTTAGCCCCGATGGCCGGACGCTCTACCATGTCGATACGCTGGGCGGGTATATCTATGCGTGCACCATCGCCGCCGACGGATCGCTGACCGACCGCCGGCTGTTCGTGACGATCCCGAATGCCGAAGGCTTTCCCGACGGCCCGGCAGTCGATGCCGAGGGTTGCGTGTGGATCAGCCTTTATGCCGGCTGGAGCATCCGCCGCTATTCGCCCAAGGGCGAGTTGCTGGAGACGATCAAGATGCCGGTCGACGCGATCACCAAGATCGCGTTCGGCGGTCCCGATCGCAAGACGGTGTTCGCGACCACCGCGAACAAGCATCACGATGCCGATCAGGCCGCGGCGCAGCCGCTGGCGGGCAATCTGTTCCGCTTCGAGGTCGACGTGCCGGGCGTGGCCGGACCGGAAGTGTCGATCGGCATCTGACCGGATCAGGCGGTCCGCAGCCGTCGCCAGTTGCCGAGATGCGCCATGGCGAGCGCGAGGCTGCCGGCGACGGTCAGCGCGGTTTCCGCGCCGGGTACGCTGTCGAACGCCAGGCCCGCTGCCAGTCCGGACAGCCCCAGCGCGCCGAGCAGCATCGGCACGACCCGGCCATGCGCGCGCCATCCGCCGACCAGCGCCAGCGCGCTGACCGGTATCGCGGTCAGCAACAGCAGCAGATGCAGCCATTCCGACGACGGCAGGCCGATGCTCGCCAGCGCGGGCAGCAGCGCGAACAGGATCGGCAGCCCGATGCAATGGATCAGGCAAAGCAGCGACGCACCGATTGCGGCACCGTCGAGAAGGGTGGAACGTTGCATGGCCGTGCAGATGTGACTTTATATCATCTGACGCAAGGGGTTCAGCTCGATTTTCGGACGACCAGCTCGGGCGGTAGCAGCGTCGGTGCGGTTTCGCGCCGGTCGATCCGGCGGATGAGCATGTCGACCAGCAACTCGCCGGCCCGTGCATAATCCTGTCGGATGGTGGTGAGCGGCGGCTGCGCCAGCGAGGCGGCGGGAATATCGTCGAACCCGACCAGCGCGACGTCTTCGGGTACGCGCCGCCCCGCCTCGACCAATGCGCGCACCGCGCCCAGTGCGATCATGTCGGACGCCGCAAAGATCGCGTCGAAGGCGATCCCACGCGCGATCAGGCGACTGGCGGCGTCATAGCCCGATGCTTCGCTCGACAATGCGTCGACCTGCAACCCCGGATCGACCGGCAGCCCGTCCGCCTGCAACGCCGCCGCCAGCCCGCGATACCGGTCGCGCGATTCGGGATATTGGCTCGACGCGTCGCCGAGAAACGCGATCGCACGCCGACCGCGTCCGATCAGATGCCGCCCGGCGTCATGGCCGCCCGCAAAATTGTCGCAGCCGATGACCGTGCCCGGATGCGCCGGATCGGGCGATCCCCAGCGGACGAAATGCGTCCCCTGCGCCACCAGCTGGTCGAGCCGCCGCGAATAGGCGTCGAAATCGCCATAGCCGAGCAGAATCAGCCCGTCCGCCTTGCGGCTGTCCTCATAATCGACATGCCAGTCGGCGGAGAGCTGCTGGAACGAGGTCAGCAGGTCATAGCCGCGCGCGCCGCACGTGTGCAGGATCGACCCCAGCATCGACAGGAAGAACGGATTGATCCGCGAACCGTCGGGCGCGGGGTCTTCGAAGAACAGCAGCGCCAGTGTCGAGGTGCTGCCCCGGCGGAGCGCCGACGCGTTCTTGTCGACCTTGTAATTCAGTTGCGCGGCGATCGCCTCGATCCGCAGGCGCGTGGCGGCGCTGACCGTCCGGTCGCCGCGCAACGCCCGGCTGACGGTCGGTTGCGATACGCCGGCCAGCGCCGCGATATCGAAGGAGGTCGGCTTGTCGCCCGACGCCATGCCTGGTCCTTTATGGCCGCATTGGGCCTGATCCGTATCAGTGAACGGCCGGTGTAGCGGTCGCACCCGGTCACCGGCAAGCGCCGACTGAATACGTATGCTGTCCGCTTCTCAACCGGCCCGGATGGTTTCAATAGGAGGGTACGGACGAACCGGGCGAAAGAACCGGGGAATCAATCATTTCTGGGGAGGTTTGGGAAATGCGGTATTCATCGCAGGCGCGGTCGTGCGCCCGGCTGGCGCGCGGTGCCAGCATCACGGCATTGATCGCGGCCGGTGCACTGGCAGGAGCCGGCAGCGCGTTCGCACAGACGGCGACGACCACCCCGGAGCCGACCACGGCCCAGGCCGACGGCACCGACCCGACCGATCCCACCGCGAACGAAGACGTCGATATCGTCGTCACCGGCTTTCGCGCCAGCCTCGAAAACGCGGTCGCCGAAAAGAAGAACCGCGATCAGGTCGTCGAATCGATCAGCGCCGAGGATATCGGCAAGCTGCCCGACGCGTCGATCGCCGAGTCGATCGCCCGCCTGCCGGGTCTGACGTCGCAGCGCGTGTCGGGTCGGTCGAATTCGATCTCGATCCGTGGCTTCGCGCCCGATTTCTCGACCACGCTGCTCAACGGCCGCGAACAGACCTCGACCGGCGACAATCGCGCCGTCGAATATGATCAGTATCCGGCCGAAATCATGAGCCAGGTCGTGGTGTACAAGACCGGTCAGGCGAACCTGGTCGGGCAGGGCCTGTCGGGTACCGTCGACCTGCGCACCGTCCGTCCGCTCGAATATGGGCGGCAGGCGATCTCGATCGGCGCGCGCGGCACCTATGCCGATCTCGGCAAGCTCAACGCCGGGTCGCGCGACAAGGGCTACCGCGTCAGCGGCACCTATATCGACCAGTTCGCCGACGACACGATCGGCATCGCCCTGTCGGCCAACTATCTCGACGAACCCTATCAGATCCAGGAATTCAACGCCTGGGGCTATGCCGGCTTCAACGGGCAGGGGGTGATCGGCGGATCGAAATCCTATGTCACCTCGACCCGTCTGAAACGGCTCGGCCTGTCGGGCACGCTGCAGTACAAGCCGGTCGACAATCTGACGGTCACGGTCGACGGCTTCTATTCGGACTTCAACGACGATCAGCTGAAGCGCGGGATCGAATTGCCGCTGGGCTATGGACAGGACTTCAATCAGGCTGACAAGCCGAACGGCGTGAAGCTGACCGGTACGACCGCCAACAGTGATGGCTTCGTCACCTCGGGCACGTTCGGCAATGTCGAAGGCGTCGTCCGCAACGACGCGTTCGAGCGCAAGGCGAAGCTCTACGCCTTTGGCTACAATATGGCGTGGCGCGGCGACGATGGCTGGAACGCGACGCTCGACGCCAGCTATTCGCGCACCGACCGCGAGGAGATCATCCTCGAAAGCTATGCCGGTACCGGCTACGGCCAGAATGTCGGTGCGAAGGACACCATCGCCTTCACCAGCGGCAAGACCGGCACGCGCTTCAGCCCGACGCTGAACTATTCCGACCCGAACCTGATCCTGCTGACCGATCCACTAGGCTGGGGTAATACGAACCTGCAGGCCGGCTACTTCAATGACCGCAAGGTTCAGGACCGCATCGCGCAATATCGGTTCGAGGTCGAAAAGGAGTTGGACGGTTTCTTTGGCGCGGTAAAGGCAGGACTTAACTATACCGATCGCGATAAGTCGCTTGCCCCGGCCGAAGCGCTACTGGCGCTGAGCGGCGGGCTGCGCTCACTGCGCATTCCGGATCAATATGTGAAGGAGCCGACCAGCCTCGATTATCTCGGGCTAGGTCCGATGCTAAGCTACGATCCGCGCGATCTGCTAGCTGGTGGTGTCTACCAGCTGAACCCGAACACCAGTCCTGATGTGCCGGCTAAGGCATTCCGTATCGAAGAAGACTTGATGACGATGTATGTCCAGGCGGACATTCATCAGGACGTCGGCAGTTCGGTCCTGACCGGAAACGTCGGGGTTCAGGCAGTCGCGACCGAGCAGAAGTCGTCGGGGCTGATCGCCGCCAATCAGGTGCTTTCACCGGTGACACGAGGAGCGGATTACTGGGACCTGATGCCCAGCCTCAATCTGTCGTTGCGCATGCCGGGCGACTGGGTGATCCGTGCGGGCGCCGCGCGGCAGGTACAGCGACCGCGACTCGACGATATGCGTGTTGCTTTGGGCTTTGGCTACAATCCCCAGGAAGGATTGATAACCGGTGGCGGTGGTAACCCATCGCTCCGTCCGATCCGGTCAAACTCGTTCGATCTGACTTTGGAGAAATACTTCGGACGCGCGGGCTATATCGCAGCACAAGGCTTCTATAAGGATCTGAAGTCGTACGTATACAACCAGACGCTGCCGTTCGATTATTTCGCGTTCCCGACCCCGACCGGAACGCCTGCGGGCACGCCAACCTTGGGCCGCGTCGATCGGCCGATCAACGGAGAAGGTGGTAGCATCTACGGTGTAGAACTCGCTGCTACGCTGCCGCTGAATACCTTCGTGTCGTTCCTTGACGGGTTCGGATTAACCGGGGGCGGTTCGTGGACCAAGACCCAGATCAAACCCGATCCCAACTCGCCGCCGGAAAATATCCCGGGTTATTCGAAGTGGGTCGTCAACGGCACGGCCTATTTCGAAAAGTGGGGGTTCAGCGCGCGCGGTTCGGCGCGGTACCGCTCCACCTTCGTCGGCGAACTGTCGGGCTTCGGCGGCAATCGCCAGCGTCGCCGCGCGCTGGACGAAACGATCATCGATGCGCAGATCGGCTATGAATTCCCGAAGGGCACCACGCTCGAAGGACTGTCGCTGTTCGTACAGGGGCAGAATTTGACCGACGAACGCTTTGCGACCGTCGATCCGGCGTACGACCTCGCGGTGATCGACTATCAGAGCTATGGCCGGCGCTTCCTTGCTGGGGCATCGTTCCGGTTCTGATGCCACAAGCCGCCCGTCTCAAATTGGACGGGCGGCGGTGACGGGAGGCGTTGATGGCGATCGATCAGAAGCCCGTCCGCAGCGTCGCGATCGTCGGCGGCGGTTCCGCCGGCTGGATGACGGCGGCGGCGCTGGCCCGGTTCCTGCCGGGCGGTACGCAGGTTACGCTGATCGAATCCGATGCGATCGGAACGGTCGGCGTGGGCGAGGCGACGATCCCGCAACTGCGGCTGTTCAATCAGCATCTCGGCATCGACGAGGATGATTTCGTCGCGCGCACCAATGGCAGCTTCAAGCTCGGCATCGAATTCGCCGGCTGGAACGGGGTGGACAGCCGTTACATCCACGCATTCGGCACGATCGGCCGTTCGCTGGGGCTAGTGCCGTTCCAGCATTACTGGCTGGCGGCGGGCGGGGGCGACGCACCCGAATCCTTATGGTCCCACAGCGCTTGCGCCGGGGCGGCGACGGCGAACCGGTTCGATCGCGATCCGGGCAATCCGCAGGCACCGTCGGGGATCGCCTGGGCCTATCATTTCGACGCCGCGCGCTATGCCGCCTATCTGCGCGAACGGGCCGAGGCCGGTGGCGTCGAGCGGATCGAGGGGCGGGTGGTTGCGGTCGACCAGAACGATGCCGGGATCGCTGCGGTGACGCTCGACGATGGTCGCACGATCGCTGCCGATTTCTTCATCGACTGTTCGGGGTTCGCCGCACTGTTGATCGGCCGCATGCCGGGCGATCGCTGGGACGACTGGTCGACGCTGTTGCCGTGTGACCGAGCGCTGGCAGTACCCTGCGCGGCGACGCAGCCGATTACGCCATACACGCGGGCCACTGCGCGCGCCGCCGGATGGCAGTGGCGCATCCCGCTACAGGCGCGGACCGGCAACGGGCTGGTTTATTCGAGCGCACATCTGTCCGACGACCAAGCGGCGGCGACGTTGCTCGGCAATCTCGATGGGGCGGCGCTGGCTGATCCGAAGCTGCTGCGCTTCACCACCGGGCGTCGCCAAGCGCCTTGGATCGGTAATTGCGTCGCGCTCGGGCTGGCCGCCGGGTTTCTCGAGCCGCTGGAATCGACGTCGATCCATCTCGTCCAGTCGGGGATCGCGCGGCTGCTGTCGCTGTGGCCCGCAGCCCGACCGCGTCCGGCCGATATCGCCGAGTTCAACCGCCAATCCGAACGTGAATGGCTCGGCGTGCGCGACTTCCTGATCGCGCATTATGCACTGAATGGTCGCGACGAGCCCTTTTGGCAGGAACGCCGCGCGACGCCGCTGCCCGACAGCCTCGCCGAGCGTATCGCGCTGTTCCGCGAATCGGGCCGCATCGTCCGCGACGAGCATGAATTGTTCGCCGAGGTCGCGTGGCTGCAATTGCTGGTCGGGCAGGGGGTGCGGGCGGAAGGCTATCACCCGCTTGCCGACGCGCTGCCCGCCGACCGCCTCCACCAGTTTCTCGACATGCATTCTAAACATGTTGCCGCCACGGTCGCGCGGATGCCGACCCATGACCAGTTCCTGCGCGCCTATTGTCCGGCGCCCGATGCAAAGGTTGCCGCGTGATCCGATCCCTGCTTCTGGCCCTTACCCTCGGTTCCAGCATCCTGCCTGCCGCCGCGCAGGATTTTCGCGCCCGCGCGCCCGAAGACGAGGTGATCTATTTCGTCCTGCCCGACCGGTTCGAGAATGGCGACCGGTCGAACGATCGCGGTGGTCTTCGCGGCGACCGCATGGTCCATGGCTATGATCCGACCGCCAAGGGCTTTTACCATGGCGGCGACCTGAAGGGGCTGACCGCGCGGCTGCCTTATATCCAGTCGCTCGGTGCCACGGCGATCTGGGTCGGCCCGATCTTCAAGAACAAGCCGGTGCAGGGCGGTCCGGGGCAGGAATCGGCGGGCTATCACGGCTATTGGATCACCGACTTCACGCAGGTCGACCCGCATCTCGGCACCAATGCCGATTTCAAGGCGCTGGTCGATGCGGCGCATGCGCGGGGGATGAAGGTCTATATGGACATCATCGCCAACCACACCGCCGACGTGATCCAGTATCGCGAATGTGCCGGCAAGAGCGCCTGCGTCTATCGCAGCCGTGCCGACTATCCCTATGCGGCCAAGGGCAAGAACGCCGGTTTCGCCGGGGACAATGTGCAGACGGCGGAGAATTTCGCGAAGCTGACCGACCCATCCTTCGCCTACACGCCCTATGTCCCGGCACCCGAGAAGGCGGTGAAGGTGCCTGCATGGCTCAACGATCCGATCTATTATCATAATCGCGGCGACACGACCTTCACCAACGAAAGCTCGCAGATGGGCGATTTCGTCGGGCTGGACGATCTGATGACCGAGAATCCGCGCGTGGTCGCGGGCATGATCGATATCTTCGGCGGGTGGATCGACCAGTTCGGCATCGACGGCTATCGCATCGACACCGCGCGCCATGTGAACCCGGAGTTCTGGGCGGCATTCGTGCCGGCGATGCTGGAGCGCGCCAAGGCGAAGGGGATACCGAACTTCCACATCTTCGGCGAAGTCGCGCTGTCGTCGCTCGACGCGGGCGGCCTCGCCGCATGGACCAAGACCGGCAAATTGCCCGCCGTCCTCGACTTTTCGTTCCGGGAGGGCGTCGTGCAGACCGTCGCGGGCAAGAAGGGCACCGATGCCTTCGAAACCGTGTTCGACGGCGATGTGCTCTATGCGGGGGGCGAGGCGACGGCACGGCGATTGCCGACTTTCACCGGCAACCACGACAATGGCCGCTTCGCCTTCTACCTCCGGCAAGCCCGGCCCGAAGCGAGCGATGCCGAAATCCTGTCACGCGTCATGCTGTCGAACGCGATGCTGCTGACGCTGCGCGGTGTGCCGACCATCTATTCGGGCGACGAACAGGGATTTGCCGGCGACGGCAATGATCAGGACGCGCGCGAGGATATGTTCGCGTCGCAGGTCGCGTCGTACAACGACAACAAGCTGGTCGGCACGACGGCGACTACCGCGACTGCGAACTTTACGCCGACGCATCCGCTCTATCGCCAGATCGCCGAACTGGCGAAGCTGCGCACCACCACCCCGGCGCTGACCCGGGGGCGGCAGGTGTTGCGCGCGCGGGAGGAAACGCCCGGCCTGCTCGCGATCTCGCGTTTCGATCCGACCAGCAACGCCGAAGTGCTGTTGCTCTTCAACACCTCGACCGCGCCGATTACCCGCAATGTGCAGGTCGAGACCGCCTCGACCGGCTTCCGCGCACTCGCCGGAGGTTGCGGCAGCGTGACCGCGCCCGGCGCTGTGCGCGTCGACCTTCCCGCCCTTGGCTATGCGGTATGCGCAGCGGAGACCCGCTGATGACCGAGACTGCGAATACGCGCCGCTGGTGGCACGGCGCGACGATCTACCAGATCTACCCGCGCAGCTTTGCCGACAGCAATGGCGACGGAATCGGCGATTTGCCTGGCATCACCGCGCATCTCGATCATGTCGCGTCGCTCGGCGTCGATGCCATCTGGCTGTCGCCCTTCTTCACGTCGCCGATGAAGGACTTCGGCTATGACGTTGCGAATTATTGCGATGTCGACCCGATCTTCGGCACGCTCGCCGACTTCGACGCACTGATCGCCCGCGCCCATGCGTTGAACATCCGAATCATCATCGACCAGGTCTGGTCCCACACCAGCGACGAACATCCGTGGTTTGTCGAAAGTCGGTCGAGCCGCACCAATTCCAAGGCCGACTGGTATGTCTGGGCCGATGCCAAGCCAGATGGTTCGCCACCCAGCAACTGGCAGTCGGTGTTCGGCGGACCGGCATGGACGTGGGATGCGCGGCGCGGCCAATATTATCTGCACAATTTCCTGAAGGAGCAGCCGCAACTCCACGGCCATAATGCGGAGTTGCAGGAAGCGTTGCTCGATACCGCGCGCTTCTGGCTCGACCGTGGCGTCGACGGGTTCCGGTTGGACGCGATCAATTTCGCGATGCATGATCCCGAACTGCGCGACAATCCGCCGATGCCGCGCAACGGCAAGACGCGCACCCGCCCGTTCGATTTCCAGCGTAAGCTGTATAATCAAAGCCATCCCGATATTCCGGGATTCCTCGAACGCGTACGGCTGCTGCTCGACGGCTATGACGGCGATCGGTTCACCGTTGCCGAGATTGGCGGGGATGATGCCACGCGCGAGATGAAGCTGTTCTGCGGCGGCGGCAACCGGCTGAACACCGCCTATGGCTTCGACTTTCTCTACGCCCCCGAACTGTCGCCCCGCATTCTGCGCGACGCGATCGAGCCGTGGGACGAAGGCTCACCATGGCCGAGCTGGGCGTTCGAGAACCATGACGCGCCGCGCGCCGTATCGCGCTGGTTGCCCGAAGGCGCGGATACCGATGCGTTCGGTCGGGTCAAGATGCTGCTGCTGGCCTGTCTCCGCGGCAACATCTTCCTGTACAATGGTGAGGAACTGGGGCTGCCACAGGTCGACATCGCGTTCGAGGATCTTCAGGATCCGGAGGCGATTGCCAATTGGCCGCTGACGCTGTCGCGCGACGGTGCCCGCACGCCGATGCCGTGGGTCGCCGATGCCGAAAATCTCGGCTTCGGCGCGGGCAAGCCCTGGTTGCCTGCGGGCGCTACACATCGGCCGCTCGCCGTCGACCGACAGGAAGTCGACACGCATTCGCTGCTCAACTTCACTCGTCATGTCCTGCGCCTGCGCAACGCCCATCCGGCGCTGCGTTCGGGCAGCATGACGATCGTCGAGGCTTCCGACGCGATCCTCGCCTTCGAGCGTGAACTCGATGGGCAGCGCATGCTGTGCGTGTTCAATCTGTCGAATGCACCGGCGCAGTTTTCCACCGGCGCTGGCTGGCGCACAATCGAAACCATTGGCGACGTGGATGGGGACCGGTTCGGCCCGTTCGCGGCGTGCGTCGCAATCTGCTACGAAGCATAAGGAACAGAGTGTTGAGGATGATGAAACTGGCGCTGGCGCTTGCCGGCATGACCGCGATGGCGTCGCCCGCCTTTGCGGAGGTCGTCGCGCGTGCCGCCTCGCCCGACGGCAAGCTGACGCTTGCGGTCAGCCTCGATAACGAAGGCCGCCCGAGCTATTCGATCGCCAAGGATGGTAAGGCCGTGCTGAACGACAGCAAGCTCGGCTTCCTGTTCACCGACGCGCCGAAGATCGAGCGCGGGTTGACGCTGGCCGGGACGAAGCGCGACCGGTCGGACAGCAGCTGGACGCAGCCGTTCGGCGAATGGAAGACGATCCGCGACAACCATACCGAACTGACGGTCACCTTTCGCGAGGCGAAGAACCTGAAGCGCGAAATGGCGGTGACCTTTCGCCTGTTCGATGACGGGGTCGGTTTCCGCTACACGCTGCCGAAACAGCCGAACCTGACGACGGCCAACATCGCCGACGAACTGACCCAGTTCGCCTTTGCCGAACCCGGTACCGCATGGTGGAAGCCGGCGTTCGAATGGAACCGCGAGGAATATCTGTACAACAAGACGCCGCTCGACGCAGTCGGTACCGCGCAGACGGTAATGACGGTCAAGCTGGCCAGCGGTCGCCACGTCGCCATCCACGAAGCGGCGCTGACCGACTATTCCGCGATGAACCTCGCTCGTTCGGAGGGTACGACGTTCCGCGCGGTGCTGACGCCGGGATCGAACGGTCCGAAGGTGACTCGTGCCGCCGGTTTCTCGACGCCGTGGCGGACGATCGCGATCGCCGATGATGCCGCCGGCCTCTACAATGCCAGCCGGATCGGGCTGAACCTCAACGAACCCAACAAGCTGGGCGACACCACAAGCTGGATTCAGCCCGGCAAGTTCGTCGGCGTGTGGTGGAACATGATCAAGGGCGACTGGACCTGGGCGCGCGGGCCGAAACATGGCGCGACCACCGCCAATGTCCGCCGCTATATCGACTTCGCCGCCGCCAACGGCATTCAGGGCGTGCTGGTCGAGGGATGGAATGTCGGCTGGGACGGCGATTGGCTGGGCAACGGCAACGACATGAACTTCAGCGGGCCGACCGCGGATTTCGATGCGGCGGGACTGGCCGCTTATGCCAAAGCGAGGGGCGTTCGGTTGATCGGCCATCATGAAACCGGCGGTTCGGTCAGCCATTACGACGCGCAGCTCGACAGCGCGTTCAAATGGGCGGCCGACCATGGCGAGCGGGTGGTCAAGACCGGCTATGTCACCGACGCCGGCCAGATCGAGCGTGTCGATGCCGACGGGTCGAAGCATCGCGAATGGCATGAAGGGCAATGGATGGTGAACCACCACCAGCGTGTTCTGGACGCCGCCGCACGTTACAAGGTGTCGATCGACAGCCACGAACCGGTGAAGGACACCGGCCTGCGCCGCACCTATCCCAACTGGCTGAGCCGTGAAGGCGGGCGCGGCATGGAGTATAATGCGTGGGAGGGCGGCAAGAACCCGCCCGAGCATGAGGCGAACATGGTCTTTACCCAGTTTCTGGGCGGACCGATGGACTTCACGCCGGGCGTGCTCAGCCTGACCGGCAGCAATGGCAGCGCCATACAGTCGACCATCGCCAAGCAATTGGCGTTGTACGTCGTGCTGTATTCGCCGGTCGTGATGGCCGCCGATACGCCGGAAAACTATGCCCGCTACCCGCAAGCGTTCAAGTTCATCCGCGACGTGCCGACCGACTGGTCCGACACGCGCGTGCTGAATGGCGAGGTCGGCGACTATGCGACGATCGCGCGCAAGGCGGCTGGCAGCAACGACTGGTATCTTGGCGCGATCGGCGACGAAGAGGCGCGCAGTTCGACGGTGAAGCTCGACTTCCTTGACGCCGGCAAGACCTATACCGCCGAAATCTATCGCGACGGTCCGGGCGCCGACTACCGCACTGATGCGCGCCATTCGATCACGATCGAACAGCGGCAGGTGAAGAAGGGCGACACGATGACGATCGCGCTGGCACCCGGCGGTGGCGAAGCGATCCGTTTCGTGGCAGCGAAGAAACGATAACAAGCCTCCCCGCGCGCGGGGAGGGGGACCGCCGCCAAAGGCGGTGGTGGAGGGGGGAATAACCCCGATCGCAACGGTGGCATCTGGGGCACGCCCCCGCCACCGTTCCGCGGACGGTCCCCCTTCCCATGAATGGGGAGGATTTAGATGCAGACCCGCCCGACGCTTGGTTTCGCCCAGCTCTGGAACATCTCGTTCGGCTTTTTCGGCATCCAGATCGGCTTCGCGCTGCAGAATGCGAATGCCAGTCGCATCTTCCAGTCGCTCGGCACGCCGATCGACCAGTTGGGGCTGATGTGGATCGCAGCACCGTTGACCGGGTTGCTGGTCCAGCCGTTGATCGGCCATTATTCCGACAGGACCTGGGGGCGGCTGGGACGCCGGCGACCCTATTTCCTGATCGGCGCGATCCTCTGCACCTGCGCGCTGTTCTTCATGCCGAACTCGCCAAGTATCCTTGCTGCGGCGATGACGTTGTGGATTCTCGATGCGTCGCTGAACGTGTCGATGGAGCCGTTCCGTGCCTTTGTCGGCGACATGCTGGCACCCCGTCAGCGCCCGGCGGGCTATGCGTTCCAGACCTGGTTCATCGGTGCCGGCGCGGTCGTCGCCAGCGTCGCACCCTATGTCCTCGAACACGGCTTCGGCGTCAGCAACACCGCGACAGGAGACCAAGTGCCGGACGCAGTCCGCTACGGCTTCTACTTCGGCGGCACGATGTTGCTAGCCGCGGTGCTCTGGACGGTGCTGACCGTCCGCGAATACAGCCCCGCCGAGCTGGCGGCGTTCGGGGAAGAGGCGGTGGAAGCTGCCGACCGGCTACCCCCCGTCGTGCCGCAACGTGGTCCATTGTGGGTCGCCGGTGGCATCGTCGTCGCGCTGCTGATCGCCTGGGCCGAACGCAGTGGTGCGCTGGAGAGTGGGCGCGAGGCCTATTTCGTCGCGGCCGGCATCGCGCTCTACGGCGTGGCGCAACTCGTGTCGGGCGCACTGGTTCGTCGCGGCCGCGGCGACAATGTGCTCAGCCACATCATCGGTGATCTGGCGACCATGCCTGATACGATGCGGCGGCTGGCGCTGGTCCAGTTCTTTACCTGGGGAGCACTCATTATCATGTGGGTCTATACGACTCCGGTGATCGCACAGCAGGTTTGGGGCACGATCGATCCGATGTCGGACGGCTATAATCAGGCGGGTAGCTGGGTGGGCGTGCTGTTCGCCATCTATTCCGGTGTCGCGGCGGTGGCCGCATTCACCCTGCCGGTGCTGGCCCGCCGGATCGGCGCCGCGCGGACGCACCTCCTGTGCCTTGCCATCGGGGCGGTGGCCTATATCGGCATCTTCGTTACCCACGACCGGACGGCGATGATCCTGCCGATGATCGGGATCGGCATTGCGTGGGCATCGGTCTTGACCATGCCCTATGTCCTGCTCGCCAACGCTTTGCCGCAACGCAAGCTGGGCGTGTATATGGGCATCTTCAACTTCTTCATCGTCTTGCCGCAATTGATCGTCGCGACGGTGATGGGCGGGGTTATCAAGACGTGGTTTCCGACCAATCCGGCCTATACCATGCTGGTGGCGGCCACGGTGATGGCGCTGGCAGCCATCGCGATGCTGCGGGTGCGCGAGCCTATCGCAGCGTGACCGTCCGCCCGGCGCGATCGATGCGGATCGATGCGCCGGGCAGGCGGAGTTCGAAGCCGGGACAGTCGGCCGCTTCCCAGTGCGTGCGCGTCATCGCTTCTTCGTCGAGGGTTATCCACGACGCATGATCGGGCACGTTTCGATCGGACACTGCCGGCCGCGCCCGCCGCCATCGTGCGAGCTTGGCAACATAGTCTTCAAGCGTCGCGTCGCGCGCCGTCCAATCGATCCAAGTGATTGCATTGTCCTGCGCATAGGCATTGTTGTTGCCTTGCTGACTGCGGCCGAATTCGTCGCCTGCGGTCAACTGGATATGCCCTCGTGTCGCGAACAAAGTCGCCAGCAGCGCGCGCAGATCGGCCGTTCGTGCAGCTTCTATGGCGGGGTCGTCAGTCGGCCCTTCCACCCCATGGTTCCACGACAGATTGTCGCCATGGCCGTCGCGATTGTCCTCGCCATTGGCGTGATTATGGCGATCGACGTGCGAGACGAGGTCGGCGAGCGTGAAACCGTCATGTGCCGCGAGGAAGCTGACGCTGCGGGTCAGCGACCCGAAGATGTCGGAGGATCCCATGATCCGGGTCGCAAGAGGACCTACGCCGCCATCCCCTCGCCAGAACCGGCGGACGTCGTCGCGATACCGGTCGTTCCATTCCAGCCAGTCAGCCGGAAAATTTCCCAACTGATATCCGCCCGGGCCGATATCCCATGGCTCGGCGATCATGACCCGGTCGGCGAGCACCGGGTCGGCGGCGATCGCGGCGAAGATCGGGGCCTGCGCAACGAACCCCGGTGACCGTGCGATGACCGGCGCCAGATCAAAGCGGAACCCGTCGACGCCCAGCGATGCGAAGTGGCGAAGTGAGGCGAGGATCAGGTCGCGGACCCCGGCATCGCCGGCGTCCAGCGTGTTGCCGGTGCCGGTATCATTGATAAGGCCGCCATCGGGTGCATGAGCATAGCAGCGGTCGTCGAGACCGCGCAGCGACAGGATCGGCCCATGCACGTCGCTTTCACCACTGTGATTGAACACGACATCGAGGATCACGCCGATATCCGCCGCATGCAGCGCCGCGATCGTGTCGCGCAATTCGGCGACGCCGCCGGGTGCGAGGCCGGGATCGATCGCCATCATCGCGATCGGGTTATAGCCCCAAGCGTTGGAGAGGCCGAGCGGCGGCAGATGCCGTTCGTCGATCCACGCGACGATCGGCATCAATTCCACGGTACCGACCCCGATCTTGCGAAGATGCGCGATGACGGACGGGTGGGCGAGCGCGGCGATCGTCCCGCGCTGCGTCTCGGGAACGTCGGGATGCAGCATGGTGAAGCCGCGCACGTTCAGTTCGTAAATCGGTCGTGCAGGATCGATGCGCGGACGCTCGAACGCGACCGGCTGAACGAGCGCAGGCACGATCGCGCGCGGCACGATCGCGGCGGTGTCGATACCGAAGGTCGATAGCGTCGGATCATAGGCGAAGCGTCGATCGAGTTCGATCGCATAGGGATCGACCAGCAGCTTCGCCGGATCGAACCAGCGCCCGTGATCAGGGTCCCATTCGCCATCGGCGCGATAGCCGTAAAGCTGACCCGGACCAACGCCCGCGACCTCGGCAACGAACCAGTCGCCGTCGCGGGTCATCGCCACACGACGTTCGGCGTCGCCATCGAACAGGCACAGCCAGACCGTCGCCGCATCGCGCGCGCGCACGGCGAAGCGAGTGCCTCCCTCGAATGGACAGGCGCCGGGTGTCACTGCGCGATCAGGCCGCGATAGAGATCGGCATAGCGCGTGCCGCTGCGCGTCCACGAGAAGTCGGCGCGCATCCCCTGCTTCTGCATCGTCGTCCACAGATCGGGCCGGGCATGAAGCGCCATCGTCCGACGCAGCGCGTGGAGCAGAGCATCGGCGGTGACCGATCCGAACTGGATACCGGTCGCGACGCCCGCGGCCACCGCCGCCTCATTGGCGTCGATGACCGTGTCGGCCAGTCCGCCCGTCCGCGCAACCACCGGTACGCAGCCATAGGCCAGCCCGTAAAGCTGCGTCAGCCCGCAGGGTTCGAAGCGCGACGGGATAAGGATCGCGTCGCCGCCGCCCTGCAACAGATGCGACAGCGCCTCGTCATAGCCGATGCGCACGCCAATCTGTCCGGCGTGCCGGCTGCGCGCCGCCATGAACGCGCCTTCCAGCGCCGCGTCGCCTGAGCCAAGCAGGGCGAGGCGCCCGCCCATGCCGACCAATGCGTCGACGCAATCGGCAAGCACGTCCATACCCTTTTGCCAGGTCAGCCGGCTGACCACGATGAAGATCGGACCGTCGCCACGATCGAGGTCGAACGCCGCTTCTACAGCCCGTTTGTTGGTCCGGCGGCGCGACAGGTTGCGGGCGGTATAGCAGGCGGGCAGGGCGGTGTCGTTCTCAGGCGACCACACCGCCGGGTCGATGCCATTTACGATGCCGCTAACCCGGTCGCGCCTTGCCTCGATCAGCCCCTCCAGCCCCATGCCGAACTCGGCGCGGCGGATTTCCTCGGCATAGCTTGGCGACACGGTTGTGATCGCATCGGCCGAGGCAAGCCCAGCCTTCAGCAGTCCGACCCCGCCATAATATTCGACCCCATCCAACGCGAACGCCGCCTCGGGCAGGTCGAGACCTGCGAAAATGTCCGCGTCATATCGGCCTTGGAAGGCGATGTTGTGGATCGTCAGGACGCTCGGCACATGGGCGTTGTCATAGCGAAGATAGGCGGGCGCCATCGCCCCCTGCCAGTCATGCGCATGCAGCAGGTCGAAGCGTGGTGCCAGATCGGCGGCTGCCCGGCCCAGCGCGGCGAAACGCCGCCAATTGTCGCTCCAGTCGCGACCGGTCGCATCGGCATAGGGCCCTCCGTCACGCGCGAACAGTTCAGGGGCATCGAGGACCAGCAAAGGTTGGCCGTCGATCCTGCCCTCGATCAACGCAGCGGGTTTCCCGAGCAGGTCGCCCCAGCGATGGACCGGCTTGATCTTGCCCAAATGTTTCAGGACCGATGGATAGCCGGGCAACAGCGTCGAGGTCTCGACGCCATGCGGTGCCAGTGCGGCGGGCAGGGCGCCGACGACATCGGCAAGACCGCCGGTCTTGACCAGTGGATAGGCCTCGGAGGCAACCGAAAGAACGCGCACCTAGACCCTCCCCGCTACGCGGGTAGGGGGACCAGCCGTAGGCTGGTGAAGGGGCACCTCCGCACCCGCGCCGGCGCTATTCGAGGACACCCTCCTCCACCGTCCTGCGGACGGTCCCCCTCCCCGCGGGGCGGGGGGAATTTGAGAACGGCACATCACGCCTCCAACCGGTCGATCATTGGCTGGGTAATCAGGCAGATTCCCCGCTCCGTCCGGCGGAAGCGGTGGCCGTCGATCACCGGGTCCTCGCCAACGATCAGCCCGTCAGGAATGGTCACGCCGGCATCGACCACGCACCGCGTTAGCCGCGCACCGCGCCCGATATGCGTCATCGGCAGGATTACCGACTCATCGATGTTGCTGTAGCTGTGTGCGCGTACCCCGGTGCTGAGCAGGCTGCGATGGATGCTCGATCCAGAAACGATGCAGTCCCCCGACACCAGGCTCGACACCGCACACCCGCGCCGGCCATCGACGTCATGCACGAACTTCGCCGGCGGGGTAATTTCGGAATAGGTCCATAGCGGCCAGCTACGATCGTAGAGGTCGAGTTCGGGCACCACGTCGGTCAGATCGATATTCGCTTCCCAATAGGCATCGACCGTCCCGACGTCGCGCCAATAGGCGCGCGGCTCCTCCGGACTGCGCACGCAGGATGCGGAAAAGCGATGCGCCTGGGCATGGCCATGCTTAACCAGCCACGGAATCAGATCCTTGCCGAAATCACGGCTCGAATCCTTCGTATCGGCATCGCGACGCAGTTCCTCGAACAGCAATTTGGTGCGGAACACATAGATGCCGAGGCTGGCGAGCGCGCGGTCCGGCTGTCCGGGGATTGCCGGCGGATCCTTTGGCTTTTCGACGAAATCGATGATCCGGTCGGTCGCGTCGACGTGCATCACGCCGAACCCGACCGCCTCCATCCGCGGCACTTCCATGCAGGCCACGGTCACGTCGGCACCTGTGTCGACATGCTGCTGCAGCATCAGCTCATAGTCCATCTTGTAGATATGGTCGCCCGCCAGGATGACCATGTATTCGGGACTATAGCTCTGGATGATATCGATATTCTGGAACACCGCGTCGGCGGTCCCTTCATACCACTGAAACTCGCTGATCCGCTGACTGGCGGGCAGGATGTCGAAGCTTTCGTTGCGTTCGGGGCGCAGGAAGTTCCAGCCGCGCTGGAGGTGACGGATCAGGCTGTGCGCCTTGTACTGCGTCGCTACACCGATGCGGCGGATGCCCGAATTGATCGCGTTCGATAGCGCGAAATCGATGATCCGGCTCTTGCCGCCGAAATAGACGGCAGGCTTGGCGCGGGTGTCGGTCATCTCGAACAACCGGCTGCCGCGTCCGCCCGCCAGAACATAGGCCATAGCGTCGCGCGCCAATGGTTGTCCCCGCCGTTCCATGCATCTCTCCCCGTTTTACTTTTGGTATTCGAACCAGATCGTTGCCAGCGGTGGTAGCGTCAGGGCCAACGTCCCATCCTTACTGTCGACAACGCCGAGATTGCCAATTCCGCTTCCGCCATAATCGGCCGCGTTGCTGTTCAGCACCTCGCGCCAGCGACCCTCCTGCGATACCGGAACACGGTATCCGACACGCGGTACCGGGGTCAGGTTGCTGACGACCAGCACCGGTGGTTCGCTCGGTGCATGGCGTTCCCATGCGAATACCGAATTGGCCGCATCGTCGACGATCGCCCATCGGAATCCGTCACCTTCGCAATCGCGCGCGTGCAGTGCCGGCGTTTCGCGATACAGCCGGTTCAGGTCGCGGACCAGCATCGCCATGCCGCGATGCGCCGGGGCATCCATCAATTCCCAATCGAGCGCGCGCTCCTCGGACCATTCGCGCCGTTGCGCGAACTCTTGTCCCATGAACAGCAGCTTCTTGCCGGGATAACCCCACATCAGCGAATAATAGGCGCGGAGATTGGCAAATTTTTGCCAATCGTCTCCCGCCATCTTCGTCAGCAGCGATCCCTTGCCATGCACGACTTCGTCATGGCTCAGCGGCAGGACGAAATTTTCGCTGAACGCATAGGTCAGGCCGAAGGTGATTTCATTGTGGTGGTGCGACCGATGCACCGGCTCGCGCGCCATATACGCGAGCGTGTCGTGCATGAATCCCATATTCCATTTGAACCCGAAGCCAAGACCGCCTTCATGCGTCGGCTTCGACACGCCCGGCCACGACGTCGATTCCTCGGCGATAGTGAAGAAGCCCGGATGCTCGCGATAGACGGCACGGTTGGTGGCGCGCAGGAACTCGACCGCCTCCCAGTTCTCACGCCCGCCCGCTTCGTTGGGGATCCATTCGCCGTCCTTGCGCGAATAGTCGCGGTACAGCATCGACGCCACCGCATCGACGCGCAAGCCATCGACATGATAGCGCTCGGCCCAGAACAGCGCGTTGTTGACCAGGAATTGCGAAACTTCGCGCCGCCCAAAATTATAGATGGCGGTGTTCCAGTCGGGATGGAACCCGAGCCGCGGATCGTCATGCTCGTAAAGTGCGGTGCCGTCGAACCGCGCGAGACCATGCGCGTCGGTCGGGAAGTGGGCGGGTACCCAGTCGAGCAGCACGCCGATACCCGCCTTGTGCGCACCGTCGACGAAGCGCGCGAACCCGGCCGGATCGCCGAACCGCGCCGACGGGGCGTAGAGGCCGGTGGTCTGATACCCCCAGGACGGGTCATAGGGGTGCTCGCTGATCGGTAGAAGCTCGATATGGGTGAAGCCCATGTCGACGACATAGGGGATCAATCGGTCGGCCAGCTGGTCCCACGGCAGGAACCAGCCATCGTCCCCCCGCTGCCAACTGCCGGCATGGACTTCGTAGATCGAGATCGGCACGCGGCGCGGATCGACCGACGCCCAATGGTCGCGGTGTGCGGCGTCGCGCCAGTCATGGTCGTGCGGCGCGGCGGTGCGCGACGCGGTCGCCGGCCGCAATTCGCTGGCAAAGGCAAAGGGGTCGGCCTTGTGCGGTAGCCGTTCGCCGGTCGGCCCGATGATCGCGAACTTGTACGCCTGTCCCGGACCGACATCGGGCAGAAAAATCTCCCACACGCCGACGTCGCTGCGCCGCCGCATCGGATGGCGTTTGGCGTCCCAATGGTTCCAGTCGCCGACGACGCTGACGACCTGCGCATTGGGCGCCCAGACCGCGAAATGCATCCCCTCGGCGCCTTCATGCCGGATCGGGTGCGCACCAAGCTTGTCGTGCAGGCGCAGATGCGTACCCTCGGCGATCAGGAAATCGTCGGTCGGCCCGAGCACCGGCCCGAAGCTATACGGGTCCTTGACCCACCATTCGCCACCGCCGCCCCGCGCATAATAGAGCAACGGCCGGGGCGGGCCGTCAATCACGCCCTCGACGATGCCATCGCCGACCGGACGTAACTCGCCCAGCAGCTTGCCCGACAGGTCGTGCGCCAGCACCTTCTGCGCGTTGGGCAGCCACGCGCGGACGAACGTGCCTTCGGGACCATCATGTGGTCCCAAGAGCGCGAAAGGATCGGCATGACGCCCCGCGAGCAGCGCCGCGATGGCGTCGGCCGGCGGCCTCACATCACGTTCCAGATATCGCGGGCATATTCGCCGATGGTGCGATCGGACGAGAACCAGCCGACGCCGCCGACATTGCGGATCGCGCTGGCATTCCATCCCGCCCGGTCCGCCCAGCGCGCGTCAACGTCGCGCTGCGCCTGCGCATAGCTGTCGAAATCGGCGGCACACAGAAACCAGTCGCTATTCTCGATCCCGTCGATAAGGCCCGCATAGCGGCCCGGATCGTCATGGCTGAACACCCCGCCCTTGATCGCCGACAGCGCCTGCTGCAACTCGCGCGATGCAGCGATCGCCTCGCGCGGATCATAGCCATTGGCTCGCTTCTCGGCGACTTCGTCGGCGGTTAGGCCGAAGATGATGATGTCATCGGCGCCAACGTGATCGCGGATTTCGACATTGGCGCCGTCCAATGTGCCGATCGTCAGCGCTCCGTTCAGTGCCAGCTTCATGTTGCCGGTCCCCGATGCCTCCATGCCAGCGGTGCTGATCTGTTCGGACAGATCGGCGGCGGGCATGATGAGTTCGGCGAGCGAGACATTATAGTTCGGCACGAACGCCACGCGCAGCAACCCGCGCACCGCCGGATCGGCATTAACTCGCCGCGCGACGTCGTTCGCCAGTTTGATGATGAGCTTTGCGTTGTAATAGCTCGACGCGGCCTTGCCCGCGAACAGTTTCACGCGCGGCGTCCAGTCCTTATCGGGATGGCTGCGGATCTGGTCGTACAATGCGACCGTTTCGAGGATGTTGAGCAACTGGCGCTTATATTCGTGGATGCGCTTTACCTGCACGTCGAACATCGCATCCGGGTCCAGCCGGACACCCATCACCTCGCGCAGATGCTGCGACAGCCGCACCTTGTTGGCACGCTTCACCGCCTCGAACTTTTCGCGGAACGCGGCGTCGGCGGCGAAGGGCTTCAGGTCGGCCAGCTTGGTCGCGTCGTCGAGGAACGCATCGCCGATCGCATCGCGGATCAACGAGGTCAGCCCCGGATTGCTTTCGAACAGCCAGCGCCGGGGCGTGATGCCGTTGGTCTTGTTGTTGATCCGGTCGGGATAAAGGCGGTGGAGATCGGCGAACACCGTCTGTTTCATCAGATCAGTGTGCAGGGCCGCGACGCCGTTGACGCTGTGGCTGCCGGTGAACGCCAGGTTCGCCATGCGCACCCGCCGCTCGCCACCTTCGTCGATCAGGCTGATCGCGGCGATGGCGCGATCGTCCTGTCCTTGTGCCCGCGCCTCGCGCAGCACCTTCGCGTTGATCGCGTACACCAGTTGCATGTGACGCGGCAGCAACCGTTCGAACAGCGGCAGCGGCCAGCTTTCCAGCGCTTCGGGCAGCAGCGTATGGTTGGTATAGCCGAACGTCGCCTTAGTGATGTCCCATGCGCTTTCGAAATCGAGCGAATGATCGTCAATCAGGATGCGCATCAGTTCGGCAACCGACACCGCCGGGTGCGTGTCGTTCAGCTGGATCGCCGCCTTGTCGGGCAGGGTGCGGATATCGCCGAAATACTGGACGTGGCGGCGGACGATGTCCTGGATCGATGCCGAGGAGAAGAAATACTCCTGCCGCAGTCGCAATTCCTGTCCGGCTGGTGTCGAATCCGCCGGATAAAGGACGCGGACCAGCGTATCGGCGCGGACCGAAGCCGCCAGCGCGCCTTCATGATCCCCGGCGTTGAACCGGTCGAGCCGGATCGGATCGCGCGCCCGTGCCGTCCACAGCCGCAGCGTGTTGACCCGCGCGCCGCGCCAGCCGATCACTGGAGTATCGACCGCAACGGCCTCGACGCTTTCGCTCGGCATCCAGTGGCAATCGCCATTCTCGTCGCCGATCACCTCGCCACCGAAGCCGATGCGATAATTGCTTTCGCGCCGTTCGAACTCCCACGGATTGCCATGGCGTAGCCAGGTTTCCGGAAGCTCTACCTGCCAGCCATTGTCGATCCGCTGGCGGAACATGCCGTTCACATAGCGGATGCCATAGCCATAGGCCGGCAGGTCAAGGCTTGCGAGGCTTTCCATGAAACATGCCGCGAGCCGCCCGAGACCGCCATTGCCGAGCGCCGCATCGGGCTCTTCGCCCTCCAGATCGGCCAGCTTGACGCCCAGTGAGTCCAGCGCCTCGCGAACCTCGTCGGTTCGCGACAAATTGGCGATCGCGTCGCGCAGCAGCCGCCCGATCAGGAATTCCAGGCTGAGATAATAGACCTTCTTGGCACCGGCTGCATGGGCCTCTTTGCTCGACGCCATCCAGCGTTCGATGACGTCGTTGCGCACCGTCAGGATCGTCGCCGCCAACCAGTCATGGGGCAATGCGGCCTGCGCGTCCTTGCCGATCCGGTGCACCAGCGTTTCGAGGATCGCTTCGGCGAGGGGTGGGGACGGAGGGGAAACGGCGGTGAGGGCAGGCTGGGTCACGCAGGTTCCTCTGAACAGGGTCGGAACGACAGTATCGATTGTCGAACGCTTGTCACGCGCAATACGTATGCGTGCGATGCGTCGTTCCGGTTACCGTCGAGTTAGCAGGTCATTAATGTCGAACGACTTTGTTCGGCGACGCCACCCCTGCCGTCCAGAGCGAACGGAATGGGGAGAATGAACGCTACCCGACCATCACGACATGCAGATACCGCGGACCATGCGCACCGCGCACATATTGCCCCTCGATGTCAGTCGTGCCCGATACGCCGGTCACCCAGTAATGCGCGCGGCGTCCCGCGAGGTTGACGGGAATATCCTCCAGCGTATCGACCAGATCGACTGTCGCCAGCACCACGATATGATGTAGCGTCAGGAAATTCGGCAGCATCGGCGCCCGTGCACCGGTTTCGAACACCAGCGACCCGCTTTCGGCTACGCCGGCCTTTGCCACCGCCAGCGCCGCGACCTGATCGGCGACGACGGTTTCGTCGATCCGGAAGCCGCGCCAATCGAGCGACGTCAGGCGCGCATCGGGCGGCAGATACAATGCGGCGGGCAGGGCATGGTGCGCGAGGTAGCGCCGCACCGCATCGGGCAAGTCGCGCGCATCGTCGATCCGGTCCAATGTCGCCGACACGCTCGGACCCGCCAGCCGCGCGGCGAAGCGTTCGACCTGCGAGCCGGCCGGCTCGGGTGGGCGCTCGCTGCCTGCCACCAGCGCCGCCGCCTGCGCCGCGAGATCGAGCGGCACCGGCGCACGTAGCTTGCCTAGGATCGCATCACGCGCGTTCACCGCCGCCGCCCCTTCGCATATTGCGCCATGAACGTGCTGCCTTCGGGGGCCGGCATGTCGCGATATTTGGTCCATGCGGCGGCGAAGGGAAGCCGCGCGATCCAGCCCTGCCGCGCCAGCGCCCGCATCGCCCGCACCGCCGCGGCGCTTGCAAGGCGATAGAGGCGCGGCCGCAGCACCGCGCGGCGCCAGAGCCCAAGCCCCTGACGCATAGACACCGGCTCCAGCCCCTCGCGCCAGCTCTTCTCACGCCATCCGCGCAGCAGCGTCGGCAGCGGAATCTTGACCGGGCACACCTCCTGACACCGGCCGTTCATCGTGCAGGCATGGGCCAGATCGCGATTGGCCGACAGCCCGTCGAGCGCCGGGGTCAACACCGCGCCCATCGGCCCCGGATAGGTTCCGCCGTAGGCGTGGCCGCCGACTTGGCGGAATACCACGCAATGGTTCATACATGCACCACAGCGGATACAGCGCAGCATCTCCTTCAGCGCCGCATCGGCCGCCATCGCGCTGCGGCCATTGTCGACCAGTACGATGTGCATCTCCTCCGGCCCGTCGCGGTCGCCGTCGCGCTTCGGTCCGGTATAGAAGGTCGTATATTGGGTTAGCGCCGCGCCCGTCGCCGACCGCGCCAGCATCCGCAGCATATGGATCGCATGCGGCAGCGACGGCACAATCTTCTCGATCCCGGCCGTTACGATATGGACGCACGGCGGTACCACCGACAGTTCGGCATTGCCCTCGTTGGTGACGGTGCAGACGCTTCCCGTATCGGCGATCAGGAAGTTCGCGCCGGAAATGCCGACATCGGCGCCCAGCATCTGCGCACGCAGATGCCGCCGCGCGCTTTCCGCCATCGCCGCGATCGTTTCCTCGACATGCGGGTCGCGATGCTTCGCACGGAACAGGGCCGACACCTGCTCGCGGGTCTTGTGCATCGCCGGCCAGACGATGTGCGACGGCCGCTCGCCCGCCAGCTGGATGATATGTTCGGCAAGGTCGGTTTCGACCCGCTCGATCCCCGCCTCTGCCAAGGCGTGAGGCAGGCCGATTTCCTCCCCCAGCATCGATTTCGATCGCGCGACCGATTTCGCGCCGGCCTTGCGGCACAGATCGATCACGATCGTGGCGGCCTCGTCGGCGGTCTGCGCCCAATGAACCTGTGCGCCGGCGGCGATTGCATTCGCCTCGAACATCTCCAGATAATGGCCGAGATGCGCGATCACATGATCCTTGATCGCCGCGGCCCGCGTCCGGGCGTCCTCGAACGCCGGAAATGCCTCGACCGCCAGCGCGCGCTTGGCCTCGGCGGTGCCGGCCGTGCGCTCGACGGCGACCTTCAGCACCTTGTCGGCCAGCGCCAGATCGACGCGTTGCCCGAAGCTCATCGCGCTTCGCCGATCGCCGGACCGTCGCCCATGCCGGCGAGGATTTCGACGGTGTGGAAAGCGCGCACCACGCTGCCGCGCCGGTGCAGCTTGCCCGCCATGTTCATCAAGCATCCCAGATCGCCGGCCAGCAGCAGCGCCGCACTGCTATCCTCGATCGCCTGCGCCTTTTCCTCGACCACCGCGTTCGAGATGGCCGGATATTTGACGCAGAAGGTGCCGCCGAAGCCGCAACAGGTCTCCGCACCTTTCAGCGGTACCTGGTCGAGACCGGTAACCGCCGACAGCAGCGCGCGCGGCTGGCGCTTGATGCCCAGTTCGCGCAGGCCCGAGCAACTGTCGTGATACGCGGCGCTGGTCGGCAAGGCGACCCCGTCCGGCCGCCAGCCCTGCGCGTCGAGGAACGACAATATCTCGTGCGTCTTCGCGGCCAATGCCTTGGCGCGCGTCAGCCATGCGGGATCGTCGACGAAGAGTTCGGGATAATGGACCTTGATCGTGCCGCCGCACGACCCGCTGGGCACGACGATCGCGTCATAGGGTTCGAGGCACGCGATCGTCGCCCTGGCGATCGCCACCGCGCCGTCACGGTCGCCCGAATTGAGGGCCGGCTGTCCGCAACAGGTCTGGCCCGGCGGGACGATGACGTCGAAGCCGGCTTCTTCCAACACCTTCAGGCTGGCAAAGCCGATCGCCGGCCGCATCGCATCGACCAGGCAGGTGACGAACAATGCGACAGACGGCCGGCTCATAGCCCGTGCCGCTTGGCGAAGGCGAAGAACAGGTTCGTCCATGGCGCGGGCTGCCCGTCGAGCAGGACGCCGAATCCGTGGCCGCCAATCTCGGGGAAATAGGCTTCGGCCGGGCGCTTCGCCCGTCGCAGCGCCGCCAGCAGCGCAAGGCCGTTGTCGACACTAACCACCTTGTCGTCGATTGCATGCGCAATGAAGGTCGGCGGGCTGGCGGCACCGATCCGGGCATCGGTACGAGCACGCAGCGCCTGTTCCGGGGTCGGGTCCTTGCCGAGCAACTGATCCTGCGACCCTTTGTGCGTGCCGGGCGTACCCATCAGTGCGACCGGATAGAGGAGCCCTGCCGCACGAACGCCCAACGGCTGGGCATCGGCGGCATCGACCGGTTTGTAGGTCCCATCGGTTCGATAGGCCAGCATCGCGGCGAGGTGCCCGCCTGCCGAGAAGCCCATCACCCCGATCCGGTCGACCGCGACGCCGTTGGCCTTCGCCTCCGATTTGATGAGCCGCAGCGCGCGCTGGGCATCCTGCAACGGCGCATCCGGCCCCGCCGCCCATGGATCGCCGGGCAGCCGGTATTTGAGCAGATAGGCGTAATAGCCGCGATCAGCGAAGAATTGCAGCAGCGCCCGCCCGCCATTGCCGATCGCCAGGCGCAGATAGCCGCCACCGGGGATCAGCAGGATCGCTGCGCCATTGGGCCTCGCCGGGGCGACATGCGCGATCGTCGGCGTGCGGACGTGCAGGAAGGCGGTGTCGTCCTTTGGCCCGGTCGGCGAACGCAGGATTTCCTGTTCGGCGTCGGTGACTTTCTCGCCGCCCGGCGCCGCGCCCGGCCAGATCGGGCGGTAGGCGAGGGGGGCGGAGCCCGGTTGGGCAAAGGCGGGCAGGGTGGTGGCGATGCCGAGCGCGGCTCCAGCGTGCAAGAAGGCACGCCTCGCCACCCCATAACCGTATCCCCGTGCAGGGGGGGATCCAGAGTCCCGATCGCTACCGTCGGTTGGCCGCAACTCGGGCTCTCCGCATGCGCGATTATACGAACGGCCGGTCACCGACATCCCATCTTTCCCAGTGGCGTCGTCCGCGACAGGTCGGGGCGATCCTTCGCGACCTTCGCCGCGACCGGCAGTCCGGTCCGCGCCAGATCGGCCGCAATCAGATTGGCCACGCCCCGCGCACCCAATTCGCTGAAATGGGTGTCGTCGTCGATCCCGTCCTTGAACCCGGGATAGCGCCCGGCGGGATAATGGAGGAACAGGGGCTTCGACCCCTCGACCCCCTTGCCATCGACCCAGCTGCGCGACGACGATTCGAGGTCGATCAACTGCGTGCCGGTCGTCGCGGCGATATCGCGCATTACCGCCGACCAAGGCGCGAAATCGGCCTTGGTCTTGCCGTCCAGCCCGAACGAGCGGCGCGTGACCGGTGTGATCAGGATCGGCGTCGCGCCATGCCCCTTCGTCTCCCATACCATCCGCAGCAGATTGTCGCGGTACAGCGTCGCGGCGGGGGCGTAGCGTTCGGGCTTGTTTTGGCTGGCGTCGTTATGACCGAACTGGATCAGCACGACATCGCCGGGCTTCACATCGGCCATGATCCTGTCCCACCGACCTTCGGCGATGAAGCTCTTGGTCGAGCGCCCGCCCATCGCCCGGTTCTCGACCCTTGCGTCGCCAGTCAGGCCGCAGGGCAGCATCTGCCCCCAGCCGGTCTGCGGATAGCGATCTTCCTTGTACGTCTGCGCCGTCGAATCGCCGGCGATGAAGATCGTCTCGGCTGACAATTGCGCACCCATAAGTATCCCCGCGCAGGCGGGGATCCAGAGCCGCAGACGATAGCGCTTGCCGCCCTGGACTCTCGCCTTCGCGGGAGCACGGTTGGAGCCGTGGCTCATTGCAAATTCACGAACATGCCGCCATCGACCAGCAGCGCGGCGCCGGTCACATAGGCTGCCATGTCGGAGGCGAGGAAGACGATCGGCCCGACCATATCCTCGGGCTGACCTAGTCGGCCCAGCGGCACGCGCTGTTCCATGTACTTGCGCTTCGCTTCGTCGGCGAGATCGTCCTTGTTGATTTCGGTCAGGATAGTGCCCGGCAACACCGAATTGCAGCGTATGCCATGCCGGCCCAGTGCGATCGCGGTCGATTGCATGAGCGAATGCACGCCCGCCTTGGTCGGGGTGTAGTGCGTCTGATATTCGCCGCCGACCAGCGCCGAGATCGACGACACGGCGACGATCGCACCGCCGTCGCCCTGCTCGACCATCGCCTTCGCCGCCGCCTGACACATATAATAGGCGCCGTGCAGGTTGACGCGCAGCGTCCGCTCGAGCGTTTCCGCCGGCATGTCGAGGAAGCTGTGGAACGGGCAGATGCCCGCATTCGACACCATCACGTCGACCCGGCCGAACTCCGCGAGCGCCTTGCCCACGAAATCGGTCGCGGTGGCGGCTTCGGCGACATCGCCCTTGATCGCCAGCCCACCCTGTCCCGTCGCCTCGATCGCGGCGATGCAGGCTTCGGCATCGTCGTCGCGGCTGTGATAGTTGATGACGACGTTCGCACCATGCTGTGCCGCGCCGATCGCCGCCGCCCGACCGATGCCGGTCGATGCGCCGGTGATTAAAACCGTTTTGCCTTCCAACAGCTTCATGCCAATCCTCTCATCGTTTGCGACGCTTTTGCAGCGCCTGTGTATCGGGAGACCAGCCGAGATCGCGGCTGATCCGTTCAGCGGTGCCGCGCACGTCGACGCTCAGCGTCTGCATGCGGTCGTCGTCCATATATTGCGCCGCGCTCGACACGCTGATCGCGCCGACGATCTTCCCCGACGCATCGCGCACCGGGGCGGCGACGCAGCGGATCAAATCCTCGTTTTCCTCCAGGTCATAGGCATGGCCGCTGGCGACATAGCCTCGCATCCGTTCCATCCAGACGTCGAAGTCGGGTCGGCGCGTACCCGGCGGATGCTCCGCCTCGAAGATCGCGGTCCAGCGCGCTTCCGAATCGTCGAGCAGCAGGGCCTTGCCCAGACCGGTCGACGACAGCGGCTGGCGATCGCCGATCCGGCTGGAGATATCAACGCGGCGCCGTCCTGGGATCTTGTCGAGATAGAGGGCAAGGTCGCTGTCGAGGCGACCGAAATGGACCGTATCTTCGGTCTGGCTGGCCAGTTCCTCGATCCGCGGCCGGGCGATCTGGACGATGTCGGCCTGCCCTTGCGCGAGGAAGCCGAGTTGGAGCAACTTCGGCCCCAACAGATAGCCTTCGCGCGGCAGGAAGGTCAGAAAACCACGATCGATCAGCGCATTGGCCAACCGGTGCGTCGTCGATCGCGTCAGCCCCATGCGTTGCGACAGTTCGGCGAGCTTCACGGGTCCGTCGATCACCTGATCGAGCAGGTCCAGCCCGCGCACGAGCGTCTGGCTGCCCTGCGCCTTGCCCGCACCCTTCGGCTCGGCATCGGCCTCGGCTGCGATCGACGATTCTTCGTTTGACGGTTTCTGTCTCATCTAGTAGCATCCTATCCCATAAAGTGAGAAAGTAAACCAGTCGGAGCGGATGTTCGCGGGATTTCCCGCAGCGGGGTTTTCCAACATTTCAAACCGCATGGCGTCGGCTTCATACCACATGATGGTATTTGGCGCGTGCGGATTTCGGATCAGTCGGCGGCGGACCTTGGTGGCCGTTCGCCCAACGAAGGTGGTGGCAATGAAGGCGGCGCTTCCCAGGATCAAACATGTCCGCGCGTTCACCGTGCGCGGCGGCGGGGCGGATTATCACGACCAGCAGGGATATCACTGGATCGACGATCACATCGCGACGCCGATGAGCCGCTATCCCGAGTATCGCCAGTCGCGGCAGAGCTTCGGCATCAACGTGCTGGGTACGCTGATCGTCGAGATCGAGGCGGAGGACGGCACGATCGGTTTCGCGGTGACGACCGGCGGCGAACCCGCCTGCTTCATCGTCGAGAAGCATCTGGCCCGCTTCCTCGAAGGACGCTTGCCCACCGAATTTGAGAAGATCTGGGACCAGATGTATTTCTCGACCCAATATTATGGGCGCAAGGGGTTGGTGGTGAACGCCATTTCGGGCGTCGACCTCGCGCTATGGGATCTGCTCGGTAAGCTGCGCGACGAGCCGGTCTATCAGATGCTGGGCGGCGCGGTGCGCGACGAACTGCAATTCTATGCGACCGGCGCGCGCCCCGATCTTGCCAAGGAGATGGGCTTTATCGGCGGCAAGATGCCGCTGCACCACGGCCCGGCCGAGGGTGTCGAGGGATTGAAGAAGAACATCGCCGAACTGGCCGAGATGCGCTCGCGCGTCGGGCCGGATTTCTGGTTGATGTGGGATTGCTGGATGGCGTTGGACGTCGACTATGCGACGCGCCTCGCCCATGCCGCGCACGAACATGGCCTGAAATGGATCGAGGAGGCGATCAGCCCCGACGATTACTGGGGCTATGCCGAACTGAAGCGCAACGTGCCGCGCGGCATGCTGGTCACCACCGGCGAGCATGAGGCGACCCGCTGGGGCTTCCGCATGCTGATGGAGATGGACTGTTGCGATATCATCCAGCCCGATGTCGGCTGGTGCGGCGGCGTCACCGAACTCCTGAAGATTTCGGCGCTGGCCGATGCGCGCGGCAAGCTGGTCGTGCCGCACGGGTCGTCGGTCTACAGCTATCACTTCGTGGTCACCCGCCACAATTCGCCGTTCGCCGAATATCTGATGATGGCGCCCGAGGCTGATCATGTGCAGCCGATGTTCCATCCGCAGTTGATCGGCGAACCGATTCCGGAGAACGGACGGATGCGGACTTCGCGGCTCGATGCCCCTGGCTTCGGGGTCGAACTGAACCGCGACCTGACCATGCACCGTCCATTCGAACACTGAGAGAGCTACCCATGAAATTCTGCCGCTATGGAAATCAGGGCAATGAAAAGCCCGGCATCGTCGATGCGAACGGCCAGATCCGCGACCTGTCGGGCGTGGTTGACGACATCACCGTCGCCAGCATCGCCGGGCTGAACGTCGACGTCGACAGCTTGGCCGTCGTCGAGGGCGCGCCGCGCTACGGCGTCCCGGTCGCTGGCATCGGCAAGATCGTCGCGATCGGGCTGAACTATGCCGATCACGCCGCCGAATCGAACCTGCCGGTGCCGGCCGAGCCGATGATGTTCATGAAGGCGCTGTCGTCGCTGACCGGGCCGAACGATGAAGTGATGATCCCCAAGGGGTCGACCCACACCGACTGGGAAGTCGAACTGGCCGTCGTGATAGGCAAGACCGCGCGCTACGTGTCGAAGGAAGACGCGCTGTCGTACGTAGCCGGCTTCGCGGTGGCCAACGACGTGTCCGAACGCTTCAATCAGAAGCAGCGCGGCAGCCAATGGTCGAAGGGCAAGGGCCACGACACCTTCTGTCCGCTCGGTCCATGGCTGGTGACGCCGGACGAGGTTGGCGACCATCAGAATCTCGACATGTTCCTCGACGTGAACGGCGAACGGATGCAGACGGGGAACACGAAGACGATGATCTTCGACGTCGCCGAACTGATTTCGTACGTCAGCGAGTACATCACCCTCTATCCGGGCGACGTGACGATCACCGGTACCCCGCCGGGTGTGGGCGAGGGCAAGAAGCCGAACGCCATCTATCTGAAGGCCGGCGACACGATGAAGCTGGGCATCGCTGGTCTGGGCGAACAGAACCAGCGGGTCGTCGAATGGCGCAACCTCGGCGATGCGGTGCTCGGATGACGACCTATTCGGGGCGGTTCGCCGGACGAAACGCGATCATCACCGGCGGCGCATCGGGGCTTGGCCTCGCCGTTGCCGAGCGGATTGTCGCGGAAGGCGGTCGGGTGTCGGTGTGGGACATGAACCCTGCACTGAAGGAAAACTGCGAACGCGCTGGTCTGCACGGCGTCCGCCTCGATGTGTCCGACGCAGCGGCGGTCGCCGCCGCTGCCGAGGACAGCATGGCCGCACTGGGCAAGGTCGATATCCTGATCTGCTCGGCGGGCATCACCGGCGCGACGGTGCCGGTCCACGAATTTCCGATCGACAGTTGGCTGCAGGTCGTGAACGTCAACCTGAACGGCCTGTTCTACTGCAACCGCGCGGTCGTGCCGCATCTGCTGGCCAATGGCTATGGCCGGATCGTCAACGTCGCGTCGGTCGCGGGCAAGGAAGGTAACCCCAATGCCAGCGCCTATTCGGCGACGAAGGCGGGGGTGATCGGCTTCACCAAGTCGCTCGGCAAGGAACTGGCGGGCAAGGGCGTCATCGCCAACGCGCTGACCCCCGCGACGTTCGAGAGCCCGATCCTCGCCCAGTTGCCGCAGAGCCAGGTCGATTACATGCGCTCGAAGATCCCGATGGGGCGGCTGGGCGAAGTCGACGAAAGTGCGGCGATGGTGTGCTTCATGGCCAGCGAGGAGTGCAGCTTCACGACGGGGTCGGTGTTCGACACGTCGGGCGGGCGGACGACGTATTGAGTCCGCCAGTTCCCATCCAACCCGTTCGTCCTGAGTAGCCGTTGAGCTTGTCGAAATGGCGTATCGAAGGACTGTCGAGACGGATGCTTCGATACGGGTCTTCGACTTCGCTCAACCCATACTCAGCACGAACGGTGCGTTCATGAACAAGCTCCCCTTCGTCGACGCCCATGTCCATCTGTGGGACCTCGACCATATCCGCTACCCGTGGCTGACACCGCCCTTTGCCGATGACGGTCCCAACGGCTCGGTCGAACCGATCGCGAAGACCTATCTTCTGGACGACTACCGTGCCGATGCCGGGGATTGGGATGTCCGCGGCATCGTTCATGTCGATGCCGGCGCGGAGCCTGCTGCAGCGCTGGACGAAACCCGCTGGCTACAGGCGATGGCCGATCGCGAAGCCATGCCGAACGCGATCATCGCCTTCGCGGACCTCTCCGACCCGGATATCGATACACTGCTGGCCCGGCATGCCGCGCACCCAAAGGTCCGCGGCATCCGCCATATCGTCAACTGGCACCACGATCCGCGCCGCACCTACACGCCGCGCGACGTCACCCGGGACGAAGCATGGAGCCGGGGCTATGCCCGCCTCGCCGCGCATGGGCTGAGCTTCGATCTGCAAGCCTATCCCGGCCAGTTCCCCGGCCTAGTCCGTCTGATCGAACGCCATCCCGAAACATCGGTGATAATCAACCATATGGGCATGTGCGTGCCCGGTGAGGAACGCCAGTGGCGCGAGGGATTGGCCGCGCTTGCCCGCCTGCCGCACGTCGCCATCAAGCTGTCGGGCATCGGCTTCACCCACCGCCCCTGGACGCTCGAACAGGCGCGCGCGCTGGTGCTGACCGCGATCGACGTGTTCGGCACCGGCCGGGCCATGGTCGCCAGCGACTTTCCGACCGACAAGCTGTTCGGCAGCTTTGCGAAGACGCTCGGGGCCTATGCCACCATCACCGCTGACTTCACCGATGCCGAACGCCGCGCGCTGTTCGCCGGCAACGCCGACCGTCTCTATCGACTGGGCCTGACGATATGACCCCAAATCCCATGACCGGCGTGCTGTATCACTGGTTGGGCGGGTTCGCTTCGGCCAGCTTCTACGTGCCGTACCGCGGTGTCAGGCGCTGGTCATGGGAGATTTACTGGCTGACCGGCGGCATCTTCTCCTGGGTGCTGGCACCGTGGTTATTCGCGAGTATCCAGACCGAAGACTTGCTTGGCGTGCTCGCCGCGACCCCGGCGCCGACCCTGTTCTGGCCAATCTTCTTTGGCGTGTTGTGGGGCTTTGGCGGCCTCGGTTACGGGCTGGTGATGCGCTATCTCGGCCTTTCACTGGGAATGGCCGTCGTGTTAGGTCTCTGCACCGTGTTCGGCACGCTGATCCCGCCGCTGTTCTCCGGGGATTTTGCCGCGAAACTGCTCGATACGAGCTCGGGCAACGTCATCCTGCTCGGGCTTGTCCTGACGCTTGCCGGGATCATCGTCGTCGCCATAGCCGGCGCGAAGAAGGATCAGGCGCTCTCCCCCGAACAAAAGGCGGCGGCGGTCGCCGAGTTCGATTTCCGGAAGGGGATCGTCGTCGCGATCTTTGCCGGGATCATGTCGGCCTGCTTCGCCTTCGGCCTCGCGGCGGGCGAACCGATCAAGGCGCTGTCGGCGGCTGCCGGAACCGGACCGTTATGGACCGGGCTGCCGGTGCTGTGCCTCGTCATGTTCGGCGGGTTGCTCACCAACGCCGCGTGGTGCGCGATCCTCATCGTCCGCAACCGCAGCGCCGTCGAATGGTTCGGTGGCGGCAAGGCGGCTGGCGCGCCGATGCGCCGCAACTTCGCGCTGTGCGCGCTGGCCGGCACCGCATGGTATTTCCAATTCTTCTTCTACACCATGGGCGAAAGCCAGATGGGGCAGTTCGGTTTTTCGAGCTGGACGCTGCACATGGCGTCGATCATCATCTTCGGCACGCTGTGGGGCTTTGCGCTAAAAGAGTGGAAGGATGCCGCGCCCCGCACCCGCGCGATGGTTTGGGGCGGGGTGGCGTTACTGATCCTCGCGACCATCGTGATCGGGTACGGGAACATGATCGGCGGGTAGGAATGTTAGCCGACCTTGCTGCATCGTTGACACGTCGCGTCCATCGCTGCGGTTAGGGTATGATGACAATAACTAGAATCGTTCGTGCTGAGTAGGGGCTGAGCGTAGTTGAAGACCGGTATCGAAGCACTTTGGCAGGTCCTTCGATACGCCATTTCGACAAGCTCAATGGCTACTCAGGACGAACGGATTAGCCTCATGTCATCATGCTCCAGCATGCATCCATTCCCCCTGCGCGGGAATGACGGCCGTCCCCGGGCGGTAGCGCGGCGCCTATCGCAGCGGCCGCACCACCGGGGCTTCGCGGTCGACCGACAAGATACCATCGTTCTCGCGCAATTCCGCGATCTGCAACACAGTCCGCCGGTGCCAAAGCGGATCGCGTGCCGCTTCGGGCTCGCCCGACTGATGGACGAAATAGATGACCCAGGCCCGGTCGCCAATCACGACGATATCGGGATGCTGCCCTTTCGCGCGGTCGGTCGGCCGCTTGCCCGGCTCGGCCAACAGATAGCCCGGCTGCCGCGTCCAGCTTGCGGCGTCGTCCGAACGCTGGACCAGCAATCCCTTCCACGCATCGCTGACCAGCCACCAGGCGCCCCGCCACCGGAACGCTTTCGGCCCTTCGCCGGGCGTATCGGTGACGGTCCCCTTGACCGTCCAGTGTTTCAGGTCGCTGCTGTCGGCAAATTTGATCGACTTGCCACTGCGTTCGTCGTTGAACCAGAGGCGATATCGGTTCGGCCCCAGCACCGAGACGCTGGCATCGATCACCCGGTCCGACCCCAGATCAAGCCGCTCGCCGCAGTCCCAGCGCTTCAGGTCACGGCTGGTCAGATGCACGATGAAGCGCGGCGCGTTCCAGTCGCGAAACACGCCCGGTACGACGGTCAGCCACATATGCCAGCGTCCGCCGATCCGCTGTATTTCCGGCGCCCACAGCGTCTCACCGGTACAGGCCGTCGGGACCGCCGCCGTCCCGCCATAGCGCCAGCGAACGCCGTCGCTCGACCGGGCGATACCGATCGCGGTGCCATGGACCCACAACACATCGTTTTCGTCGTGAAGCGGCAAGTTTGCGCGGCGGTTGGTGTAGAACATCACCCATTCGCCCGTCGCCGGATCGCGCACGGTCGACGCATCGGCCGCCCCGTCATGTATCGGATCGCGCCACAGCGGGACGGGGGCGGTCATCGCCGCCTGCGCGAGCAGCGCCGCCCAGATCATGCCGGCTCTGCCGCAACCGGATTATTGCCCCAGAGCCGGTCGTGCGGCCATCCCGAGAGATCCTCGACCACCGCCTTGTGCTGCGGATCGGGCGGCGCGGTATCACCGGCGCGCAGCCGTTCGATCTCTTCCATCAGGATCGCATGCGTCTTCGGATCGAGCCGGAAGCGCAACGACACGAGGATGCCTGCCGCTAGCACGCCGAGCGTGCCCACCCCCAGCAGCAGCGCGATGGTATTGATGGCCTGCGGCGTCTGGGTCTGTGCGCCCGATACGAAGCCGCCTGCCTGGATGATGAGGCCGACGCCTGCCACCGCCGCTGCCTGGGTCGCTTTGCGCACAAAGGTCATGACCCCGGCGAAGCTGCCCTCGCGCCGCTGCCCAGTCACGATCTCGTCGACATCGGCCATATAGTTGTACGTCGCCCAAGGGATGTAGTTCAGCGCCCCGCGGCCCAGCCCGGCCAGACCGATCGCCAAATAGATGAGCGGGCTGGTCGCGGTCGTGCCGCCTGCCCAGAGCGACAGTAGCACGATTACGCCAAGGCCGAAGGTGAGTGCCGCCAGCCGATAGGCGAACGCGGGCGATGCGCGCAGCGCGAGGTTGATCGCGATCACCACCGCCACGAACTGGACGATATACATCGTACCCAGCAGCCCCGACGCCATCGCGGTCGTACCGGCCAGCGCGAAGATGACGAAGAAGGTGAAGGCGGCATTAAAGATGTCCTGGCTGATATAGCCGCCGAGATACATGCCGAGATGCAGCCGGAACGCCCGGATCCGCATCGTCGAGAACAGGTTGCGGTACAGCGCCTTGAACGCCGATCCGACGCCCGCGCTCTGCCGTCCGGCGGCCTGCGGGGGCAGGGGGCGTTCCCAACTGAACCGGTAGAGGAAGGCGGCGGTCGCCATGAACAGCGCCGCGAAGATCAGCCCCATGTAGAAGAAGGTCTGCGCGCTGTCCCGGCCGAGATAGTTGATGAGCCACAATGGCAGGAACCCGGCGAGGATCGCGGCGGTCTGTCCGAACAGGATGCGGAAACCGGCGAACTTCGCCTTGGTCTTGTAGTCGGTCGACATTTCCGCCGCGAGCGTTTCGTACGGGATGATGACCATCGCATAGACGAGCTCGAACCCGACATAGCTGACCAGATAATACCAGAAGGTCATGCCCGGCAGCCACATCAGCGCGAAGCTCGGCAATAGCGGGATGGCGGCAAGGATGAAGAAGCGCCGCCGCCCGAACCGGTGCCCCAGCGCGGTCGTGCCGAAATGGTCGGAGAGATAGCCGATCACCGGCGACGCGATCGCGTCAAGGATACGGGCGACCGCGAAGATTAGCGCCGCCTGTCCTGCGGTCAGTCCGCAGAACTGGGTATAGAAGATCAGCACCCAGCCGGAAATCACCGCCATCGAACCCGCGCCCAACACGTCGTTCGACCCGTAGGCGAGGTAGTTGATGAGCCGGACCGGACGCTTGGCAGGTGGGGCGGATATCACGCGCACTCTCTCCTTCGCATGGTCCGGGCTTGCGTCGCCCGCTTCATCATGCTCAACATATGAATAGCTATCATACTATGTGGAACTTTCACAAGCGCGTTTGGAGAGTGCGATGCGGACCCCGGTAATTCTCGGCTTTGCGGCGATGCTGATGAGCGCGGTGCCAGCGTTCGCCAGACCGGCGGCCGAATGGGTCGATCGCCTGACCGGCCACCGCGTCATCCGCATCAGCAGCGTGCCCGACAGCACCAGCCTGTATTTTCATCAGAACAGCTACACGCCGCAGGGCGACCGAATGGTCGTCAGCGTGCCCGACGGAATCGCGACCGTCGACCTCAAGACGTGGGAACTGAAGCCGCTGGTCCGCGAAAAGGGCGTGACGCTGCTGTTCACCGGCCGGCGGACGCGCACCGCTTATTATGCACGACAGCTCCGCAACGATGCCAGCGGCCCGTCCTCGATCTATGCGGTCGACATCGATACCGGCCGGAGCCGCAAGGTCGCCGACGTTCCCGGTGGTTCAATCGGCTCAATTAACGCTGACGAAACGCTGCTGCTGGGACAGGTCGCATTGGGCGAAGGCGCGCTACGCCCCGACGGCACCCGGCAGGACGATCGCCACGCGCCCGGACGCGTGGTGGGACCGGGCGAGGCCGACTATCGCGCCACCCGTGCCGACGGTACGCCCTACAGCTTCGCCGAGGCCAAGGAACGCCGTCTGAACGAACGGCTGGAGGCGGGCATCCCGATGGAGATCTTCACCATCGATCTGCGCACCGGACAGCGCCGCGTCGTCACCGCATCAACCGACTGGCTGAACCATATCCAGTTCTCGCCGACCGACCCGCAACAGATCATGTATTGCCACGAAGGGCCGTGGCACAAGGTCGACCGCATCTGGACGATCCGCGCCGACGGTACGGGCAAGACGCTGGTCCACAAGCGTACGATGAACATGGAGATCGCCGGCCATGAATTCTTTTCGGTCGACGGCAGGACGATCTGGTACGATCTGCAGACGCCGCGTGGGGAGGTGTTCTGGCTCGCCGGCTATGACCTGACCACCGGCAAACGGCACTGGTACAAGGTCGATCGCAACCAGTGGTCGGTCCATTACAACCAGATGCCGGGCGGCCGTCGCTTCTCAGGGGACGGTGGCGACGGCGAGATGGTCGCCCATGCCCCCGACGGTAAATATCTTTACCTATTCACGCCGCAGGCAATTCCCGATGTCGCCGACATCCACGCCGCTAATGCGGATGCTCTGATCGTCCCCGGCACGCTGGCGGTCGAGAAGCTGGTCGACATGCGCCAGCACGACTATCGGCTGGAGCCGAACATGACCTTCACCCCCGATGCGAAATGGGTCGTGTTCCGCGGCAATTTCGAAGGTGCAACGCATATCTATGCGGTGGAGGTGGCGAAGGCCGCCACCCCCTGACCCGCCGTCAGACGATCGGCGGCAACCGCTCCAGATGCTTTTCCAGAGTCAGCGGATAGTCGCGGATGCGCACGCCCGTCGCGTTGTAGACCGCGTTCGCGATCGCGCCGGCAACGCCGCACATGCCCAGTTCGCCGACGCCCTTCGCCTTCATCGGATTGGCCTTCTCATCGGCTTCGTCGAGGAACACGACCTCCTGATGCGGGATGTCGGCATGGACCGGTACCTCGTAGCTGGCGAGATCGTGGTTGACGAACATGCCGAAGCGCTTGTCGACCGCCAGTTCCTCCATCAGCGCCGATCCCGCGCCCATCGTCATCGCGCCGATCACCTGGCTGCGCGCCGATACGGGATTGATGATCCGCCCCGCCGCGCACACCGCCAGCATCCGGCGGATGCGGGTGATGCCGGTATAGGCATCGACCCCGACCTCGACGAAATGCGCGCCGAACGTCGCGAACTGATAGGTCTTGTCGAGCTTATCGAACTCGATCTTGTCCTCGCCGACCAGTTCGCCGCCCGCCGCCGCCGCGCGCAGGTCGCCGCTCTTCCCGCCGCCGCTGACCCGGCCATCGGCAAAGTCGGCGGTCGCGGGATCGATGCCCAGCCGCTGTGCCGCCTGTTCGCGCAACTTGACGCAGGCGGCATAGACGCCGGCGGTGGCATTGGCCGCGCCCCATTGCCCGCCTGATCCGGCCGACACGGGGAAGGCCGAACTGCCGAGCTTCACCACCACCGCCTCGGCCGGCACACCCAGCATTTCGCCCGCCGTCTGCGCGATGATCGTGTAGCTGCCGGTGCCGATATCGGTCATGTCGGTCTCGACCGTAACCACCCCGTCGCGTCCCAGCCGCACCCGCGCGCCCGACGTGCGGTTGACGTGATTCCGGAACGCGGCGGCGACGCCCATGCCGACCAGCCATTTGCAGTCGCGCACCTGTCCCGGCGTCGCATTGCGACGCGACCAACCGAAGCGCTGCGCACCCTCGGTCAGGCACCGCACCAGTTGCCGCTGCGAGAAGCGACGCTCGGGCTTTTCCGGATCGACCTGCGTATCGTTCTTGATGCGCAGCGCGACCGGATCCATCCTCAGCTTTTCGGCCAGCTCGTCCATTGCGATTTCGAGCGCCATCATCCCCGGCGCTTCGCCGGGTGCGCGCATCGCATTGCCCTCGGGCAGGTTGAGCACCGCCAGCCGCATCGACGTCAGCCGGTTCGCTCCCGCATAAAGCAACTTCGTCTGGTTGACCGCCGCTTCCGGGCCGCCATTCGGTTGATCGCCAGACCCGCTTTCATGCGCGATCGCGGTGATCGTGCCATCGGGCTGCGCGCCCAGCCGGATGCGCTGGCGCGTCGCCGGACGATGGGTCGCATTGTTGACCATCATCGGCCGCTGCATGGCAAGCTTGACCGGTCGCTTCGCCGCCTTCGCCCCCAGCGCCGCCAGCACCGCATCGGCGCGCAGGAACAGTTTGCCGCCGAAACCGCCGCCGACATAGGGCGACATCAACGTGATCTTCTCTTTCGGAATGCCGAGCGTCCTGGCCAGGTCGCCGCGTCCCCAGTCGATCATCTGGTTCGACGTCCACAGCGTCAGTTCGTCGCCATTCCACGCCGCGATCGACGCGAACGGCTCCATCATCGCATGGCTATGGTCGGGGGTCGTATATTCGGCATCGATCTTGACCGGCGCGGCGGCGAAGGCGTCCTCGAACTTGCCCGTCCGGTCGACGGGCGGCGCGCCGCTGCCCTCGCCGCTGTCGCCACCGGTCAGCGGTGCGGACTTGAGCGCCTCGTCCAGATCATAGCTGCCGGTTGCGCGCGTATAATCGACCCGCACCAGCGCGGCGGCGGCACGCGCCTGTTCGAACGTCTCGGCGACGATCAGTGCCACCGCCTGGTGATAATGATCGACCTGCGGCCCGGCGAGCAGCTTGACGGTGTTCATCTGCCCCTTGCCGAGCTTGCCCGCATTCTGGGCGGTGACGATCGTCAGCACGCCCGGCGCACTGCGCGCCTCGTCCAGACTGATCGAACGGATCGTGCCCTTGGCCACCGCCGACCCGACAATATAACCATAGGCGGCGTTCGAGATCGCGCGGTGTTCATAGGCATAGGGTGCCTGACCGGTCGTCTTGAGCGGACCGTCGATCCGCTCGTGCGGGCGGCCGACCACCTTCATCCGGTCGATGGGATTGGTCGTCGCGGGGGTATCGAACTGCATGGATTACGCCTTGGCTTGCGCGATGACCGATGCCAGCGCGCGGGTCGCGAGCGGCAGCTTGAACGCATTGTCCTTTGTCGGGGTCGCGCCCTGAAATGCGCGGGCGGTGACGGCGGCGGCCCCTTGCGGCAGTAATGCTTCGGCCGCCTCGACCCGCCATGGCCGAGGGGCTACCCCGCCGAACGCGACACGCCCGGTGCCGTCGCGCTGGATCACCGCCGCAACCGACACCAATGCATAGGCATAGGACGCCCGGTCGCGCACCTTCTCATAGAAATGCCGGCCGCCGATCGGGCGGGGCAGGGTGACGGCGGTTATCAACTCGCCGGGCTTCAATACCGTGTCGATCTCGGGCCGATCGCCCCATAGCCGGTGAAACTCGGCGATCGGAATGGTGCGCTTCTGCCCGCTGCCGTCGACCGTCTCGATCGTGGCATCCAGCACGCGCATCGCCACCGCCATGTCACCGGGGAAGGTCGCGATGCAGGCGTTGCTGACGCCGATCACCCCCAGTTGCCGCGAATAGCCGCCGATCGCCGCGCACCCCGACCCCGGCTTGCGCTTGTTGCACGCCATGTTGGTGTCGTAAAAATAGGGGCAACGCGTCCGTTGCAGCAAATTGCCGGCGGTCGACGCCTTGTTGCGCAACTGACCCGACGCACCGGCGACGATCGCTCGCGTCAGCACCCCGTAATCGCGCCGCACGCGCTCATCGGCGGCGAGATCGGTATTGGTGACCAGCGCACCGATCCGGAGACCCCCGTCACGGGTCTTCTCGATCTTGTCGAACCCGAGGTCCTGCACGTCGACCAGATGCGTCGGCGTCTCGATCTCCAGCTTCATCAGGTCGAGCAGGTTGGTACCGCCGGCGATGAATTTGGCATCGGGACGACCGGCGACGATCCGTGCGGCCTCAACCGCGTCCCTCGCCCGTTCATAGGTGAACGCTCTCATGCCTTTGCCCCCGCGACGTCGGCCATCGCCTCGGCGATGTTGGAATAGGCCCCGCAGCGGCAGATATTGCCGCTCATCCGTTCGCGCATTTCCATGTTGCTGGCGGCGGGACGTTTCGTCAGATCCACCTGCACATGGCTCGGCACGCCGCGCCGTATCTCGTCGAGCACGGCGACCGCCGAACAAATCTGACCGGGCGTACAATAGCCACACTGATATCCGTCATGCTTGACGAACGCCGCCTGCATCGGGTGCAGCTTGTCGGGCGTACCCAGCCCTTCGATCGTTACGATCTCGTCGCCTTCGTGCATTACTGCCAGCGTCAGGCAGGAATTGATCCGCTTGCCATCGACCAGCACCGTACAGGCACCGCATTGGCCATGGTCGCACCCCTTCTTGGTGCCGGTCAGGTGCAGATGTTCGCGCAACGCGTCGAGCAACGTGGTCCGGGTGTCGAGCGTAAGCTGCTGCGGCCTGCCATTGATCTTGAACCGGACCGGCATGGTCGGTGGTGCCTGTGGTTCGGGCGCGTTCTGCGCGACCGCTGCGCCCGGCGCCACGGCAATTGCAGCGCCCATCGCACCGCTCGCCAGTACGCCGCGACGCGTGATTTCCAGTTCAGGCCTGTCCGCCATTCGATCGATCATCCTTGTCGGGGGATATCCCGGAAACCGGGACAACGCACGAACGCGCCGATCGCCCCCGCGCGAATGACGAACGTACGCTATCGCGCGAACCGGTACGATCAGCCCGGCAGGCCGCCGGTCTGGCGCAGTGCCTCGCCCACCGCCAGCGCGGCGGCGGTGGCAAGGTTCATCGACCGCACCTCGGCCCGGATCGGCAGCCGTAGCCGCTCGTCGCATGTTTCGGCAATCGCCGCCGGAACCCCGGCGCTTTCCTTGCCGAACAACAGCACGTCGTCCGCCCGGAACGCGAAGTCATAGGCCGACCGGTCGCTCTTGGTCGTGAACAGCACCAGCCGGGGCGGGGCAACCGCCGAACGGAAGGCGTCGAAGCCGGCATGGCGGGTGACTGCTACATGGTCGATATAGTCCATCGCCGTCCGCCGGACCCGTCGGTCGTCCCATGCGAACCCTAGTGGCTCGATCAGGTCGACCGCGACGCCGAGGCAGGCGCCCAGCCGCAGTACGGCTCCGACATTGCCGGCGATTTCGGGTTCGTACAGGGCGATGCGCATCGCCGCTGCTTGGCGGGTGAACGGCCGGTGCGCAAGGCCGCGTCGGTCAGATCGCCAGTTCGGCGGGCGCCAGCAGATGATCGACGACCCGCATCGGCCGTCCGATATGATATCCCTGCAACTGGTCGCAGCCCCATTCGCGCAGCTGTGCCAGTTGCTCGGCGGTCTCGACCCCTTCGGCGACGATCGACATGCCCAGGCTCTTACCCAGGCCGATCGTCGCCTTGACGATCACCGCGGACGCATCGTCGGACAGCATCGTGGCCACGAAGCTGCGATCGATCTTCAGCTTGTCGAAGGTGAATTCCTTCAGGTTGCTGAGCGACGAATGGCCGGTGCCGAAATCGTCCATCGCCAGGATCGCGCCCGCCGCCTGCAACCGGCGCAGCGTCGTCTGCACGGCGTGGCGATGCTGGTCGAGCAGCGTCGCGCTCTCGGTCACTTCCAGTTCCAGCCGGTCGGTGGCGATGCCGTGCTTGGTGGCAAGATCGAGCAGGCTGCCGGCCAGTTCGGCATCGCGGAACTGGAGCGGGGACAGGTTCAGCGCAAGCTTGATCGTCGCGGGCCAGTGCGCGGCGGCGGCCATTGCCGTGTCGGCGACCCAATGCCCGATGCGCGCGATCTGCCCGGTCGCTTCGGCGATGGGAATGAAGATGTCGGGGCGGATGTCCCCCAGATCGATATGGGTCCAGCGCAACAGCGCCTCGAACCCGGTGATCCGCCCATCGGGAGTCGCGATCGGCTGATAGGCGAGATAGAGCTGGTTCGCATCGATCGCGCGTTCCAGATCGCGGCCCAGCCGGTTGCGCAGGCTGACTTCCTCCAGCAGCCCGGTATCGAAGAATCGCGCCGTGTTCCGCCCGTCCGACTTCGCCCGGTACAACGCCATGTCGGCAAGGTTGTGCAGATCGTCGCCGCCCTGATCGGGCGACGAGATCGCGACGCCGATGCTCATCTGGATCGGCACGTCGGCGCTCAGCGTCGCTTCGGTCGCCCGCGAGATCCGCCGCAACAGCGCCTCGGCGGCGGCGGGCTGCGCCGGCGCGACCTGGATGATGGCGAATTCGTCGCCGCCGATCCGCGCGACGAGATCGCTGGCGCGCACGCATCCCGACAACAGCTTCGCGGCACGTCGCAGTGCGTCGTCGCCGCCGGCATGGCCGCAGCGGTCGTTGATGCTTTTGAATTCGTCGAGATCGATCGCGAACAGCGTAACCTTCTCGCCGGTCCGGCGCGCGCGAATCAGTTCGTGCGCCAGCCGGTTCTCGAACAACAGCCGGTTGGGCAGGCCGGTCAGCGCGTCGTGATGGGCGAGGAAATCGACGCGGCGTTGCGCGCTGCGCTGGGCCTCCATCGCCTTATGATATTCGGAAACGCCCCGCGCCAGATCGCCGACCTCGTCGCGCCGGTCGAGGCACGGCACGCTCTGTCCGACCGGCCGATCCGCTCGGAACGCGCGCAGGATGCCGGCGATCGCGGTGAGCGGTTCGATCACGCGCAGGTGCAGCCACAGCGCCATGATCAGCAGCGTCAAGATCACCGCCCCCGCACTCAACAGCGCGCGGAACGTGCCGCGATGGTTGAGCGCGATGGCATCGTCGGCGGCATCGCCGATCGCGCGGCCCAGGACGTCGCGCGTCTTCGTCCGCTCGGCCTCCAGCCGCTTGAGCGCGTCGAGGAAACGCGGCATCGCCGGCTTGATGCCGTCGGGATCGCGGCGGGCGGTATCGATCAGCTCCTGTCCGATCGGCACGAACGTCAGCGACGCGCTGCGGGTCTGCGCCAGTGCCGTCCGCAACTCGCCGGGCAGGGCACGGTCCGGATCGGTCGCGGTGACGTTCGACAAGGTGCGGAACGCGCGCAACTCGGCGGACAGCCCGTGCCACTGCGCCTCGGGCACGGCGCCGTGCCGTTCGGCCAGCCGGGTCGCATCGCCGATCGACAGCCTCAGCGCGCGCTGCGCCGCGTCCTGCCGGTCCTGTCCGCGCAGCAATTCGGTCAGATGGCCGATATGTCCCGCCGCAGATCCGACCTCGGCGCCGATGTGCAGCCAGCTCGCCAGCAGCAACAGCGACGGCAACAGCACGGTCGCGCAGGCAACGGTTACCTTGGTCGAGATCGAGAGATGCACCGGCGACTCCCCGTGGAAGGCCACAGGATACGGTTAAAGAATTACCAAGAGGTTAGAAACGCTGCCCGCCGCCGTCACCGGATAGCGGCGGGCAGACCGGACGTCAGCGACGGCGGCGCGGCACCGGCGCTGTCGTCGGGGGTAGCGGCACCACGCCCTTGGGCGCCGTTGCCAGCCGGCGGATCAAATCGGTCTCGGCGGTACGATAGGGGGTGCCGTCGGCGCGGAACACCTCGTGGAACCAGATGGTTGGCTCGGCCATCACATAGGGTTTCTGCCAGCTGTCCCACGGCAGTCGCGTCTGCGTCCTGCCGTCGACGAACCCCCAGTTCATCATGCCGACATTGTAGCGTTTGGCGATCGGCAGCGACCCGTCGAAGGTCGATCCGTTCCCGCGGGCCATATATTCGGTGCAGATGATCGGTCGATTATACGGCAGCAACTGGCGGATGCGCCTCTCGAACGTCTCAGGCCAGCTATAGTCGTGGAAGGTGATGATGTCCGACTGCGCGAGTTGCAGCTTCGCCATCGCCGATGCCTTGCCCCCTGGCGTCCAGTCGTCGCCGATCCAAACGCCCGAGGTGATCGGCTGCATCGGATCGGCAGCGCGCGCCCAGTCGAACACCTGCGCCAGCAGCGCGCGGACCATCGGCTCTTTGCCCTCCTGACCCTTATACTGGTCGGCGCCATTGTCGGGTTCGTTCCACACGTCCCAGCCGAGCACGCGTTCGTCGCGCCCGAACGCGCCGATCACGCCCTGCACATAGGCCTTGTACGCCGGATAGCGGCTACGGTCGCGCAGGCCCGCCATGCCCGGCCCCTGCACCCAACCCGAATTATGGACGCCGGGGATCGGCGGATGCTGCGGCCCCAGCTTCGGGTTCGGGTCCCAGCAACTGTCGAACAGCACGAACAGCGGCTTGATCTTGTGCCGCTCGGCGATGCGCAGGAATTCGTCGATCCGCCGCTTGAACCCCTCCGCATCCTGCGTCCACAGCTGGTCGTGCAGGAACACGCGCATCGTATTCATGCCGATGCCCTGCGCAAGGTTCAGTTCGTAATCGATCCGCTGCGGATCCCAAGTCTCGGCCTGCCACATTTCGAGCTGGTTGATCGCGCTGGCGGGCGTGAAGTTCGCGCCTACCAGCCATGGCTGCTTCGAGTACCACGCACCGGCTTGCGTCTCGCTCCACCGGTCCCGCGCCTCGGCCGGCGCCATGGTCAGCATGGTCGCGCCCAGCAGCGCGACGACAAATCCCTTCATCCATTCTCTCCCGTTTTCCGCTTCCCCCGTGCGTCCGCGCGATGCGGCCGCCGAACGAAAACGCTTCTTTCGTAACCGTTTCCAATTATCACATATATTCGTATTGTGAACGTCTTCCGGCGCTGTTAGGTCGGACAAATCGGCGGCGACAGACCGCATCGCTTTGAACTGGGGAGGAAATATGCACTGCAAGCATTTCTGGCGCGCGTCCGCGTCGCTGCTGGCCGCCACCACCGGCACGCTGCCGCTGACCGCGCTCGCACAGACCGGCGCGCAGGAAACACCGAAGCCGACCACACCGTCCGACCAGTCGGTCAGCCCGACCGCACCCGCGGCCTATGAACAGGCCGGCGCGACCGACGATGGCGATATCGTCGTCACCGGCCTGCGCCGCAGCCTGCAATCGGCGCAGCAGCTGAAGCAGAATTCGGACGGCATCGTCGATGCGATCGTCGCCGAGGATATCGGCAAGCTCCCCGACACCTTCGCCTCCGCCGCCCTCGCGCGCGTGACCGGCGTACAGGTGACGCGCGGCGCGGGCGAAGCGGCGGGCGTCCAGATCCGCGGCCTGCCCGATATCAGCACCACCTATAATGGCCGCGAAATCTTCACCGCCGAAGGGCGGTTCGTCGCGATCCAGGATTTCCCGGCCGGCACCGTCGCCGCGCTCGAAGTCTACAAGTCGAGCACCGCGAATCTGATCGAGGGCGGCATCGGCGGACAGGTCAACGTTCGCGGCCGTCGGCCATTCGATTTCAAGGGCCTCGAAATCTCCGGCTCGCTCAACGGCGTCAACTGGGAGCAATCGGGCGGGCTGACGTGGAACGGCAACCTCCTGGTCAGCGGACGGTGGAACACCGGCATCGGTGAGATGGGGCTGCTGGTCAACGCCTCCTATGTCGGCCTCAATTATCTCGATGCGACGCGCGAACAGTCGCTGGTGATCGGCACCACCAGCGCCGCCAATGCCGGTACCGCCGGCGTCCGCTATCCCGATGCGCAGGGCCGCTTCACCAGCAACGGCAAACGCTGGCGGCCCTCCGCCAATGCCGCCTTCCAATGGCGGCCGAGCAGCGAACTCGAAATTTATGTCGACGGCCTGTATCAGGGCTATCGCGGCCATGATTCCAACCAGTGGATGTTCGTGCCGATCTTCGGCGGCGACGCGTTCCGGCTCAACAACCTGACCACCCGCGACGGCAACCCGACCATCGCCCAGAGCGCGACGGTGGTCGGCGCCAACACACCCGACGGCTATTTCACCTCCGCCAACGGCCGCACCGATACCTATCAGGTCGGCGGCGGCGCGACCTGGACCCGCGACCGGCTGCGCCTGTCGGCGGATGTCGCCTATACCGACAGCGCCTACACGTTTAACCTCAACAATATCGATTATCTCTTCGCCAGTTCGCCGACCCGCAACGTCGTGTTCGAAACGCCCAGCGGCAATTATGGCGGGCCGAGCTTTAACTTCGTCGATTTCGACGTAACCGACCCGGCGAACTTCCTGACGCGCGGCTTCTTTCAGGAATTCCTAAAGGTCGGCGGCAAGGACATTCAGACCCGTTTCGATGCACAATATGATCTGGGCGACGGCTTCCTGAAGGAATTCAAGGTCGGCTTCCGCTACAACGACCGCGACGCCAATCGCGATCGCGGCGCGCCTTATATCAACACGCTCAACGGCAGCGCGCTGACGGACCAGCGCATCCCGATCTCCGCGCTGCCGATCGAGATCGGCTCGACGCGCCCGGCGTTCAAGTTCGACAACGCCTTCCCGGTGAAGACCTTCGCGTCGATCACCGAACCCAGCATCCGCGCGAACATCGCCGAACTGCGCTCCTTCTTCGGCGCGCCCGCCGGCAACCCGGCCTACAACCCGACCGAGAATTTCCGCGCGAACGAGAAAGCGTTCGCGACCTATGCGCAGGTCAAATACGGCTTCGATCTCGGTTCGACGATGAGCGTCGACGGCCTGGTCGGCGTCCGCGCGGTCAAGACCAAGACGCGGATCGGCGGCTTCGCGCGGGACGAGACCGATCCGGCCAACCCGACCTTCAGCCCGGTTACCGCCGAAAACGAATATACCGATTACCTGCCCAACGTCAGCGCGCGGGTTCGCTTCAACGAAAAATTGCAGATGCGCCTCGCCTATACCCAGACGCGGACGCGGCCGAACTTCTTCGACCTGAACCCGACGCTCACCGTCGGGCCGCCGCCGGTCGTCGACCCCAACAACCCGCCCAATCCGAACGATCCGAACAGCAATTTGCGCAACATTTCGGGCGGCAATCCCGATCTGAACCCGTTGACTTCGGACAATTACGACATCAGCCTCGAATGGTATTTCTCGCGCACCGGGTCGCTGACCGGCGCGTTGTTCCGCCGCGATGCGCAGGGCTTCATTTCGCGCGTCGCCGTTGCTCCGGTCGATTTGGGCTATGGTCCGTCGCGCTTCGATCGGCCGGAAAATACCGGCAAGACCCGGTTCAACGGGGCGGAGGTCGCCTTCACCAGCTTCCTCGACTTCGACAGCCTGCCCGAATGGATGCGCGGCTTCGGCGTACAGGCCAACGCGACCTATATCGACGCGCGCGGCGACCTTGCCACCGGGCTCAGCGCCTCGCCCAACGTGGCGGGTACGCGCGTGCCGTTCACCGGCGTGTCGGAATGGTCGGGCAACCTTGTCGGCTTGTACGAACGCTCCTTCTTCTCGGCGCGGCTGGCCTATAACTATCGTTCGGACTTCGTCAGCTATTACAGCATCGAACCGCTCGACATCGGCGCGGACGGATCGCCACGCACCCGTGCGGTGATCGAAAAGGGCCGGGGACAGCTCGACTTCTCGACGACGCTGACGCCGGTACCGAACGTCACGCTGGCCTTCGACATCGTCAACCTGCTCGGCAACCCGATCAAGCGGACCCGCCAGTTCAACGATGCCGGCGACGTCTACACCCGCCAGGTCCAGTATCTCGAACGCGTCTACTCGCTCGGCGTCCGCTTCCGCTTCTGACGGGTCTCCTGTTCTCCTGACCGTGGGGGGCAGGGCGGGGACGGGTGGTCGGTGATCGAGCGTCACGGCCACCCGGACTTGCCAGCCCGCCCATTCGAGAACATTTTTGGCAAGATCGGTACTTAACCCGAAGCACCACGTACCCCGGCGAAGGCCGGGGTCCAGTTGGAAAGGCTTCTCGATAATAAGTCGACGTTCCCCGACTGGACCCCGGCCTCCGCCGGGGTACGGCCTGGAACGCCCCGCCAGCGACATAATCCGCGTCCGTTGACCCTCCGAACCCACGGAAACCTTCTCATGCGCAAACACCTGTTCCTGCCGCTGATCCTCCTCACCAGCGTCGCCGCCGCCCCGGCCGGCAACCCGCAGTTCGAGGGCGCCGATCCACACGCCATGTTCATCGGCAATGAACTCTGGGTCTTCCCGACCGGCGGGCCCGGCGGCAGCTGGGCCGCCGACCGCTTCGGCGCCTTCTCGACCCGCGACCTGAAGAACTGGCGCCCGCGCGGCGAACTGATCCGTCGCGATCAGATCGGCTGGATCAAGGATGACGGCGCACCCGAACATTTCCTGTGGGCGCCGGGCGTCGCGACGCGCAACGGCAAATATTATCTGTATTTTTCGGTCGGCCCGCAGAACCCGACGCCCAGCCGGATCGGCGTCGCCGTCGCGGACCGGCCGGAGGGGCCGTATCGCGACAGCGGCCGTCCGCTGGTGACCGGGGGGCAGGGGTTCGAGGCGATCGACCCGATGGTCTTTAACGATGCCCGCTCGGGGAAAAGCTATCTTTATGCGGGTGGCAGCGCCGGTTCGAAGCTGCGCGTCTGGGAACTCAAACCCGACATGGTGACGATCGCGCGCGAGGTGCTCGTCGCCAACCCGCCGCAATTTACCGAGGGCGCGTTCCTGCACGAACGCGGCGGCACCTATTATCTGTCGTACAGCCACGGCCGCTTCAACGGCCCCAGCTATTCGGTCCATTACGCCACCGCGCCGTCGCCGGTCGGCCCATGGAAATATCGCGGTGCGATCCTGACCAGCGACGCGACGCACAAGGGGCCGGGGCATCACAGCTTCGTCAAGGCGCCGAACGGTCAATGGCTGATCGTCTATCACCGTTGGGAAAATCCGCAGGGCGCCGAACCCTATCGCGGCGAACGGCAAGTGGCGGTGGATCGTGTCCAATACTCCCGCGACGGGCGCATCCTGCCGATCCGGATGACCGACGGGGCCGCCGCACCGACGCTGGCGGCCCGTTAGGGTAGGATGACAAAACCTGACCCGTTCGTGCTGAGTAGGGGCTGAGCCTGACGAAGACCCGTATCGAAGCACCTGCCCCAAACGGTCCTTCGATACGCCATTTCGATAAGCTCAATGCCTGCCCTGAGCGACTGCCGCAGGCAGGCAGTCGAAGGGGCTACTCAGGACGAACGGGTCAGGCGCATGTCATCAAACTCTCAGGCCTTACGGCTTGGCCGATGTGGCCGGCTGCGCTTCGGCCGGGGCAGGGGGATTGTTCATCGCCTGCACTTCGGCGGCGGTCTTGAAATCCAGCAGTTCGACCTGGAACACCAGATCGGAATTGGCCGGGATCGACCCGGCCTCGCGCGCTCCGTAACCCAGGGCGGCGGGAATGCAGAACCGCACCACCGCCGTGCGGTTCATCGTCTGCAACGCTTGCGAAAAGCCGGGAATGACCTGATCGATCGGCAGCGGCGACTGCATATTCTGGTCGAACACCGCGCCGGTTGCCGCCAGATAGCCGAGATAATTGACCAGCACGATGTCGTTGGCGGCGGGCTTCGCCCCGGTGCCGGGACGCAGCACGGTATAGCCCAGTCCCGACGCCGTCTTCGCCGAACACAGCCGCTGCGCGGCCGGGACGATCGGGTTGAGCGGCAGCGGGATGATGGCGTTGTTCGGCTTCACTGCCGCCGCAGCCGACTGGGTCTGGGCATGGGCGATGGGCGAAACCGCCAGCAGCGGAAGGGCGACGATGCGCGCGACGCGGGACAGGATGGTCATGGGGCGCGGCTATAGGGCGGAGCGTGCAGCGGCGCCACGCGTTTCCGCTGGACATCTCGCGCCGCCCGCCTAGCGTCGGGCGTCCTGCCAAAGCCGGTCGCGACGTCATCGCTATCCGCGCGTCGCTTCCCGAGGCCCCATGTCCGACCGTTTGAAGATCCTGGTCCAGCACCTCCTGCCCAAACGCCACCTGACCGGCTTGGCCGGCCGGGTGGCGCGTGCGGAATCGGCGCTGATGACTCCGCGCCTGATCCGCTGGTTCGCGCGGCGCTATGGTGTCGACATGACCGAGGCCGCCAACCCGGACCTCAGCAGCTACAAATCGTTCAACGAATTCTTCATCCGCCCCTTGCGCGACGGTGTCCGCCCGCTGGCCGGTGTCAACTTCGTGTGTCCGGTCGACGGCGCGATCAGCCAGTTCGGGCGCATCGACGACGGCCGCATCGTCCAGGCTAAGGGGCATTGTTTCAATACGGTCGAATTGATTGGAGGCGACCCAAGCCTCGCCGAACCCTTCCACCGTGGCAACTTCGCCAACTTATATCTCTCGCCCCGCGACTATCACCGCCTGCACATGCCCTGCGACGGCACGCTCTCGCGCATGATCTATGTCCCCGGCTCGCTCTATTCGGTGAACCCGGTCACTGCCCGCGGCGTGCCCAACCTCTTCGCCCGCAACGAACGCGTCGTCTGCTTCTTCGACTCACCGGAAAACGGTCGCTTCGTCATGGTGTTGGTCGGCGCGACGATCGTCGGCAGCATGGCCACCGTCTGGCACGGCGTCGTCAATCCGAAACGCTCGGGCCGGATCGCCGAATGGACCTACGCCCCCGGCGAAGTCACGCTGAAACAGGGCGAAGAAATGGGCCGTTTCCTGCTCGGCTCGACCATCGTGATGCTGTTCGAACCCGGCCGGATCGCCTTCAATCCCGACTGGACGCCGGAACGCCCGGTCCGCCTAGGCGAAGCGATGGGCACCCGCCCGGTTTAGCGTCCGGGTCTCCGGCACCGGCGTCAGCGCCGGACGACCGTCGAACCACGCTACCAGATTGTCGACCACCAACTGCCCCATCGCCGCCCGCGTCGCGATCGACGCCGATCCGATATGGGGCAGCAGCACGACGTTCGGCATCGCCAGCAACGCCGGCGGCACGTGCGGTTCGTCCTCGAACACGTCCAGCCCGGCGCCACCGATCGTGCCGGCCTGCAACGCCGCCACCAGCGCCGCTTCATCGACCACGCTGCCTCGAGCCACGTTGATCAGCACGCCCTGGGGCCCAAGCGCCGCAAGGACCGCCGCGTCGATCAAATGCCGGGTGCCGCTATTGCCTGGAACGATCGCGATGATCACGTCCGATGCCGCCGCCAAGGCAACGGGCGTCTCATAATATTAATAGGCGCCCCCGATTTGCCGCGACCGGCCGTGATAGGCGATCACCACGCCGAACGCCTCCAGCCGCCGTGCGATCGCCTTCCCGATCGCGCCCAGCCCGACGATCCCGACCCGCCGCCCGCGCAACGTCGGCGAAAGCGGGAAGGGGCCGGATGGCCACCGCCCCGCGCGGACAAAGGCGTCCGCCTGCGGAATGCGGCGCAGTGTGGCGATCAGCAACCCGACTGTCAGGTCGGCAACCTCGTCGTCGAGCACGCCCGGCGTGTTCGTGACAACGACGCCCCGGGCGGCGGCAGCCGTCGCATCGACATTATCGTAGCCGACGCCGAAGCTGGCGATGATCTCTAGCGCCGGCAGCCGGTCGAGCCACGTCGCATCGATCATGCCCGCCAGCGTCGTCGCGGCAAGCCCGACGATATTCGGCCCCACCTTCGCCAGAAGCGCATCGCGATCGTCCTCGTCCCACAACCGGTGCAACGTAAATCGTTCGTCGAGCGCCGCAACGACGCCATCGGACAGCGGCGCGGGCATCAATATCTGTGGTCTGGCCATAGGACAGTGTAGCATGGCGAAGGACGGTGCCGATGCGGAAACTGGTGGACGCACTTGGGCTCGAACCAAGGACCCGCTGATTAAGAGTCAGCTGCTCTACCAACTGAGCTATGCGTCCATTCGGACAGGTGGTGGACGCACTTGGGCTCGAACCAAGGACCCGCTGATTAAGAGTCAGCTGCTCTACCAACTGAGCTATGCGTCCGTCGCCTGCGCGATGGGGCGGGTCGGTTTGGAGCCGTTCCGCCGTTGGAGCGGCGCCTTTAGCGAACCTTGGCGACGAAGCAAACCCTATTTTTGCCCGAGCGAAAAATAAGCGTTAGAAGCGCACCCGCTCGCGGTTCTCGCGATCGATCGCCATCAGGATGCCGATACAACCGAGCACCGTCATCTGTGCCGACCCGCCATAGCTGACCAGCGGCAGCGGAATGCCGACCACCGGGGCCAGCCCCATGACCATCATCAGGTTAATCGCGACATAGAAGAAGATCGTCGTCGCCAACCCGCCCGCGACCAGCTTCGAAAACCGCCCCTCGGCCCGCACGCCGACGCCCACGCCCCAGCGGACCAGCAAGATGAAGGCGGTGATGAGCAGCACGCCGCCGACCAGCCCCCATTCCTCCGCCATCGTCGCGAACACGAAATCGGTATGGCCTTCGGGTAGATAGTCGAGATGGCTCTGCGTACCGTTCAGGAAGCCCTTGCCGAAGATCCCGCCTGATCCGATCGCGATCTTGGACTGGCTGATATGATAGCCGGTGCCGAGGGGGTCGCTCTCAGGGTTCAGGAAGATCAGCACCCGGTTGCGCTGATAATCGTGCAGCAGGAAATTGAAGGCTAGCGGCGCGGCGATCGCCACCGCCAGCGCCCCACCGGCGAACAACCGGATCGGCAGTCCGGCAAGGAACATGACGGTGAGGCCGCCGGCGGTAATCATCAGCGCGGTGCCGAGATCGGGCTGTAGCATCACCAACACTACCGGGACGCCCAGCATCGCCGCCGCCGGCCATACCGCACCGAACCGACGTATTTCGCCCGCCGGTAGCAGTTCGTAGAAGCGGGCTAGCGCCAGCACGATCGCCGGCTTCATGAATTCGGACGGCTGGACGCGGATGAAGCCGAGGTCGAGCCATCGCTGCGACCCGCCGCGCACGGCGCCGGCAAGCTCCACCAGAATAAGCATAATCGTGATGACCGCATAGGCGGGCAGCGCCAGATCGCGCCAGAAACTCAGTCGAATGCGCGAGATGCCGATTGCAGCGAGCAGAAAGATCGCGAAGGCGATGCCCTGCCGCGACGCCCATGGCTGAAGGCTGCCGCCTGCCGCCGAGAATAGCACGACCAACCCGAACCCGCCGATCGCCAGCAGCAGGAACAATACCCGCCATGGCAGTTGCGCGAGCGGGGCGGGGACGAAGCCTAGTCCGTGCGAGGTCGTCTGGTTGATGCGTTTCATTCGGTGCGCTGGGTTTCGTTCGATTGGGCGACGGCGGGGTCGGGTTCGATCTGGTTGGCGACGGCCGAGTCGACGACGTTCGTCGTCGCGCCCTCGACATCGGCGGGCGTGGCGGGCACGCTCAGCACCGGCGCCTGTTGCGCGGCCTGGAAGCTGCGCCACTGCGTGGCCATGCGGGTATTGATGTCGCCGCCCCATTCGCGTTCGAGCGGTTCGAGCCGCGCCATCGCCTTTTCGCGATCGAACAGCCACGACAATATGTCGCTGGCGATCGGCGCGGCGGTATAGATATGGCCCGAATGTTCGAGCACGACCGATACCGCATAGCGCGGCGCGGCGGCGGGAGCATAGCCGATGAACAGCGAATGATCGCGCATCTTGAACGGCAACGCGCCATCGCCCAGCACGCCGGTGCGGCGTTCGGCCATGGTGATGCGGCGAACCTGCGCCGTGCCGGTCTTTCCCGCTAGTTCGATCCCCGGAAGCCCCTGAAACCGCGAACGTCCGCCGGTACCGCCGCCGTTGATGACCGCCCAAGTCGCCTTGTGCACTGTGTCCAGCATCTCCGGATCGATGTTCATTGAGGGTGCAGGGCGGTGCGGCGTGTCGAGCAGCAGCCGGGGCACGACCCGTCGCCCTTGCGCGATCCGGGCCGCCATCACTGCCAGTTGCAGCGGATTGGTCAGCACATAGCCTTGTCCGATCGACGCGTTGACCGAATCCGCGACGGTCCACTTCTGCTTGTACTTGCGCAGCTTCCACGCGCTATCGGGTACCGTGCCGTAGCGTTGCGACTGGAAGGGAAGTTCATACTCCTGTCCCAGCCCCATCGCGCGGGCGACGGGGGCAAAGCGATCATAACCCAGTTCGCGTGCCATGGTGTAAAAGTAGATATCGCAGCTTTGCGCGACGGCACCGACCATATCGAGCGGACCATGGCCACCGCGCTTGTGGCAGTGAAAGCGACCGGTGCCGACTTGCAGCACCCCGGTGCAGTTGACGCGACGATGCGGGTCGATGCCGGCCTGCAGGATCGCGAGTGCATGCATCGGCTTCACCGTCGAACCCGGCGGATACAGGCCCTGCAGCGTCTTGTTCATCAACGGAATATGGTCGTCGTCCGACAGCATCTTCCATTCGAGCCGGCCGATGCCGTCGGAAAAGCTGTTGGGATCATAGGCCGGCATCGATACCATCGCCAGCACGTCGCCGGTTACCGCATCCATCACCACCGCCGACCCCGAATTGGGGCCGAGCCGCCGCGCGGCGAATTCCTGAAGGCCGAGGTCGATCGTCAGCCGAACGTTCTTGCCCTGCTTGTCGGGTCGGGTTTCGAGCTCGCGGACGATTTGCCCGCGCGCGGTTACCTCGACCCGCTTGGCACCCGCCGTGCCGCGCAGGTCGGATTCCAGCGTCTTTTCGAGACCGTCCTTGCCGAGCTTGAACCCCGGCGTCACCATCAACGGATCGCGGGTTTCCTTGAACTGCTCGGCGGTGGCAGCGCCGACATAGCCGGTCAGGTGCGCGACCGCCGCACCCGGCGGGTAGCTACGCGAAAAGCCGCGGGTCGGTTGCACGCCCGGCAGTTCGGGCAGGCGGACGCTGACCGCGGCAAAGCGTTCCCAGTCGAGATTTTCGGCCACCTGCACCGGCGTGAAATTGCCAGCACGCTTCAGGTCGGTCTGGATACGCGCCATGTCCTCGACGGTCAGCGCCAGCAATTGCTGCAACTCGCCGAGCACCCGCGCGCCTTCCTCCATCCGGTCGGGGATCAGGTCGACGCGGAAATCGGTGCGGTTGTTGGCGATCGGCGCGCCGTGCCGGTCGATGATCCACCCGCGACGCGGCGGGATCATGGTCAGGTTGACGCGGTTGCTTTCGGCGAGAAGATTATAGCGTTCGTTTTCGGCGACCGAGAGCCACGCCATGCGCGCGGCCAGCACCACGCCGACGGCCGCCTGCGCACCGCCGAGCACCATCGCCCGCCGGGAAAAGCTGAACGCCTGTGCGGCTTCGGTGACGATCCTGCTCATTCATCCTCACGGCCCGCAAGTGCCGTACATAGCCGCGTGGCCAGCGGAAACAACGCCACCGACACCACGATCTGCAATAGCAGCGCGGTATCGACATGTGCCGACAGGCTGCTCGCAAAGACCCGGCCCGCCGTCAGGCACAGCGCGATCGACCCTCCGGCTAGCAACCAGTCCTGCCAGAAATCGCGCGCGACCAGACGCGTGTCGACAAGATCGAGCATCAGGGAACATATTTGCCATAACAGCGCCGCGCTGCCCAGCGGTTGTCCACTCACCAGATCGTCGAACAGGCCGAGTGGTGCCGCTGCCCAGACCGGCAGCGCGCCGGGTTTGAATAGCCGCCAGCCGAGGAACATCAGCAACCCGAACGGCGGCAGGAACGGCACCGATGCGACCACCGGGATCAGCGTCATCAGCGATCCGGCCAGAATGCTGAGGACCGCCTTGCGTGTCAGGACGCGATCGTTGCGATCGTCGTCGGGCCCCAGCAGCTTCATTCGGCGGCGGGCTTGGGGCTGGGTGTGGCGGTCGGGGTCGGGCGGGGAACGGGTGGTTGCAGGAACGCCCGCTCGACCAGCGCGAAGTCCAGCGCGTCGGGTTCGGCAAAGACCCGCGCCGGTGCCACGTCGCGCTGGCTGCGCGACACGCGGGCGACCGGAATGCCGGGTGGGTAGATGCCGCCGGTGCCCGACGTGACGAAGACGTCGCCCGCCAGCAGCGGCGCATTGACCACGCCCGCCGTGCGGACCTCGACCTGTCCGTTGCCCAGTCCCGCGACGATCGCCGACAGTCCGTCGCGCGTGCGGCGGACCGGCACAATGCTTTCGGGGTCGAGGATCAGCAGGACGCTGGCGGTGTTCGGGCTGGTTTCGACCACGCGACCGATCAGGCCGTCGGGGCCGCGTACCGGCTGTCCGCGCAACACCCCCTGGGACGACCCGGCGTTGAGCGTCGCATAGCGGCGCGTGCTGCTGGCCGAACTGTTGACCAGCCGTGCCGCGACCACCGGCGATGCCGAACGGTCGCGCAGGGCGAGCAGCGTCCGCAGCCGCGCATTTTCGCGGTTGAGCGACCGCGCCTGCATCAGATAGCGGCGTGTCGCGGCCTCGCGTGCGCGCAAACGGCGGTTCTCATCGACCGCGCCGAAATAGTCGCCGATGCCGCGCGGCACGGCCGACACTCCGTCCCACGCCCAGTCGAGCCCGGCGGAGACCGGCGTCGTCGCCTCGCGCACCGCACCGCGGAACACGGCGAAGGCACGTGGATCGATAATGGAGATCAGCAACAGAATGGCACCGACGAGCGCGCCGCTGGCCGCCAGCACATAGCCGGCGAACACCGTATATTGCGCCCGCCGCGAAAAGCCCGGACGATGGTTGCGTGGCGGCGCCATGCCCCCGGACCCCTATGTCAGACGGCGAGCAACACGCCCTTGTAGATCGGATCCTCCAGCGCGCGACCGGTGCCGAGCGCGACGCAGGTGAGCGGATCTTCGGCCACCGTCACCGGAAGGCCGGTTTCGTCGCGCAGCACCTCGTCGATGCCCTGCAACAGTGCGCCGCCACCGGTCAGCACGATGCCCTGATCGACGATGTCGGCGGCGAGTTCGGGCGCGGTGTTTTCGAGCGCGATGCGCACGCCCTCGACGATCGCGGCGACCGGTTCGGACAGCGCCTCGGCGATCTGACCCTGATTGATCTGGATTTCCTTGGGCACGCCGTTCACCAGGTCGCGGCCCTTAATGTAGATGAGCGTGCCGATGCCGTCCGCCGGCGGCTTGGCGGTGCCGACTTCCTGCTTGATCCGCTCGGCGGTCGCTTCACCGATCAGCAGATTGTGGTTGCGTCGGACATAGCTGACGATCGCTTCGTCCATCTTGTCGCCGCCGACGCGGACCGACGTCGAATATGCAAGGCCGCGCAGCGACAGCACCGCGACTTCGGTCGTACCGCCACCGATATCGACGACCATCGATCCGATCGGTTCGGTCACAGGCATATCGGCGCCGATCGCGGCAGCCATCGGCTCCTCGATCAGCCAGACCTGCGACGCACCGGCGTTCGATGCGGCGTCGCGGATCGCGCGGCGTTCGACGCTGGTCGAGCCCGACGGGACGCAGATCACGATCTGCGGCCAGCGAATGAAGCGACGCTGGCCATGAACCTTTTGGATGAAGTGCTTAATCATCTGCTCGGCGACGTCGATGTCGGCGATCACACCGTCGCGAAGCGGGCGAATCGCCTCGATCGAACCCGGCGTCTTGCCCATCATCAGCTTGGCGTCGTCGCCGACCGCCTTGACGCGCTTGACCCCGTTCAGCGTCTCGACCGCCACCACCGACGGTTCGTTCAGCACGACACCACGACCGCGCAGATACACCACCGTGTTGGCGGTGCCGAGGTCGATCGCCATATCATGCGACATGAACTTGAAGAAACGCGAGAAGGCCATCGATACTTCCGTCCTTGTCCGCGTGTCCCGACGCGGCGGTTCGCAGCTTGTACCTCGACCCGTCCGTTCGGCCCCTTGTTGAGATGGTGGCCGATCGGTTGCCAAATGGCGGTTGCGGGTCGCGGGATGGCGCCGCTTGGGCTAGAGCGACCCCCATGTCAATACGCCGTCTCCCGGAGCATCTCGTCAACCGCATCGCTGCCGGGGAAGTGGTGGAACGCCCCGCTTCCGCGCTGAAAGAACTGGTCGAGAACGCGATCGATGCCGGGGCGACCCGCATCGGCGTCCGGATTGCTGCCGGTGGTATTGATTTGATTGAGGTTAGCGACGACGGCTGCGGCATGTCGCCGGCCGATATGGCGCTTTCGCTCGAGCGGCATGCGACCTCCAAGCTGCCTGACGACCGGATCGAGGCAGTGACCACGCTCGGCTTTCGCGGGGAAGCGCTGCCTTCGATCGCCAGCGTCGCGCGGCTGGCGATCGAAAGCCGCCCCGCCGGTGCCGAGGGTTGGCTGCGCACCGTCGATAATGGCGAAGTCGTCGAGGATCGACCTGCCGCCTTGCCGCCGGGCACGCGAATCCGGGTGGAAGGGCTATTCGCGCGCGTGCCGGCGCGGCGCAAATTCCTGCGGTCGGCACGGTCGGAATTCGCCGCTTGCGTCGATCAGGTCCGGCGACTGGCAATGGCGCAGCCCGACATCGCCTTCACCCTCGAACATGACGGGCGGCGCGTGTTGGGCGTGCAGGGGGGCGAGTCGCGCCCCGAACGGGTTGCGGCGCTGACCGATCGCGCGCTTGTGGCCAATTCGGTCGGGCTGGATTGGGAACGCGAGGGGATGCGGCTCGGCGGCGTGGCTGGCCTTCCGACCTTTCATCGCGGCATCGCCGATCACCAATATCTGTTCGTCAATGGCCGCCCGGTGAAGGACCGGCTGCTGTCGGGCGCGGTGCGCGGTGCCTATGCCGAGATGCTGGCGCGCGATCGCCACGCGGTGGTGGCGCTGTTCCTCGACGTCGATCCCGACCTGGTCGACGTGAACGTTCATCCGGCCAAGACCGAGGTGCGCTTCCGTGATCCGGCGGCGGCGCGCGGACTGATCGTCGGCGGGTTGCGCCGTGCGCTCGATGAGGCAGGATTTCGCGCGGTGCAGCGACCCGCCGAGGAAGCGATGGCGGCATGGACGTCGGAGCCGATCGCGCCGCCCACACCGTCCACACTAACGCTGCCCCCGCTGGCGGAGGCGACCGCGTCGTCGGGCTTCAGCTTCCACGAACGTCGCCCGACCTTCTTCGCGCCGCCGCCACAGGCGCGGGCCGAGGTCGCGGTCGAACCGCCGCCCGCCTCGACGCAATTCCCGCTCGGCGCGGCGCGCGGGCAGGTTGCGCGCACCTATATCGTTGCCGAGGCCGAGGACGGGCTGGTGCTGGTCGACCAGCACGCCGCGCATGAACGGCTCGTGCTCGAACGGATGCGCGCGGCAATGGCAAAAGGCGGCGTCGCGCGACAGGCGTTGCTGATCCCCGAGGTGGTCGAACTGGACGAAGTCGCCTGCGACTCGCTGGAGGACAAGGCCGAGGAACTGGCCGAATTCGGGTTGGAGCTCGAACGCTTCGGCCCGCGCGCGATGCTGGTGCGTGCCGTCCCGGCGGTGCTGGGACAGGGCGACGTCATCGGCCTCGTCACCGATCTCGCCGATGAGATTCGCGCGCACGATGCGGCGCTGTCGCTCAAGGAACGCATCGACCACGTCGCCGCGACCATGGCCTGTCACGGATCGGTTCGCGCCGGGCGGATATTGTCGGTGGCCGAGATGAACGCGCTGTTGCGCGAGATGGAAGTCACGCCACATTCGGGCCAGTGCAACCATGGCCGCCCGACCTGGATCAAGCTGGCCCATGGCGATATCGAAAAGCTGTTCGGCCGGAAATAGGAAGCAAGCCATGAAGTTCACCGAAGTCGCCGGACCCAACCCGACCGATGCGATGCGGATATTGGGTCGCCCGACCGAGAGGATCGAGGGGCCGCTGAAGGTGACCGGCCGTGCGACCTATGCCGCCGAATTCGCGGTGCCCGACATGGTCTATGGCATGATCGTCACAACGGTGATCGCAAGCGGCCGGATCGACGCGATCGACACCGCCGATGCGCTTGCCGCGCCAGGCGTGCTGACGGTGGTGACGCATGAGAATGCCGGACGCCTTGCGCTGGGCGACGATCACAAGCTGCCGATGCTTGCCGGTCCGCAGGTCGATCAGTTCGGGCAGGCGGCGGCGCTTGTCGTGGCCGACAGTTTCGAAGCCGCGCGCGCCGCCGCGCGACTGGTACGGATCGACTATGCCGCCGAGCATGGCGTCTTCGATCTGGCGGGCGCGAAGGATGCGGCAGAGCGCAATTCCTCCCACGTCCATGGCGATTTCGACCGGGCCTATGCCGACGCGGCCGTGCAGGTCGATGCGACCTATACCACCCCCGATCACGCCCATGCGATGATGGAGCCGCACGCGTCGATCGCATCGTGGGACGGCGACGAACTGACGCTGTGGACCGCGAACCAGATGGTCGACTGGGCCGCGCGCGACATGGCCAAGGTGCTGGGCATGCCGAAGGAAAAGATCCGGATCGTCGCCCACCATATCGGCGGAGGCTTTGGCGGCAAGCTGTGGGTGCGCGCCGATGCGGTACTGGCGGCGGTCGCGGCGCGGCAAGTGGGACGGCCTGTCAAGGTCGTGCTGAGCAGGCCGCAGGTCTTCAACAACACGCCGCATCGCTCGGCGACGATCCAGCGGCTGCGACTTGGCGCGACCCGAGAGGGCCGGCTGACCGCGATCGGTCACGAAAGCTGGTCGGGCGACGTGGCGGGCGGCAGTCCCGAAGGGTCGGGCGCGCAGACCCGACAGTTGTATGCCGCGCCCCATCGCCGCGTCAACGAATGGCTCGCGACGCTGAACCTGCCCGAATCCAACGCCATGCGCGCGCCGGGCGAAGCGGTCGGCATGATGGCGATCGAGGCGGCGATGGACGAACTGGCCGAACAGCTGGCGATCGATCCGGTCGAGCTGCGCATCCTCAACGATACGCAGGTCGATCCCGAAAAGCCTGAACGGCGCTTCTCGCACCGCGACCTTGTCGGCTGCCTGCGCGAAGGCGCCGAACGCTTCGGCTGGAACGCGCGGGCGGCGACGCCGGGCACGCGGCGCGATGGACGCTGGATGGTCGGCATGGGCATGGCGGCGGCCTATCGCGGCAACATCGTGCTGAAATCTGCGGCGCGTGTCGGGGTTGGCGGCGACGGCCGCGTCACCGTCACGACCGACATGACCGACATCGGCACGGGCAGCTACACGATCCTCGCCCAGACTGCCGCCGAGATGCTGGGCGTCGAACTGGAACAGGTAACCGTCCGCCTGGGCGAGTCCAGCTTCCCGATTTCGGCAGGGTCGGGCGGGCAGTTCGGGGCGAACAGTTCGACCGCCGGCGTCTATGCCGCCTGTGTCGGGCTGCGCGACAAGATCGCCGAGGCGGCCGGCTTCGAACCCGCCACCGCGCGTTTTGCCGAGGGTCGGGTTTGGTCGGGCAACAAATCGGTGGCCTTGGGCGACGCCGTGGGCGGACAGTGGATCGAGGTCGAGGACCGGATCGAGTTCGGAAACCTGACGAGGAAATACGTGCAAGCGACGTTCGGCGCGCATTTCGTCGAGATCGGCGTCGATGCCGACACCGCCGAGATCCGCGTGCGGCGGATGCTGGGCGTGTTCGGTGCCGGACGTATCCTCAATCCAAAATCGGCGCGTAACCAGATACTGGGCGCGATGACGATGGGTGTCGGCGCCGCACTGACCGAGGAACTGGTGATCGACCCGCGGCTCGGCGGGTTCATCAATCACGACATGGGCGAATATCATCTGCCGACCCATGCCGACATTCCGCATCAGGAGGTCGTCTTCCTCGACGAGGAAGACCCGTTCTCGTCGCCGATGAAGGCGAAGGGTGTCGGCGAGCTGGGTATTTGCGGCGTCGGTGCGGCAGTTGCCAACGCTGTCTATAATGCGTGCGGGGTCCGCGTGCGCGACTATCCGATCACCGTCGACAAGCTGCTGGCCGGAATGTAGCTTCGTTGGCGCAGCTTCGCACCGTCGCCAATCACGGATTTCGCAATCGCGCGACCGGCCAAGCTATCTTTCTCCGATATAGAATTATCCGGCCGACAACGCGGACGGCAGGGCGGTTTATCGTGCCGATCGCCCTCGCCAATTGGTGAAATTCCCGCCACCCCTTTCCTTAATATTTTACTAATATTTCGGTCCGCCGCAAAAATATTGTTTCGTTGGAACTGCTTGGCGGGTGCGCGGTTCTCCGCTTCGACCGTTCGGCCGGCCACACGGGAACCACCGGGGCACTGCCGAACCGCATTCGCAAGGGGGACATCATGCCAAGCAACAACACACTCATCACCACAGCTGCGTCTTCCGTTCTCGTATCGAACGGCACCAACGACGTTATCACCGGCTATGACATTGCCACCGCCTATGTCGTCAGCAACGGCGACATCGGTGACGACACGATCCTGACGTTCCGCAAGAACGATTCGCTTATCAACTATCACTCGATCGGCGAAAACGTTGATGCAGGCGAGAACGGGCTGATCGCGGTCGACGGTACCAGCGGGGGCGACCAGTTGACGCTGGTCGGCGCCGATGGCGGCGTCGTCAACCTGCGCTATCTGGGGTCGAAGGACGGCGGCCATGCCTATGCCGACGCGTCGGTGCGGCTGGAGGGTTTCACCGAGGGCAAGGTCAGCAACGACACGTTCGATGCATCGAAGGGCAGCTTCACCTTCTTCTACGACAATGCGCTCGGCCTGAACCTCGGCTTCGATACGATCAACGGCTTCGGTGCCGACGACCGCATCGTCACGACGCGCCAGATCCTCGACAATGACGATAACGCCACGATCGGTTTCGGCAGCAACCAGGTGCTCGACCTGTCGGGCGAGGGCGGTCCGAAGTCGAGTGACGCGTACCGGCATCCCGGTGGCCAGATCGACTTGAACGGCGTCGGTCACAACATTCTGTCGATCGATTTCCTGTACAAGGAAACGGTCAACGGCGTGACTTACTATCATTACGGCATCGACGGCTGATCCAACGCCGGCATCTTCCCGCTTTGCGCAGGGAATGCAGGCGTTACGTTCGCGCCGTCCGACAAGGTGGATATCCTTGTCGGACGGCGCATGCCGATTCAGCTATGTCATGATCTGAAAGGTTGATGGGTAGGGTTAGGTCCAGTTCCGTCTCCCGCCCTGCTTATCGGCAGGATCAGAAGGAAACGGGCGCCCTGTACCGCCTCGCCCAAGGTCAACGTCCCGCCATATGCCTCGACCAGCGACCGCGCGATCGGTAGGCCCAACCCGGTGCCGCCCACCTCGCGCTTGGTCGTGAAGAATGCCTCGAAGATGCGATCGCGGTCGGCGGGCGCAATGCCACTCCCGTTATCGACCAGTTCGAAGACCACATCGCCGTCGTCGACGCTCGCGGAGACGGTCACGGTCGAGGCCCCCGCTTGCCGCGCATTGTCGACCAGCGTCATCAGCACCGCCTCCAGCGTTCGCGCATCGATCGCCAGTCGCGGCAGCGGTTCGGGGAATGCAGTACGCATTGAAAAGCCATCGGCCCCCAAGCCATCGGCGACGATTGCCAACACCGGCGGCAACGCCGTGTCCGACGTCGATCCTGGCCGGTGAAGATCGGCCTTGGCCAGTTCCATCATTCGCCGGACCAACCGCGACAGCCGTTCGGCATCGGCCGCCATGTTGCCCAGGAACCGTCGGCGATCGGTGGGGCGCATCTCCGCCTCATGATCCTGCAACAGCTCGATCGCGCCGCTGATTCCGGCCAGCGGCGTCTTGAATTCGTGACTGACCGAGGACGCGAAGTCGCGCAGGTAACGCGACCGTTTGTCGATGCTGTCGGCCATTACCGCGAAGTCGCGAAACAGGTCGCGAATCTCGACGACCTGAAGCGAGGGCAGGTCGGTCGCCGCCGGACGCCCCGATGCCAGCGCACGCGTCGCGCGGCTCAACCGTTCGATCGGTCGGACGATCGCCCGCGACAGGATCGCCGTCAGCATAATCAGCGCGCCGAGGATTAGCACGATGCCGAGCATGATTTTGCCGCGATCCTCGTACATTCCCTTGAACAGCGGACGCGGCGAACGCGATACCAGCAACACGCCGCGCACCCGCCCGTCGACCATGATCGGCCGGGCATGATACAGCTGCAGGTTCGACGCACGGCTGAGCCATTCAAAGGGATAGCGCGAGACATAACTGCCATTTTCGCGCAGCACCGTCGCCGTCCGCCCGACCAGCGCCGACCGGATCTCGGGCAGCGCGCGCAGCGAACGTCCCGCCTCGCCGCCGCCCAGCAGCGTTCCGTTGCCGTCAAGCATCAGGATCGACGACAGCGTCGTCCGCTGCGTCTCTGCGATTGCGGGAAGCAGCCGCCGCGCGGTCGCGAGTGCATCGGGCTGCGGCCCGATCCGGGTCGCGCGCGCGGCGGGGCGGGGCGGCAGGATCGGTGAGGCGCGCAGGTCGACCTCACTTTGCAGATCATAGCGATCGGGCGGAGCGATGATGCGATGCGGCGCAAGGCGCCCGCCCGGCCAAAGCACTGCAGCGCTCGCCGCGAGCGCAACACTTTGCGCGACCAGTTCGCCTTCGGTGCGGCGGACCAGCGCATTTTCGTACACGCGCAGGAACAGAGCGCCGAACCCGGGCAGCGCGGCGACCAGCAACAGCGTGCTGAACAGGATCGTGCGCAACCGCAGCACCGGCCAGTGCCGCGCGATCGCCGCCTTCACCCGCGCGATCATGTCGCGGCGACCGGCTCCCGGCATCCGCCCAGCCGGTAGCCGACCCCGGCGCGGGTCTCGATCAGGTCGGCACAGCCTGCCTCGGCGAATTTGCGGCGCATGTTACGGACATGGCTGTCGATCGTGCGGTCGGTGATCGCAAAGCCCGGACCGTGCAGCCGGTCGATGATCTGGTCGCGCGAAAAGATGCGCGACGGCATCGATGCCAGCGTGCGCAGGATGGTGAATTCGGTCACGGTCAGCGCGATCTCCTCGCCCATCCAGTGCGCCGCCCAGCCTTCGCCGTCGATGCTGAGGCCACCATAGCGAAAGCTCGCGACGCTCTCAGCGCGTGGCGGGTGGGCGGCGGTGCGGCGGAGGATCGCCATCGTGCGCGCCACGACCTCGCGGGGGGAAAAGGGTTTTACGACATAGTCGTCGCCGCCCAGTTCGATGCCCAGCACACGGTCGATTTCGTCGTCACGCGACGACAGGAACAGGATCGGTAGGTCGCCTGCTGCGCGCAAACGGCGACAAACCTCCAGCCCGTCCATACGCGGCATGTTGATGTCGAGGACGATGAGGTCCGGCGGTTCGCGCTTCACGCTGGCCAGCGCCTCCTCGCCATCGCCCGCCTCGCGGGTGTTCAGCCCCGCCTTGCCGAAGGCGAAGACCAGCAGCTGGCGGATGTGGGGATCGTCGTCGACGATCAGGATCGAACGCGGCATGGGGCACAGGATCATGGCCGCGCCGCCACTGTCAACGGCGAGCTCTCCGGAGCGGGCGGGGCAGGGGGCGGTTTGAGGCGTCCGTCGCACATGCGGTCGCCAGCGGGCATTGGTAGTCTGGCCGGAAGATCGGGAAACTCCGCCCGCGCCGCCGCCAGCCGTCGCTCGCCGTGCCACGTCCATCCGCCATCGTGCATGCGCCGATCGAGCGTGAACAGCACAGCGTTACGGACGTAGCGGACCCGGTCGCGCAGTGCCGGCGCGATATCGGGCCGCTGCTCAAGTTCGATCAACGCAGGCAGCGACGAGTCGCCGAGCATGCGGAGATAACAGAGGTCGAGCGCCGCACCGCGGCCGCCGACATCGGCGGCATGACGTGCATTCCACGACGCGACGAACGCGGCGCTGTCGGTCAGCGCGAAGCTGCTGACCACCAGTCCGGCGGCGGCAAGGTTGGCATTGATGAGCCAACTCGCGCTTCGCCCGCCGCGCAATCGCCAAAGGATGAACACCAGCCCGCATCCGACCAGCGCCATCCATGCAAGCGCCGCCAGTCGCAACCCGGTCAGCGAATAGGCTTCGACGTAATCGATCGTCCGGAGCATTGACGACGCGACGAGGATCAGGTTCTGCCCGATCCACAGCCCGACCAGCCGGCGGATCGCGGGTATCGCGGCAGTATGCGATCCCGGTCGCAGCGTCACCAGCACGAATAGCGCGGCAAGCAACGCGGTCGCGATCAGCGGATAGGCGCCGCGATGCGCATAATCGGCGAGCGTGATCCCCGCCGGCATCGGCACGCTGCCGCTCAGATAAGCGATATCCAACCCGTTCTGGACCGCGAACAGCAGGTTGAACGCGATCAGCGACCGCCGCACCGACGCGACCGTCACGCCGGGCAGTGGCAACTCGCCGCTACCGTCGAACGTGCCCATGATCGGCTGGATCGGCCGTGGGTGGAGCAGGCTCCATGCCGCAACCAGTAGGACGATCCAGATCATGATGCGCACGGCATCAAGTTCCCAGAGGCCCGGTCCGGCCAGCCGGTCGACCCATTGCGCCAACACCGGATTGGCGGCGACGAACAGCAGCAGGATGACCCCGCTGCCGATGATGGGCAGGGCGACACCGCGCAGCCCGTCCGACAGGTTGAACCGCCACTGCGATCGCGCGCGCCGGACCCTGCGCCAGCGGACGAGGTCAAGGACCGGCGCGACGACCGAACGCAACGCATGCGCAAGCAGGCGCTGGAACCAGCGCCAGCCATCGTCGAACGTGCCCGTCGCAGGCAGCAGCACCGTCATGCCCGCCGCAACCCAGTAGAGCGTCCATGGTAACGGCCCGGGATCGCGCACCATCTGCAGGGCGAATGCGAACGCGGCGGCAGCCGCGACCCATGCCCGCCGGTCGCGCCAGATTGCCGGCCGACAGGCAATCGCGAGCAGCAACAGGGCCGCCAGCGCGAACCCGGTCTGCCCGCCATAGGCGCCGCGCTGGTAGAACAAGACGTCACCTGCCGCCACCGCGGTGATGGCGGCGGCGACGCTCCAGACGAAGCGTCGGCGTTTGCTGGCGAGGACGATATCCATGGCGGTCTCCGGTTGATCCGGGACGGAAATGCACCCCGCCGTTGCACGGCGTGCGGTCGCGGCGGTGCGGATACCGGCTTCAGTCGGTGCAGATTTCGTGAAGGGCGGCGGTTGCCTTTTCGCCTCCGTCTCGGCAACCGGGACCGATGCACGACGCCGCCGAACTGGAAACGAACATGCTCGGCCCGGTACTGGCCGATCGGTCGTGCGGCGATTGTACCGCCTGTTGTACGGTGTTGCAGGTTGCGTCGCCCGATTTCGCCAAGCCGGCGGGCGTGCCGTGCAGGCATCTGACCGCGGCGGGTTGCGGCATCCACGCGATCCGGCCGCATATCTGCCGCAGCTGGTTCTGCGTGTGGCGGCGCGAGGCGGACCTGCCCGAAGCCGCGCGCCCGGATCGCTCGGGATTGCTGGTTTCGATGAATTTCGTGCCCGAACCGCAAAATTGCTTCGAAGGGGTGTCGATCAACGTCCGCCTGCTGGCGGGCAGCGATGCGATCGCCAACGGCATGGCCGCGCGGGTCCTCGACGTGTTGTGCGAATATCTCATCCCCGTCTGGTTCAGCGACGGCGACGAAAAGATGCTGATGCACCCAAGCCCCGACGTCGCGCGGCTGGTCCTGTCGGGTACGCCGGCCCCGACAGCGTTGCACGACGAAGTCGCGGCGTGGCGCGAACAATATGGGATGTTCGCGCCACGCCGGTGACGGGGGTGACGGCGACCGTCAGATTTGCGAGTAGCGAGTGGGGCTCAGGATCTGGTTGTCGATGCCGCTGACGGTTTCCGTCAGCCCCGGCATCGCGATCAACCGCTGCCACGCCGGGTCCGCCCCGAACACCTTCCACGCACGGTCGCGCGCGGCAATATCTGCAAAGGTCAGCAGATAGGTCAGGCTGGGCAGCCGCGTGCCGGTCAGGTCCTGTGCGAAGAATACCGGGATCAGGCCGGTCCGGCGGAAAATCTCGATCTCGCCGCCGCCTTCGAACATGCCGATCTTGGTCGCGCCCGCTTGTTCGCTATGACTGTGATAGGTGCGCAGTTCGAAGATGCGGCCCTCCTTGCCGGCCGGCACCTCGACGCGCGGGAACTGGGCGAACGCACGCATCAGCTTTACGTCGAGCGCGACATAGGGCGGATCGGCGGGGGTCGCCGCGGCAAAGGCGGCGCCGGCCTGTCGGTATGTCGCATCGGCGGCGAGCTTGTCGGGCAGCGCCACCATGTCGGCGACCGACCGATGCGGGATCAGCAGTTGGACGCTGGGGTTCCCCGGACCGATCGCCACGCCGAACGCACCTACCGGGCCGGTGCCTGCACGGCGCGCGGCCGGGATGAAGGCCCGCTCGAGATAATCGTCGAGCCGTCGCCGCATCGGACCTTCCGTCAGATGGTAGGTGCGCAGTTCGTAGATTTCCGGCGCCGTCGTGGCACGCATCTGCGCACCGGCTTCACCGCTGGCCACCACCACCCCCGCGGTCGCCGCCCCCGCCAAAATCGCTCGTCGGTTCGTCATCAATGTCATCGTTTCCTCGCCTAAATACTTCAAATGCAAGGAAGTCGATGCAGCGACGCCCGTCAATCCATTTGATCGATCGCCCTGCAACGTCGATCACCCTGCCAACCGCCGGACCGTGCGGCTTTTCCGATACCGGACCCACGTTGTCAGCCAAACTCGTTTCCGCTGGACTATTTATCTGCAGAAGCGCAGTAAAACTACAACATCGATGACTCAAAAGTCTTCGATTCGGTTTGCAAAGGTAAGTTATACTCCATTTGAAGTAGTATATTTACTGCTTAGACTGTTCAGAATTGTGCGTCCGCAACTATCGCGGCGATGCGTCTGGTCGCATCGTCGGGGAGGGAGGCTCTATGACAACACGAAACCCCCACCGTCTGGCACAATCCGGGCCGATCGCTCCGGGAAGCGCGTTTCCCGAATGGTTCGAGGATGGAAACGGAATCCGGCTGGAACTGGTCACCCGGCCCGACCCGATGGCCCCCGCGATCGGCGAATTGCAGACGCCGGCAGCACCCGTCGCCTTCCCGCACAACTTCCCCGAGGAAGCGTTCTATTTCATGGCCGAGGCACGACTGGAGGTCGGTGGCCATGGCGAGGTCGGCCGCGCACGCGTCATCATGGCGTTGGAAGCGGCGTTCGGCGGCGATGGCGAGCAGGAGGCGGTCCCCGGTATCGCCAATCCTGCCGTCGTCTTCTCGCGCCTGCGCGTCCGGATCGACGATGTGGTCCCCGGCGCAACCTATGTCGTGCGCCATCCCTATGGCGAGACCAAGGAACTGGAGGCGGACGAGGGCGGCCGGGTATTCTATACCTGCGACCTCGGCATCTGCGAGCACGACCCGGCGCGGGTCCTGACCTCCGGGGAGATCGCGCCGTTCCTCATCTGGTCGGCCGCGCAGCCGCCGAACCATATCGGCGATGGCATTACCGAACATGCCGTCACCGGCGGCCCGTTCCGCAATCATGTCGAAATCGACGGTCCCGGCATCGAACAGGGCAGCGCCGACGCCGCCGGCCCCGATCGCGTCGCGAAGGCGCTGTTCACCGTACAGGGCCGCCGCGCCGGCACCGGCGACAGCTTGCCGCCGCCCCCGCCCGGCGGACCGGTCGCGTTCCAGATATTGGGGGCGGACTATCGTGCCTCGCGCGCGCAGTTCCGGGTGCGCGGACAGTTGTTACCGGTTTCAATTGCGGACGGTGCCGGCGGTTTCCAGTCGGATCGCGTCGACGTGACCTTCGCAGGGGAAGCGCTGGGCAGCGGCTTTCCCGACGCCACCGGCGCTTGGGAGGTCCGTAAGACGCTGATCGGTCCCGGCAAGTCGGTCCCGGGGCCGGCGTCGCGGCTGCAGATCACGACCGCGTCGGGCCGGACGGCCAATCCGCTGCTGCGCATCCGCAAATGAACGGGGGCCACCATGTCCTATAAGCTGACCGGCGATTTCGTCGAATGTTGCGACTGTTTCACCGTCTGCCCGTGCTGGGTCAACGACGTGCCCGACGAGGACCATTGCAGCGGTCTCTACCTCTGGTCCTTCGCCGCCGGCTCGCAGATCGACGACATTCCCGTCGGCGGAATGCACGTCGCGGCGGCGGCCTTTCACGCGGTCCGCAGCCGGGGGCAGGCGATCTTCTTCATCGACGCGCGCAAGAACGCGGCGGCGTTCGAAGCGCTGCGCACGGTGTTTTCGGGCTTGGACGCGCTGGGCAAGCTCCTCGGCGATATTCTCGACGTCCGGGAAGCGACGATCACCTCTACGTTCGATCAGAAGGACTTCGTTGTCGAGGTGACCGTCGAGAAGCGTCGGATCGCCAAGGCGGAAGGAGAGGACAAGAAGTTCGCGGAGGCAGCCGCACCGATGACGCTGCGCAACGCGGCGCTCACCGACGAACTGGGTATCGGCTCGGGCGAGGTGCGGGTTCAGACGATGGGCGACCTGACGGTGGACGTCGCAGCCCTGCCCGGAGGGCCACTCTATCTTCGCGGACGCTCGGGCATGCGCGGCAAATTCTGCTACGAGCTGGCGTCGTCCGACAGCAAGGACAAGCCGCAAGCCGTGCCGGCATCGGTCTGACGATGCTCGACACCGCCCGCGATCCGATCGGTTCGATCCGCCTCGCGCTGTCGGTGCTGGGCGCAGCAGTGCTCGCCTGGATCGGGGTCATCGCGCTGCACGCCGCACTAATGACCGCGCCGATCTCACCGACGCTGGCCGCGCTGCCGGTCGAACTGCGCGGGCTGGTGCGTTTTTGCGGCCACGCCCCCGATCTCGCCGGAACCGGCTTCCTCAACTGGATGCTCGGCTGGGTGCTGATGGTGATCGCGATGATGCTGCCGCCAGCCCTTCCGCTGCTGCGCGCAGGGTTGCGGTTGCTTGCAGGGCATGGCGATGCGCGCCAGGCGCTGCTGCTGATGCTCGGCGCCTTCGTCGCGATCTGGATCGCCGCGGGTGCAGTGCTGTTCGCCGGAGGGACGCTGCTGCGCACCGGGCTGCGGTTGCTCCCGATCGGGATGCAGCGCGCCGACCTTGCCAGTGGGCTGGCAGCGATCGCGGCGGGTCTGTTCCAATTCTCGTCGCTCAAGATGGCGTGCATGGACGCATGTCGCAGCCCGACCGCCCTCATGATGCTGCGCTGGCGGGATGCGCGTCCGCTCCGTTCGTCGCTCGATGTCGGTGCCCGCTACGGCGTCATCTGCGTGGGCTGTTGCTGGGCGACGATGCTGCTGGCGGTGCTGGTCGGGGCGCTGATGCTGCCGATCATGGTGGCGGCGGCGCTGTTCATGACGCTGGAGCGGTTGCTGCCGTCGACCCGGCGGCTGATCCCGATCCAGGCCGGCTTCGCCATCGCGATCGGCATGCTGCTGCTGACGGGGGCCGTTCCACCCGCCTTTTCCTGATGCTTTGAGGAGACCGATCATGGCGCGCACCTTCCGCATCGCCGCAATCTCCGTTCCGGTCGTCTATACGCCAGAAGGTGACCATGATCCCAACGGCATGGTCTTCATGCCGCAGGCGCTGGTGCCGCTGCTCAAATGGTGCCGCGACCTGTGGTATGACGGCAAGCCGGGCGCGGAAGAGGGGCCGGAGACGCTGCCGCGCCTGCATCACCGCCGCCAGCGGGCACGGCTGGTCATCGACCTGCTCGAACGCCTGAACCTTATGGTCGATCGGTTGCAAGTCGGTACGCCGGCGGATCAGGCGCTGCTCGCCCGGACCATCGCGCGCGAGCTTCTCGGGGAGGTTGATGCCGGCCACCATTATCTGAGCGATCCGCATCACGAACCCGACGACCAGCGCCGCTATCACGCCACCGATCGCGACCGCGCGGTCCGGATGAATTTCGAACGGACGCTGGCGGAACTCACCATCGCGCTCACCGACCTGCAACGTACCGGCGGGCTACCGCAATGGGACGCGATCGACGAGCGCTACGATCCCGTCGAACGGCGCGGCGTGCAAAGCGCGCTCGCCGATGCGGAGGAGCGGACCGTCCCCCGGCCGGTGCGCCTCGCCAGCCTGACCGCTCGACAACGCGAAGACCTTCGCGAACACTGGTTGGTGCAGGAAAAGATCATCGACGATGCGATCGATGCGTGGTTTGTCCGGAACGATACCTCGGCCGGCAGTCAGACGTTGCAGGACGCCGCCGCGAAGGGCGAGGTCGACCCGGTCTGGATTCCCCGGTTGATCTTCAACGACTATCTTTCCTCCGGACCGGGCAGGTCGGGTTCGTCGGCGGGCGCTGCTACACCGCCGCCAAATAAACCCTATGACCGCTTTAACCCGCTAAAACCGTTGCCAATGTTGCGTCCGCTCGTGTTGCGCGGCTGCGTCGACGAAAACATCGTCATCGAGCTTCACAACGAGCTGAGCTACCGCACCATCGACCTGTTCATACAGGGTCACGCCACCGGCCCAGCGATCGCCGGCCCGGGTCAGTCGGTTTCGATCGGGCTGAAGCTCGGCGCAGAAGGCGTATGGCCGATCAACGACATAGCCGATGTCCGCGGAAACGAAAACGGCACCAACGTCCATGGCCTGTTCGGCGCGCTGATCGCGGAACCGGCTGGCAGTCGTTGGCTCGATCCCGAATGGGACAAGGACATTACCGAGTGCGCATGGGCGCCGCTGCTCGACGTCGTGCTGAAGCCGGACGTGCCGAGCGACAACGTGCGCGACCACCCGTACATTGATTTCGGAACTGACCGAAAACACGGCGTGAGGCGCTGCTTCCGCGAGTTCTGCGTCTTCATTCACGACGAACCCGAAATCCATTCGGGCCTGCACACGGTCGGCGACCATTCGCTGATGCCGCTGTCCTACCGCGCTGTGCCTATGCACAATCGCCTGCCGCACCGGATGCGCGAACTGGTCCACCAGACGCCAGCCAAGCCAGACGAACACGGGCCGAAAATCGATCTCAGGGCATTCGGCTGGGAACTGTCCGAGGAACTGGACGAGGTGTTCCTGACCGCCCGCACGAAGGACGGCAAGTGGCTGGAAAAGATCGCGGGAGAGGAGCAGCATCATAGCAGCTGGCTGTTCGGCGACCCGGTTACCCATGTGCAGCGCGCCTATGCCGGCGACCCCTGCCGCGTCCGGCTGATCCATGCCGGCGTCAAGGAAACGCACGTCTATCACCTGCATGTGCATGAATGGCACGCCGTCGCTACCGACACCGCAACCCCATCGGTGCCTGTCGCCGACGCCTATGCGCCGGGCACGGGTGCGCCAACCGGCAAGGGTTCGCAACTGCTCGATTCGATCACGATCAGCCCGCAGACGGCGATGACGATCGACCCCCTGTTCGGCTCGGGCAGCCGCCAGCATGCGATCGGCGATATCGTCTGGCACTGCCACCTCTACCCGCATTTCCATCACGGCATGTGGGGCCTGTGGCGCAGCTACGACCGGTTCGTAGACGGCAACCGTGCCTATCCCGACGGCAGCTATTGCCCGCCGCTAGTCCCTTTGCCGGACCGCGATGCCCCGCCTGCCTCGACCGACGAACAACCCGGCTTCCCATGGTTCGTCGGCGGCACCTACCCGGCCAAGTCGCCGCCGCCGCCGGCTGCGATACCCAAACATCGCAACGGTCGCCGGGACTTGCTGGAGATGCCCGACGCCACCATTCTCGAGCGGGCTGCGATGGCCCCGAACTGTCGCGGTGGCGGTTCGCCCGGTGCGCTGTTCGTCGATCTGGACGCCCGCGCGCGCGAATGGAACGCGGCTGCCGGTCTGCCGCCACCGCGCAAGATTAGCTACGATATCGAGGTCCGCCACGACCCGATCGCCTACAACGTCGATGGCTGGTACGACCCGCGCGGGCATCATTACCGCCTGATAAAGGCGACGATCGAGGAGAAGGACAAGAACGGCAACACGGTCGTGCAAACGGAAACCTTCCCGCACGATCCCCAGGCCAATCCCGAACCCATATTCCCCCGCGCCAACCATGGCGATATCGTCGAATGGCGACAGCACAACGTCCTGCCCGCCTTCAACGCGGATCAATATGATTTCGCGCAACTGCCGGTCGAATGCGGCTTGCACGTCCACCTCGTGAAGTTCGACGTGCTGGCGGCGGACGGTTCCGCGACCGGCTGGAACTATCTGTCGGGCGCCAGCGCACCGCAGGCGGTCGGCGCCAATGGTCCGGACGAGATGCGCAACGTCGGCCTTCATCGCTGGGTGATGGACGAGGAATTCGGCCCCTGTTTCTTCCACGATCATCTGCTCGCCAATTTCCGGCAGCGGCGGGGGCTGTTCTCGGCGCTGATGGTGCAGCCGCACGGGTCAAAGTGGTGGCGTCACGACGACCGCAAAAAGATGGCATGGAGTGAGGCGCAGGCGGTCATCGAGCCGCCCGAAAAGAGCAACCTGCCGCCCTATCGCGAGGCCTGTCTGGCCGTCGCTGACTATGTCCCGTTGCTCAACCGCCATGGGAAGGCGCTGAACCCGCCGCCGATCCTGTCGGGAATGAGCGATCCGGGCGTCATGGGCGTCAATTATCGCTGCGCGCCGCTACGCTTTCGCGGCAACGACCCATCGGCGTGGTTCAGCTCCGCGGTGCGCGACAAGCAGAACTTCGCCGGCGCCGAGGGCGATCCCGACACCCCGATCATCCTCACCTATCCGGGCGAGCGGCTGCGTATCCGGTTGCTGCAGGGATCGCACGAGGAACAGCACAGCTTCACCGCGCATGGCCTGCGCTGGCGGCGCGACTGGGGCAATGGGAAGGCGCCGCTGGTCAACCAGCAGACGCTCGGCATTTCCGAGGCGTTCACCCTCGACATCAATCCGGCCGACGCGTCGCCCTATGGAATGGGGGATCATCTCTGGCATTTCGGCACGCTCGACGACCTCTGGCTCGGCAATTGGGGTCTTGTCCGCGTCCTGCCGCCGACCCCGACCAATCAAAAGGCCTTCGCGCCGCTGCACGTGCCCGAGGGCCGCGCGCCGATTGCGCAGGCGACGGCGCCGCTCGTTCCCGACCGCAATACCGAGCGCGTCTACGTCGTGGCGGCGCAGCGCCACGAGCATCGCTATGTCGGCGACGTCCTGACCGATCCATGGGGACTGATCTACCGCGCGATCCCGTGCAGCCGCACCGAGGTGGAGCAGGCGATCGAAGAGGAACTGAAGATCGAGCAGGACAGGGGAAGCAAGGCGGCTGTCCCTTCCGGTGACAGCGCCGCTCCCGCTCCCGCTCCAAAGGGTTTCGAGGCGTTGCTGGCGAAGCAGCCTGCGCCGACGACGACGGAGCCGCTGGTCCTGCGCGCGCTGGCCGGCGAATGGGTCCGCGTCATTCTGGTCAACGACATTCTCGAAGCGGACGACGACGATCGCAATCGTCGGCGGCGCGGTCAGCAGCCCTTCGGCTCCGAACCGTCGCCCGCGCGGGTGCCGGTCGAGCATCGCGACCGCTTCGGCCATCCCGACCGGCGGACGGTCAGCCCGCGTGCCTCGCTGCACGCCGCGCTCCTCCGGTACGACGTGACGGCCGATGACGGCAGCTATGTCGGGCGCAATCCCGATACCACCGTCGCGGCGCGGCGGCAGCGCGACGATGCGCACGGCATGCACGGGGGCAATCTCCAGCCGCCCGACGCCGACACCCTTGCGGTCGGCGGCGTCGTGACCCGTGCGGATCACACCGGGCGACGCAATTGGCGGGAATATTGGTGGTGGGCCGACGACAAGCTCGCGCCGGAGACGGCCACCGATCACGACCTCGGGCAAGTCTGCTATCTCCACGATATGGCCGACATTCGTCACCACCGCCATCACGGACTGATCGGCGCCCTTGTCGTGCTGCCCCCCGATCTACGTCCTTATGCACCGGGCTCGCAAAGTTCGGCGCCGGACGGCTGGACCAGCTTCGCGGCGGACCTCAAGAAGGGTGACAAGCTCTTCGCGCGCGAGACCTTCTGGTTCATGCAGGACGGATTGCGGTTCTTCGTCAACGGCAGCCACCATGCGCCGATGCCTGACGTCGAACCTGGGCTGGACCCCGTCGATTGCGGACAGAAAGCGATCAACTACCAGGCCTATCCGGTCCATTCGGGCAGGATTGCGCAATCGGGTCCGTTGGTGCCGCGCCCGATCCTCGAAGCCGATGCGGGCGACCGGGTCGTGCTGCGCGTCCTCGGCGCGAACGACAAACCGCGCCAGCATGGCATCGTCGTCCACGGCGCCAGGCTTGAACAGGCACCATGGGTGGTAAACAGTCCGCAAGTCGGCGCCCTGTCCGGCATCGCCCCCTGCCGCGCGGAGGATCTCATCTTCACCTTGGGACCCCCCGGCGACCACCCCGTCCGGCCCGGCAGTTTTCTGTGGGCGACCCAGCAGGGCATGTGGGCGCGCATCCGGTCGCGTTAACGCACGCTGCCCGATTGACGGTTATCCGCGCCCTTCATTTACTTTTCCCTCTCCCGGCGGGAGAGGGAGGGAGCGGCGCAGCCGCGGAAAAGTTAAGGCGATCCCAGCCGGTCGAGTTCGGCTTCAGACATTGTGGGAGGTCTTGGTTCCTAGATTGCCGCTCGAAATACATTCTTCTCATCATATGCTATGCCTGATAACTGCTGAACCGGACGGACCGGGCGCCACAGCGGCCGGCCCGATCGACAAGAGTCGACGAGCGGTCGGCCATCGTCACTGGGGAGGTTGCCGTGCCAGGTCATCGGACTCGTTCCGCGCGCGTCAGCCCCGCAGCACCGGCGCTTGCGCCACCCGTCCATCGCTCCATCGCCGGACACGATAAGGTAACCCGGACCGCGTCCGATATCGATCCGCCCCGGATGGCTGTGCGCGGAGTGCAGCGGCTTATGCCAGCGCCCTGGAACGGCCGGCGCCGTTCGCATCCTGGGCAAGAGTAAGCGTGCCGCCTTCTGTCCCGAACGTAACACAGCTTTACGCTGCTTCCCGCACTCCCATAGCTTGAGGAATTCGCACCGATGCACCGCGCCACCACCGCCTTCGTCATCGCCACCGCGCTGGCCGCCATTCCCGCTAGCGCCCAGCCCGCCGGCCCGACGATCCGCACCGATAACGGTGCCGTCCGTGGACAGATCGCCGATGGCGTCGAAAGCTGGAAGGGTATCCCCTTTGCCGCCCCGCCGGTCGGCCCGCTGCGCTGGCGCGCGCCGCAACCGGCGGCGAAATGGACCGGCGTGCGCGACGCCACGCAATATAGCTCGGACTGCATGCAGAAGCCGTTCCCCAGCGACGCCGCCCCGCTCGGCACGACGCCGGCCGAGGACTGTCTCTACGCCAATGTCTGGCGGCCGGCGGGCGCCAAGGGCAAGCTGCCGGTGCTGGTCTGGATCTATGGCGGCGGTTTCGTGAACGGTGGCGCGTCGCCGCCGACCTATGCCGGGGCGAACATGGCGAAGAAGGGCGTGGTGTTCGTCAGCTTCAACTACCGCGTCGGCCGTTTCGGCACCTTCGCGCTGCCGCAACTGACCGCGCAGAATGCCGATGGCGGGCGGCTCGGCAATTACGGGATCATGGACCAGGTCGCGGCGCTGCAATGGGTCAAGCGCAACATCGCGGCGTTCGGCGGCGATCCGGCGAACGTGACCATCTCGGGCGAGAGCGCCGGCGGCATCTCGGTCCATGCGCTGGTCACCTCGCCCGAAGCGAAGGGGTTGTTCAACAAGGCGGTGGTGATGTCGGGCGGCGATGCCAAGGCGTTCACCGGCAACACGCTGGCGGACGTGGAAAAGATCGGCGGCAACTTCGCCCGAACCAAGGGAATCGATCCCGCCGCGCCCGACGCGCTGCAACGCTTGCGCGCGCTATCGGCGGAAGACGTGCTCGACGGATTGAACATGGCGCAGATGTCCGGGCGTAACGGCGCACCGCCGACAAATTCGGGACCGTTCGTCGACGGCAAGGTCGTGGTCGACGTCCGCAAGGCGTATGAGCAGGACCGCTTCGCGCGGATGCCGATGATGATCGGGGCGACCAGCGCCGATATCGGCGGCAAGAGCGGCTTCATGATCGCCGGCGGACGCGAGGCATCGGCGATGATCGCCGACAAGGGCGTGCCGGTGTGGGGCTATCGCTTCTCCTATGTCGCCGATTCGATCGGGCAGGGCGGGGCGCAGCACGCGACCGATATCCCCTATTTCTTCGACAACACCGCCATCAAATATGGCGCGCAAACCACCGCGAAGGACGAAGCCATCGGCGAGGCGATGAGCAGCTATCTCGCCAATTTCGTGAAGCGCGGCGATCCGAATGGCGGCACGCTGCCCAACTGGCCGCGCTATACCCGCGCCAACGACACGCTCGCCGACTTCGCCGCCGATGGGAAGGTCGTGGTCGCGCGCGATCCGTGGGGAGCGGAGATCGACCGGCTGTCGCAGGCATTGGCAGCGGCCAAGGCATCGGGGCGCTATACCACGCTGACGACGCCGATCGGCGAACTGCTCGACAATCCCGCGACCCGTGCGGTGCTCGAACGGCATGTCCCAGCCTTCCTCAAGAACCCGCAGCTCGACATGGCACGCGGTACGACGCTGTACGGATTGCAGACCTATCTGCCCGACCAGTTCACCGACCAATTGCTGGCGACGATCGACCGCGACCTCGCTACCGTTCCGGTCAAGAAGTAACAGGGTGAACAGGAGGAGGATCGCAATGCGCAAGATGATGATGGCCGCCGGGGCATTGGCGCTGACGGCGGGGGTTGTGGCGGTCAGCGCCCCGCTTGGCGCGCGGCAGGCGGCGACGGCGGCGCAACCATGGATGAACGCGCGGCTGAACGCCGAACAACGCGCCGACCTGCTGCTCCGCGCGATGACGCTGGAGGAAAAGGCCGGGCAAGTCTCGCAGCAATTCATGTTCGGCGCGTTCGAACAGTTCGCGCCGATCGTGAAAAGCGGCAAGGTCGGGTCGATGCTGTTCGTCACCGATCCTGCGGTCATCAACCGGTTGCAACGCGTGGCCGTCGGGGAGACCCGGCTGAAGGTGCCGCTGCTCTTCGGCTATGACGTCATCCACGGGTTCCGCACGATCTTTCCCGTCCCGATCGCCAACGCCGCGTCATGGGATCCGGCGGGCGTCGAGCGGGCGCAGGCGGTCGCTGCGGCCGAGGCACGCGCGGTCGGCATCCACTGGGCGTTCGCGCCGATGGTCGATATCGCGCGCGATCCGCGCTGGGGCCGGATCGTTGAGGGGGCCGGCGAGGACCCGTTCCTCGGATCGGCGATGGCACGCGCGCAGGTAAAGGGGTTTCAGGGGCCGGCGATCGGCGCACCCGGCCATATCGTCTCCGGACCCAAGCACTTTGCCGGCTATGCCGCGGCGGAAGGCGGACGCGATTACGACAGCGTCTATCTCTCGGAATCGCAGCTCTACAACGTCATCCTGCCGCCCTTTGCCGCGGCGGTAGAGGCGGGTGCGGGCAACGTCATGAGCGCATATATGGACCTGAACGACGTGCCCGCCGTCGGCAACAAATGGCTGCTGACCGACGTGCTGCGCGACCAGATGGGCTTTAATGGCTGGGTCGTGTCCGACGCCAACGGTACCAAGAATCAGGTGATCCAGCATTTCGCTCGCGACGAGGCCGATGCGGCGGTGCGCAGCATTGATGCCGGCAACGACATGGAAATGTCGTTCGGTCCGGCCGCCTCCGCCGAAACGCTGGCGGCGTCGGTACGTGCGGGCAAGCTGAAGGAAGCGGTACTCGACCGCGCAGTCCGCCGTATCCTCATCGGCAAGTTCCGCATGGGGCTGTTCGAGCGCCCCTATGTCGACGAGGCGCAGGCCAAGGTAACGCTTGCCGACCCCGCCCATCGCAGCGAAGCGCAGTCTGCGGCTGAACGTTCATTCGTGCTGCTGAAGAACGAGGACAACGCCCTGCCGCTGGTGGCAGGCGCGCACAAACGGGTCGCGGTGATCGGCGCGATGGCCAATTCGAAGCGCGACATGCTCGGCCCCTGGGCATTCCAGTATGACCTGCCCGAAACGGTGACGGTATTCGAGGGCGTTCGCGACCGGCTGGGGGCTACCGCGACCGTCGAGACGGCGCCCGGCGTCCAGCTCAAGCGCAACGTGCCGTCGATGTTCGAGGCAATCACGATCCCGGGTGCCGCCAAACCCGAACCGCGCTGGGACGCAGCGCGTGCTTCCAGCGAGTTCGACCGCGCGGTGGCGCTGGCGAAGCGTTCCGACCTGATCGTCCTGACGCTGGGCGAGGCGGAGGATATGAGCGGCGAGGGTGCGTCGCGCTCCGACCTCAAACTCCCGGGCGACCAGTTGCGCCTGTTCGAGGCGATGCTGGCTACCGGCAAGCCGGTGCGGGTCGTGACGATGAGCGGCCGTCCGCTCGAACTGGGCGCGGTGCTCGATCGGGCACCGGCGATCCTCCACGCATGGTATGGGGGCACGCGTGGCGGCACCGCGATCGCGCGCACGCTGTTCGGCGACGTCAATCCGGGAGGCAAGCTGCCGGTCACCTGGCCGCGCACCGTCGGCCAAGTACCGATTTACTATGCCCACAACACTACCCATGCGCCGAAGGATCAGGGCAAGCGCTATTGGGACATCCCGTCGACGCCGCAATTCCCGTTCGGCTACGGTCTCAGCTACTCGACGTTCGAGATCGGCGCGCCGGTGCTCGATACTGCTACGATGGCCCCCGGGGGGCGCGTCATCGTGTCGGTGCCGGTGACCAATCGCGGCACCCGCCCGGGCGACGAGGTGGTGCAGCTCTATATCCACCAGCAATCGGGCCGGGCGTCGCGCCCCGTGCGCGAATTGAAAGGGTTCGAACGCGTGTCGCTGCGTCCCGGCGAGCAGCGGACGGTCCGCTTCGAACTGAACGAACGCAGCCTGCAATATTGGAGCGCCGCGGCGAAAGGCTGGGTGATCGATCCGGGCACGTTCGACCTGTGGGTCGGGTCGAGTTCCGAGGGCGGCAACCACGCCACCTTCAGCGTGGGCGGCGCACCACGCGCGGGCAAGGGCTTCCGGCCCGACTGACCCAACCTGACCCGCGGATCATTCGGCCGGAGACGTCTGCAGCCGGCCGGACCCGTCCTGCAGCAACCAGAAGCGGGTATAGCGCTGCAATCGTGGCAGGATGATCCATTGCAGCGTCGCCGTCAGGATCAACGACGACGGCAGGAGCTGCAAGGGCAGCGGCACGTCCGTCAGCACCATCCGCACGACGGTGCTGACCAGCAGCAGCAAGGGGAACACCGCCAGCCACGTCGTCACGAACCGTTTCCATTTGCTCGCGCTCGCATCGCTCGGCAGGTCGAAGACGACGCGGTTGCCGCTGTCGATCTGGCGCAGCGCGGTGGAGAAACCATCGGCGACCGCGGCATGCGCCATCACCGCGTCGCTGTGCTGCCACGCCTCGGCAGCGGCGACGTCGTCGAAGCGGAACAGCAAATGCTGAAATCCGGCGGTCTGTCCCAGCCGGATCGCCGCGCGATAGCCCGGCGCGGCGCTCGCCAGATCGTTCAGCCGCCCGACCCAGCGTTCGAAATCCTGCTCATGCCCGGCACGGATCGCGCGACTGGTGATGACGGTTGCGGTTGCGTCGGGATCGAGTGGCATGGCGGCCAGAACGTACGATCCCGCTGTCGCGTTGCGGACGACCGCCGTACCGCATGCCGTATTGGCGGAAGAGGTGGCCGGTGAATTGAGCACGTAACGTATTGCGATCGCGTCATATTTTTCGGGGCTTACGCCGAAATACCACGGATCATACCACGCAAATAATATTCACCCCGTCGGACTCGAATTAAGCATACCACACGCGGCCTCATGCGGAAGGCAATTCGGGTTCCTCACCGTCCATATTCAGGCGCATTACGAGGCCGAGCGGCGATCCGGGCAGGGCGGCACCCTTTACCCGCTCGACGATCGCGTTGACCGGCTGACCGCGATCCATCTTGCTCCCGATCCAGATCGCCCGGACCCGCGCCAGATAGCCGACGCGGATACCGCGGCTGGTAAAGATAGCGACCGCCATCGGGTCGTGCTCGTTCATCGGTTCGCGGATCAGGTGCAACTCGTCGCCGGGCGTCAGCAGCGCCAGTTCGGCTTGCCGGCTGGTGCCGTCCTCGTTGTCGTGCCGCTCCCCGCAGGCCGGCAACCGAAAGTCATTCCAACCCATACGCCCCCACTAGCTTTTAGAACATAGCGGGAACATAATCGGGGGCAGATGGCGATTCGGTCAAGCGGAGGAATGGTATGCAAACCGAAACGGATGCGTTTGGTACGTGGATGCTCAAGCAGCCCGATGCGCGCGGGGCGCTGGGCGAACTCATCGCAGCAGCGGCCAAGGACCGGGCGTTCCCGCGCAACGGCAGCGCTGACGACGTGCGGCGCTACCTGTCGGAGAGCATGGCCCCCGGGGAGATGATCGACGCAGTCGACGACGCCGAGGCCGACTGGCGGAACCTGCAGTGACCGCGTGGGATCAGGCGTTCGAACTGCTGTCGACAGCCTGCATGGGCAGGGCGGCGCAGATCGTCGCGGCCGGCGCGAACGCCGCCAAGGATCAGGGCGAGTTGGGCGAATGGCTTCGCCTTGCCGACTGCCTGAACGCCATTCACGAGAACAGGACGTTGCAATGACCGACGACACCAATGTCGCTGTGATGCCGATGCGCGGTTTCGTAATCGGCCGTCAGCATTGCCGCCAGCCGGGCGGCGACCTTCGCCTGATATGCCTGCTCGATCACGGACACGACGGCGAGCACAGGTTCGTGCCGTGGGAAGGGTGTTTGATCCGGGTGCCGTTTGGGGAGGGCACCGTGCCCTTTCATGGGTTCGCCGGCTGATAGCCGATCAAGTCGCGCCTGATTGCGCAACGATGTTATGATCCTCACCGACTCGGGGGGATTGGATGCGGATCAGGCATATAATCGGGGACAGGAAGCAGCTCGTATCCGAAACTGGGTGGTCGAAAGGGGACATGTCCCCACGCTTCTGCCCGATCTATGCCAAGTCTAGACCATCACGGAATGGCTGGCAGTGGAGGTCCGCCACTGCGCAGCTTGGCGAGGATGAGTTTATCATGGTTGCAATATGCAACCCTGCTCGGGGCAACTGGAAGTCGATGCTTATTGCCAAGGTCGGATCGGCATTCTCGGTGGTGGCTCGATTCGAGCATCATGAAAGCCATCCCGGGCTGCACGTCCATGCGCACTGCGACCGTGGTGCTATCGAGGTTGGCGCTTCGGGGCTCGACAATTTAATTCGCATCCCCGATGCAAAGCAGCGTCACCGACGGCAAGCTGCGTTGACGGAGACAACGTTTTGGCAGGCGTCGATGAAGTTTTTTCGGATAGAGGACAGCGTTGGCCCGCTGTTTGCTCATGCAGGCATCTAACCTCGAACATGCCCTTTGCAATGCGTTCTGCGGGAGCGTGCAAGTACGCCCCGTCGGGACCGGCTTCGCCGTAAGTTCGGCCTTCGAGGACGGGTCCGGCGATCGGATAACGTTCTACATTGCGGATGATATCGACGGCGTTCGATTGGAAGACGACGGCGATTATCTTGCCAACCTGATCGCGCGAGATATCCCGATCACGGAGGGGACACGCGGGCAGCTTCTTGATAGCATTCTCGATCAAGGTCGGGCGTTCTGGGATCGAGAAACGTTCGAGATAAAAACGCCAAGTTTCGAAGAGTCGGAATTGGCCGACCGGGCAATCCGGTTTTTGTCGTCCCTTATCCGCGTGCGCGACTTGGAACTAGTGACGCGCGAGGTTGTGCGATCTACATTCCGTGAAGACGTTATTTCGGCGATTACTAGCCGATTTAAGTCATCAGTGATTGTAAGCGACAACGGAGTCATCGCGAACGATTTCGCGGAGTTTCCCGCGGATTTAGTAGTTCGGCCTACTACCCCGAACAGCACTAAGGCTGCGGGAATTTATCTTGTAAACTCGGGTGACAAACTGAACGAAGCGTTGCTTGCGCACCAAGAAGCACAAATTGAAGGGCGGGACGATCTAGCGGTTATTGCCATGATTGAAGAACCCGACATGAAGGTCATCAGCCGCAAACGCTTCCAGCGGGCGCAGAACCGATCGTTGCCCATGCCTATTTTTCGTGGCGACGAGGACGCTGCAATGTCGTTGATCGCCCGGAAGTTACATTTGACCCAACGAGTTGCGTAAAAGCGACCATACCCGATACCACGAATGGAGCGGCCCGACGGGGTCGCACCGTCCTCGCACGCGGGGGAACCGCGCTCGTCCGATGGACGGGCCGCATAAACGCTGGTGAATCTCTTTGCTGGAAACTGCAAGCGGCATGGCCCATGATTGAACCATGCCGCGCATAATCACGCCGTTCGGGAACTTCGAGGTTAGCGCCCCGATCCAGTGCCAACTCGATCGAGCTGTGAGAGCGGGCGAGCGCAGCAGCATCGTAGTCGAGGTCGATGGGGTGTCCACCCATCTAACTGGCCACGTTCGACGGCACGAGCTTTGCCACTCAGACTACATCGTTGACTTTTCACCGGACGAATAATCCGGCTTCGGAAAGGGAAGTGGCGGATACCGGCACCCCTTCGCGAACCGGGGCTTGAGGAACCGCAGATAGCGGAACTGCCGCAGCAGATGCCGCGTAGCTCGACCCCGGTTCGCCAACAGGTGCGCCGCACGCGGACCTTCCGCGCGTCTTCCCTTCGCCGTCATCAGCGTGTTGTGGTACCAGTCGCCATCGAGTTCCCAGAAGATGCCGCGATGCTCGCCATGGTAGGTAAAGCCAGCCGCCTGATAAACGGTGCCGAATAGGCCGCACCGCTCGTCGGCGAACGACTGTATCCACCGCACGTCCGGTCGGACCCGGCGAATGAGCCGGATCGATGCCGCCAGCGCCCGGCTCTCGCTGTTGCGAGGTGCCGCGTCGTCGAGCCACATGCGGTTCAGTTCGAGATACTGGTTCATTTCGGTGCCGTCGACCACGCTCCCAGCCGAGGCCGGGTTCATTGCATAGCCGTACTGCAGGACACCGAGCATTCGCCCGCCGACCCATACCCCTAGGTGGAGGGTCGACCCGTTATAGACGCGCCGGCTGTAGTGATTGGCGACGATCGTCGCGTTCGCCACCTTCCGGCAAATCAACGCCACGTAGAAATCCGCCTCGCCGAACCCGATCGCAATGCGGCCGGGCTGGGCGGGGTCGAACAGATAACCGGCGCATTCGCCGGCAGCGCCGCCGCTGAACGCCAGCGGGGCGGTAACGATATGATTCGACTCCATTGTTCAAAATGCTCACAGGAGCCCCGCCCGTTGCGCGGGTGCGGGGCGATGCGGCTGGCCGGCCGCTAGTGACGGGGAGCTACCTGTTGCCCGTCGGTTGCCGTGCTCCAACACGGCACCCCCGCTCGGCCCGAAGGCTGGCGGACGTGTCTCTGACCCACTGATCCGAAATGTCGTAAACAGTGGTGGCGGCTACCTAAAACCGGCGCATTTCTGCGGGTTTCAGGGGGCGATTCGGTCACCCGCCAGCTGCGAATAAATTGTGTATCTTTTGTGTAGTAGCCTGTTGCGTTCCGCGCGGTTGTTGTGTAGACAATACACAACAGGGAGGCGCCGATGCGAAGTAGGGAAGTGATACGAAAGATTGAAGCCGACGGGTGGTACGAAGTCAGACAGTCAGGAAGCCACAGACACTTCCGCCACCCGACGAAACCCGGAACGGCTACCGTCCCCCATCCCAAGAGCGAGCTCCCAATCGGAACGCTCAAGAGCATATCAAAGCAAACCGGCGTACCCCTCCCATAGAGGAGGGGACGTCACTCCACCCAAGGAGCACCCCGATGGCAACTGTCTATTTCCCAGCGATCATTGAACGCGGTCCCGAAGGGTTCGGCGTCTTCTTTCCCGACCTGCCCGGCTGCGTTTCGGCTGGCGACACCGTCAACGAAGCGGCGATTAATGCCGAGGAGGCTTTAAACGGGCACCTCAGCGTTATGGCGGAATATGGCGACCCGATCCCGGACCCGTCCGAACTCAACGCCGTCGAGGTCAACGCGGACTGCGATGTCGTTGCCCGTATCCTTGTAAGGGGCGAACGTCCCGGCAAGGCGGTTCGTGTTCAGATCAGCCTCGAAGACGGACTGCTCGCGCGCATCGATCGCGTTGCCTCCAACCGGTCGCGGTTCCTCGCCGATGCGGCGCGGGCGAAGCTGGCGATGGCCGATTGACCGGCTTGTGTATCGTAAGACCGGTTGGATTGCCGTTCGAGGTAAGCACCGTTCCGTTCTACGGGCTCTCGAACGCCTAACAGGTAGCCCATTCTTCGCCATATCGACTGGATAGTCCCGCCGTAGGACCGCCCACTCGAATCGGTATAGGAATTTTATAGTAATATAGGTTACGTGCTTCCCGGCTGAACAGGGGCCGGGGGGCACATGATTAAGTATCGTTCCGACATTGACGGGCTGCGGGCAATTGCGGTCGGCGGCGTTGTGCTTTTCCACGCGCTGCCGTGGGCCCTTACCGGCGGCTTCGTAGGAGTGGACGTTTTCTTCGTCCTATCCGGCTTTCTGATTACCTCGATAATCTGTGGAGAAGCAGAGCGGGGTGAATTTTCGATAACCCGCTTCTACGAACGGCGTTTCCGCAGGATCATGCCGGCGCTCGTCCTGATGACAGTGGTGACGACGATTGCTTCGGTCGTAATCATATCCCCAATAGGACTGGAGGATTTCGGCAGAAGCCTGATAGGCGTCGCCACGTTCACGGCAAACGTCGTGTTCTGGGCCGACACCGGATACTTTGCTCCTGACGCTGCGGATATGCCGCTACTGCATACGTGGTCGCTTGCCGTCGAAGAGCAGTTTTACATCCTATGGCCATTTCTTACTGCATATCTTGCTCGTCGTGATAACAAGCGGCCGCTGCGGGTATTCGTCGTAGTGACAGTCTTGGCTTCGTTAGCCCTATCAACGGTAGGCGTGAAATATTACCGGGATCTGACGTTCTATATGCTTCCTACGCGAGCATGGGAACTTGGCCTTGGCGCCATGATCGCCGTTGGTGCGATCCCCAAGTTCCGATCGGCAGTTCAGCGCGAGGCAGCCGCCGCGATTGGCGTGTTGATGATCCTACTACCGATGGCCTTCTACACCGAAGGAGTGCCGTTTCCCGGACCTGCGGCGTTCCCACCTTGCCTTGGGGCTGTGCTCATTATCCATGCGGGTTCAGACTTCAAAACCCGGATCGGGCGTCTTCTGTCCGTTGGTCCACTTCTGTACGTCGGCTTAGTTTCGTACAGCTTCTACCTATGGCATTGGCCGGTGTTGGTGCTGCCGCGCTTGGCACTGAACAGACAGCTTACGATAGCTGAATCGCTCGTTGCGATTGCGTTCGCGTTTCTTTTAGCAGCGTTATCTACGAAGTATGTCGAATCCCGTTTCCGTAGCGGGAAAGGCTGGACAATATCTCGCGCCCAAGTGCTGGGTGCGAGCGTGGGTACGGCGACGGTTATTGCGGCAGTGGGTCTGGTGTTCGTTCAGACCAAGGGCTTTTTGCATTACACCAACGCCGATGTGCAGATCGCCATGCGAGCGTATGACGATATTAACCCTCGTCGTCGCTTTTGCCACTCTGGCCAAGCAGGACTTGGAGCAAACCTCGGGGATTTATCGCACTGCGTTTCGGGTAAGCCGGACGGCAAACCCGGTTACGATCTATTGGTTTGGGGCGACTCTCATGCCGATCACCTAATGCCTGGCATCGAGGACGTTGCTTCTCGATCGGGTTTAGAAGTGAGGCAGGCTACAATTTCCGGCTGTAGCCCACTCTCCGCGTATATCGCCTACGCGCCCAAAAACCCCGGCTGCGCCCGAATGTACGATACGGCTCTTAAGGAGGCGTCGGCACAAAGTGACCTTGATGCGATTATTGTTAGCTCAAGCTGGGCGTCAACATTGCCGGCGATATATGAGACCGTAGGCCACCACGACGAAGCCAAGACTGCCGAGGTCTTCACCGACGGTTTGCGTGCCGTCCTTGCTGAAATCCGAATAAGGGTGCCTCGAAAGCAGATCGTTCTGGTAGGTACGACGCCGATGTACGATCTTGCGCTGCCGCGATGCTTTGCTCGCGAAGCCAAGCTAGGAACGGCGGAAACCTGCGCCGAGCGCGTACCGACTGATGTCCGCTGGGGTCCAATAGCCGACCTGTTGATTTCGCGACTGGCAGGCAAAGGCGTTACCGTCGTTCTGCCGCGTCATGCATTCTGCCACGGGGCCCTATGTGAAACTCGTGCAAACGGCAAAATCTTATACTACGACGACGATCATCTTTCCGTAGCTGGATCGAGGATGGTTGGCCCGATGGTTATGGGAGTGCTCGGTCGGCACTCTTGAGATGGGCGGTAGCGTTTAAAGGCGTTGCTAGTGACAGCACGAGATGGAGAACCGAAGATGAGATGGCCATTTGTGAGCCGCCGCCGTTACGAGGACGCTCTACTCGATGCCGACCGAAAGGTTAATCAACTCGATCGAGCGGCAAGAACCTATCTAGCAGAACGCGATAACCTGCGAGCAGAAATTGCGAGCCTTACAAAGCCGGAACGAGAGGCAGGATGATGACATTCGTTTCCATAGCAATACTCGTAGGCAACATTTTAATCACTTTGGGGTTTTTGGTGCTCATGGGGCGTCCCGCGCTTGAATCCGCTGGCTCTCAACTGAACGATGAAAAGTTAGGACTGAAGGGAGTTCCGGTCATCATGCTGGGTATTGCTACGACCTGCTCACCCCTATTCTTCACCGCTAGCGTTTGAGGCGAAATTAAAATTACCGGATGCGAGGCGGACCCGGATGGCCAAAGTTTTCACTGACGACGATATCCGCGTGATCCTGAAGAAGGAGATGGTGAAGGCTGGCGGACTCATCAAATGGGCCAAGTTAAACGACATCCCAATAAGCCGGGTCAGCGAGTTCAATACTGGTCGGCGTCCGGCATCACCGACAATCTTGATAGCGCTCGGTTTTGCACGGGCAATAGTCCGCTGCCGCGATATGCCGGTGAAGCTTCCGCCCATTGAACCTGAAGAGGGTTCGTAGCCGACGCATGGTTCGATCTCGAATTGTGTCAGGCCGCGCTCACGTCGTATTCCAAGTAGCACGGTCCTGTGCGCCTGACCGATCCAAGCGTTCCAGTTACGAGCGAAGCGTGCCGCACCGCAGCAAAAATCATATAGGACTCATATAGTCGTTTCGGCTACAGCCCTGCGCGTAACGCATTGGGGGCGGCAGGAGGCCTATATGATCGTCGAAGTTTTGGGCATTTTCGAGCGGAATAAGGGCGCGGTTCTGATGCTTGAGGCGGTCAGGGCCGAGCTGAAGAAATCGTTCCCGAACGCGGAGTTGGCGGTGCCGACATGGATGTCGCGGGAAGCTCGGGATCAATTCGGCGTGCTTGGCGTAATTCCGCCAAATAACGGTATTCGTACGCTCGTGTACAATCTGCTACCGAGTTTCGTTCTACGTCGCCGTGGCTTGGTTAAGGCTTCGCAAGTCGACGTTGTCTTGGATGCTTCGGGCTTTTCCTATGGCGACTACTGGGGCACAGAAAAGCTTCGTCACCGGCTGCTTGAACGCCTGAAGGGCTGGAAGAATAAAAAGAACGTCGCTGTCCTGCTTCCCCAAGCTCTTGGCGCTTTCGAGAAGGATGGCATCGCTAAGGTATTCGGTGATTCACTCAAGTATCTCGATCGCGTCTTTGTTCGTGACAACGTTTCGGCGAAGTACGTAGCTGGCATTAGTGCCGATAGCAAAATCAAGAGATCTCCTGATTTTACGAACGTCCTGAAAGCCGATTTGCCGGCTGAATTTGCCGCTACGAAGGGCGCGGCGCTACTAATCCCGAACGAGAAAATGGCGACTGGTGATCGTGCGCATCAGCGGGACGCCTACGTTGCTTTCATGATCCAATCCGCGAAAGCGTTGCAGAAGTCCGGCCGGAATGTGTCGATCCTTCTGCACGAAGGTCGACGAGATCGTGTAATTGCTGATGCGATCAACGACGAGCTGGCAACCAAGCTACCGATCGTCAACGCGTCCAGCGCTCTCGACACGAAGGCAATCATTGCCAACGCCGACCTGATTGTGTCTTCCCGTTTCCACGGTCTGGTCAGTGCGCTTTCGAATGGGGTCCCATCGTTGGCCTGCGGCTGGTCGCACAAGTATCAGGAACTGATGGACGACTATGGGAACGGTCAACTTTTGGTTGACGTTGAGAAGCCCGAAACTTGGTCGGAAAAATTGAACGCGCTACTGGAGGTGGCGGATAGTCCGGCTGCGCGCGCTAGCATCCGTACGCGAGCAGACGCGCAGCGTAAGCTCACGGACGCAATGTGGCAGGACGTCCGTGAGCTTATTAAGAGCAAGCGTTTTAGTTAAAACGCCGTAATTCGGGGACAGGTCGCTTAGTGGAACGAGCTACCTGTCCCTCAGGATCGGGCCAGCCAAAACCGATCAGCATAACGACGCGTTCGTCCGCTTCCAGATTGAGTGCTGCACGCATCTGCGATTCTTGAGGTTCCTGATCCGGCCAGTTGATTGGGCACGATGACAAGCCCAAGGACTCAAGCGCATACATGAAGCTCATTGCCGCCAAAGAGCCGTCAATGTAGATCACATGCTTGTCACGCTCGAGCGGATACGCTCGTAGTTGACCCACAACGACAGCAACGGCGGGAAGGTTATCAGAGAAACCTTTGGTTCCCATAGGAATCGCCGCGACCTTCTTAACTAGGTCCTTTTGGTCGAATATCCGGAAGTGGAATGGCTGCCGATTGCAAGCCGAAGGCGACTGACCAGCGACCGCCAGCGCTTGATCGATCAGACCACGATCAACGGGCTTGTCGAGATACCAGCGTACCGAGCGTCGACGTTCGGCCAGTTCTTGCATCGCCTTGAAGTCGACAGGGGGTGGTCCGTCAAGATCACGCTGATATGGCGCCGATCGATAGTTGCGGGCTTGATGTGCAGACCGCTCAACTTCCTCGAATTTCGCATAGGCACGCGCAATTCGCGGCTCCTCGCGATCGACTGCAGCGAAATAGGCGTCGAGAACGTCATGCGCCCATACGACCTCAGGTGCTTGGTCACTATCTGGTTGCGCTGCAGCACGAGCGTAGACGCCAACGGTATCGTTGATGAAGTCTGCCGCAAACACCCGACGCCGCGGTCTCATAATAAGACCTTTCTCAAGGCGGTGTATATTCCGCCTAAGCATGTAATAGCTTGGCGCGTCCCCAGCGTGATCTTGGGCATATCGGACCTGTCCGGCGGCGACGGCCTTAATCTCACGCATATGCTGATGGTTGAAGAAGCCGTAATAGATCGAAGCGATCAAGTTATTGTCGACTGACTTCTTGATGGCGTAGCGCTGCGCCTTCCATGAAAGCCGGCTGTATAGCTGCTTGAGCATATGATTCTCCCTCGCGTAGGCGCTGAGTAATCGGCAGTTGAGGACGCCACAACCGATACCTTCCGAAGCCGGCTAGCGATAGGCCCGCCGATCCCGACCACCTGCGCCGGTCCCACTGTGGGGGCGCCTTGATTGGTAGGGATAACCTGCCGTCCGGTCGTTGCATTGAACCTCGTAATTGTAAAATCAAAACGGCTCTTCATACAATGCGGCAGGGCATGCGCTCGTTGGTGCTACCGCATTTCGCGATTGTGATAGGAAACAGTATGGTTGGAATGCCCGGAAAGGGCGGACGCGCCGGACGGTCCGGTTCCAAGCCCAAATTCGCTGGCGTGAGGTTGGTGCGCCATACCGTGCTGATACCACCCGCAACCAAAGATGCGATGCTAGCTGCGGGGCCGGATGAGGTCCGGCGCTTACTCATTGACGCTTTCTGCCATCCTGACGAGTAGCAGTGCCATTACGGGTAAGAAGTCCGTCAAATAGCTGCGTCATTGCGGTAAAGGCCGGCAGCGAAAAATCAGGCGCTCAGCCGACTCTGCATCGAAATCCTATAGGATTCCTATGCCAATTTGTTAACCCTACGCTCATCACCCCGGAGTCGGGGCGTTTGCGGAGGTCGAATGATGATCGTCACCGACGAACTGCTCGCTGCCGTCCGCGAAGCGCTACTGGCCAGCACGCCCGAGACCGAGCAGCAAATCTGGCATAAGTATTTCTTCGGCGCCACTGATGACGCTGGCGAAGCGTATCGCATCGACGAGCGTGAGCGGATGCGTGCGGCAGCGCTGATGTAGGGGAACAGCCGGTACGATGATTACCGAACGACCAGTCGAAGCCGCCTATTGGCAGGGTGTGGCCGCGTCTCGCGTTACCGGACCCGAAAGCCAAATGATCTACAACCCATATACTGACGATAGCGACGACGACCTTTACGACGCTTGGGAGAAGGGGGCGTCCGACGCCTCTGAACCCGGTTTTGTGTTCGACCTCGCCGCGATGCAACGGGCAGCGAAGCTACCTCGGACAATCGTTCCGTAACGGCTGGCCGGTCGACGCTAGGACCGCGCATTGTAGCCGGACGAGTTGGCCGCGGATGCCTCCCGCGACGTCCAGCACGTCAAGCTGTGAACCGAGCGCCGCCGCGCCGTCCTGCCCGCCGTCAGGGCTGCGGCGCGGCTGGGGCAGGATCGCCGGTCGCGCCAGCAGGTTGGCCGGTATCGTCGCCGTTGGCGATGGCGGTCGCGCGGTCGATGAGACGCACCCCGTCAGCATCAACGCAGACGTTGCGATACACAGGGCGCTCGGTGACGGTGTTCGTTTCACGATAGACCTTCCGGACCTTCTCTTGGCGATCGGTTTCCTTGGCCGCGCCCGCCGTGTCGCCAGCCGCGACGTTCGCCTCGCGCTTGTCGCGTTCGGCCTTCACCGCGCGCTCGACCGCCGCCTGCTTGCCGTCAGCGATAGCGCGCCCGTCGCGCCGGCCGGCGATGTAGGCGGTGGCGAGTAGCGCGACGGCCACGATCGCGCCGACTAGGGCGAGTAGGGGGCGGATCGTGCTCAAGCTGTTTCGCCATCGGCGAGTATTCGACCGGCATTGAAGTACGCAGGCTCTTCGCAGGCCATGCAGACCAACGATGACAGGACGATGCCCCGCGCGTCGTGCGCCACAACCGGATAGAACCCTGCTGGGTCGTCCGCCTGTGCTTGGCATGGACACAGCATGAAGATCTCTCCGCCGTGGGCCGCGCGCTTGGCAGCGAGGCGATCCATCAGAGATACGACGCTCAAGCCTCGTTCCTCGACAGCGGCACGCCCGCGCGCGCCGCCATTCGCACCGGCTTCCCGGCGAAGGGGACGCCGGTCGGCCAGCGAGCCGCCACGCAGCGCGTCTTCTCGATCCGCGCCATCGTCACGTTGTCGGACTGGTTGCCACCGAGGACGTGATAGGCGGTATCATCTTCACCGACGTAGAAGCCGACATGCCCGCCGCCCGGCCGCTGGAAGACGAGGATCGCGCCGGGTGCCGGGCGGTGGAAGGCTAGGGGATCGCCGTACTTCGCCCAGGCCGACGCCCGAACCGCGATCGGTGCCGTTGGCAAGCCGACTTCCTGCATACAGGCAGCGACGAAGACGCCGCACCATGGCACGCTGTCGGCGTTGTAGGCGATGCCGAGCGCCTTCGTTCCCAGCCGCTTCGCCCAACCCATAATCGTCGGATTGTTTGCCGGGCCGGGTGCCTCACGGGTGCCAAGTTTCGCGCGCGCAGCCTTCAGCCACGCCGGGTCTGCCGTCGTCATATCGCATTCCTTCGGTACGGTTGGTGTTCATCCGGGATACAGACCCAGCCGCTAGGCCGGTCCTGCGTTCTCCCAGGACGCCGTTGCCCCCTCGCTTCGGCGAGGGGGTGGCATCACTCGACCTTGTCGAGATCGTCTTTGAGGCGGTCGATCGCTTGCGCGTCGGTCTCGATCGGCGCGGCGCGCGCCATGCCCGTGAAGAACGAGTCGAGCCCGCCCCGCGCTGCTGCCATGAACTGGCTTTTGCCGATGCCGATCAGGCCGTACCCGATGCCAGCGATAGTCATGGCGCTCATCGCTGCCGCTAGCAGCCCGAGGGAATGCGCTTGGGTCCACAGCACCGCGACCACGCAGCACAGGAACGTTACCGCAATGTCGAGATAGATTTGCCGGCGGCTCCGCGTGTTCAGAAAGATGCAGAGCCGCGTGATGAGGACCATGGTTATGCTGACCACGAACGGGCCTGCTTCGAACCGATAGCCTAGACCGAACAGGTTCCAGACAACCGGCATGGGGATCGCCGCTGCCGCCCCCAGCGCCGACTGCAGTTTCACCGGAAGATCACCGCCGCGGCGGCTGCAATGAAGCTGAGAACGATGATGCCGGCCGCGCGCGCAAGGGTCGGCCAGCGCGACCACATATCAACCGGAAGCGGCGACTTCCGAAGCTGATGTTCGATACCCGGTTCACCCAGCATGACGATCCCCATCCACAATAATCCGGCCGCGACCGCGACGGGATCGATCCAGCGTTTCGCCATGGCGACGCGTGCGACGGTGACAGGGTCGGCCGGCGACCAGCCCCAAAGGTACATTGCCTCTGCTCCGCACCGTAGGGTCAGCCCGACACCCGCCAGCACGGTTATCGTTCGATAGAGGCTGACCGGGTCTAGCGGGTGATCGAACCGCCGCTGCGCCCATATCCGGCTAAGCTGCCGGCCGACCAGCATCGCGCCGAGAAACATGGCGGCGGTCATCAGGAAGAGGTTGAAGAGGAAAAGGCTCGCGCCATCGTTGAACGATGGCGGGGCCATGGTGGGCGGACCGTTCGCCACGGTCTGCGCGACGAGGCTGTTCTCGGCACTCACAGGGACGCGCACCAGCGCGCCCGGAAGGACGTGGTCATAACGGCAGTCCTCTTTGGGTCAGGGTTGCGGGGGCAGGCCCAAGAACGCGGTCTCAACGTTGCGGCGACAATGGCCCGGCGCTTCCCCCAACAGCACGAACAGTCCGTCGATCAGCGGCGCGACAATCGCGGCCCACCACGCCCGCCGGATCTGTGCCCGGCCGACATAGCTGCTAATCGTTTCGTCAGCGGACGGGCAGACGTTGGTCAGGTGCAAAAGGTAGGCAGCGCCAACGATCGCCACCTGCGCGAACTGGTCGATCGACACCAGCAATTGGCGGGCCACTTCAGTCAGTCGGCGCATCGGGCCAGTCTCCCTCGATATCGATCGCCGTCAGCGCCTCAATATTCTCGGCCGCCTCGATCGCCGATCGCTTCACCAGGGCGACGGCATGACAGGCGGCAACATGCTGACCGACCGCGACGCCGAGCATAATCATCGCTGCGGCGTCGTGCGTCACGCTGCTGTTGTCCTGCATGGTCCAATCGATCGAAAACGGAGCGCCGCCCGCCTGCGCGATCATTGCCAACTGCACCGCGCCAGCCACTTTCCGCTGACTGTCCGGGTCGCTGTCGGCGCGGCCGAGCGGCGTACTGCATCCCCACCACTCCGCCCGATCGCGCGCGACGCGCACAGCTTCCCATACGCCCGCGCGCTGCTCTTCGATCGTTGGCGCGGGCGGAATGATCCGGGCGAAACCGCCGGCCTCCCACGCCCATTCGCCCGGCACAATCTTCGGGTCGTCGCACGGTACTGCGTCGCACCCGTCAGGGCAGTTCATCATCAGCGTCTGCAAATCTTGCGCCGATACGATCCGACTGACGACCGCATCGGCGTGGCGAACTATCGCGTAGCGTTTCACTTCTTGAACTCCGAGACCGCAAGCTGCGCCCGGTCGATGAAGAATGTCCGATTGCCCGGCGTGCTGGTCGACAGGACGAGCTCATAGGTCACTGCGCCAGCGACGGGGTTGTCGACGAACCAGAAAGAGTAGGGTTCGTTGGAACCGTTCAGGCTTTGATTGATGGACCGACCGACGTTGACCTGCTGCCCGTTCTGTGTCCGGCGAAGCTGTAGAGAGCCGCTTCCCTGCGTTGCGCCAGCGCTTGCCCGAGCGTCGTACTGAATATCGACCCGCGCGAAACCGATACCGGACGCAACGTACGAGATCGACTGCACAACGACCGTGCTGCCGTTGCCAGCATTGCCATTGCCTCCCTCGACCGCAACGTTGCTTGTCACGGCCTGATTGGCGATCTTGATCGTCTCGACCTGAAGGTCGCCGATCTTCGCCGATACCACAGCAAGATTCGCGATCTTCGCCGAGCCGATCGCGGCGTCAGCGATGTAGGCGCTGTCGATAATCTCCAGCGCCGAAACGATGCCAAGGATCTGTTCCCATCCGCCGCCATTCCAGCGACGCCAGATGCGCGGCGGCGTTCGGGTTACCCAAGTGTCGTTGTATACGGGGTTCGACGGCTGCTCATCTTGATAATAGACGATCGTGTCGCGTCCCGGCGGTCCACCCGGACCTTGCGGCCCGCCCGGCCCTTGTGGTCCTTGCGGCCCTCCCGGACCTTGCGCGCCGTCGCGACCGTCAGTGCCGTTTTGTCCGTTAGCACCGTCGGCTCCTGCCTTCCCGGCAGCCAGGAAAGCAATGCTGTTCAAGCGTGTACCGGGAGGCCCGGCCAGTGCCGCGTCAAAATATAGCAGCTTATCGGCGGGGACGGCGACCGATCGGTAAGTTACGCCGTTGTAGAGATAGCGAACCGTGCGGTTGTCGTAGACGACCTGAAACGTGCCGAAGCCATAGCCCGAGATAAACCGCCCACAGTACGCGCCGTTCTCGTAGATATCCGCGCCGCCGTCGCCAGCCATGTACCAAGCATAGTCGATCGTCGCGTAGCTGTTGTCGGAAGATGGGTCGCTGTTCAGCCCCGCCATTACATCGGCGCCAGTTCCCTGACCGTTTATGAACGTACATTGCGCGCCGCCGGCATAGCCCTCGGTCGAATATCCCCCGCCGCTATCCCATCCGCCGCTGCCCTGCTTTACCAGTGCGTTGCCGGCGACGAACGTGTCGCCGCTGCCTGTCAGACCGAAGGCAGGCGGACCCTTGTACGAGGTCCATGCGTAGGAGTTGGGATCGGGGCTGTCGGCCGCCACGAAGTCGGTATAGGTGCCAATGTAGGCCCGGCCGCCGGGCGCATCGATCGTAAAGTTGACCTGTCCGTTCGGCGTGTCCGCGTAGGCATAGTGCGTGTAGCTGGTGCGACCATCGGCGCCGTTCCTACCGGGCACGCCGTCGACACCGTCCTTGCCCTTCGCACCGTCGCGCAGCCGGACAATCGAAACCTTGTCGCTGGCGTTTTCGCCGTTCAGCTGGACGCCGTATGTGATGCTCTCGCCGCCGTGCTCGGCAAGGATCGCATGGAAGCGATTGGCGTCGATCTCGATGTTGAGAAAATCGAGGTGACGACTGGCAGCGCCAACAGCGGCAAGGTCGGGCGCCGGCACGGCGTTGGTCAACGGTGTACCGTCTGCGCGGTACAGCGCCCACAGAACGCCGGTCGTGTTGTTCTGCGGCGTGGCCGTCAGACGGATCGTCTTCGAGCGCGGCGTCCCGTTCGTATCGAGCGAGAAGGACTGGTCAGTCGCCACTAATGTCAGCAGCGGCGGACTGGTACCGTCCGTACCCGCCTTCGATCGGGTCGCGGACAGCTGCTTGGCGATCGCCCGACCCTGAAACACGGCGATGATGAACGCGTAGCCGCTGTCGTTGCCAAGATATGTGGCGGAATAGTTGCCGGCGGCGTCGACCGTCAGGTCCAACCAAAACGGAATTTGCTTGGTGAACGTGCACAGCGCGGTAACATCGCGACTGCCGAGAAAGACCCGCATCTGCCCATTGCCGACACCGTTGGCAATCGCGGTCGGGTTGCCGGCAGCGTCGGTGGGATGCGAGAAGGTTTCGTTGGTCAGATAGGCCGAAAGCGCTTCCTGACCATCCTGCCCGCTGATCCGAAATGGTGCCGACCACGCACCGGCAAGGCTGCCGTCGGCGTTCCGCTTCGCCCGCGACATAAACAGCGGCGGCAGATTGTCGATCCGGTAATGGTAATCGATCTGGCCGAAGGCTTCTCCGGCGTTGATCTGCGCCCACGGCCGCATATAAGTCGCGTAGGACGGAACGACGATATAGCCATCGATCGCGTCAGCTTGGCCCGTAGGGATCGATCCGGCCGCGACCCATCCATAGGTGGACCCGTCGGCGGGATTGCCGGCGAAATTCAGACCCAGCGCACCGGCTGCGTTCGCCTGCGTCGCATTCACCCCACCGACGATCCGATAGACCTCGCCCGGCTGCACGCGGAGCCACTGATCGCCGCTGATGTAATCGTCGCGACTGGTCGACACCCGGCCAGCGATCTGCGTCAGGGTTGGCGCATCATACCATTCAACGGGCGACACGCCGACGGGCGTTGCGGGTACCGTCGAGCTATAGCGGAACCGACTGTCCTCATACCCGCCGTCGGCACCGCGCACGCCTTCCTCGCCAACGCCGAGGATTGCCGGCCCCCACGTCGCACCGCCGTCGTTGGACTGCCGATAGTAGCGGTCAGCTCCGAAGAAATTGTCGTGCCAGTTCGTCGCACCGTCGATCGACCATTGCGTGCGGACGAGCGGGGCGCTGTTGCCGTCTTTTCCGTCGGCTCCGGCCTTGCCGGCGGCGGCGAAGGTGATTGCGTCGAGCCGCGTTCCCGGCTCGCCCGCAAGCGCGGCGTCGAAATAGAAGAGCGCGTCCGCCGGCCCCGGCACGCTGCGGACCGTGACACCGTCCTTGATGTAGCGGACGAACGCTCCGTCATAGACGATCTGGAACACGTCGGTCGTCGCGTACCCGCCGATCGTAGCGATACCCGCTCCGCTCTCATAGATGCGGCAGACACCGTCGTCGGCGAGAAACCACGCGTAGTCGATCGTATTGAAGCTGTCGTTCGAGGCCGGGTCGGAGTTCAGCCCGGCCATGATGTTCGCTACGGACGTCTGCCCGCCCCGGAAGCTGCACTGTGCCCCGCCGCGCCAGCCTTCGGTGGAATAGCCGCCGCCGGTATCCCAGCCGCCGCTACCGCTCTTGATAAGCGCGTTACCGCTGACGTTCGTATCGCCGCTGCCGGTCAGCCCGAACGCCGCCGGCCCCTTATAGGCCGACCACATATAAGCGGCAGGATCGGGACTGTCGGCCGCGGTGAAGTCGGTATAGGTGCCCTGCCAGCCACGGCCGGCGGGCTCGCCGACCGAGAAGTTGACCGACCCGTCCGGGCTACCCAATCGATGCCCGCTTCCAGCGCGACGGAAAGGGTAACGTCCTGATCGACGCTCTCCAGTTCGTACCGGAGGAAGGATTTGACGAGATCGAGCGTCAGCGCGGTCACGGCGTAGTCACGCCGATGACGATACGGAAGGTCTCGCGCTCGTCCGGCGCTAGCTTGCCCGCAATAACCGGCTGCACAGTCTCGTCGGCCTTCTTCGTGTACGCGGTAGACCCGCGCGATCGCTTCGTTCGACAGCCCAAGAATGCTGGCCAACTCGGCGTCTTTGTTGCTGGAACCAAGCGGCGACGGCTTCAGACCATGCCCGAGAATGGGGGTCCCGCCGCTGTTCAGACCCTTCGCCTGCTCATCCCACGACGCCCGCAGCATTCGAACCTGATCGGCCGTAATGGACTGATCGGTCGTCAGCACAAACGACGGGCGCGACTGGTTAAGGAAGAAATTGACCTGATGCGACAGTGCGGCGTTGCCCGCTGCCATTTCAAGTGCCGCAGCGACCATGGGCGTTTCGCCCAGAAGCGGGTGGCGCGGGGTGTGCAGCTTGATATGCAGCACGTCGCGGGCCGGGACGACGATCTGGGGTCCAAAGCGGCGGTCGATGATTGGGTTACCGGCAAGGGCATAGAAAACCGAGCCGTCGACCGCAATCATGGCATGGCTCATGTCGCTGTTCATCAGATGCAGTTCGATCGGCTCGAACCGCGCGTTGCGGATGACCAGTGCGTATGCGTTGCCGTTATCGAGGAGATACCGGACGAGGTTTAGGAGGAAATCGCTGATCGTCTGGTAATCGTTCGGCTTCTTGATGATCCGGGCCAATGCCGAATTTGGGATGCGCACGCGGCCGGTTTCCGGCGCGTACTTCCAATGACTGCCGGGGCACATGGCGGTGGTCTGCGCGTAGGCCGAAACGCACGCCTCAACCATCGACGATCGCGAGGGGTCTGGCGGCGACATACCCATCTGCCACCAGTTCACCGGCAAATTCACAGGCGACCAGCCGCCGCCCATCGGGACGGTCACGGCGTCCGCGCGCGTTTCATCAACGAGTGCAAGCGACCGAGATGCGCTGCGACGCACCTCGGCCTCGGCTGCGCGAGCCGATAGCTTGTACCCGTTCATTCGTTATTCCGCCGTCTGCGTCTTGGCGCGGCCGGCCCGCGACGCGCGGGTGCGGTACTCGGCAGCGCCGTCGGCTTCGACCTGACGCTCTTCCGGCGCGCCGCGGTCTTCCTTGCTGTCGAGGGTTTCCAGCGTCGGCGTTGCCAGTTTGGCGGTGTCGACTTCCTCCTGCGTCGGCGTCGGCTGAACGTTGTCCGTCCGCTCCATCGCAGCCTTGTTCTGCGCTTCCAGTTCCTTGCGGTTCTGGGCGATGATTTCTTGTGGTGTCGGCATGTTCGCGATCCTTTCGCGCGGGGTGGCGTATCAACTTGGCGAAGGCTGACGGCGATCGGCTGAACGCAGCGTTAAAGGTGATGCCAGAAGGCGAGGGCCGGACCGCAGTCCACGACGCGGTCTGTGCCAACGACGATGAATATGCTGCGGCGATCGATGCGGCGCTCGGAATGCCGTCGCCGCACATGGGGGCGCTGCTGTGGAAGCTGCAGTACTTCCTTGAGATTGAGCCTGACGGATACACGGCATCGTGGCGCGCGGACGCTATCAAGCCGTTGTTCGACGACGTTGCCCGGTTCGCTTCAACCGAACGTTCGCCGACCCGTCTCGACAGCGAATGGGCGACCGCCCGCGCCACATATGTTGTTGCTCGCGAGGGTGAAGAAGCCGCGGGCGCGGTCAACGATGTGGCCGGCGAGGAGCGCTGGACGAAGCGCCGGTACGCAGCCGAAGACGCGCTGATGGCGATCCCGTCGCCGGACGCCAGCGCCTTCGCGTTCAAGTTCATGGTCGCCAAGGGAGGCGGGCGAGAAACCGACTGCTGGGACGCCATGCTTGAGCAGGAAGCCCTGCTCTTCGCCCAAGTGGAGGTTTGATCCATGGCACCCATCGCAAACGAACTTGTCGCCTTGCTTGCAGCGGCGCAGGCGGCTTCGGAAGCCGAAGCCCAGCATTATCGCGAGGTGCTCGAACCGCTCGAACTGGCGGCAGCGGGCGCAGCCAGCGACGGAGCGGCTGCCGATATTGACCCGGCCATCTACGAGCAGAACAACGCTCTTTGCGCCCAGAACTGCGAAACCGAAATTGCGGTCACGGACTTCCCCGTCACCAGTGCTGCGGACTTCAAAGCGAAGATCGCGTTCATGGCCGAACGCGAACTATTCCGCGGCATCGATCAGAGCGAAATGCTCCAAGCTGATGCCGATCGTTTGACGAGCTTGTCGGCGCCGACGTCGATCCAGACACTCGCGAAACTCCGCAGCGATATCTTGGACCGCCAAGAGGCGATTGATCTCGGTAAGAAGAACCTGACGCCCGACGGCGGCGACCGCACCAACGCGGAATGCGAAGACCGCCAGTGCAGCGACAACTTGGCCGATTTGCTGAACGTGATGCTGACGATGAACCCCGCCAGCCTCGCCGACATCCTGTCGCTTGCAGCGGCGATTGCCGAGATTTCGTCGCAGGCACTGGTGAGCGACGATCGCGACGTGAACGACGCAGGCCAGCGCATCCAGCACGCGGCAGAGGCGATGGTGGCGTTCCTCGGCCAGCAGGTCGAGACCCAGAACAAAACGGATGCATACGAAGTACGCCGCTGCACGCGCATCGTCGGCGTCAGGTTTCCAACCGCCAAGGAGGTCGCAGCATGACCGAAGCATTCGAAACCGCAACGGCGTTCCTGTCCATTGGCGGACGCCTCATGCTCAACACGGTTGGCGACTTGTCGACCGGCCTCGATGCCGCCGTCTTGTTCTCGCTCGACCTTCCGGACGAGGAAGCGGCGCGACGGATGACGATCGCCAAGGCGCTTGACGCCGAGATAGACCATGATCGCGAACCGTTCACGCATCTGGTCAACCGGCACGGTCGGGAAACCGATAACGGCTGGGTCGTGTGGGAGAACCTTCGCACCGGCTGGGATCGTGCCTACGGTGTCTATACCCGCGCCCGCGCCTATTCGGACGGTTTGCCCGATGGCGACCCAGCCGAGGACCGTGCCGTCGACAGCTATTGTGCCGCGATGGATCGCGTCATCGCTGCGCCCGCGCCCGATCTAGAAGCTCTGGCGGTGAAGATCGACTTCATGCGCGAGCGAGAATGCTACGCCGACGACTGGCTGGAAATTTTCGCCGCCGATGCCTGTCGGCTCCGTGCGGAGGGGCGCTGACATGGCTGAAGCCCTCAACTACACCGTGAAGGCGATCGAGGCGCTATCAGCGCTAGACGCGACCGCTGCGCCGTTGAGCCGGATCGGCATCCGTTACCTCGTCGAGAAAATGCGGCAGGCGCAAGTCTTTATCTTGCCTGACGCCGGGACGCTTCTCGACCGATCGAAGCCAGCGCCGGAAGTACCCGGCCTGACTTTCACCCCGACCTTTCCGGTTATGGCACTGGAATATGCCATGCCGCAGGACAAGTCCCGGCATACGCCGGGCTACACCGACGCACCCTCGTCGCGCCGGATCGCGCTGGCGTGGCGATGGACGAACGACCTGCCGACGGAATTGAGCCGCTGCGCGCCTCCGATCACGGGCGACGGTGTCGTCATCGCCTCGATTGCATATCTCGACGATCATAAAATGTGGATGCCGATGGCAACCGCTGCGCACCTGCCGTTCGATGACGAATGGATGGCGCCGACGATGACGCCGTTCAAGGCGGCGGCCTTGGCGGCCGGCCAGATGACGAAGGCGCAGGTCAACGCTCGTTCGCGCGCCTATGGCTATGTTCCCATTCTACCTGAAGCGCTCTTCGGCATCATCTCGACCGTCGGCGGTGCCGCGGCAACCGATCATCTGGCGGCGGATCTTATGGACGAGATCAACGCCTACATCGACCTGTGCTGCGCACTTTCGTGCAGGAACGTTGAATCGATCCGGCACCCCGCTGCGGAAAAGCTGAACCGTGCGCGTGCTCGGCAGGGCAAGATGCCGCTGAAGGACTTCCACGTTCTCAAGCTGGCCGGAACCGATGCAAGCGGCTCGTCGGCCGGGGGAGGGGGCGGGTCAGCCAGCCGCCGCGCGCACCTGCGGCGTGGTCATATCAGGCAGCTTCGCCATCTCGGTGAGGGCCGGCTGACGTGGGTCAATGCCACCATGGTCGGCGGCAAAGGCTTCATCGACAAGGCGTACCGGCTGTGAGCGCGGACGAACGCTGCGCCACCTGCGAATGGTGGCAGGCAGGCGCTCCTGCACGGGCATATGCTGAGACCTTACCGGGCAATCCAGAGATGTTCTTGGGCGTCTGCATCGTGAACCCGCCGATGATCGTCGGTAGCGATCCGCAGACCGCGACGCCGATGTTCCCGCGCACGCACCAGAACCGGCGCTGCGCGGCATGGGAGGAGCGGGAGGTCGGTGACCCGAATGACGGCGAACGGGCACCGACGGGCTTCGTCGTGAACCTCGCCGATCACAGGGGGAGGGCAGCATGACGTTCATCGAACGCCTGCGCGAGCGCTGGGGCGGCTGCCTTCGGCCAGAACTCCGCATCGATCGCGACAACACGACGGAGCGTTGGGATTTACGCGGCGAAGGCCGGGCATGGTGCATCTGCTTCGAGGGCTTCGGCCTGTCGTGGTCGCTGTTCATCGGTCCGACGCCGGACGTCCGCCATGACTGACCTGTTCGCTTACCCGCACCAGCCGGGCGCTCGCGATCGTGACACGTCGCGGGAAGCGGCGGAAACGGTCGCTGAGCAATCAATGATCCTTCGCGCTCGCGCGTTGGACGAGATCGAACGCAGCAACGGCCTGACCGCCGACGAAGTCGCCGGCCGGCTGGGAATGTCCATTCTCTCCATCCGCCCTCGCGTCACCGAACTCTCCCGGCTGGGCAAGGTCCGGGACAGCGGTGCCCGCCGCCGCAACGCCAGCGGTCGCCGCGCGATCGTCTGGGCCGCAATCAATCCCCGCCGTTTGAAAGGCAAAAAAGCATGACCGACAACAGCACCGCGCCTGCCGCAATCGACGGCGTCACGAAGTCATTCCGGGGCGGTTTTCTCCTGTACCGCAAGGCCGGCAACGGCGTCGTGAAACCGGGACACAAGAGCCAGGCGCGCAACCCGCGTTTCCGGCATCCGACCTTCGCCGCCGCCGAGGCTGAAGCGAACCGGCTGCTGCCCAACCACCCGGAAAGCACGTTCATCATCATGCAGGAGGTCGGTGCGGTGAAGGCCGGGATGCGCGGCGATGGCTGACGCGATCGATGACGCGAACGAGCTGGCCGAACAGCACCTCGCGCACAGCCTCGCGGCAGCGCGAGTGCCGGTCCCGGCTGGCGAACCCGGCGAATGCCAACAATGCGGCGAGGACAGCAAGCGGCTCATCGGCGGGCGATGCGCACCGTGTCGTGATGGAAGGAACCGGCGATGACGTTCGGCCGTGCCCTTGTCACCGCCTTGCTCGCTGGCGGGCTGGCTCACGCCCAGACTGGCGACGCCGCTTTGCAGATGGTCGCGGTGTGGTTCCTCGCTTGGCAGTTCACCAGCGACCCGCTGCCCGACGCGATCCGCAAGGGCCTCAACGACTTCGCGAAGGAGCATCGTCGATGACGCTGATACGGGAGAAGGCGTCTAGCCTGACTATCGGATATGGCGGCTGGACGAACCCCACGCCGACGTTCTTCAGGGTGTTTATGCCCTACGTCATTCAGCGTGTTCATACGCCCGGCCACAAACACGCCTTTCTGCCATTGAACAGGGATTACCTGCCGCTCGGTCTGCGACGAGATGGCAGCGTGACCTACGCCGATTACATGCCGACCCACGGCGTATTTTTCGCGCGTGATCCGGCGAAGTTCGCAGACGTGTTCTGGGAGCCGGAATCGGGCGACCAGCTATGGCTATACGACGACAGCCCGGCGAGCCGCGTCGACTATTTCGCGAGGCTGGAACGGCTCATGTCGCGACAGATGGATATGGTAAAATGACCAGCCGCACCGCTCGCCCCGCAACCGCCCCCCGGAAGCGGGCCACCGCCGCGCCACCACCCCCGGTAAAGCGCGAGGTCGACCACAGTCTCGCCGATCGGCTCTTGCCGCTTTCGGCCGTCATGGAACTGGCCGGCCTTAGAAAGACGATCATCTACAAGAAAATGAAGGCTGGCACGTTCCCGAAGTGCTGCAAGCCCGGTGGTGCGTCCAGCCGGTGGAGCGAGCGGGAGGTGATGGCATGGAAGGACGCGGTCATGGCCGCGCGCGGTGATGCATGACCCACTTCATGCCGACGCCAGCCGAGTACGAAGCCGTGCGGGTCGAGATATCGAACGGCATCCAGACACTGCCTGCCCGGCTGACCAATAAGCACGGGACGACGATCGACTTCACCGATTTCGGTCGGATGGTCTTCTGCGTCGAGATCATCGACACCAGCTGCGGCAGGGAGGTGTCGTATTATGGCGCTTCCTATGAAGATGCCATAATCGACGCCGAGGAATGCGCTCGCGAAAACGGCGTCGAGGTCCATGATCTTGTCGCGTCGAGCGGTGGCGGCGGCTAAGCCGCCTCCCGATCGGTATGCGCTGCCCAGCGGATCGGCTTGCCGAGGTGCTCTTCCGGGGCGACGAGATTCGCTGCGATGAGGTCGCCCCATGCCTGCGCCAGTTCGTGACGGCGAGGCATATACGCAGCTCGGTTATAAGCCCCCTCGACCTTGTCCTTCGGGATATGCGCGAGCATCAGGTCGATAACGGCTCGGTCGCCTTCTTGGCGGTCGGGCCGTTCGTTCATGATCGTTGAGAAGGCCGACCGGAAGCCGTGGGGGACGTGACGCTGATAGTAGCCGGCGCGGATGAGAAGGGCGCGCAACGTGTTCTCGCTGATCGGCCGATGCACATGCCGCTCGCTCGGGAACATTAACTGGTAGCCGCCGGTCAGCGGACGCAGCGCGTCGATCGCCGCCACGGCATAGGTCGACAGAGGAACGAGGTGATCGCCGCCGTCGTCGGCCTTGCGGTCCTGATCGCCCTTCATGCGCGCGGCCGGGATGCGCCATAGCGGGTTCGGCCCGTCCAAACCTTCGAGCTCGTCCCAACGGGCGTTCTGCACCTCGTTCGGCCGAACCGCGGTCAGCGCCAGCAGGCGTAGCGCCAGCTTGGTCGACGCGCGGCAGCGTTCCGCGTCACACTTCGCCAACATGGTACGGACCGCATCAACCTGGGCGTCATAGTCGCGCAGGCGATCGATCACCGACGGCTGCTTCTTCGCGCGCGGCTTCTTCCGCAACGCCTTGCCGAGGCTTGCGGCTGGGTCGGCGATAGCGAGACCACCAGCCGCGATGGCATAAACGAAGATGTCGGAGATGCGCTGCCGCAGGCGGTGCGCGGTCTCGACCGCGCCACGCTGCTCGACCACGTTCAAGAGGGCGAGGATCATCGGGCTGTCGATGGCGGACAGCGGGAGGGCGCCGATCGCGGGAAACACGTCGCGCTCGAGACTGCGCAGCACGTCGTCGGCGTGGACGGGCGACCAGATCGCCTTGCGCAGTTCGAACCATCGGCGCGCGACGATCTCGAACGTGTTGCTATGGTCGGCCGCGCGCGCCTCGATCGACACGCGCTTTTCGACTGCCGGGTCACGCCCGTCGCGCAGCAGCGCCTTGGCCGCGTCGCGCTTCTGCCGCGCTTCGACCAGCGTCACGCCGGGGTAGGGGCCGAAGGTCAACGTCTTCTGTGCCGGCTTGCCGGCCGCGTTCTTCCCGAACGTATAGTTCATTCGCCAGTGCTTGCCGCCAGCCGGGGTGACGTGAAGAAATAGCTGCGCCGAGTCGACCATCTTGTATGCGGTCTCGCGCGGCTTCGCGGCTTTGATCTTGGCGTCCGTCAGCATCCCATGCCTCCATACCATGTCCGCCGGTTTCCATACCATGCGGCGTACCATGCGGTTCGGTGGACGGATGAGAACAGCCGCGAACACCGTCCGCCACATCTGGGGGCAAGAACGGCGGTTTTGCAAGGGGCGGTGGACGGCTAGGGACGGCTGCGCATGGTATCTTGGCGGAAGAGGTGGGATTCGAACCCACGGAGAGCTTGCACCCTCGCCGGTTTTCAAGACCGGTTCCTTAAACCACTCGGACACTCTTCCTCGGCCGAATGCGCCTAATGCGGGTCGGCGTCGTTGTGCAAGCCTTTGTCGCAGGAGGGGGTTCATCCGCCATCCACGCTGTGCCAAAAGATCGGTCTAGCGGGAGGCTGTGTATGCGTATTGCGAAAGCGGGGTTGGCAGCGGTGCTTGCCCTGATGGCGGGAGGGTCGGCGGCGGCGCAGGATGCCGCCGGGTTCGACGCTTATATGCGCGAGGTCGCGCTGCGCGCCCGCGCACAGGGCGTGCGGCAGGAAACGATCGATTCCGTCGTGCCGACGCTCACCTATAATCCACGCGTCGTCGAGCTCGACCGGCAACAGCCCGGCGCGTCGACGACGACCACCGTATCGCGGTTCGCCCCGTACCGCATGCGCCACGTCGATGCCGCGCGGATCAATCGCGGCCGCTCCGCCTATCAGGCGCAGCGCGCGCGGCTGGCGGCGATCGAGCAGCAGACCGGCGTGCCGGAATCGGTGATGGTCGCGATCTGGGGCCACGAAACCAATTACGGCAGCTATACCGGCGATTTCGACCTGCCGCGTAGCCTCGCCACGCTCGCCTATGAAGGGCGCCGCCGCAGCCTCTTCGAACCCGAATTCATCGCCACGCTGAAGATGATCGATCGCGGCGTGCCGCGCGAACGGCTGAAGGGAAGCTGGGCCGGCGCATTCGGCTATCCGCAGTTCCTGCCGTCGATCTACCTCCGCCTCGCGCGCGATGGCGACGGCGACGGCGTCGCCAATATCTGGTCGAACCCGGCCGACACGCTGGCGTCGATCGCCAATTATTTCGTCGATGCCGGTTGGCGGGCCGGCCAGCCCTGGGGCTTTGCGGTGCAGGTTCCCGCCGGCTTCGACCGGTCGATCCTGACTCCGCGCACCCTGTCGCCGCGCTGCCCCCGGGTGTTCGAACGGCACAGCCAGTGGCGTACGCTCGCCGAATGGCAGGCGCTTGGCGTGGTGGCCAGCGACGGTCGCCGCCTCGACCCGACGATTCAGGCGACGCTGATCGAACCCGATGGTCCCGGTGCGACCGCCTATCTGCTGACGGGCAATTACCGGGTGATCCTCGACTATAACTGCTCCAATTATTACGCGTTGTCGGTTGGGCTGCTGGCGGACGCGGTCGCGCAATGAGCCTTGCGGCGCTGCTGCTGATGCTCGCCGGACAGGCCGTGCCGCCCGACGCACCGCCGGTGGTCCATGCGCAATTGCTCGACGAGGTCGGGGTGGCCGGGACCTTCGCAGCCCCGGCCATGAGCGTGCGGCACCGCAGCCTGGCGGACGGCAGCTATGCCGAAGTGACCAGGCTGGACGATGGCCGGACCATTGTGCTGCAGGTCGAACAGGATCCGTCGTTGCCGGCCGGCAACGTCGCCCTGCTGTCGAACGCCGCGACAAAGGCGCTGGGCGTCTTCGATCAGTCGGCGCCGACGATCCGCATTCGCCCCGCCGTGCCATCGCCTGCCGAACAGGCGGCGATCCGCGCCGGCACCGAAGTGTCGCGCCTCGCCGCGCCCCCGTCGTTGCTGGCGGCGCTACGGCGACGACTGCCGACGACGCAAACGCCCGCCATGCAGCCCGGTGCGCCGCCCCGCCCGGTTCCGTCCCGATCCACGCCGGAGCCAACCCCGGTCAGCACGCCCCCCAGATCAACGGCGCGCCCGACATCGCCCGTCGCCGCCGCCAAACCCGCCGCCACCGGCCAATGGTTTGTCCAGGTCGCCGCCCTGTCCGACGCCAACCGTGCCGCAACCCTCGCAAAATCCGTCGATGGCGTTGTACGTTCGGCGGGCAGGCTGTACCGGGTGCAGGCAGGCCCATTCACTACCCGTGCCGCCGCCGAAACCGCCCGTGCTGCCATCGCACGTCGCGGCTTCGCCGACGCCCGGATCATCGCCCAGGACTGAACGGAACCACGTGCCCCATGCGTAAGATCGCCCTTTCGAGCATCGCCGCCATCGCCATCGCCACCCCCGGCATCGCCGCCGCGCCGCCGTTCGACACGCCGGCCCCGGTCGCGTTCATGACCGACCTTTCGTCGGGCGCGACGCTTTATGCCAAGGACGCCGATCGCCGCATGCCGCCGGCATCGATGGCGAAGATGATGACAGCCTATGTCGCGTTCGACCTGATCAAGAAGGGCGATCTGAAGCTGAACGACATGGCGACCGTGTCGCCCGAAACATGGAAGAAGTGGCACGGCCCGCAGGCGGGATCGACCATGTTCCTGTCGGTGAATGAAAATGTCAGCGTCGAAAATCTGCTCTACGGCATCATCGTCCTATCGGGGAACGATGCCTGCGTCGTGCTCGCCGAAAAGATCGCCGGGTCGGAAGAAGCCTTCACCAATTTGATGAACCAGCGGGCCAAGGAGCTGGGCCTGACCAACAGCCATTTCGGCACGTCGAACGGCTGGCCCGACGAAGGGCGCACCTATGTGACCGCACGCGATCTGGCCAAGCTCGCCAGCGCGACGATCCAGAACCACCCGCAACTCTACAAGAAATTCTACTCGAAGACCGATTTCACCTGGGGCAAGACGCTGGGCGAGGGCGCTGCGATCACGCAGGCGAACCGTGATCCGCTGCTCGGCCGGGTGCGCGGCGCCGATGGCCTGAAGACCGGTCATACCGAAGAGGCCGGCTACGGCTTCACCGGCTCTGCCGAACAGGACGGCCGCCGTCTGGTGATGGTGCTGGCCGGCCTGACCAGCTCGAACCAGCGCATCGCCGAATCGGTCAAGTTCATGAACTGGGGCTTTGGCGCATGGCGCGCGCGCCCGATCGTCGCGGCGGGCAAGAAAGTCGAAACCGCCGAAGTGCAAATGGGCGATTCCTCGACCGTCGGCCTCGTCGCGCCCAAGGCGCTGACGGTCACGATGCCTGCCGGCACCAACAGCCCGATCACCGCCAAGGTCGTTTACAACGGCCCGATCAAGGCGCCGATCGCCAAGGGCCAGCATATCGCCGATCTGGTGATTTCGTCGCCCGACACCGGTGAACAGCGCATGCCGTTGGTCGCCGAAAAGGACGTGGCCGAGGCCGGCTTCTTCGGTCGCGTCTGGGCAAGCCTGACCTCGCTGTTCGCTTGAGCGCCGGGCGGTTCCTGACGCTGGAGGGCGGGGAAGGGGTCGGCAAATCGACCCAGGCCCGCGCGCTGGTTGCCGCGCTCGAAGCGCGCGGCATCCACGCCGTGCTGACCCGCGAACCCGGCGGCAGCGAAGGGGCGGAGGCGATCCGCGAACTGCTGATGCAGGGCGAGGTGCGGCGGTGGAGCGCGCATAGCGAGGCATTGCTGTTCGCCGCTGCCCGCGCCGATCATGTCGAAAAGCATATCAACCCGCTGGTCGCGGCGGGAAGCTGGGTGATCTGCGATCGCTTCATCGATAGCACCCGCGCCTATCAGGGGGCGCAGGGGATCGACGATGCCGCGATTCTCGCGCTCCACGCCTTCGGGTCGCGCGGGTTGTTGCCCGACCGGACGCTGCTGCTGACGCTGCCCGATGGGGAAGGGGATGCGCGTGCCCGCGCCCGCGACGGGGAAGCGGCCGACCGGTTCGCGGCGCGCGGCGATGAATTCCATCGCTCGGTCGCCGCGACCTTCGACCGGATCGCTGAAACGGAGGGTGACCGGGTCCGGCGCGTCGATGCGTCGGGCGAAGTATTGGCGGTCACGGCGCGCCTGATCGAAGCGATCGCCGACCTGCTGCCATGACTCCGATCGGCAATGATGCCGCGCGGCAGGCGTTCATCGCCGCTGTCGAGGGGGAATCACTGCACCATGCCTGGCTGCTGAGCGGCCCCGAAGGGGTAGGGAAGGGCAGCTTCGCCCGCGACATGGCGCTGCGCCTGCTCGCCACCGCACTCGACGGACGCAGCCGGATTCATGGGCAGATCGGCGACGACCACCGCGTCGCGTCGCTGATCGCCGCTGGCGCGCATCCCGACTATCGCGAACTGGTTCGCCTGCCCAAGGACCCGGACAAGCCCGATCAGGATATTGCCCGCAGCATCAAGATCGATCAGGTCCGCACCCTGCAACCGCTGTTCGCGACCAAGCCTGCGCTGTCGTCGCGGCGGGTGATCGTGATCGACGCGATCGACGACCTCGAACGTCCCGGTGCCAACGCGCTGCTGAAGAACCTCGAAGAGCCGCCGGTCGGCACGATCTTCCTGCTGGTCAGCCATTCGCCCGGGCGGCTGCTGCCGACGATCCGCTCGCGCTGCCGCCAGTTGCGCTTCGAACCGCTGACCGACGATCAGGTCGCGACGGTCGTTACCACGCAACTGCCCGACACTGAACCGGCCGAGGTCGCGGCGCTGGTTGCGGCCGCCGACGGCTCGCCCGGCCGCGCGCTTGCCTATGCTGGACTGTCGGTGGCGGCACTCGACCGCGACCTGTTGGAGATTGCCGAAACCGGCGACCCGGACAACCGCATTCGCTCGCGTCTCGCCAAGTCGCTGGCCGGCAAGACCGCGCAGCCGCGTTACGCCGTCTTCCTCGACCGCGCGCCCGCATTTATTGCCGCTACCGCCCGCGCGCGGACAGGACCGGCGCTGCGCGACGCGCTCGACACTTACGACAAGGCGCGCGCGCTGGCGTCGATGGCGCCGGCCCTGTCGCTGGTGGCGGAGACGACGGTGTTCGAAATGGCGGGCCTCGTTGCCCGACTGGCGCAGGGCCAACGTTTCGCCTAGAGCCTCGGACCATGTCCGATCCCTTCTACATCACCACCGCGATCCATTATCCGAACGGCCGGCCGCATATCGGCCATGCCTATGAAATGATCGCCGCCGACGCCATCGCCCGCTTCCAGCGACAGGCCGGGCGCGACGTATTCTTTCAGACCGGCACCGACGAACACGGGCTGAAAATGGTCAAGACCGCACGCGACCGCGGCGTTGAAGTGAGAGCGCTGGCCGATGAAATGTCGGGCTATTTTCACGACATGGCCGGCGAACTGAACATCTCGTACGACCGTTTCATCCGCACCGTCGAACCGCAGCATTATGCCGCGTCGCAGGCGATCTGGATCGCAATGCGCGATGCCGGCGACCTGTATCTCGACCGCTATGAAGGTTGGTATTCGGTCCGCGACGAAGCCTTTTACGAGGAAAAGGAACTGGTCGACGGCGAGGGCGGGGTGCGCCTGTCGCCGCAAGGGACGCCGGTCGAATGGACCGCCGAGGAAACGTGGTTCTTCCGCCTGTCCAAATATCAGGAGCCGTTGCTCGATTTCTACGCCGCCAATCCCGATTTCATCCAGCCCGAAAGCCGCCGCAACGAAGTACTGCGCTTCGTCGAGGGCGGATTGACCGACTTGTCGGTGTCGCGCACCAGCTTCGACTGGGGGGTGCCGGTGCCCGACAGCCCCGGCCACGTCATGTATGTCTGGGTTGACGCGCTCACCAACTATCTGACCGGCGCGGGCTATCCCGATACGCCGAACCATTATTGGCCGGCGGCGCTGCATTTGATCGGCAAGGACATTGTCCGCTTCCACGCGGTCTATTGGCCCGCCTTCCTGATGTCGGCGAAGTTGCCACTACCGAAAACCGTGTTCGGCCACGGCTTCCTGCTCAACCGCGGGGAGAAAATGTCCAAGTCGACCGGGAACGTGGTCGATCCGATGGCGCTCGCCAGCCTCTACGGCGTCGACCAGTTGCGCTACTTTCTGCTGCGCGATGTCAGCTTCGGTCAGGATGGCACCTTTTCCGACGAAGCGATCGTTACCCGCGCGAACAGCGACCTCGCCAACAGCTTCGGCAACCTCGCCCAGCGAACCCTTTCCTTTATCGCGAAAAATCTGGAAGGTGCGCTGCCCGAACCCGGCCGCGGCGACCCCGCCGACGCCGAACTCCTGTCCCAGATCGCCGACGCAACCAGTGCCTTCCGTGGCAACTTCGCCAACTTCCAGCTAAGTCAGGCACTTGAGGCATGGATGCGCGGCGTGTTCGCCTGCAACCAGTATATCGACGTGCAGGCACCCTGGTCGCTGCGCAAGACCGACCCGGAGCGCATGCACGCCGTCCTCGGCACATTGGTCCGCGCGATCCGCGACCTCGCGGTCACGATCGAGCCAGTCGTTCCAACCTCCGCCAACGCCTTGCTCAACCTGCTGAATCAGGCTGGGCAGGGGCATGATGCGCTCGGCGATCATGGCTGGTACGATGAAGCACGCAGCGCGGGCTTCCGCATCGCCCCGCCGACCCCCATCTTCCCCCGACTGACGATCGCGGAGACCGAACCGGCATGAAACTGGCCGACAGCCACTGCCACCTGAATTACAAGGGCGTAGCCGAAGTGCAGGGCGACGTTCTGGCCCGCGCACGCGACACCGGCGTCGTGGCTTTCTTGAACATCTCAACCCGCGAAAGCGAATGGGATGCAGTCGTAGCCACCGCCGAGCGCGAGCCGGATGTCTGGGCGACGGTGGGCATCCACCCGCACGAAGCCGACCAGCATCCCGACATCGATACCGCGCGGCTCGTCGCCCGCGCGGCCCATCCGCGCGTCGTCGGCATCGGCGAAAGCGGCCTTGATTATTATTACGACCACAGCGACCGCAAAGCGCAACAGGCCAGCTTTCGATCGCACCTTGCCGCCTGTCGTGAAACCGGCCTGCCGATCGTGGTACACACCCGCGATGCCGAAGAAGACACCGCCGCAATTCTGCGCGACGAACTTGGGAAGGGAGCTTTCCCCGGCGTTCTACACTGCTTCACCGGATCAGCCGAACTCGCGCAAATTGCGCTCAATCTTGGTTTCTATATTTCGATCTCGGGCATCGTGACCTTCAAGAGTGCGCAGGCGTTGCAGGCTGTTGCGAAGGATCTGCCGCAGGATCGGCTGTTGATCGAAACCGACGCGCCGTTCCTCGCCCCGGTTCCGCATCGCGGCAAGCAGGGCGAACCGGCCTTCGTCGCCGACACCTGCCGCTTCCTGGCGCAGTTGCGCGGCGAGGAACCCGAAACGCTGGCCGATGCGACCCGGACCAATTTTCACACGCTGTTCGCGAAAACTCGGGCGTGAAGATTCGAATCCTCGGCTCGGGCACGTCCTCCGGCGTGCCGCGGATCGGCAACGATTGGGGTGCCTGCGATCCGAACGATTCGCGCAACCGCCGTACCCGTGTATCGGCGCTGATCGAGCATGGCGGAACGCGCATCCTGATCGACACCGGTCCGGACATGCGCGAGCAACTGCTGGCGGCGAATGTCGCGTCCGTCGATGCGGTGCTCTGGACCCACGACCATGCCGATCACTGCCACGGCATCGATGATTTGCGGCAGCTGTTCCATAACCAACGCGCGACCGTCCGGGGTTTTGCGCGCGCCGATACCCTGACGAGCCTCAAGGCCCGGTTCGATTATGTCTTTGCCGGACGGCAGGGGTATCGCGCGACCGTGACGGCCGCTGTGCTGCCCGATCGAATGACGATCGGCCCGATCGCAATTGGCTGTACCGATCAGCCGCATGGGTCAATCGTTTCAGCTGGACTACGGTTCGACGCCGATGGCGCCGCGATAGGCTATGCGACCGATTTCAGCGCGGTAACGCCGGCGATGATCGAACTGTACCATGGGGTCGATATTCTGGTGGTCGACGCCCTGCGGGTCGCACCGCATCCGACGCATCCGTCGCTTGACGAGGCGTTGGCCTTCGCACGACAGTGCGATGCAAAGCGGACGGTCCTGATCCATATGGATCATTCGATGGATTACGTGACACTGTCGGGGAGCCTGCCGGTCGGGGTCGAGCCGGGCTATGACGGCCTCGAGCTGGTGCTGTGAGCGACGACCGCGGCATCTATGTCTTGCTCGGCCTGTTGGCCTTGACACTACCGCTGTCGTCTCTGCTCGTCCGGCGGCCGCCTGCACGCGCCGTGCTACGTGCCGTCATCGGCTGGGCCTGTATCGTGGCGATCCTGTATCTTGCCTTCAGCAACCGGTCGCGACTGTCGGAACTGGCGACCGGTCTCGGCAACCAGCTTGGCCTTACCGAACAGATGGTCGAAGGCGATACCGTCCGGATCAGGCAGGCGCAGGACGGGCATTTCTACGCAACCGCGCGCTTGAACGGCGTCGAGCGGCGCATGCTGATCGATAGCGGCGCGACGACGACCGCAATATCCGAAGCGACCGCGCGGGCCATTGGTGTCAAACCGCGACGCGTACCGCCGGTGATCATCACGACGGCGAACGGCATGGTGGAAGCAGCGCGTGGCCGGATCGAGACGGTCCGGATCGGTTCGTTGGAAACGCGCGATCTACCGGTGGTCGTCGCGCCCGCATTCGGGAACCTCGACGTCCTCGGGATGAACTTCCTGTCGCGCTTGGGGAGTTGGCGCGTGGAACGCGGTACCCTCATCCTCGAAGCTGGCGATTTTACATAATGTTTATTATCGGTTTTGTGACTGTTTGGTTTTGGAGGTAGGTTTGGAACCGTTCGATCCCGCTCCTGTGCAGCATCCAAACGATACCGTAGGGCGTATCGTCGCGATCATGGCGCGGCTTCGGGATCGCGAACGCGGCTGCGAATGGGATTGCGCGCAAACATTCGCGACCATTGCCCCCTACACGATTGAGGAAGCGTATGAAGTTGCCGACGCGATCGAGCGCGGCGATATCGACGACCTGAAGGACGAATTGGGCGATCTGCTGCTCCAGGTCGTCTTCCACAGCCGCATTGCCGAGGAAGCCGGCCAGTTCGCCTTGCGCGATGTCGTCGACGCGATCAGTGACAAGATGGAACGACGCCATCCGCATATCTTTGGCAACAGCGAAACCGGCGGACATTACCTCTGGGAACAGGTGAAGGCTGCGGAGCGCCTTCGGAAACCGGGACAGGATGGCGCGCTGGCCGGGGTCGCCTTGGGCCTGCCGGCCCTTGCTCGCGCGGAAAAGCTTCAAAAGCGTGCCGCCCGCGTCGGGTTCGACTGGCCGGATGCGAGCGGTCCACGCGCGAAGATCGACGAAGAATTGATCGAAGTCGAACAGGCTGCAACGATCGAAGCGCGGTTCGAGGAAATTGGCGACCTGCTATTCTCGGTCGTCAATTGGGCGCGGCATATGGGCGTCGATCCCGAAGCAGCGCTACGCGCCGCCAATGGAAAGTTCGAACGACGGTTCAAAGCGATGGAAGCCGAAGATCCCGGCTTCGCCGACCGCACCCTTTCCGAACAGGAAGCGGCGTGGCACCGCGCCAAACGCTGATCAATGGTGTACGAAGGTATCTGTAACCGAAGGTTAACGATACGGATCAACAATCAGCGGTTCAGGAACCGGTCGTAATCGGTCGGTGACATGCGGACATCGTACAAGGCGCGATCATCATCGATCCAATGGTCGGTGACCTCCCCATGCGCATGCAGCCAGGCGGCGCTGGCGCCGTCTTCCGGAGCCAGCGCGATGCGATAGCGGCGATGTCCCTGCGTCAACCGATCGCCGATGGTGCGAACGAGTCGATCTACCCCTTCCCCGGTCAGCGCCGAGAGGGCGACAACGTCGTCACGGTGCGACGCTTCGCCCAGCATCTCGGTACGGTCTTCTTCGCTTAGTAGATCGAGCTTGTTCCATGCCTCGATCCGGGGCGTGGTTTCGTCGACGCCGATCTCGGCCAGCACGGCTTCGACGTCGGTCGCCTGTGCTTCGGTATCGGGATGGGCAACGTCACGAACATGGACCAACAGGTCGGCCGATACGACCTCTTCAAGCGTGGCCTTGAAGGCAGCGACCAGTTGGGTCGGCAGTTCCGAAACGAATCCCACCGTGTCTGATAGGATCGCCTTGTCGATGCCGGGCAAGGAAACCTGTCGCAAAGTCGGGTCAAGAGTCGCGAAAAGCAGATTTTCCGCCATGACGTCGGCGCCGGTCAGGCGGTTGAACAGCGTCGACTTGCCGGCGTTGGTGTAGCCGACCAGCGCAACGACGGGCCACGGGGCACGCTGTCTCCGGTCGCGATGGAGCGTCCGGGTGCGCGATACGCCCTCCAGTTCACGCCGCAGCCGTGCCATCCGGTCGCGAATAAGACGACGGTCAGCCTCGATCTGGGTTTCACCAGGACCGCCGAGAAACCCGAACCCGCCGCGCTGGCGTTCAAGGTGTGTCCAGCTGCGCACCAGCCGACCAGCTTGGTAATCGAGGTGCGCCAGCTCAACCTGCAAACGTCCCTCGGCTGTCCGGGCGCGTTCACCGAAGATTTCAAGGATCAGTCCGGTTCGGTCGATGACCTTGCAACCCAGCGCCGTTTCCAAATTGCGCTGTTGCACCGGCGTCAATGCCGCATCGAACACCGCCAATTGTATATCCTCATCCCGGACGATCGCGGCCAGTTGATCGACCTGACCGCTGCCGAGCAGCGTCGCCGGCTTGGGCGCGCGGACGCGGAACGGCACGCGGTGGCGAACCTCCACGCCGATAGCTAGTGCCAGCCCGGCGGTTTCCTCAAGCCGAGCGTCGGCATCGCGCGCCGACCCGCCCATGTCGGGCAGGACGACGATTGCAGTTGCGCCGCGCGCGAACTCCTGCGCGTCGCGATCGAAACCGGTACTCAAGCCTCGTCCGCTCCCGACGCCTGTTCTTCCGCAAGATTCAGCGGATTGGCTGGCTGAATGGTCGAAACGGCATGCTTGTAGACAAGCTGCGACATGCCCTCGCGCTGGAGCAGCATGCAGAACAGGTCGAAGGCGGCGATCTGGCCCTGTAGCATGACCCCGTTCACTAGGAACATGGTGACGTTTTCCTGCGCCTTGCGAACCGCGTTCAGGAAGATTTCCTGTAACGGCGCATTCTTCGACGTGTTTTCAGATGCCGCCTGAATCACCGATGACAGGTCCGCCGGACCGGCAGGCATGATGGTGGAGATGGCGTGTTTGTAAATGAGCTGCGACTGTCCGTCGCGGCGCAGCAACACCGAGAAGTTGTCGAACCAAGTCACGATGCCCTGAAGCTTGACGCCTTTAACCAGAAACATGGTGACCGGCGTTTTCGACCGGCGGAGCGAGTTGAGAAACAGGTCCTGAAGCGACCCGTGCCTGTCGGCCATGGTTTGCCCTTGTTCTTGGCGGGGAATTTCCCGCGTGAGTGTCTTTGACCGGCACCCGGTTGCCGTGCCCCTGCGGCACGGACCTACAATTTAGGTCGCATCGGGCGCGCCCGCAATGGTCCGTTCCGGCTATTCGTCGCCGCGCGTCTCGGTGATCCCCAGCAGCTTCAGTTTGCGGTGCAGCGCAGAGCGCTCCATCCCGATAAAGGTCGCGGTACGCGAAATATTGCCGGAGAAACGCCGAATCTGCACCCGCAGATATTCGCGTTCGAACGATTCGCGAGCCTCGCGCAGCGGCGACCCCATGATCGCGCTGGCGGTGGCGCCGCCACCCCCCTCGCCCGCCGCGCCCAGTACCTCCGGCGGCAGCAGATCGATATCGATGCGGGCGATACGATTGCCGGGAGCGAGAATGACGGTGCGTTCGACGACGTTGCGCAACTGACGGACATTGCCCGGCCATTCATAGCTTTGCAGCGCGATCATCGCATCGGCAGCCACTTCGGGCGTCGGCACCCGACGCTCATTGGCATAGTGCGCGACGAAATGCTCGACGAGCGGCGGAATATCCTCGCGCCGTTCGGCCAGAGACGGAATTTGCACCGGAACGACGTTCAATCGGTAATACAGGTCCTCGCGGAAATTGCCGTCGAGGATCTCCTGTTGCAGGTCGCGCGCGGTTGCCGAGACGACACGCACATCGACCTTCACCACGCGGGTACCGCCGACACGGGTAAAGCTCTGATCGGTCAGCACGCGCAGGATGCGAGCCTGTGTCGCGATCGGCATGTCAGCGATCTCGTCGAGGAACAGCGTGCCCCCATGCGCCTGTTCGAGCAGTCCGGGGCGGACCAGATTACCGCTCTCTTCGACGCCGAACAGTTCTTCGTCGACGCGCTCGGGGGTCATGCGCGCCGCGCTGACGATGACGAACGGCGCCTGTGCGCGCTGGCTCCAGCCATGCAGTAGGCGGGCAGCGACTTCCTTGCCGACCCCTGCCCCGCCGGTGATGAGCACGCGGCTGCCGGTACCAGCGACGCGCTTCAGCGTCGCGCGAACGCTGTTGATCGCGGTCGAGCTGCCGGTCAGGTCGTCTTCGCGCCCCGCAGACACCCGCAGCGAGGCGACCTCGCGACGGAGCCGTTCGGTCTCGGTCGCGCGCTGGACCATGAACAGCAGTCGTTCCGCCTCGAACGGCTTCTCAATAAAGTCGACCGCACCGCGGCGGATCGCCGCGACGGCGGTGTCGATATTGCCATGGCCGGAGATGACCAGCACCGGCAGCGACGGATCGCGTGCCTTCAGTTCGTCGAGCAGATCTAGACCGTCGAGTCGCGACCCCTGCAACCACACGTCGAGCAGCACCAGCGATGGGCGACGTTGCGCCACCGCTTCTAACGCGGCATCGCTATCGGCGGCGCCACGGGTTTCATACCCTTCGTCCTCAAGGACGCCGGCGACCAGTTCTCGGATGTCGGTTTCGTCGTCGACGACAAGAATGTCGAGCTTCATGCGGAAGTTCCGGTCCGGGTAAGCATGGGATGGCGCGTCTCAACCTCCTGTAGTGCGTCGTCGTCCGAGGTTCCCGAGCCGGCAAGTGCGGCAAGGATCGCCGGATCGAACAGGATCGATACGATCGTCCCTCCTCCGGGACGGTCGGCGAACGATATGGTTCCGAAATGTTCCTCGACGATCTTGCGAACGATGGCGAGGCCGAGGCCCGTCCCACCCTTGCGTGTCGTCATATAGGGTTCGGCGATGCGGTCGCGTTCGACGGGCAGGCCGATGCCGTTGTCGCTAGTGTCGATATGCATGCGCCCCTGCGCGTCGTAGCGGACATCGATTTCGATCCGGCCGCGTTCGGCGCCGTCGGGTCGGGCGGCGACGGCTTCGGTCGCGTTCTTGACGATGTTAGTCAACGCCTGACCCAGCTGGCGACGGTCGCACACCAGCGGCGCGCGGCCGGCCGTTTCGAGGACGAAGTCGATATCGGGATGCGCGACCTCGTGCAGGAACAGGCTTTGCCGAGCCAGCTCGGCGAGCGATTCGTGGCGGAAAACCGGTTTCGGCATTCGGGCGAACGATGAGAATTCATCGACCATCCGGCGCAGGTCGCCCACCTGCCGCACGATCGTTTCGGTCAGGCGGCCGAACGTGCCGTCGTCCTCGGTCAGCTTGCTGCCATAGCGGCGTTGCAGCCGTTCGGCGGCGAGCTGGATCGGGGTCAGCGGGTTCTTGATCTCATGCGCGATGCGGCGCGCGACGTCGGACCATGCTGCTCGGCGCTGGTCGAGCAGCTGTTGCGTGATGTCGTCGAAGGTCAGGATATGCTGGCCATCGTCGCGGGTGATGCGCACCGCCAGCGTCTTTGCCTCGCCCCCCGCCGCAAGCTGAATGATCGCATCCTGCGTCTCTCCGCCGATCAACCCGTCGAGTTCGGGGGCGACCTCCGCCAGCGGACGACCGACCAGCGAGGTCGATCCAGTGCGAAGCAACGCGGTGGCCGAGCTGTTGGCGAGCCGGATGACACGGTCGGGTCCGACCGACATGACGCCGGCACTGACGCCCGACATCACCGCCTCTATCAGCGCGCGGCGGCTGTCGATTTGGGCGTTGGCGGCAACCAGTTCGCCGGTCTGTTCCTGCAACCGTTCGGTCATGCTGTTGAACGCACTGGCGAGGGTACCGATCTCGTCCTTAGTCCGGTTATGGGTCGGTTCGGGGACGCGCGCCGATAGATCGCCATCGGCGATACGCCGCGCGGCACCGACCAGCGCGCCCACCGGCCGGACCAGACGATCGGCGACGGCGAGCGCCACGAACACGGCCAGGCCGACGATCAGCAGTGAAACGATAAAGAGCGCCACGTTGAGCCGCAACTGCACGCTGCGGGATCGCGACAGCAAGGCGTCGTAATCGGACAGGATCTGGCGCGTCCGGTTCAAGCGATCCTGATAGGTCGCCAGATCGATCTCGCGCGCCGAGTACAGATAATAGGGCGTCCCCGCGACCCGAGTGACCGATTGCACCTGTCCGTCACGGACGCTGACATAGCTCGGCTTGCCGGCACGCAATGCGGCGATCGATCGCGGATCGATGCTCCAGCGCAAGGGACCTTCGAAGATGGAAGTCGACGCCAGCGATTTGGGACGCCCGTCCGACGGGATCTCGAACAGAACGGAGTCGGCAAGGCTGCGCATGATGATGCTGGACTGGTACAGCGCCTGGAACGGAGCGCTGTCGACCGGGTAGCGATTCACCAGCAACATCCGCTGGATATCCGTAGCGACGGCGACGTTCTGGCTATCCACCGCGCCTAAAAAGTCGTTGTAGGAGGACTGGGCAAGCGATTGCGCATTCTCGAAAATGCCGCGGGCGCGCGTCGACGACCAGAATTCAAGGCCGTATTGGAACAGGAACGACGCGATCACCGTCACCAGCAGCATGGGCACGCTGGCAAGGATCGAGAACAGCGCGACCAAGCGGACGTGCAGCGTACCAGTGCCACCGATTTCCGAACGAGCCGCGCGTCGCTTGGCGATACGGCGGCCGATCAGAACCAGCAGCGCCATCGCCGGGATGAGGTTGGCGACTAGCACGACGGCCATCAGCGACGGCGATGGCAATCGCCCGCGCGCCGCCTGACTGCCGTCGAACAGGAAATAGCTGCCAATGCCAACCGCGATCGCCACTAGCAGCACCGCGACCTCAATCGCCGGGAACCAGCGCGCCGGGATCGAAGTGGCCCGGGCCGGTTCCGTCAACGCTGCACCCATAGTTGCCGTTTTACAACATTCCACCGGCAACGCACGTCAAATCGCAACATGGTCAAAACCGAACCGATCAGCGTTCCTTGTCAGCATGATAGGGGCGCAGCGCCGGATCGATGCCAAGATCGTCGAGCCGCTTGCGGAGCGTGTTGCGGTTCAGCCCCATCGCCTTCGCCGCACGCAACTGGTTGTTGGCGTGGCGATCCAGCATCGCTTCGATCAGCGGTCGTTCTACGTCGGAGATCAGCCGATCGTAGAGCGTGCCGTTGTCGAGCGCGGCCGGTTCTTCGCGTGCGATCCGCCGAACCCAAGCGCGGACCGCTTCGTCGAGATCGGTATCGGGAAGCGCTGCGGGCCGACCGGTCGCCTCCCCGAGTCCGCCACGCAACTCGGCCGCCTCGATCACCGCGTCGCGGCCGAGGACGGCGACGCGGCGCATCAGATTTTCCAGTTCGCGGACGTTGCCGGGCCAGTCATGGCCTTCGAGCAGCGCCAGCGCCTCTGCGGTCAGCGACTTGCGCGGCAAACCGTCGCGGGCTGCCTGATCGAGAAAGTGGCGGGCGAGCAAAGATATGTCCTGCCGACGTTCGCGCAAAGGCGGCAGCGCAATCGGCACGACGTTCAGACGGTAGAACAGGTCTTCGCGAAACTGACCCGACTGGACCTGTGCCGCCAGCGTCTTGTTGGTCGCGGCAACGATGCGGACATCGGCACGGATCACGCGGGCACCGCCGACGCTGGTGAATTCGCCCGATTGTAGAACCCGCAGCAGGCGGGTTTGCGCCTCCATTGGCATGTCACCAATCTCGTCGAGGAACAGCGTGCCGCCAGCGGCCTGTTCGAACTTGCCGGCCGAGCGCTGCGCTGCGCCGGTGAAGGCACCACGTTCATGACCGAACAGTTCTGCCTCGATCAGTTCGCGCGGGATCGCCGCCATGTTGAGCGCGATGAAGGGCGCGCGGCGGCGGCGACCGAGATCGTGGATCGCGCGGGCGACCAGTTCCTTCCCAGTCCCTGATTCGCCGGTGACCAGAACGGTCAGGTCGGTGGCGACGACTCGGGCGATGATGCGGTACACGTCCTGCATCGCCGGCGAACGCCCGATAAGGGGCAGCGACGAATCGAGCGCCTCCACCGGTTGTTCGTCGGCCGCCCCCGCCCGCCTCGCCAGCGCGCCGCGGACCGCGAGGGCGAGGGTGTCGAGATCGAACGGCTTGGGCAAGTAATCGAACGCCCCCGCCTCGGTCGCGCGGACCGCGGTGGTCAGGGTATTGCGCGCCGACAGGACGATGATCGGCAGGTCGGGATATTCGGTGGCGAGCGATGCCGCCATCTCAAGGCCGTCGCCATCGGGCAAGACGACGTCGGTGACGAGCACTGCTGGCAGTCCGGCGCGCAGCTCGGCACGTAACTGACCCAAGGTGCCGACGCTCTGGACGTCATGGCCTTCGCGGCGCAGCGCCTGAGCAACGACGGTACGGATCGCGGCGTCGTCGTCGACGACCAGAATACGGGCCGCGCTGGTCATGCGCGCGGCAGGTGAATGCGGAACACGGTCATCGGCGGATATCCTTCACGGGCATAGCGGACCAGACCACCCATCTCGCCGACCAGCTTCTCGACCATCGGCAGGCCGAACCCCCGTCCCTCCCGCTTGCCAGATACGAAGGGTTCGAAAAGGTGGCCGGCGATATCGGCGGGTGCGCCAGGGCCATTGTCGGTGACGGTCAGTTCGATCGGTACGGCACGGCGCCCGCTGCCGATGGCATGCGACATGCCATGGCGATAGGCGGTGCCGAGAATGATGCGCGGCGCGTCGACCTTGTCGAGCGCTTCGGCCGCATTCTTTAGCAGGTTCACCATCACCTGCACGAACGCGTCGCGATCGATGCGGACCGGCGGCAGCGACGGATCGAAGCGTTCCTCGATCGTCACGCCGCGCGCGAAACCGGCGGACGCGAGCTGTACCGCATGCGCCAGCACCGGGTAGATATTCTGTGTGACTAGTTCGCGAGGCCGGTCGTCGGTGAAGTCCTGCATACGGTCGATCAGCGCGGCGATGCGGTCGACCTCGGCGATGATGAGGTCGGTCAGCACCGGGCGGTCGTCAACGTCGCCCGACAGGAGCTGCGCCGCACCGCGAATACCCGATAGCGGGTTCTTGATCTCATGGCCGAGCATCGCCGCCGCACCGATCGCCGCGCGTGCGCCCGCCGCCTGGGGCATGGCATGGCCGCCGCGCAGGCCGTACAGCATGACGATCCGCCACGCCGACCCGTGCGCGGCCGGGCTGTCGTGAAAGTCGACCCGCAGCCGCCCGCCGCGCTTCAGCTGCAGTTCGCAGTCATAGCTGGCGAACGCTCGCCCGTCGCGTTGGTCGGCATAGCCCGGCGGCAGCGAGATGATCTGTTCGAGCGACAGGCCGCGCATCGCCCGATCGGACAGGTTCAGCAGCAGTTCGGCCGCGCCGTTGGCATGGGTGACGCAGCCGGCTTCGTCTAGGACGAGCGCCGCGACCGGCAGGCCCGCGAACAGGTCCGCAAAGCCCGGCATCGCCGTCGCCGACGTCACGCCGCCGCGCGCGAGCACCAAGGCGCGTAGAACTCGTCGAGCATGGCGAGCACCGTCTTTGCGCTCGCTTCCTGATTGACCTTGTTACGGAAATCGGCCGAGCCGTGCAGCCCCTTCGTGTACCAGCCAATATGCTTGCGCATCATGTTGACGCCGGTTTCCGCACCATAATGGTCGAGCATCATATGATAATGTTTGAGGATAAGGCGATACTGCTCCTCGATCGAGGGATCGTCGGGTACGTGGCCGCCCGACAACGCCGCCATCACCTGCGCCAGCAACCACGGCCGACCATAGGCGCCGCGACCGATCATGACGCCATCCGCCCCGGACTGGTCGAGGGCGGTCTGCGCGTCGTCGACCGAACAAATATCGCCATTGACGATCACCGGCACCTTCACCGCGTCCTTGACCCGGCGGACGAACGCCCAGTCGGCATGATCGCGGTACATCTGGTTGCGCGTACGACCATGAACGGTGACCATCTGCGCGCCCAGATCCTCGGCGATATGCGCCAGTTCCGGCGCGTTCAGGCTGCTATGGTCCCACCCCATCCGCATCTTGACGGTGACCGGCACCTTTACCGCCTTTACCACCGCCGCGATCAAGTCGGCGGCGAGCGGCAGGTCGCGCATCAGCGCCGATCCGGCATCGCCGTTCGTCACCTTGCGCACCGGGCAGCCCATGTTGATGTCGACGATCGCCGCGCCCTTGTCCTCGGCCAGCTTCGCCGCCTCGCCCATTTCGACGGGCGTACAGCCGACGAGCTGCATCGATACCGGTTCCTCGACCGGGTCCCACATCGCCTTCTGGATCGATTGCCGGGTTTCACGGATCGCGGCCTGGCTGGCGATCATTTCGGTGACGTTCAGCCCCGACCCGTGCCGCCGCACCATCTTGCGGAACGGCAGGTCGGTGACGCCTGTCATCGGCGCGAGGATCACCGGCGTGTCGATGACGACGTCGCCGATACGAATGGGAGCTAGGGTCATAAATTGTGCCTGAAAATTGGGCAGCCCCTAGCGCAAAGCGCCGCGCAGGGCAAGGCTGGCGGGGGCGCGCGCCTTGCGCTAGGCGGACGGCCATGCAGACCGGACCAACAGTCGCGCTGATCGTCGCCGCCGGTAGCGGCACGCGGTCGGGCAGCGCCACCCCGAAGCAATTCGCGCATATCGTCGGACGACCGATGGTCGCTCATGCCTATGCTGCGCTTTCTGCCCATCCGGGGATCGACCGGGTCGTCGTAGTGATCGGTGTCGAGCAGGGCGATGCGCTGCGGTCCGCCATCGGTGACGTCGAGTACGTCATCGGCGGCGCGACCCGGCGCGAAAGCGTCGCCGCCGGCCTTGCCGCGATCGGCGATGCGGCGCGGGTGCTGATTCATGACGCCGCTCGCCCGTTCGTACCGGCTGAAACGATTGACCGCCTGCTTGCCGCACTCGCCCATGGGCCGGGCGCGGTGCCGGTGTTGCCGGTTGCCGATACGCTGGCGCAAGGCGGCGCAGCGCTGGGGGACGTCGTCCCACGCGCGTCGCTGGTTCGCGTTCAGACGCCACAAGCCTTTACCGTGTCGGCGATCCGCGACGCGCATGCCGCGTGGGACGCAAGCGCCGACGCGACCGACGACGCGCAGATGCTGCGCGCGATCGGCCTCGACGTGGCGATGGTCGAAGGAGACCCTATGCTCGACAAGATCACTTACCCGGCCGACTTCGCCTTGGCCGAGGCGCGTGCCCTGCCTGCACGCGTGTCGCGCAGCGCCACCGGATACGACGTCCATCGTCTCGAAGCCGGAGAGGAATTGTGGTTGGGCGGCGTGCTGATTCCGCATGATCGCGGCCTGTCGGGGCATAGTGACGCCGATGTCGCGCTGCATGCCATCACCGACGCGCTGCTGGGCACGATCGGCGCCGGCGATATCGGCACCCATTTCCCGCCGAGCGATCCGCAATGGCGCGGGGCTGAATCGGGGCAGTTCCTCGCCCACGCCGCCAAGCTAGTTCGTGCTGAAGGCGGCGTCATCGATTTCGTCGACCTGACGCTGATCTGCGAAGCGCCCAAGATCGGTCCGCACCGCGCGGCGATGCGCAGCCGGATCGCTGATATCCTGAGCATTGACGAGCGACAGGTCAGCATCAAGGCGACGACCAGCGAACGGCTGGGCTTTACCGGACGGCAGGAAGGGATCGCCGCGCAGGCGATCGCAACGATCCGGGTGCTGGCATGAAGCGCCTCGCCGCCCTCCTCGCGCTGTTCGCCTGCGGTTCGGCTTCGGCGCAGACGCCCCAATCCTGCGTAACGCCCGCCGAGGCCGAGGCGCTGGTGCTGTTCGTCGCGCCCGAGCTGATCCGACAGGCAGGGACACGTTGCGCCAATGCTTTGCCCGCGACCGCGCTGATCCGGCGGACCAGCGGTCCGTTCCTCGCCCGCTATGAAGCCGAGACCGACGCGGCATGGCCGCAGGCGAAGGCGGCGCTCAGCCGGCTGACCGCACCGCAGGCGATCCAGTTGCTCGATTCGTCGTTCGCCGCGCCGATCGTCGCCTCGCTGATCGCACCGATGGTCGTCGGCAATATCGATCCGGCCGATTGTCCGCGGATCGAGCGCGCAGCGAACCTTGTCCAGTCGTTGCCGCCGCGCAACGTCGCCGGACTGGTCGTGCTGTTCGCCCAGATCGATGCCGACCGCCCCAACCCCCAAATGCGCCTGCCGCTATGCGGACAGCGCGCCCGGAATTGATGTGATGGACTCTATCCTGCCCAACGAACTGGTCGAAGCCGCACGCAAGGTCGTCGAGGCAAACCGTGCCGCCGGCCGGCGCATCTCGCTCGCTGAAAGCTGCACCGGCGGGTTGGTATCGGCCGCGATTACCGAAATTCCGGGTTGTTCCGACGTCTTTAACGCCGGGTTCGTCACCTATTCGAACGATGCCAAAGTCGAACTGGTCCGCGTCAGTTCCGACGTGATCGAGACGTTCGGCGCGGTGTCGATCGCCACGGCGTGGAGCATGGCGCAGGGCGCGCTGGAAGTGACGCAGGCCGATGTCGCGGTTGCGATTACCGGCGTCGCAGGTCCGGGCGGCGGCTCCGAGAAGAAGCCGGTCGGAACGGTCGTGTTCGCCCGCGCCGAAAAGGGCGGCGATCCTGCGAAGGTCGTCGCCGACCTGCGACAGTTCGGCGACCTGGGCCGTGGTGGTATCCGGCTTCAGGCGGCGCTGTGCGCGCTCGAACTGCTGCTGCCGCCAGAAGTCGCGCCGGAGGAACCTGTCCCCGAGTCGCCGTAAAGGGCGGCGGCGCGATCCTCGAACGCGCCGATCATCTTGCGCAGTGCGCGGTCGAAGACCTGCCCCGCCAGCATTTCGAACATGCGACTCTTGAACTGAAAGTCGACGCAGAAATCGACGTAGCAGCCGCCCTGCCCGTCGGGGCGGAAGCGCCAGTCGTTGTTCAGATATTTGAGCGGCCCGTCGAGATAGTCGACGCGGATATGGTCCGGTCGCTCTTTCTGCACCTTCGAGGTGAAACTCTCGCGCAGCCCCTTGAACCCGACGATCATGTCCGCGACCATTTCCGTTTCGGTGCTCGACCGCACCCGGATCGCGCTGACCCATGGCAGGAATTCGCCATAGCGCCCTACGTCCGCGACCAGATCGAACATCTGTTCGGAGCTGTAGGGCAGATGGCGGGTTTCGCTATGCTTGGGCATCAGACGCGAACAACGCCCAGCTTAGCATCACGGTTCGCCCGCATCCGTTCGAAATCATCGCCCGCGTGATAGCTCGACCGGGTGAGCGGCGACGACGCGACCAGCAGGAAGCCCTTTGCCCGAGCAATGGCAGCAAAGCCGTCGAACGCCTTGGGCGTGACGAAATCGATGACCTTGGCATGCTTTGGTGTCGGCTGCAGATACTGGCCCATCGTCAGGAAATCGATGTCGGCCGAGCGCATGTCGTCCATAACCTGGTGCACTTCGAGCCGTTCTTCCCCAAGGCCCAACATGATGCCCGACTTGGTAAAGATCGACGGGTCGAGCTTCTTGACGCTCTCCAGCAGGCGTAGCGACGCGTAATAGCGCGCGCCTGGGCGGATCGTCGGGTAGAGGCGCGGCACGGTTTCGAGATTGTGGTTGTAGACGTCGGGGCGCGCCGCGACGATCATCTCCACCGCCGCCTCATGCTTATTGCGGAAATCGGGGGTCAGTATCTCGATCGTCGTCGTCGGGTTCGCCGCGCGGATCGCCTCGATCACCTTCACGAACTGCTTGGCACCGCCGTCGGGCAAATCGTCGCGATCGACCGAGGTGATGACGATATGGTTCAGCCCCATCGCCGCTGCGGCTTCGGCGACATGCTGCGGCTCCATCGGGTCGACCGCGCGCGGCATGCCGGTCTTGACGTTACAGAAGGCGCAGGCACGGGTGCAGGTGTCGCCGAGGATCATGACGGTCGCATGCTTCTTCGACCAGCATTCGCCGATATTAGGACAGGCCGCTTCCTCGCACACCGTCGTCAGGCTTTTCGAGCGCATCAGCGCACGGGTTTCCTGCACAACCTTGCCGGTCGGAGCCTTCACCCGAATCCAATCGGGCTTGCGGGTGCGCTCGGGGCGGGGCAGCGGCGTCATCTCGTTCATGGGCGTCAGATAGCGATGCGCGAGGAAACGAACAACCGCCTGCAACGTTCGGGGCGCCCATGCGTCTAGCGACCGAGGGAAGATTTATACCATCTGACGGAGAATATTTGATGCACTTCAGCGACCTCAAGGAAGGCTATTATCGCTTCCGCGGCACCGAGTGGCAGCAGGAACGCGAACGCTGGAGCGAACTGGCAACGGGCCAGAGCCCGAAGGTGATGGTAATCGCCTGTTCGGACAGCCGTGTCGACCCGGCGACCATCTTCGGCGCGCGCCCGGGCGAGATCTTCGTGGTGCGCAACGTCGCCAATCTGGTGCCGCCGTTCGAGGACGATGGCGGTCGCCACGGCGTGTCGGCGGCGCTGGAATTCGCGGTCACGAAGCTGGAGGTTGAGGAAGTTCTTGTGCTGGGCCACGGGGCGTGCGGCGGCGTGAATGCCTGCCTTACCCAGTCATTGGCCAATACCAAGCCGGGTGAAGGCGGCTTCGTCGCCCACTGGATCGATCTGCTCGACGAAGCGCGCGAGAAGGTCGTCGCGGAGCACGGTACCGGCCCGGAAGGCCAGAAGGCTCTGGAGCAGGAGGGCGTGAAGGTGTCGCTCCAGAACCTGATGACCTTCCCGTTCGTCAAGGAACGGGTCGAGGCGGGCAAGCTCAAGCTGCACGGCGCAGTGTTCGCGATCGAGGATGGCCGCCTGCGCGTGCTGGAAGGCGAGACGTTCGAAAACGCCTGAACGAGTTCGCGGGGCGGGGTTGATCCCCCGCCCCTCTAATTGCCTCAGCCTTCCTTCGGACCGTCCACGGTCACGCGGATATTGAGTTCGCGCAGCTGCTTGGGCGTCGCGTAGTTGGGCGCGCCCATCATCAGGTCTTCGGCTTTCTGCGTCATCGGGAAGGTGATGACCTCGCGGATGTTCGGCTCGTCGGCCAGCAGCATGACGATGCGATCGACGCCCGGTGCCGAGCCACCGTGCGGCGGGGCGCCGAACTTGAAGGCGTTGATCATGCCTGCGAAGTTCGTATCGACGTCGGCCTGTGAGTAGCCGGCGATCTCGAACGCCTTGTACATGATCTCCGGGCGATGGTTCCGGATCGCGCCCGACGACAGCTCCACGCCGTTGCAGACGATGTCGTACTGATAGGCGAGGATGTCGAGCGGGTTCATCGTCTCCAGCGCTTCCATCTCGCCCTGCGGCATCGAGAAGGGGTTGTGGCTGAAATCGACCTTCTTCGCATCCTCGTCATATTCGAACATCGGGAAGTCGACGATCCAACAGAATTCGAACCGCTTGTCGTCGATCAGGCCCAGCGTCTCGGCGACGCGGGTGCGGGCGAGGCCGGCGAGCTTGGCGGCCTGCGCTTCCTTGCCGGCGGCGAAGAACACGCCGTCATCGGGACCGAGGCCGAGCGCTTCGGCGATCTTCGCCATGCCTTCCTCGCCATGGTTCTTGGCGATGGGGCCGCCCCATTCGCCGCCCTTGCGGGTAGCGTAACCGAGGCCAGCGAACCCTTCGGACTGGGCCCAGGCGTTCATGTCGTCGAAGAATTTACGGCTCTTGTCGGCGGTCTTGGGTGCCGGCACCGCGCGCACCACGTCACCCGCCTCGACGATCGAAGCGAAGCGGCCGAAGCCGGAGCCGACGAACAGGTCGGACACATCGGTGATGAGCAGCGGGTTGCGCAGGTCGGGCTTGTCGTTGCCATATTTCAGCATCGATTCGCGGTAGGGAATGCGCTTGAACGGCAGCGGCGACACGGTGCGGCCCTTGCCCTGCCAGTCTGCATATTCCTCGAATACGCCGTGCAGCACGGGTTCGATCGCGGCGAACACGTCTTCCTGCGTGACGAAGCTCATTTCGAAATCGAGCTGGTAGAATTCGCCGGGGCTGCGGTCGGCGCGGGCGTCTTCGTCGCGGAAGCAGGGCGCGATCTGGAAATAGCGGTCGAAGCCGGCAACCATCAGCAGCTGCTTGAACATCTGCGGCGCCTGAGGCAACGCGTAGAACTTGCCAGGATGGACGCGGCTGGGGACCAGATAATCGCGCGCGCCTTCGGGCGACGACGCGGTCAGGATCGGCGTCTGGAACTCGGTGAACCCCTGATCGATCATCCGGCGGCGCAGCGACGCGATGACGTTCGAGCGCAACAGAATGTTCGCGTGCAGCCGTTCGCGACGCAGGTCGAGGAAGCGGTAGCGGAGACGAATGTCTTCCGGATATTCCGCCTCGCCGGCGACCGGCATGGGCAGTTCCTGCGCTGCCGACTGGAGCGTTGCGGCGCGGGCATAGATTTCGATCGCGCCGGTGGCGAGGTTCGGGTTCTTCGTCGCGTCGCTGCGCAGCTTCACGCTGCCATCGATGGTCAGCACCGACTCGGTACGCGCCGATTCGAGAAGGGCGAGCGCGGGCGAGTCGCTGTCGGCCACGATCTGGGTGATGCCGTAATGGTCGCGCAGGTCGATGAACAGCACGCCGCCATGGTCGCGCTTGCGATGCACCCAGCCCGACAGGCGGACGGTGTCGCCGTCGTTCGCGTCCGTGAGCTGGCCGCAGTTATGAGTGCGATAGGCGTGCATCGGTAAGACCTTTGGCGGTGTTTCACTAGAATAGTGATTTCTGGATGTGCGCCGCTTCCCTCCCCCACCCCCTTTTGTCAAGGCGCGGAACCTTGCTATGCGGGCGTGATGCATATCCATCCGTTGATCGAGGACAGCGCGACCCTCGCCGCCCTCTGTACCCGCCTCGCCACGTCCGACTTCGTAGCCGTCGACACCGAGTTCATGCGCGAGAACAGCTATTGGCCCGAACTGTGCCTGATCCAGATCGCCAATACCGAGGAAGCGGCGGCGATCGATCCAATGGCGCCGGGCATCGATCTGACCCCGCTGCTGAACCTGCTGACCGATAACGAGGACGTTCTGAAGGTCTTCCATGCGGGGGGGCAGGATATCGAGATCGTCTATAATCTGACCGGCAAGACGCCCTTCCCCATGTTCGACACGCAGGTGGCGGCGATGGCGCTCGGTCAGGGCGAGCAGGTCGGATACTCCAATCTGGTCGATGCCTATCTGGGGATCACGGTCGACAAGGGCGCGCGTTTCACCGACTGGTCGCGGCGGCCGCTCGACGATCGGCAGATCGACTATGCGATCGCCGACGTGACGCATCTGTCGGTGATCTTTCCCAAGATGCTGGCGAAGCTGCGCAAGACCGGGCGCGGGTTGTGGCTGGATGAAGAGATGGAGCGGATCGGCGATCCATCCAATTACTTCAACGATCCCGAAACGGTGTGGCAGCGCATCCGCGTCAACAGCCGCAAGCCCGAGGTGCTGGGCCGGCTGAAAACGCTGGGCAAGTGGCGCGAGTTGGAGGCGCAGGGCAAGGATTTGCCGCGCGGGCGGATCGTCAAGGACGAGACGATCGCCGATCTGGCCGGTAACCCGCCGCGCAAGCAGGCCGATCTTGCGAAGGTGCGCGGGCTGTCGGCGGCATGGGCGCATAACGATATCGGCGCGCGCATGATGACCGCGCTGGCCGAAGCGCGGCCGCTACCTTCCGACGAGATGCCGGGGCGCGACGAGCGTAAGCCGGCATTGGGCAAGGAAGGAGCATTGGTCGCCGACCTGCTGAAACTGCTGCTGAAAATCCGCGCGAACGAGATCAAGGTCGCCGCGCGGCTGCTGGCGCGGTCGGACGATCTGGAGGCGCTGGCCGCCGGACAGCGCGACGGGCTGTCGATCCTGAACGGGTGGCGGTTCGAGCAGTTCGGGCGCGACGCGCTGGCGCTGGTCGAGGGTCAGCTTGGGTTCACCGTGCTGGGTGGACGGTTGAAGATGACCCGAGCGGAGGTGGTGGAATGAAGCAGTTTGCGCTGATGGCAGTAGCGGTGGCCGGTTGTGCCGAACCGCAGACGCCGCCGCCGGTACGGACGTCGCCGCCGACGATGGGGTCGCGGCCGGTCGGGCCGGCCGGTGCGCCGCAGATCGACAGCTGCGGTCTTGGCTCGATCGCCGATCTGGTCGGCAAAGTGGTGACCGAAACCGTGCAAGAGGATGCGCGCAAACGGTCTGGTGCGCGGGCGGTGCGGGTGATCCGGCCGGGGACGATGGTGACGATGGACTTCCGGCCCGACCGGCTGAACATCGACGTCGACGACAAGGGGGTCGTGACCAATTTGCGCTGCGGTTAATGCTTGCGGAAGTTGACAAAGGTTACGGTACGTCGATCTTTCAAACCCTCTAAACGTCAGTGATTGCAATGGGTTGGGCCGCAGGATGGGCGCGGAAGTTGACACGTCGTCACTTTGACGTTCGCGAGGCGTGTTCCGTGATCCCGACGGTAAAAACAGCGGCCGGAGGATCGCAAATCGGGGGCGTGTAGGAAAGCGGCGTCAGGGTGTGACCAGCGCCGCTTCCATGCCGAGTGCGGCGGCAAGCGCCTTGTGCCGTTTCTGGACAGCCTCCCCATAGAGTGCGGTATCGCGGGCGGGGACTACGAGTTCGACTTGACCGCGACCACGGCGCAGGTGGGTGCGCTGAAGCGGAGCCGCGACACCGCCGCTGAGACGCTGGCCGAGCCGCATGGCAAGACCCCAGCGGTGCGCGGCGGAAAGCGCCGCTGCCGGGGCGAGGCGGGGTAGCGGATCGGGCGCAGCGTCACCACCGCCGCCGAGGCAGCTGTAGAGTGCCTGTGCGACGATCGCACGGCCGGCGGCATCGATCGCTACCCAGTTGCCGTGCAACGCGATCTCTACGCCGCGTTCGGCGCGGAATTCGGGATTGGCGTGCCAGCCGACATCCGCAAGCAGACAGGCAGCGTGACGCAGCCGGACCATCGCGGCATCGTCGTCCGGGAATAGCGGCGCGATCCATTTGTGCAGCAGGTCGCCATGTTCGGCGAAGCGGCCCTGCCGGGCCCCTTCGTCATGGGCGGCCATCAGCAACGGGTCCTGTGCGCGGACATCGGCGGGCAAGGCGGCGTAGAGCAGCCCTTCGCGCAGGCCATAGGCCGAGACCATCGTCGTGGCCGAACCGAGATGCTTGGTCATCGACGCCAGCACCGCCGTCGCATTGTCGAGCGTCGGCACGCGCCCGCCCGACAGGTTCGGCACGGCCTTCAGATCGGTGCGAGGAAGATCGGAAAGAACCTTTCGCAACGCATTGATTCGGTTGAGTGATATCTCATAGCCATGGGCGATCGGTAGCGGATAGCCGGTCAGATGCATGTCGAGCCGGGCCAGCGCGCGCCATGATCCGCCGACGAGGTAGAAGGGCAGTCCCCGCCCCTGCCCCGCCCAGCCCGCGTCGCGCACCATCCGCTGTACCGTGCGGTCGAGTTCGCCCGCGCGTCGTTCGCGGATCGCGCCGATGCGCAACACGCCAAGCGGGAAGGACACACGCTCGCCGAGCTTGCCGCCCTTCACCCGGACCAGTTCGAGACTGCCGCCGCCAAGGTCGCCGACGATGCCGTCGGCATCGGGGATCGCCGACAGCACGCCATGGCCGGCAGCCTGCGCCTCTTCCTCGCCCGACAGCGTTTCCACGCTCAGGCCGCAGCTTTCGGCGAGCGCGATCAGATCGCGGCCGTTGCTGGCGTCGCGCACGGCGGCGGTGGCGACGGTGCGGACGACATCGACCTGCATCTCGCGCGTCAGCCATGCGAACCGGGCAAGCGCGGCACCGGCGACGCGAAATGCCTCCGCGTCGATCGTCCCGGTCGCTGCCAGCGAGCGGCCGAGGCCGGCCAGAACCTTTTCGTTGAACAGTGTCGCCGGGATGCGATCCGGGCCGCCATAGACGACCAGACGGATCGAGTTCGATCCGATGTCGATGATCGCGCTATGGGCGATGGTGGCGGGACGGCTCCACGGCAATCGGATCACATCGTTCCTTCCCGTGCCGCCCGCCATGCGCGCAGCGACAATTTCTGCGGTACCGTTGCCGACCCGCTCTCGATCGCCGCACCGCGCCCGGACAGCGACGGGTTGGTCATGAAATAGCGGTGCAGGTTGAACGGCTTGTCACCCTTCCCCATCCGGCGATAGCTGCCATCGGGGCCGAGGTCCCAACTTTGTTCGGTGTCGAGCAGATTGGCGACCATGACCTGATCGAGCACCTGATCGTGAACGGTCGGGTTGGTGATGGGCAGCAGATATTCAACGCGGCGGTCGAAGTTGCGCGGCATCCAGTCGGCCGAGGATACATAGACCAGCGCGTCGTCATTGGGCAGCGCCTGTCCGTTGCCGAAGCAATAGATACGGCTGTGTTCGAGGAAACGGCCGACGACCGATTTGACGCGGATGTTGTCGGACATGCCCGGCACGCCCGGCCGCAGGCAGCAGATGCCGCGCACGATCAGGTCGACCTGCACGCCCGCCGCCGATGCTTCGTACAGCTTGTCGATCAGTGCCGGATCGACCAGCGAGTTCATCTTCAGCCAGATCGAGCCTTCGCCGCCGGCGCGGGCGGTCTGAATCTCGCCCTCGATCAGCGCCTCCAACCGGTCGCGCAGGTCGCGGGGGCTGATGGCAAGCTGTTGCAGCGCCTGCGGTTCGACATAGCCGGTGATGTAGTTGAACACCTGCGCCGCATCGCGCCCGATCACCGGATCGGCGGTGAAGAAGCTGAGGTCGGTGTAGATACGCGCGGTGATCGGGTGATAATTGCCGGTGCCGAAGTGACAATAGGTGCGATAGCCCTGTTCCTCGCGCCGGACGACCATCGAGATTTTGGCGTGGGTCTTCCACTCGATAAAGCCGTAGACGACCTGAACGCCGGCGCGTTCAAGGACCGAGGCGAGGTTGAGGTTTTGCTCCTCGTCGAAGCGGGCTTTCAGTTCGACGACGGCGGTCACCGACTTGCCGGCTTCGGCGGCGGCGACCAGAGCGGCGACGACGGCGGACTGCTTGCCGGCGCGGTAGAGCGTCTGCTTGATCGCGACGACGTCGGGATCGGCGGCGGCTTGCTTGAGGAAGGCAAGCACGACGTCGAAGGTTTCGTACGGGTGGTGGACGACGATATCCTTTGCCCGGATCGCCGCGAAACAGTCGCCGCCATATTCGCGGATGCGTTCGGGGAAACGCGGGGAAAAGGGCGGGAATTTGAGGTCCGGCCGGTCTTCGGCGACCAGCATCGACAGGTCGCCGATGCCGAGGAAGCCGCCGGTTTCGGTGATGAGGGCGTCGCTGCCGCCCATTTCGTCGCGCAGCAGCTGGACCAGTTCGTCGGAGATGCCCGATTCGATTTCGAGGCGGATGATCCGGCCACGACGACGGCGTTTGATCGCGGTGCGGAAATAGAGGACCAGATCCTCTGCCTCTTCCTCCAGTTCGATATCGCTGTCGCGGATGACGCGGAAGGCGGCGGAGGCGCGCACCGTATAGCCGGGGAAGAACAGGCCCGAGAAATGGCGCAGCACGGTTTCGATCGCGACATAGCGCGCCGACTTGCCCGGCAAACGCACGAAGCGCGGCATTGCCGAGGGGAGCAGCACGACCTCGCGCACCTCGACCTCATCCGAGCGGCGGATCAGGTCGAACAGCATCGCCGAGCCGAGATTCGGGATGAACGGGAACGGGTGCGCCGGGTCGAGTGCCTGCGGGGTGAGCACCGGGAACAACTGATCGCGGAAATAGCGGGCGAGCCATTCCTCGGTCTCGCCATGCAACGCGTCGGCGCCGAGCACGCTGATATCGGCCTCCGCCAGCTGCGCGGCGATATCGCGCCAGATCCGCTGCTGGCTGTCGACCAGCCCGGCGGCGTCGACGGTGATCGCGGCCAGTTGCTGCGACGGGGTCAGGCCGTCGACCGATTCATGGCCGACCTCCTGCATCTGCTGCCCCTTGAGACCCGCGACGCGGACCATGAAGAATTCGTCGATATTGGTCGCCGAGATCGACAGAAAGCGCAGGCGTTCGAGCAGCGGGTGATCGGGGTTGCACGCTTCGTCGAGCACGCGGCGGTTGAACGCCAGCCACGACAGTTCGCGGTTGAAGTAGCGCGCCTCGGGTGCGGCGGCGACGGTGGTGCGGGCGGAGGGGACCGGGTCGTTCACAGCAGGCGGTCCAGCAGTAACGGATTGCCGGCCAGCGCGGCGCGCGCGGCGGGAACGGTGAGACGGCGCGTCGAGCGCAACATGGCATCTTCCTCCAGAGCCTCGACGATGCGAAGCACCGCAAGGTGGCTCCGTTCGACGCGGCGGGCAAGCCAGCGCACCAGATCGGGCGCGGCGACGAGCTCCTTCCTGTCGAAGAGATATTGCAGCAGTGTTTCGATCAGCACATCGTCGGGCGCTTCGAGGCGCAGAACCGGCGTGGCGTTGATCCGCGAGCGCAGGTCGGGAAGGCCGATCCGCCAGATCGGCGGGGCAGCGTCCGCGACGATGAGCAGCGGACGGGCATCGGCCTGCGCCCGGTTCCATGCATGGAACAGTTCGGTCTCGCTCCAGCGATCGGCATCGTCGGCGATCGTCCCTCCGCTCTTCGCGGCGAACAGGCGGGCAAGCAGGGTGCGGCCCGATTTGCGCGGGCCGACCAGCAACGCCGCCTGGACGGGCCAGGTCGCGAAATGATCGAGATGATGGACGGCAGCTTCGTTCGACGGCCCGACAAGGAACAGGTCCTGCCGGGCGCCGGCGGGAAGTTCGAGAGGCAGGGTAAGCTGAACCGTAGCGCGAGGCGGGCTGGTCATTCCTGCGGGGCACTCGGCGGAGCGGTCGGGGTCGACGCCGCGCGCCTACGGATGCGGAGCGCGCCCTCGCCCTGCTGCACCTGCCAGCCGCGCGATTCGAGTGCGGCGGTGAGGATGGCGATATCTCCGTCGAACGTCACGCGCAGCACCGATACGCCGCCGAGCGCGAGGCTGGAAGTCGCCGCCGAGCGGACGCCGGGCACCGAGCGCAATGCGGCTTCGGTCGATTCGACCGCGGCCACAGTCGGGGTGTCGGCCTGGATCGACAGGGTGACGCTGTCGCCGGTCGGAACCGGGGTCGGGGTAGCGCCCGCGTCGATGCTGGTCGGGTCGACGATCTCTTCCTCGTCGGGGGGGATCACGCTGCCCGGTGGCGGGGCGGCGAGGACGAGGTCGGGGCGGAGCGCGCCGCTGCGCAGCCCCTGTTGATACAGCGCGTCGAGGCGGCGGACGCCTTCGTCTAGCAACGCCGGGACCGCATCCCCCTGATTGACGCGGAGCGAGAAGCTGCCGAGCAGGCGGTTGTCGGGACCGTAGCCGGCAGTGAAGGTGCCGATCACCGGGCCGCCGGGCCATTGGCGATACAGGCGGACCTGCGGGATGAGCACGTCGGACGCGCCATATTGGTTGAGCACGGTGCGCCACCAGCCACGCCCACGCCGCGTCACCTGTCCGGCGTTGAGCAGCAGGCCGTCGGCGCCGGTGCCGCTGGGCCGGACATAATCCATGACGCTGCCACCGGTGCGGAAGCGCGCCCATGCCGCCTGCCACGGGGTCGCGCGTTCGAATACCGTGCCGGTGCCGCCGTCCCAGATCAGCGGCACGACCAGCATGGCGGGCGAACGTTCGGATACGCCGGCGATGCCGAGGATCGAAGCGGCGCGGCCGCGATTGAACAGCACGCCCAGCCGGGCGATGTAGCGGTTCGGGCCGATCTGTTCGCTTTCCACCACGATGCTGGTCACCAGCGAATCGAGCGTGCCGTCCGGGAGCGAGCGGGCCTGTCCGGTCAGCCGCTGCGACAGCATCTGCCATCCCTTGCGCTGGGCGAGGCGCCATCCGGTGGTGCGCGCCGCCTCGGCCGTCGGGCCGGCGACGTCGACGCGCACGCCGTTCACCTCGAAGCTGCCCGATCCGTCGATCGGCGCGACTCCGCCCTGCTGTGCCACGACCGCCCCGGTCGCGACCACGCCCAATGCGAGGGCGGCAAGGATGCGGCGGGACTGAACCAAAATCATGCGCGCCTTTTGACGAAGCAGGCGTGGAAATCCAAGCGCGATGTGGCTAGTCGGGCCCAATGAGCAACGAAGCGGACCGCGGCGGCGGCTATACCTACGCACAGGCAGGCGTCTCGATCGCGGCGGGCAATGCCCTGGTCCGTGCCATCGGACCGCTGGCCAAGTCGACGCGGCGGCCGGGGGCGGATGCCGAACTGGGCGGGTTCGGCGGCGTGTTCGATCCGAAGGCGGCGGGGTTCAAGGACCCGTTGCTGGTCGCCGCCAATGACGGCGTCGGTACGAAGCTGAAGCTGGCGATCGAACACAATGCGCATGATGGGGTCGGTATCGATCTGGTCGCGATGTGCGCCAACGACCTAATCGTACAGGGTGCCGAGCCGCTGTTCTTCCTCGATTATTATGCGTCGGGTAAGCTGGTCGCGGACACTGCCGAGCGGGTCGTGGCCTCGATCGCCGAAGGATGCCGACAGGCCGGCTGCGCGCTGATCGGCGGCGAGACCGCCGAGATGCCCGGTATGTATGCCGATGGCGACTACGACCTTGCCGGCTTCTGCGTCGGCGCGGTCGAGCGCGAGCAACTGCTGACCGGGGACAAGGTCGCGGTCGGTGACGTCATCCTCGGGCTGGCGTCGTCGGGGGTGCATTCGAACGGGTTTTCCCTGGTACGGCGACTGGCGGCGGAGAAGGGGTGGAAGCTCGACCGCCCTGCCCTGTTCGATCAGGACGTGCTGTTGATCGATGCGCTGATGGCACCGACCAGAATCTACGTGAAGTCGCTGCTGCCGCTGCTGCGCGACGGGCGCATTCATGGGCTGGCGCATATCACTGGCGGCGGGTTGCTGGAGAATATCCCGCGCGTCCTTCCGCAAGGGGCGCATGCGACGGTCGACGCCGATGCGTGGGAACAGTCGCGGCTGATGGCGTTCCTGCAAGCGCAGGGCAATATTGAGCCGGAAGAGATGGCGCGGACCTTCAACTGCGGCATCGGCATGGCTGTGCTGGTCGCCCCTGAGGATGCCGCTTCGGTCGCCACGGCGCTGGAGCAAGCGGGCGAGACGGTCGTGCGGATCGGCACGGTCGATGCGGGCGACAAGGGCTGCACCGTCAAGGGCAGCGCGGGGACGTGGAGTGCCCGTGCCGACTGGAGCGCGACGCATCTTGGCTAAACACCGTGTCGGCGTCCTGATTTCGGGACGGGGATCGAACATGGCGGCGCTGATCGAAGCGGCCAAGGCGGCGGACTGCCCCTATGGAATCGTGCTGGTGGCATCGGACAAGCCCGATGCCGCCGGCCTGACCCATGCCGCCGAACAGGGCATCGCCACCTTCGCACAGTCGCCGCGCGGCATCGCAAAGGCGGAATATGAAGCGGCGATCAACGGGGCGCTGCGGGACGCGGGGGTCGAGACGATCGCGCTGGCCGGCTATATGCGCCTGCTATCGGACTGGTTCGTCGGGGAGTGGCGCGACCGGATCGTCAACATCCATCCGTCGTTGCTGCCGGCCTATAAGGGCTTGGATACGCATGCTCGGGCGATCGCAGCCGGCGATACCGAGGCGGGCTGTTCGGTGCATGTCGTCACCGAAGAACTCGACGCCGGGAGCGTATTGGCGCAGGCGCGCGTTCCGATCCTGCCCGACGATACGCCCGATACGCTGGCGGCGCGGGTGCTGGTGGAGGAACATCGCCTCTACCCGCGAACCCTGGCGGAGTTTGTGACGCGATGACCGAGACGCTCGACCGTATCCGTGAAGCAGTGAAGGTGTTGCCGGCGGTCGAGGAGCGACAGGAGCATGGCACGACCGTCTTTCTGGTCGAGGGGGAGGCTTTCGTGCGGGTCGACGGCGCAGCAGCGGTGCGCGGCGACGACGGCTGGGTCGCGTTGCCGTACGGCGACGGGACGGTGATCGACGATGCGGTCGCCCATGCGTGGGAACTGGCCGCACCGCGCGGACTGCTCGAAGCGGGCGGGCGTTAACCCCGTTTCGGTGCAGTAACGCTTCCCCGGCCCCTATCCAGCGACGTCGCGATCGGATACGATCCGGCCTGACTTCCCATGGGGGGGAAGTAGAGGGGAAGATCATGACGTTCGTGAAGATGCTTTGCGTCGCCGCTTTCGCTGGCGCGTCGATGACCGCTGCGGTCGCGCAGGACCAGTCGGCGCCGGTGACCGCTGTCGCGCGTGGGGGCGCCACCGCCAATGCGCAGCTGCCGGCGAACACCGAAGTGTTGTTGTCGATGAACGAGGACCTGACGACCAAGGGCGGTCGCATCGAGGTCGGCTACAAGTTCGGGCTGACCGTCGCTGCCGACGTGATGCTTGGTGACTATGTCGTAATTCCGAAGGGCACGCCCGCCGTGGGCGAAGTCACCTGGCTGACCGGCAAGGGTGCGTTCGGCAAGTCGGGCAAGATGGAAATCCAGGTCCGCTCGATCGACCTGAACGGTCGCCGCATCCCGGTGACCGGCAAATATCGCCAGGAAGGTGAAGGCAACACCGTCGCGACTGTGGCATCGGTCGCGCTACTGTGGCCGGCGGCGCCCTTCGTCACGGGCAAGAGCGCGCGCATTCCGGCCGGTCGCGAGCTGAAGGCGTTCACCGAGTCGGCGACGCCGGTTGCGGTGCCGGCGACGACCGCGGTGTCGGCAGGCACGCCGGTTGTGGCGGTCGCGGCAACTGCCGGGGTGAAGTAAGGGGGGGCTCTCCCCTCGGTCTCAATCCCATTGGAGGTTCGAGCCTATCGAGAACCGTCGTCGAGAAGGGGTGGCCCAATCAGCCCGTTCTCGACGGGCGCTTCTCGACTTCGCTCGAAGCTGCTCGAAGCGAACGGGATGGGAGAATGGGGTAGCTTTTTCCGCTTCCGTTCGTGCTGCGTAGGGGCTGAGCGCAGTCGAAGACCCGTATCGAAGCACCTGCCGCCAACGGTCCTTCGATACGCCGCTTCGACAGGCTCAGCGGCTACTCAGGACGAACGGTGAGGCAAGTTCGCACCCGACCAACGCAGAAACAAAAAGGCCCGCCTCCTCATCGGAAGCCGGCCCTTTTTCATTCCATCGACCGATCGATCAGCCGACAATCTCTTCCGGCTTGAAGAAAAAGTCGATCTCGATCTTCGCATTCTCTTCCGAATCCGAACCATGGACCGAGTTTGCTTCGATCGATTCGGCCAGTTCCTTACGGATCGTGCCCGGTTCGGCGTTCGCCGGGTTGGTCGCGCCCATGATGTCACGGTTCGCCTGGACGGCGTTTTCGCCTTCGAGCACCTGCACGACGACCGGGCCCGAGATCATGAACGACACGAGGTCGTTAAAGAACGGACGCTCGCGATGCACGCCGTAGAAGCCTTCGGCCTGTTCGCGGGTCATCTGGATGCGCTTCGAAGCGACGACGCGCAGGCCGGCTTCCTCCAGCATCTTGGTGACGGCGCCGGTCAGGTTGCGGCGGGTCGCGTCGGGCTTGATGATCGAAAAGGTACGGGTGGCGGCCATGGTGGTCGCAGCTCCTGCGTTGCTGGTTGGAAGTTGACGGTCCCCCTAATCGGGCGCCGCGTTACAGGCAAGCGTTACGCCGCCTGTTCCCAACCATTGTCGCCCTGTCGCCAATAGCGGCGCTCGACACCGTCGCGGTCGGCCAGCCCCTTCCACGCGGCGCGGGCAGCGGCGATATGGTCTTCGCCGAAGAAGTGGAAGGCGCGGTCGAAGGTCAGCGCCGCGTCGCGCCAGCGGCCGTCGACGATCGCGATGTTGCGCGCGGTGCTTGCGGGGGTGACGTCGGGAGCGATCAGTACCGCTTGCCGGCTGTCGTCCCCCGCCCCGGCCTGCGCGTGCGGCAGGAAGCTGTCGGGGGCGTAGGTCCAGAGCAGCATGTCGAGGTCGCGTCGCTGGTCGGCATCTTCGGACACCAGCAACAGCCGCTCGCCGTCACCGTGGAGACGTGCGGCGATGCGCGGGAGCACGCGGTCGAGCGGGCTGCGGGTCAGGTGGTAGAAGTCGACTTTCATAGGTTCGCTTCCGTCATTCCGGCGAAGGCCGGAATCCATGGATACAGGCGATATCGATCGGGTCGTGCACGCCCGTACCCATGGGTCCCGGCCTTCGCCGGGACGACGGTTTCGTCTTACCCCTCGAAATTGTCCGCGACGAACCGGTCGAGGAGGCGCACGCCGAAGCCGGTCGCGCCCTTGTCGTGGTGGTTGCCGGGCTTGTCAGCCCACACCATGCCGGCGATATCGAGATGCGCCCAGCGGACGCCTTCGTCGATATAGCGCTTCAGGAACTGGGCGGCGGTGATCGATCCGGCACCGCGCGGGCCGATATTCTTCATGTCGGCGATCGGGCTGTCGAGCAGCTTGTCATAGGCCGGCGACAGCGGGAAGCGCCACAACAGGTCCCCCGATTCGCGCGATGCCGCCAGCAACTGGTCGGCGAGCGAATCGTCATTGACGAACATGCCGCCATGTTCGCTGCCCAGAGAGATGATCATCGCGCCGGTCAGCGTGGCGAGATCGACGATGGTGCCCGGCTTGTGCGTCTTCTGGACCCAGGTCAGCACGTCGCACAGCACCAGACGTCCTTCGGCATCGGTGTTGAGCACCTCGATCGTCTGGCCCGACATGCTGGTGACGACGTCGCCGGGCCGCTGCGCCTTGCCATCGGGCATGTTCTCGACCAGCCCGACGACGCCAACGACGTTCGCCTTCGCCTTGCGCGACGCCAGCGCCTTCATCGCGCCGGCGACCGCGCCGGCGCCGCCCATATCCCACTTCATGTCTTCCATGCCGGGTCCGGGCTTCAGCGAAATGCCGCCGGTGTCGAAGGTCACGCCCTTGCCGACCAAGGCGAGGTCAACATCGCCCTCGCCCTTGCCGTTCCAGCGCATCGCGAGCAGCCGCGCTTCCTTTTCCGAACCGAGGCTGACACCGAGCAACGCGCCCATGCCAAGTTCGGCCATCTGCCGTTCGTCGAGGATGGTGAGTTCGATGCCGAGATCGGCCAGTTCGCGGCATTTCTCGACGAAACTGACCGGGTAAAGGATGTTCGGCGGATCGGTGACCAGCGTGCGGGTCAGATCCAGCCCCTGGGTGATCGCATCAGCGGCGACGAAGGCGTCGTCGATGCCATCGGGTGCGTTGGCGATGGTGATCGTTGTCAGCGTCGGCTTCGACTTTTCGGGCATCTTCGTCCGGTAGCCGTCCTGCCGCCAGGCGCGCTGCGCTGCGGTCGCCGCAAAGCGTGCGACCGATGGGGCCGAGACATCGGTGCCGGCGAAATCGACGGTCAGCCCAGTCAGGCCCGAAAGCAGGAACCGTCCGGTCAGCGCGCCGCCCGCCTTTTCCAGCGCCATGCCGTCGCCGGCACCAATGCCAAGCAAAATGACGCGGTTGGCACTGTCGCCGTCACCGGGCACGAAGATTTCGGCCATCGAACCTGCTTCGCCCTCGAACCGACCGGCACGCGCGGCGCCGGTGACCAGCGTCGCGGTGGCATCGTCGAGCCCGGCCGCGGCGATCCGGTCGAGCCCCCCGCTGGCGACGGGCAGGACAAGGGCGGTGGCGGTTCCCCGCTCGGGGGCGAACTGGATCGAGATCGACATGCACTTCCTTCTACGCTGGCGCACATGGGCGCTGCCGTCTTCTAGGCCCGCTGTTGCGGGCAGGTAAAGCGGGTGGACAGCGATTGCGGTTCCCGCTGCACGGTGCGATAGGCACTGGCGACAAAGTCGCCAGAGGGCGATAGGCAGACCACAAGGTCGCCAGCGGGCGGCGACAAGGGGAAGCGGAACTAGTGGTGCGTTCGATCGGGTCGCTTGCCCTTGGGTTGACATTGGCGTTCGGCGGGCCGGCCTGTGCGCAGGATTTGCAGGATCGGCCCACGTCGCCACCCGCGCCCGAACAGGCGCTGGCGACGCCGCCGACCAACGAGCAGATCGATTTCTCGTCCGACCTGCTCGAATATGACAGCAATGCCGATATCGTCACGGCCAGCGGTGAGGTGCGGCTACTGCGCGACGGCAACCGGCTGCGCGCCGATCGGGTGACGTGGAACCGTAAGACCGGACAGGTCGTCGCCGACGGTAATATCGCGGTAACCAACCCGCAGGGCGATATCGCCTATGGCGACCGGATCGAACTGACCGACACGCTGAAGGACGGCGTGGTCGACAATATGCTGGTGGTGCTCGACGAAGGCGGTCGGATCGCGGCAAAGCGCGGTACCCGTTCCGAAAATGGCGTCGTGACCGTCGAGAGTGCCGCCTACACGCCCTGTTCGGTGACCAATTCCGCAGGATGCCCGAAAGAGCCGTCGTGGAAGATCACCGCGATCAAGGTCCGCTACGACCCGATCCGCAAGCGCATCCGCTATACCGGCGCGGGACTGACCATCTTCGGCCTGCCGACGATCCCGCTGCCATCCTTCTCACATTCGATCGGTGATGGCAGCGATTCGGGGCTGTTGGCGCCGTCGATCCGGCTCGACCGGGTCAACGGGGTCGAGGTTGCCGTCCCCTATTATTTCAGTCTGGCGCCCAATCGCGACCTGACGATCACGCCGCACGTCTATACCGCGGTGCTGCCGATGCTGCAGGGCGATTACCGTGCGCTGACGTCGAAGGGCGCATATCGGGTACAGGGCTATGCGACGGTCAGCCGGCGGAGCGACGACCTCGTGCTCGGCATCGTGCCGACGGGCAGCGAACAGTCGTTCCGTGGCTATCTCGACGCGGTCGGCCGATTCCAGCTTGACCCGAACTGGGCGGTGTCGGGTTCGCTGCGCTATACCACCGACCAGACCTTCCTGCGCCGCTACGATATTTCGCGCGACGACCGGCTACGCAACAACGTTACGGTCGAGCGGATCGATCGCGATTCGATGCTGACGATCAGCGGGTGGGCGGTGCAGACGCTCAGGGTCGGCGACGATCAGGGGATGCAGCCGGTGGCGCTGCCCGAACTAGATTATCGCCGCCGTTTCAACGGCCTGTTGGGTGGCGTCGCGCAGGTGCAGTTGAACACGCTGGCGATCGGGCGGAGCGAAGGGCAGGATACGCAGCGCGCCTTTGCCGCCGCGCGCTGGGACCTGACGCGCTACACGCCGCTCGGGCAGGAGGTTACGTTCACAGCCTATGCGCGCGGCGACGTCTATAATGCGCGCGATACGATCGATACCGCGGTGCTCAGCTACCGCGGCGACGAAGGCTTCACCCCGCGCGGCATCGCCGCGGCGGCGGTCGATATCCGCTGGCCGTTCGTCGGCGCGATCGGCGGCGGCACGCAGCGGATCAGCCCGCGCGTGCAACTGGTCGCGTCGCCGAAGATCGCCAACCTGCAGGTCCCGAACGAGGATGCGCGTGCCGTCGACCTCGAGGATTCGAACCTGTTCGCGCTCAACCGCTTCGCGGGGTATGACCGGTTCGAGGATTCGTCGCGCATCACCTATGGCCTCGACTATGCGATCGATCTGCCGGGTGTGGCGGTGGCGGCGACGATCGGGCAGAGCTACCGAGCAAGCGAGCGCGCCAGCATCCTGCCGAGCGGCACCGGGCTGGACGACCGCTGGTCGGATTTCGTCGGGCGGACCGATATCCGGTTTCGCGAACTCGTGACGTTCACCCATCGCTACCGGCTCGACAAGGACGGGCTGAAGATTCGCCGGAATGAACTCGACGCGACGGTCGGAAGTCGCCGGACCTATCTGCAGGTCGGCTATCTGCGGCTGAACCGCGATATCGACGAGCTGGAGGATTTGCAGGACCGCGAGGAAATCCGCGTCGCGGGGCGGATCGCCTATGGTCCATTCTGGTCGGCGTTCGGTTCGGCGACGGTCGACCTGACCGACAAGTCGGAGGATTCGCTTTCGCTGTCCGACGGTTACGATCCGATCCGCCACCGGCTGGGTGTCCAGTATGAGGACGACTGCCTGCGGCTCGGCCTGACGTGGAAACGGGATTATCAGCGGATCGGCGACGCGCGCAGCGGCAGCAGCTATCTGGTAACGCTGGCATTGAAGAACCTGGGACGATAAGGCCCTGTTCAGGCGCGGCGGGTCATGAATTTGCCCGAATGGTGCGGCACCGCCCTGAATTCGCGCGCATGGGATAAGACGACCAAGTGACCAACAACATCGTGAATGTCGGCCGCATCGGCCGTTCGATCGCCGGTTTCGTCGCGATCGCCGCCGCCGCCTCGCTGGCGGCGCAGACCGTCAGCGACGGGCAGGACGTGCCCGGCGCCGATCTGAACCTGCCGGGTAACCCGACGATCTTCGGCAAGCTGGACCCCAATATCCGCAAACCGACGGCGATCGTGAACGACACGGTGCTGACCGGCACCGATGTCGACCAGCGCATGGCGTTGATCGTCGCGCTGAACGATTTCAAGCTGAGCGAACAGGATCGCGAGGTCCTGCGCCAGCAGGTCGTGCGCCAGTTGATCGACGAAACGTTGCAGATCCAGCAGGCCAAGGCGAAGGACATCACCGTCACGCCGGCCGAACTGGAGCAGAGCTTCAACCGGCTGGCCAAACAGCGCTTCAACCAGACGCCCGAACAGCTGCGCGCCTATCTGCGCACGGTCGGATCGTCGGACCGGTCGCTGCGGCGGCAGATCGAGGGCGAACTGGCATGGAGCCGGTTGCTGCGGCGGCAGGTCGAGCCGTTTGTCAATGTCGGTGAAGAAGAGGTCGCCGCGGTCATCAAGCGCATGGAAGAATCCAAGGGCGCCGAAGAATATAGCCTGCGCGAAATCTATATGAGCGCCACGCCCGACCGCGCCGCCGAGGTGCAGGGCGGCATGACCAAGATGATCGAACAGATCCGCCAGGGCGCTCCGTTCGAATATTTCGCGCGCAACTTTTCCGAGGCATCGACCCGTGCGGTCGGCGGGGATCTGGGCTTCGTGCGACTGAACATGTTGCCCGAGCCGTTACAGCGCGCCGCGCAACAGATGCAGGTCGGGCAGATCGCCGGACCGATCGAGGTGCCGGGCGGCTATTCGATCCTGTATCTGGCCGACAAACGGCAGGTGCTGACGGCCGATCCGCGCGACGCCAAGCTGGCGTTGCGGCAGCTCTTCCTGCCCTTCCCCGCCGGCACCACCGAGGCACAGGCGAGCGCGAAGGTCGCCGCCTTCACCGAAGCGACGCAGGCGATCCGCGGCTGCGGCGACGCGACCAAGGTCGCACAGACGCAGAAGGCCGAGATCGTCGACAATGACGCGGTCACCGTCCGCAGCCTGCCACCGGCATTGCAGGAGATCATCCTGAAGCTGAACGTCGGACAGGCCACCCCGCCCTTCGGTTCGCCCAAGGACGGCGTACGCGTGCTGGTGCTGTGCGGTCGCGAAGATCCGCGTAACGGTGCGCTGCCCAGCGCCGCGCAGATCCAGCAGGGGCTGGAGCAGGAACGCGTCAACCTGCGCGCGCAGCGGATGATGCGCGACCTGCGGCGTGACGCGGTGATCGAATATCGTTGAGGGAGCGGGTACGATGCCGGCGATCGCGCCGTTAGCGGTATCGATGGGCGATCCGGCGGGAATCGGTCCGGAAGTGATCGCCAAGGCATGGGAACGGCGCGACGCGGAACGCCTGCCCTGCTTCTTCGCAGTCGGCGACGTGGCGGCGGTGTCGGCGGTGTGGAACGGTCCGGTCGAACGGATCGACGATCCGCGCGACGCGGCGCTGGTTTGCAGCCGGGCATTGCCGGTCGTGTCGGTGGTCGATGGTGACGCGATCATTCCCGGACACCCCGATATCGGCGGCGCGCGCTGTGCGTTGCAGTCGCTGGAACTGGCGGCCGGTCTGGCGCGGTCCGATGCGGCATCGGGGCTGGTCACTGCACCGGTGTCGAAGGCTGAACTGTACCGGATCGGCTTCGATTATCCGGGGCAGACCGAATTCGTCGCCGAACGCTGTGGCGTCGCGCGCGAGAATGCGGTGATGATGCTGGCCGGTCCGACGCTGCGGGTCGTGCCGCTGACGATCCACGAACCACTGGCGGCGGTGCCGCATGTGCTGACCGTTGACCTGCTGGTAGCGCGCGCACGGGCGACGGCGCGGGGGCTGACCCGCGACTTCGGGATCGCGGCGCCGCGTCTCGCGCTCGCCGGGCTCAATCCCCATGCCGGCGAGGGTGGCGCGATCGGGCGCGAGGAGATCGAGGTGATGATCCCCGCCGTTGCGCTGTTGCGCGCCGAGGGGATTGATATCGTCGGGCCGCTGGCCGCCGACACGATGTTCCATCCTCGGGCCCGCGCGCGATACGATGCGGCGCTGTGCGCCTATCACGATCAGGCGCTGATCCCGATCAAGACGCTGCACTTCGACGACGGCGTCAACATCACCCTCGGCCTGCCGATCGTGCGAACCTCGCCCGATCACGGCACCGCCTTCGACATTGCCGGGCAGGACCGGGCAGAGCCGGGTGCGATGATCGCGGCGATCCGCATGGCGGGCGAAGCCGCCGCGCGCCGGGCCGCGGCATGAGCATCGCCCCGGTCGGCGACCTGCCGCCGCTGCGCGACGTCATCAAGCGCCACGACCTGTCGGCGAACAAGGCGCTGGGGCAGAATTTCCTGTTCGATCAGCAATTGCTGGACCGGATCGCGCGTGTTCCCGGCGATTTGCACGATCAGGAAGTGCTGGAGGTCGGTCCCGGTCCGGGCGGACTGACCCGTGCGCTGCTGCTGGCCGGGGCGAAGGTGACCGCGATCGAGCGCGACCGGCGCTGCATTCCAGCACTCGAAGAGCTAGGTGCGGCGTTTCCAGGACGGTTGCGCGTGATCGAGGGCGATGCGCTGGAGATCGACGCGCCGTCGCTGTTCGGGGGGCGGCCGCACATCGCGTCCAACCTGCCCTATAATGTCGGAACCGCGCTGTTCGTCGGCTGGCTGTCGAGCGATTGGCAGCCATGGTGGCGCAGCCTGACGCTGATGTTCCAGCGCGAGGTTGCCGACCGGATTGTCGCGGGCGCCAATGACCATGCTTATGGACGACTGGCCGTGCTGGCGCAGTGGCGCAGCGCCGCGCGGATTGCGATGCCGGTCCATCGCAGCGCCTTCACCCCGCCGCCCAAGGTGATGTCGGCGGTGGTGCATGTCGTGCCGACCGATGTGCCCGATGGCGTCGCGCTCAAGACGCTCGAACGCCTGACTGCCGCGGCGTTCGGACAACGGCGCAAGATGTTGCGGCAGAGTTTGAAGGCGGTCCCGGGCGCGATCGACGCGGCCGAAACGATCGGTATCGACCCGACCCGCCGGGCGGAGACTGTCAGCGTCGCAGAATTCGTGGCGCTTGCACGGCGCTTGGACGCTGGCTGACGCTGGTTACTGCTGGGTCGTGGTCGGCGTACCGGGTACGACGGGCGGGGTCTGTTGCGCGGTCGCGGTGACCGGTGGTCCCTTGGCGATGACGGCTGTCAGTTCGGTGGCGGCGGGGCAGGTCGCGCCGCAGACGGTCTTGAGCTTCGCCAGCGTTTCGCGCGCCCTGGTGACGGCGCCCTTCTGGACCAGCGCCTCGCCCTCACCCTTCAACGCGGCGACGTCATTGGGTTCGAGGCTCAACGCCTCGCGGTACAGGCGGATCGACTTGCCGGGCAGGCCCTGTCCGCGCGCGATATCGGCAAGTGCGATGTAAGCGGGACGGTTGCGCGGGTCGACGACGAGCGCGCTTTCGATCAGACCGACCGCACCCTCGATATTGCCGGCGGCCTGGGCGGCACGTCCCTGTTGCAGCAGCGCGGTCGAACGCGGGTCGATCTGATTATCGGGGCGCTGCCCGCTGAGCGAGGTGGACGCGCAGACCAGAGCGAGCGCGGTCGCGACCGAAACCGAAGTGAACCGCATCAATTTCTCCGATTTCGACACCGCCTTATGCCCGGCCGAGGCGTGCGACGAAAAAGCCGTCGGTTGAATCGGATGCCGGGGTCAGGCGCATTCCCGAACCGTGGACGTGCCCGCGCGGCAATGCAAGCGGCAGCGCGCGCCAATCGCGGTTGCGCGTCAGAAACGCATCGACCTGTCCCGCCCCTTCGGCATCGAGCAGCGAACAGACGACATAGGTGATGGTACCGGTCGGCGAGGTTAGTCCCGCGGCGACGTCGAGCAAGCGAGCCTGCGTCGCGACCACACGGTGGAGCCGGTCGGGGGTCAGCCGCCAGCGTGCCTCCGGATTGCGCCGCCACGTGCCGGTGCCCGAGCACGGTGCGTCGACGATCACCCAGTCGGCCTGTCCGGCGACATCGGCAAGCATCGCGGCTTCCTTGCCCGGATCGAGCAGACGCGGCTCGGCGATCGTCACTCCGGCGCGCACCGCACGCGGGGCGAGACGCGACAGGCGCGGGCGATCGGTGTCGGTGGCGAGAATGCGTCCCTCTCCCGCCATCTGCGCCGCAATAGCCAGCGTCTTGCCGCCACCACCGGCGCACAGATCGATGGCGAAGCCGCCCGGTTCGGCACAGGCGGCGAGCGATACGATCTGGCTGCCGAAATCCTGTACTTCGGCACGGCCGTCGCGCAATGCGTCGCTATCCGGCAGCGTATCGGCGGGCAGCCGGATCGCGTCGGGCAGGTCCGGGGCCGGTTCACCCTTCAGTTCGCCGAGCAGCGTGTCGCGGTCGGTACGGAGGCGGTTGACGCGAATGTCGAGCGGAGCCCGTTCGAGCAAGGCCGCGAGGTCGGTATCGTCGAGCCCGGCGTCGTGCAGTGCATCGACGAGCCATGCCGGTGCGTAGCTGGTTTCAGCGCGCGGTTCGTCCGGTGCGATCGGTGCCGGACCATAAGACGACCCATCAAACGTCGCCGCGAGATCGGCATCGTCATCCGCCAGCGCGACGATCGTGGCACGGGCGTTTACGGGGACCGCGCCGAAACGGCGGACCGCGTCATAAGCGAGGGTGCGGATCGCGCGGCGGTCCTTCGAACCCGCATAGCGCCGTGCGGCGAAAAACCGCTTGGCGACCTGATCGCCCGCCGCACCGCCAGTGCGCGCCGCATCGAGGATCGCGTCGACCAGATCGATCGTCGCCTGGGTCCGTGCCGCCGGAGTCACGCGTTACCGTCCTGAATCACCATGCCCGACACTAGCAACATAACCTACATCAATCTACCTTGCGGGGGCGCAGAGCGCGGTCCCGTACGGTTAACGCGCGGTGACGGAAAACGGGCGATCGAAGAAAACGGGCTGCGGGCCATGTGTGACCCGCAACCTGTTCGGTTCAGCGCGTCGGGTAGTTCGGCGCCTCGCGCGTGATCGTCACGTCATGGACATGGCTCTCCCGCAGGCCGGCATTGGTGATGCGGACGAAGCGTGCACGTTCCTGCAAATCGGTGATGGTGTGCGATCCGGTATAGCCCATCGCTGCCTTCACCCCGCCGACCAGCTGGTGGATGACGTCCTTAGCCGGCCCCTTGAACGCGACCTGCCCCTCGATTCCTTCGGGCACTAGTTTGAGCTGGTCCTTGATATCCTGCTGGAAATAGCGGTCGGCCGAGCCCTTGGCCATCGCCCCGACCGAACCCATGCCACGATAGCTCTTATAGGCGCGACCCTGGTACAGGAAGGTTTCGCCGGGCGCCTCCTCGGTACCGGCCAGCAGCGATCCGATCATCACCGCCGATGCGCCGGCGGCCAGCGCCTTGGCGACATCCCCAGACGTTCGGATGCCGCCGTCTGCAATAACCGGCACGCCGGTTCCCGCCGCTGCCTTGGCTGCGTCCATGACCGCGGTGAGCTGCGGCACGCCGACGCCGGCGACGACGCGGGTGGTGCAGATCGACCCCGGTCCGATGCCGACCTTGATGCCATCCGCGCCCGCATCGATTAGCGCCCGCGTTGCCTCGCCGGTCGCGACGTTGCCGGCGATAACCTGAACGTGCGGGGCGATGGCCTTCACACGCTTCACCGCCTCGGCGACCTGCCGGTTATGGCCATGCGCGGTGTCGATGACGATCAGGTCGCATTCGGCCTCGATCAGCGCCTCGGTGCGCTCATAGCCTTTTTCGCCGACGGTGGTCGCGGCGGCCACGCACAGACGGCCGGCGCCGTCCTTGGTGGCGTTGGGGTAGGTGACGGCCTTCTCGATATCCTTGACGGTGATCAGGCCGACGCAGTGATAGGAATCATCGACCACCAGCAGCTTTTCGATGCGGCGCTGGTGCAGCTGGCGACGGGCCTCCTCCTGCGAGACGCCGATGCTGACCGTCGCGAGGTTGTCGCGGGTCATCAGCTCGGCGACGGGCTGGTTCGGATTTTCGGCGAAGCGGACATCGCGGTTGGTCAGGATGCCGACCAGCTTGCCCGATGCCTCGACGACCGGAATGCCGCTGATCCGGTGTCGCTCCATCAGGGCGCGGGCGGCGGAGAGCGGCGCGTCAGCGGTGATGGTGATCGGGTTGACGACCATGCCGCTTTCGAAGCGCTTGACCGCCCGGACTGCCGCGCACTGTTCCTCGACGGTCAAGTTGCGGTGTAGCACGCCGATCCCGCCCAGCTGCGCCATGACGATGGCCATATCGGCCTCGGTGACGGTGTCCATCGCCGACGACAGGAACGGAATGTTGAGGGCAAGATTGCGGGCGACGCGGGTGCGCGGGTCGGCCTGGCTGGGCAGCACGTCCGATTCCTGCGGAACCAGCAGCACGTCGTCGAAGGTCAGGCCGAGGGTGATATCCATGGGAAGCGTCGTCTCGTATCAGTTGGCGGGGTAGCGGGCGGGATCGGCGAGCGCGCGGGCGAGCGCGACGTGCAGGTCGGCATCCTCGGCGGCACCCGACAGGTCGATATGCGCGAGGTCGTCATTCGGCTTGTGGTAAGGGCCGTCGAGATAGGCGAACAGCCGCTTCATGTCGCTGACCGATCCGGTCGCCATGACGGCGGGAATGCCGCGCTTGCCGAATGCCCAACCGTCCTGCCGCTGCACCATGATGTTCGCCTCGGTATCGGTGTCGACCTTGCGGCCGATCGCGCGGGCGGTGGCATCTACGATGGCGTCGATCTTCGGATGGTTGCCGCGCCCGACCATCGCCACCGGCATGCCGGTCGGGACGATCGCGGCAGTATCGATATTGAGGTTCGCGACGATCTTAAGCGGGGTTTCGGCAACCGCGGCGGCATAGGCATCGGCGCCGATCAGGCCCTTTTCTTCGGCGGTCGTCGCAACGAAATAGATACTGCGCTCTGGACGCGGTCCCTTGGCGAGAACCTTCGCGACTTCGATCAGGATGGCGGTGCCGCTGGCATTGTCGGCGGCACCGTTGCAGATGCGATCGGGCGCGCCTTCCGCCCGGCAGATGCCGATATGATCCCAGTGCGCCGACAACAGCACCGCTTCGTTCGGACGAGTGCGTCCGGGGATCATGCCGACAATGTTTGCAGTGGTGTAGCGGCGGCGGTTGGTCGTCGCCGTCAGGTCGAACGTGCCGTCGATGTCGACGGGGCGGAAATCCTTGGCGGTTCCTGCTTTCGCAAGAGCCCCGGCACGATCGCCGAGCAGCGCGGCCGCCTGCGCTTCGGATAGATAGGCGACCGGGATCGGCAGTGCTTCGCCGTCGCGGACGGTCGAGCGGCCGAAATTCTCGCGGACATCGGCTTCGGAAATCGTGACCGGCGTTAGATAGATTGCGGCGACGGCGCCGGCTTTCGCCAAGGCCCGCGCCTTTGCAGCGCGACCGGCACTAAGCGGCATTACCACGACCTTGCCGCGAACCGGCGCGGCGGCAATCGCATCGGCCTCGATCCCGCCGGCGTAGACGATGCCGGCATCGCCGACGCGCGTCTCGGGCTGAGCACCGATCGCAATTATGTTGGGCAACGGGGTGGTGCGTCCGCCGCGCGTCACCGAGGCAGTTGCCGACTTCCCCTCGATCGCGGTCAATGCCACGTCCTGCCGCCAGCGGCCATCGGGCGCGCCGGGCTTCAGGCCGGCATCGGCGAACGCCTGCAACACATAGGCTTCGGCGCGATCGCCGCCCGGCGTTCCGGGTTCGCGGCCCTCATAGGCATCGCCTGCGAGTATCGCGACATGGTCGCGCAGCATCTGCGGCGTGATGTGCTGGGCTTGGGCCGCCGAGGCGCTGCACAGCAGGGCGGCGAGTCCGAGGATCGGGCGGAGCGACATGCGCCCCACTATCGATCCGAAACGTGACGGGCAAGCGTCAACGCGCGCGTTCGAGCAACCTTTGCGCGGTTTCGACGTGCATCGCCTCGATCATCCGGTCGCGGAACCGCTCTGCCCCGCCGGTCGCAGCGGCGATCAGCGCGGCCGCATCTTCCAGTTCCGCGATGGTGGGCGAGAAGGCAGCGTTGGCGACGGCGATCTGGCCAGGATGGATCAGCGACTTGCCGTCGAAACCGAGCGCCCGTCCCTCGGCGCACTCGCGCGCCAGCCCGTCGGGATCGGCCAGCGCGTTGAACACGCCGTCGATCGCCCAGCCGCCCGCGGCGCGCGCTGCCAGCACGACGCTCTGCAACGCCAGCGTCAGCGCGCCCCGCCCTCCCCCGGGCGGCAGGCGAAGCTCGGCGGCGAGGTCGTTGGTCCCGACCATCAATCCGACCACGCCGGGTGCCGCCGCAATCTCCGCCGCTGCCAGCACCCCGCGCGGCGTTTCGATCATCGCCAGCGCCGTGCGCTCAGCCAAAGGCGCGAGGTCGGCGGCGCGCTCGACCTTGGGCACGACGACCAGCGGTACGTCGCCGATCGCCAGGAGGTCGGCGGCGAACTGATCGCTGTCGGGCGCATTGACGCGAACCGCACCACGTCTCCCAAGAAGATCGATCGCTGCCGGCAAGGCGGCGCGTGCGGTCGCCTTGTCCTCAGCACGAACCGAGTCCTCGAGATCGAGGACGATCAGATCGGCCGGGAGCCCGGCAGCTTTCGCGATCATGTTCGTCCGCGCGGCGGGCACGAACAAAAGGCTGCGCGGAGCAAGGCTTATGGTGGGTTCCATGCCGACGCTATGCTAGACCGGTCCCGGTCGAGGCAAGCGGGGATGAACGATGATCGTAGGCGTGATCGCGGCGCTGGTGCTGTTGGTGCTGCTCTACCTGTTCATGAGCGTCAAGATCGTGACCCAGGGGCATCAATATACGATCGAACATTTCGGTCGCTTCACCGCAGTTGCCCGGCCCGGGTTCAATTTCTACCCGGCCTTTTTCTATCGTGTCGGCCGGAAGGTTAATATGATGGAGCAGGTGATCGATATACCGGGACAGGAAATTATCACCCGCGACAATGCGATGGTTTCGACCGACGGAGTCGTGTTCTTTCAAGTGCTGGACCCGGCCAAGGCGGCTTATGAGGTGTCCGACCTGTATGTCGCGCTCCAGCAGATAACGACCACCAACCTGCGCACGGTGATGGGGTCGATGGACCTCGACGAGACGCTGTCGAAGCGCGACGAGATCAATGCCCGGCTGCTCGGCGTCGTCGACCATGCGACCAATCCGTGGGGCGTGAAGATCACCCGCGTCGAGATCAAGGACATCCGCCCGCCCGCCGATATCGTCAACGCGATGGGCCGGCAGATGAAGGCCGAGCGCGAGAAGCGCGCCAATATCCTCGAGGCCGAAGGCGCTCGCGCCTCCGAAATTCTGCGCGCCGAGGGTCAGAAACAGGCCCGCATCCTCGAAGCCGAAGGGCGCCGCGAATCGGCGTTCCGTGATTCCGAAGCCCGCGAACGTGCGGCGGAAGCGGAAGCCAAGGCGACGCAGGTCGTCAGCGACGCGATCGAAGCGGGTGGAACGCAGGCGATCAACTATTTCATCGCGCAGAAATATGTCGAGGCGGTCGGCAAGTTCGCGACCAGCCCCAATGCCAAGACGATCCTGTTCCCGGTCGAGGCGACGCAGTTGATCGGCACGCTGGGCGGGATCGGGCAGCTGGCGAAGGAAGCGCTGGGCGAGACCAAGGCCGCCGCGCCCGCCGCTGCCCCGACCCCGGCGGTGCGCGAACGGCCGATCGGTCCGTTCGAGCCGCCCGCGCGATGATCGATGGCGGCTATGGCTGGCTGTTGCTCGCGGCGGCGCTGGGCGCGGCCGAGCTGGCGGTGCCGGGCGTATTCCTGGTCTTCGTCGCGATCGCGGCGGCGATTACCGGCCTGTTGGCGCTGTTGTTTCCTGCGCTGACCCTGCCTGCCGAGCTGGCGCTGTTCGGGGCATGGAGCGTGGTGACCGTACTGATCGGGCGGCGCTGGTATGCCGACTATCCGGTCGACAGCGACGATCCGCTGCTCAACGACCGCGCGGCGCGGCTGATCGGGCAGGAAGTGGTGGTCGTCGAAGCGATCGTCGGCGGGATCGGACGGGTGCGGGTCGGCGATAGCGACTGGATCGCGCGCGGACCCGATCTGGACGCCGGTCGCCGCGTGCGGATCGTCGGGGTCAGCGGATCGACGCTGACCGTCGCGTCGGACGATTGACGACGGCCACGCGGCGCAGGACAAGGCGGCAACGCTTCGCTGACAAGGATTGCCGATGGAACTGACCCGCCGCGACTGGATCGCCGGTGCCGCCGCAACGACATTGGCCGCCGCCCTGCCCGCACGCGCGCAGAGCGCCGCTGCCCCGTTCGCCGCCAGTGCCGCCGACAAGGCCGCCGAAGCGACGCTGTCGAAGATTGCCGAGGCGATGCTGGTCGACGCACCGGAGGCGGCAAGCGGCCTGGGCATCGACACCGGCGCGCTAGCGGCGCTGAAGGCTCGGTTGGGCGATCGGTCGGCGGCGGGACAACGGGCGATCGCCGAGCATCTGCGCGCGCATGTCGCGACGTTGAAGGCGATCGACACCGCATCGCTGTCCCCGGCGACCCGGACCGATATCGATGTCGTCAGGACCGCGTTCGAAACCGCGCTCGACGGCTTCGCCCTGCCCTATGGCGACGTCGCGGTCGGCGGGTGGCGCAACACGCCCTATGTCGTGATCCAGAATGTCGGTGCCTATCTCGACATACCGCGTTTCCTCGACAGCGATCATAGCATCGCGACCAAGGCGGATGCCGATGCCTATCTGGCGCGGCTCGACAGCTATGCGACGCAACTGGATGCCGAAACGGCGCGGGTGCGCGCGGCATCGGCCCATGGGGTGGTGCCGCCCGACTTCCTGCTCGACAAGACGCTGAAGCAGATGACGCAGTCGCTTGCCGGCGATCCGTCGAGCTGGGACGTGGTGACGTCGCTGACCCGGCGGACCAAGGACATTCCCGGCGACTGGGGCGCGCAGGCGACCGCCATCGCCCGCGACCGGGTGAAGCCTGCACTCGAACGGCAATTGGCGGCGATGCAGGACGACCGGAAGAAGGCGACGTCGGACGCCGGTATGTGGGCGCGGCCCGATGGCGACACGTGGTATCGCTGGGCATTGCGGGCATCGACCACGACGACGATGACCCCGGATGAGGTCCATGCGATGGGCCGCGACGAACTGGCACGGCTGCAGTCGCAGATGGACGCGATCCTGAAGCCGCTCGGCTATACCAAGGGCAGCGTCGGCGAGCGGATGACCGCGCTCGGCAAGGACCCGCGCTTCACCTTTCAGGAGGGCGATGCCGGCCGCGCGCAGATCATGGAGCTGGTCCAGAACCGGTTGCGCGACATTCGCGCCCGGATGCCGCGCGCGTTCAACACGCTGGCGCCGGGCAATGTCGAGGTGAAGCGCATACCGGTGGTCGAGGAGGCCGGCGCGCCGGGTGCCTATGGCGGGCCGGGGTCGATCGACGGCAAGGTGCCGGGCAAGATGTGGATCAATCTGCGCAATACCGACATCTGGACCCGTTATTCGCTGCCGACGCTGACTTATCACGAAGCGATCCCCGGCCATGTCTGGCAGGGCGAATACAGCTTCCGTCTCCCGCTGATCCGGTCGTTGTTGCAGTTCAACGCCTTTTCGGAAGGCTGGGCGCTCTATGCCGAGCAGTTGGGTGACGAGCTGGGCGCGTATGAGGGCGATCCGGTCGGACGGCTCGGCTATCTCCAGTCGATCGCGTTCCGCGCGTGCCGGATGGTGGTCGATACCGGGCTGCATGCGAAACGCTGGACCCGACAGCAGGCTATCGACTGGTTCGCGAGCACCAACGGGTCGAGCGTCGACGAAGTGACCGGCGAGGTCGACCGCTATTGTTCGTGGCCGGGGCAGGCCTGCGGGTACAAGGTCGGCCATTCGGAGATCAACCGCCTGCGCGACCGGGCGAAGACGGCGCTGGGCGGGCGCTATGATTTCAAGGCGTTCAACGATGCGGTCGTGCAGGGCGGCGGGGTGCCGATGACGGTGCTGGGTCGCAATGTCGATGCGTTCGTGGCGGGGCGGAAGGGCTGAAGGCTACCGGCAACAACCGCCCGGCTGTCACGCCTGCGAGGGCGTGACGTCTGCGAAAGTCTCGCGCCCTGCCAGAAGCTACTCGTACCCCCGGCGGAGGCCGGGGCCCAGTTGGGAGACGGTCGTTAGATCCGGAAAGCTCTCCCCAACTGGGCCCCGGCCTTCGCCGGGGTACGTGAATAAACCCGGTACCTGTTCCGCCTGCTCCCCCGTACCCCCGCGGAGGCGGGGGTCCAGAGCCAAGCAAACCAACGCTTGCGCATATGGCCCTGTGTCCCCGCCTTCGCGGGGACACGGCGGAGCGGACTTTCGCAGAAGTCCCGCCTTCGCGGGAAGGTCGAAGCTTAAAGGTGGTTCGCAACCGTCAGGTCGGTTGACTGTGATTTGGTACCTTTACGTCGTCCACCGCCACCCGCCGCCGTGGCAGCGCCTCGGGCATTTCGTCGCGGATAAAGGCCAGCATCCCCTCACGCAGCGAGCAGCGCAGGTCGAAGGCGCGGGCGGCGTCGGACGCGGTGGCGAGGATACGGACCTCGATCGCGTCGGGCTTGGTGTCGGTCACCTGCAACACATAGGCGCGCCCGTCCCAGAGCGGATCGTCCTTCACCAACTCCTCGAACCTTGCGCGCAGGCGGGGGATGTTGGTTGTCGGGTCGAGCCAGAAAAACGCCGACCCTAGCAGTCCGCTGGTCGTGCGGGTCCAGTTCTGAAAGCTCGATTCGAGGAATTTCGACACCGGCACGACCAGCCGCCGTTCGTCCCACAGGCGGACGACGACATAGGTCAGGCGGATTTCTTCGATCCGGCCCCATTCATTCTCGATGATGACCACATCGTCGATCCGGATCGGTTCGGTGAAGGCCATTTGCACGCCGGCGATGATGTTCTTGAGTGCCGGCTGCGCCGCCGCACCGACCGCGAGGCCGGCGAGACCCGCCGACGCCATCAGCGTGACGCCGATCGAGCGGATGCTGGGGATCGACAACAGCATTAGGCAGACGGTGATGAAGCCGATGGCGATGATCGCGATGCGCCCCAAAATTGCACTGCGCGTCCGCCGCCGCCGGGCGCGCAGATTGTCGGCGACGGTGATGTCGGTTGCGACCTCGATCGCCTTTACCGACGCGCGGATCATCGCGATCGCGAACCAGCCCATCAGCAGCGGTACTACCAGCCCGGCGACCTGCGTCCACAGATCGTCCCAGCGTTCGGGAAGCCGCAGTGGCCTCCGGACGCTGGCCAATGCCATCGCCACCAGGATCCAGCGCATCGGCCGCCACGCATGGTCGACATAGACGTCGTCGACCGACCCCGGCGTGCGTGCCGCGAAGCGTTGCAGCAACCGGAACAGGACAGCGTGAAGAAGCAACGCCGCCACCACCGAAATCCCGACCGTGGCGAGATCGGCGGCGGCCGGGGGCAGCGTGTTCAGGAAACGTTGGATGTCGCGCATGGCTGAAGCAACTTTTTGCGCCGCAGCATGTTCCGGGCGCCGGGCAAACCGAGCCGCAACGCTTGGCTTTCGCGACCCGACCGGCTAGGTTGTCGCCCAACCGAAACATTCCCCGAAAGCACCGAACTTTGACAGACGCGACGCTGATCGCCGACCCATCCGATATCGCCCCCATCTCGATCGTGGACGAGATGCGGTCGAGCTATCTCGACTATGCGATGAGTGTGATCGTCGCCCGGGCGCTGCCCGACGTGCGCGACGGGTTGAAGCCGGTGCATCGCCGCATTCTGTTCTCGGCACAGGAAAGCGGCTTCGTCCCCGGCAAGGCGTATCGCAAGTCGGCGCGCATCGTCGGCGACGTAATGGGTAAATACCACCCGCACGGCGACACCGCGATCTACGACGCACTGGCGCGCATGGCGCAGCCATGGTCGATGCGGCTGCCGCTGATCGATGGTCAGGGCAATTTCGGATCGATGGACCCCGATCCGCCTGCCGCGATGCGCTATACCGAGGCGCGCCTCGCCAAATCGGCGATGGCGCTGCTCGACGATCTCGACAAGGATACGGTCGATTTCGTGCCGAATTACGACGGATCGGAGCGCGAGCCGGCGGTGTTGCCGGCACGCTTCCCGAACCTGCTGGTCAACGGCGCGGGCGGGATTGCGGTCGGCATGGCGACCAACGTGCCGCCGCACAATCTGGGCGAAGTGGTCGATGCCTGCCTCGCCACGATCGATCGCCGGGTCGAGGGCGGCGAGCCGCTGACGCATGACGAACTGTGCGAGATCGTGCCGGGGCCGGACTTTCCGACCGGAGCGCTGATGCTCGGCCGTGCCGGTGCGCGTGCGGCTTATGCCGGTGGGCGCGGGTCGATCATCCTGCGCTCGCGCCACACGGTCGAGGCACGCGGCGAGCGGCGCTCGATCGTGCTGACCGAAATCCCGTTCCAGGTCGGCAAGTCCGGGCTGGTCGAGAAGATCGCCGAGGCCGCCAAGGACAAGCGGATCGAGGGCGTCAGCGACATTCGCGACGAATCGAACCGCGAAGGCGTGCGCATCGTCATCGACCTGAAGCGTGACGCGACCCCCGACGTGGTGCTCAATCAGTTGTGGCGGCACACGCCGGCGCAGTCGAGCTTCGCCGCCAACATGCTGGCGATCCGGGGCGGGCGGCCCGAACTGCTCAACCTTGCGCAGATCATCGACGCGTTCGTCGGCTTCCGCGAGGAAGTCATCACCCGCCGGTCGAAGTATGAACTGGCCAAGGCGCGCGAGCGGGCGCATCTGTTGCTGGGGCTGGTGATTGCGGTCACCAATCTCGACGAGGTGGTGCGGATCATTCGCGGGTCGGAAAGCCCCGCCGCCGCGCGCGCCGCCTTAATGGCACGCGAATGGCCGGTGGCGGAGATCGCGCCGTATCTCAAACTGGTCGAGGCGGTTGAATCCGACACGACCGGCGACGTCTATCGCCTGTCCGACCTGCAGGTCCGCGCGATCCTCGACCTGCGCCTCCATCGCCTGACCGCGCTCGGCCGCGACGAGATCGGCGAGGAGCTGAAGACGCTCGCCGGGTCGATCAGCCATCTGCTCGAAATCCTCGGCAACCGCGCCAAGCTGTATGCGGTGATGCGGCAGGAACTGGTCGATGTCCGCGCCGAATTCGCGACGCCCAGGCGTACCGAGATCGCCGGGGCCGCCGACGGCATCGACGACGAGGATCTGATCGAGCGCGAGGAGATGGTCGTCACCGTCACGGTGCAGGGCTATATCAAGCGCACGCCGCTCGACGCCTTCCGCGCGCAGAAGCGTGGCGGCAAGGGCCGCGCCGGTATGGCGACCAAGGACGAGGATGCGATCACGAACCTGTTCGTGACCAGCACCCATACCCCGGTGCTGTTCTTCTCGACCGCCGGCAAGGTGTACCGCATGAAGGTGTGGCGCCTGCCCGAAGGGGGTCCGGCGACGCGCGGGCGGCCGATGGTCAATTTGCTGCCGCTGGCGGCCGGCGAGACGATCTCGACCGTGCTGCCGCTGCCCGAGGATGAGGAGCGGTGGAGCGACCTGCACGTCATGTTCGCGACCGCGAACGGTACGGTGCGGCGCAACTCGATGGATGCGTTCGCGAATATCCCGACCGCGGGCAAGATCGCGATGCGCTTCGACGACGATAGCGACGATCGCCTGATCGGCGTGGCGCTGCTGACCGAGACCGACGACGTGCTGCTGGCGACCAAGGCGGGCAAGGCGATCCGCTTTGCCGCGACCGATGTGCGCGAATTTCAGAGCCGTACCTCGACCGGCGTGCGCGGCATCTCGCTGGGCAAGGACGATGAGGTGATCTCGCTGTCGATCCTTGGCGGGTTCGAGGCAAGTGCCGAGGAACGCGAACAGTATTTGAAGGCGGCGCCGTGGAAGGAAGGTGAGCGCGAGGTCACTCTGTCGGCCGAGCGCATGGCCGAGTTCGAGGCGGCGGAGGAGTTCATCCTGACTGTCACCGCCAACGGCTTCGGCAAGCGCACGTCGGCCTATGAATATCGCCGCACCGGGCGCGGGGGTCAGGGAATCACCAACATCGTCACCTCCGACCGCAACGGGCCGGTCGTGGCGAGTTTCCCGGCGCATAATGGCGAGCAGCTGATGCTGGTGACCGATCAGGCGAAGCTGATCCGCACCACCGTCGGCGACATTCGCGTCGCGGGCCGCAATACGCAGGGGATCACGATCTTCCGCGTCGGCATGGGCGAACAGGTCGTGTCCGCCGCCAAAATCGACGAGGACGAGACTCCCGAGAACGAAGCGGAGGCGATCGTCGCCGAGGAACGCGCGGCGATGCCGCCGGTCGAGGGCGATATCGTGCTCGACGACGGGACCGGCCCCGATACGATCAGCGAGAAGGACATCGAGGAATGAAGCCCGCCACCGCCTTCAAGGTGCTGACCGCCGGGCAGATGGCGGCGCTGGAGGCGGGCAGCTTCGACGGGGCGCCGGTGGATCTGGCCGATGGCTATATCCACCTGTCGACCTTCGACCAGTTGACCGAGACCGTCGACAAGCATTTCGCCGGGCAGGACGACCTGCATGTGGCGGAGGTCGACCTCGATGCGTTGGGCGAGGCGGTGAAGTGGGAACCGTCGCGCGGCGGGCAGCTGTTTCCGCATCTGTACGGACCGCTGCCGCTGGAGGTGGTGGTGGCCTATGGACCGCTGCACCGGGATGACGCTGGCCAGGTCAAGCGGCCGATTACCGGCTGAGATCCCTTCCATTTTTGAGGGGAGCGCGATCGAGCCGTTTGAGGCAGCCGCCCCTCCACCACCGCTTCGCGGCGGTCCCCCCCGTGCCGGGGAGGATTTAGAGTGTGATGACGGCAGGTAGAACCGTTCGTGCTGAGTAGGGGCTGAGCGAAGTCGAAGACCCGTATCGAAGCACCTGCTACCAACGGTCCTTCGATACGCCATTTCGACAAGCTCAATGGCTACTCAGGACGAACTGGGCAGGCTCATGTCATCATGCTCTAGGCGTAGAGTTCGATTACCTCCGCCCCCTGCCCGACTGCTTCCAGCAACAATGTGCGGTGGCAATGTTCCGGGTGGCGTTCGAAGCATAGCAGCGCCGAGGGCATCTCCGCCGCCAGCCCGAGCATGATTGCCGCCTGCGCCTGCGCCTCCGGCAGTTCCAACTGCTCGTCGTAGACCGCGCGCAGCGTCGCCACGTCTCCCTTTTTCGCCGCATCGCGTCCGCGCTTGGGCGTACCAAGCGCCTTCAAATGCACATAGTCGATGTCGTGCGTCGCCAGTTCAGCCGCCAATGACGATTTTGAGAAGCCCGGTCGTCGCGACAGGGGCAGCGCGCGTACGTCGATGATCCGGCGAACGCCCGCCGCCTGCAACGCCGCGACGAATTCCGCCACGGTTACCGCCTCATAGCCGATGGTATAGATTTTCATGCGCCTTCCCTTCGTCGCATGCGACCAACGTATAACCCAATAAATCGGCAGTCCGTTTCGTACGTTCATTGCCGGTTTGGTTCGGCCGGCCTAGACGCCCGGACATGCAGTATGACGTTCATATCATCGGCGGCGGGCTCGCCGGGTCCGAGGCCGCGTGGCAACTGGCACAAGGCGGGGCGAAGGTCCGCCTGTCGGAAATGCGCGGCGGCGGCGACAGCACGCCTGCGCATCAGGGCGACGATCTGGCCGAACTGGTCTGTTCGAACAGCTTCCGCTCCGACGACGCCGAATCGAATGCGGTCGGCCTGCTGCATGCCGAGATGCGCGCGCTCGGGTCGCTCATCATGGCCAAGGGTGACGAACACAAGGTACCGGCGGGATCGGCGCTGGCGGTCGATCGCGACGGCTTTTCCGCCGCCGTCACCGCCGCGCTGGCATCGCATCCAAACATCACCATCGTCCGCGAACGGATCGACACTCTGCCCGACAGCGGCATGACGATCGTCGCCACCGGCCCGCTGACCGCGCCCGGCCTCGCCGGCGATATCGGCAGCGCGACCGGGGCGGAGGCACTCGCCTTTTTCGACGCGATCGCACCGATCGTCCATCGCGACTCGATCGACATGGAGCAGGCATGGTTTCAGAGCCGGTGGAACAAGGGCGACGGCAAGGATTACATCAACTGCGCGATGAACCGCGAGCAGTATGAAGCCTTCCATGCCGGACTGATGGCGGCGGAAAAGGCCGAGTTCCGCGAATGGGAAAACGTCCCCTATTTCGAAGGCTGCATGCCGATCGAGGTCATGGCCGAGCGCGGGCTGGATACGCTGCGCTTCGGGCCGATGAAGCCGGTTGGGCTTGACGATCCGCGCACCGGGCGCTGGCCGCATGCGGTGGTGCAGTTGCGGCAGGACAATGCCAGCGGCACGTTGTGGAACATCGTCGGGTTCCAGACCAAGCTGAAGCATGGCGAACAGGTGCGGCTGTTCCGTACCATTCCGGGTCTCGAGAATGCCGAGTTCGCGCGGCTGGGCGGCCTGCATCGCAATACCTTCATCCGCTCGCCCGAACTGCTCGACCCGACGCTGCGACTGAAGGCGCGGCCGCATCTGCGCTTCGCGGGGCAGATGACCGGGTGCGAGGGCTATGTCGAGAGCGCGGCGGTCGGGCTGCTTGCGGGACGGTTTGCTGCGGCCGAACTGGCCGGGCGCAGCGTCGCGCCTCCGCCGGTCGAGACGGCGATGGGCGCGCTGCTCCATCACATCACCGGGGCGGCGGTGGCCGAGACCTATCAGCCGATGAACGTCAATTTCGGGCTGATGCCGCCAATCCCCGGCCGTACCAAGAAAGCCGATCGCAAGAAGATGTACACGTCGCGCGCCCGCGACGCGTTCGAACCCTGGGCGAGCGCGCTTACGGCCGGGTGAGGTTGAGCGCGAGGAAACTCGCGCCCGCCCCCAGCATCAGCAAGCCGGTGCCGCCGATCGCGCCATAGACCGGGCCCCATGCCGCGAAGGCTGCGGCAAAGGTGGCGACGACGAGCGCCCAGCCGCCACGGCGTCGCCACCGGGGATCGATACCCTGCCACCGATCGCGATGGCGGTCGCTACCGAGCGCCAAGAGGGCGAAGGCGGCGAGCGCGAACAAGAGTGCGATCAGGATCATTCGGCCGGTGCCCAGTTTGCGGTGTCGATCGAGGAGGCGGCGCGGACGGCGCGCCGCCGTGCCTTCGGGCGGAAGCGATGCACGCGCCATGCAGCAAAGCCGAACCCGGTACCGAGTGCGAGAAAGGTCAGATCGGCCCCCGCCAGCACCCAGTCCCCGCGCGCGATCGTCGCTGCCAATCCGGTCGGCAGCGCGACCATATTATAGAGCGGCAACGCGATAAGCAGCATCGCCTGCAACGCCAGCAACTCGACCCATGCCCGCGCCGGTTTGCGTAGCAGGGCGTACAAGAACAGCGCACCCCAGCCGGCGAACATCACGTTGATCTCGCCATCGGCTCGCGCCGCCATGTCGACCGGCAGCAACCGGTTGGCCCAGAGATATAACGTCATCGCGATCGGGAAGCCGGCAATGAAACCGACATTCAGTCGCTCGACGACACGGAAGCCGAAATGCGGACGGGCCGGATCAGGCAACCGCTCGCGCCGCTTGACCGTCCACAGTACCAGCCCGCTCGCCACCATCAGCGATCCGGCGATGCCGCACAGGAAATACAGCCAGCGCATCGGATAATCGCCGAACCGACCGGCGTGCAGCCCGACCATCACCCCCTGCGTCTCGACCGCGCCACCGGGCGGCGGGGCGCGCCAGACCAGCCGCCCGGTCACGCCGTCATAGGCCAGCGCCGGGGTCCGCGCCGACAACATCGACGTCCCCGACTGGGTCAGGGTGATCCTCACCGCGGCGTCGCCGGGGTTGAACACGGTGATATAGCCGACCTGTCCACCGAGCCGCCGTTCGGCATCGCGCAGGACCGGACCGAGCGGGGTCAATGGCGCCGCGCGTTCGGTCCGCTCGACCGCTGGTGCCTCGGGAAAGACCGCGGCGTAGAGCTTGGCCGGATCCTCGTAATTGGCGACGATCGCCCAGGGCATCAGCATCGCAATCAGCGTGACCAGCCCGGTATAAGTAATCATCACGTGGAACGGCAGTGCGAGCACCGCCGTGGCATTATGGCCGTCGAGCCAGCTACGCTGCCCCTTGCCCCGGCGCAGCGTGAAGAAGTCGCGGAAGATTTTCTTGTGGGTAACGATGCCGGTGAAGATTGCGACTAGCATGAACATCGCGGCGATGCTCACCAGCCAACGCGCCCAGAACACGGGCATATAGTGCAGGTCGAAGTGGAAGCGATAGAAGAAGTCCCCGCCGCGGGTGTCGCGCGCAGTCCCCTCCTGCCCGTCGCTGCCGATAAAGGCCCGGGTATCGCGGCGTCCGCGACGGCGTTCCTCGCCGGGCTTGGCCTGCGGCACCCAGAAGACGTCGCCGCCGGCACTCTGAGCGCCTGGTACGGTGATGAACCAGCTCTGCGCATCCGGCGCGCGACGGTTGAGGAAGGCGACGGCCCCCTCGACCACCCGTTCGCGACTGGCGACCGGGGCCAGTTCGGGTCGCGTCCAACGGTTCAACGCCTCGCGCCAATAGGCCGAGGTGCCCGCCACGAAGATTGCGAACAGCAGCCAGCCGAGCAGCAGCCCCGACCAGGTGTGCAGAGTCGATTGCGACTGGCGAAATCCCTTACTCATATCCGCCCCCAGATGGCGACCGATCCCCAGGTGATCGCGCCGGCGACCGCGCCCGCCACGACCAGCGTCCACAGCGCCCGCCAGCCGCTGCGCGCGGCATAGGCCCACATCGCGGCGAGCGCGCATAGCAGCAGCGCGATCAGCGCCGCCGCCATCGTCGTCTGCACCGGATCGCCGGGCAGTATTCGCGCCAGCGCCATCGCCCACAGGCAGGCCACGGCATAGCCGACCGGCATCGCCGCGATCAGCCGCAGCGCATTATCGGCCAGCCGCCGCCACAGGATATGCCGCGGCTGCGCGATCACGGCAAATTGACCCGGACGCTGGCGAACACGGTGCGCGGCGCCCCATAATAATTGCCGCGCCCGGTCGAGGAGATGCGCGCGTAATAGGTGCGGTCGAACAGGTTGTTGACGTTCACCGCCAGCGACAGATTGTCGGTGATGCGATATCCGGCGCGCAGATCGGCGACCGCATAGCTGCCTTGCCGCACGATCGTTGACGGCGTCCGCAGCGTGCCGTTGGCGTTATAGACCGGCGGGTTGCCGCTCCATGTGCCGTCGAACCACGTCACCCCCGCCCCGACGCTGGCCCCGGCAAGCGGACCGTCGCCGGCTTCGTAATTGCTGAACAGCTTGACCATATGCTCGGGGATCACCGGCAACAGGCTCAATCCCTCCAGCACCGGATTGGCGTCCGCCAGATACTTTGTCCGGGTGAAGGTATAGCCGCCGTTGATTCGCCAGCCGGGCAGGATCTCGCCGCTTGCCTCCGCTTCGATCCCCCGCGCGCGTACCTTGCCGATCTGATAGGCGAGGGTCGGTTCGTTGGGGTCGTTGAACAGGCGGTTGGTCTGCGTGATCTGATAGAGTGCAGCCGACAACAGGAGCCGCTTGTCCATCAGCGACAGCTTGCTGCCGACCTCATATTGTTCGCCGATCAATGGCTCGACCGCGCCGCCGCCGGGCAGGCTGCGGCCGGCGGGCGGGGCCTGCGGCGTGAAGCTGTCGGCATAGCTGGCGTACAGGTTCAGGTCGCTGGTCACGTCCCACACGATCCCGGCATAGGGGGTGAAGCGTTCGTCGAAGCTGTAGCGGCCAGGCAACGGGATCGTCCCGGTCGCGACGCGGGTGGTCGTGATCGTGGTGTCCCACCACGTCATGCGCCCGCCGCCGACCAGCGTCAGCCCGGCCAGCGGGCTGAGCCGCATCTGGCCGTAGAGACCATATTGCTCGATCTCGGTCTGCGACCCGCCATAGACCTGCGTCACCGGACCGTTCGGTCCCTGAAACGCCGGCAGCGGACCATAGAGGTCGAGCGGCGGTTCGGCCGGGGAGACGGGGTCGAAGACGTTGATCCGCGCATAGTTGGACAGGCGGGTGAAATCGGACGTCGCCGAGCTCGCCTGATAATCGGCGCCGAGGATCAGCGTCTGGTCGCGGCCGAAGGCGGGGAAGCTGCCGACGCCGTTGAAATCGAACGACCGGCTCTGCATCGCGCTGTCGCCGCGATAGGCGATGTGGTTGGTCGTGCCGCCATTGGCGGGGGTCACCGGCTGGTTGCCGATATAGCTGTAGATGTCGACGCGATCGACGTTCGCCAGCAGGCCCGTCGCGCGCAGTGTCCAGCGATCGCTGACCCGGTGCGCCAACTCGACGAAGCCCGACCAGCTTTCCGAGCGGAACCGGTTCCAGTCGGCGCCGAGATAGGTCGAGCGATCGACGTCGAGCAGCCGCCCGTCGCTACCATCGGCACCGCCGACATATCCGGGCAGGCCCGATTGGATCGCGGGCTTGAACAGGTCGTAATTGCCGCCGACGGTCAAGGTCGTGCGATCGCCGATCTCGGTATCGGCCACGCCGAACGCGGCGAAGCGATAGCGGTGGGCAATGTCGAAGAACTGGTCCTGATCCTGCGCCATTGCGCCGAGCCGCAGGCCGGAGCGATCGTCGAGGGGTGTCGACACGTCGACTTCGCCGCGGATATTGTCGAAACTGCCATAGCCGGCGAGCGCGCTGACGGCAAAGGTGTCGAGCGGCCGCTTGCGCACCAGATTGATGCTGCCCGCCGGATTGCCGGCGCCACTGAACAGCCCCGCCGGGCCGCGCAGCACCTCGACCCGGTCGTACAGGAACAGGTCGGGCACGACGGCCGGAAAGCCGAAGGCGAGGGTCGGGACACCGTCGACCAGATAGTTGTTGATGGTGAAGCCGCGCGACAGATAGGACGGATCCTCGCTGCTGATCCCGGTCACGGTCACGCCGTTGGTGACGGTCAGGGCGTCTTCGAGGGTGAAGAGGTTGCGTTGCTGCAACTGCGCCTGATCGATCACGGTGATGGTGTTCGGCACGTCCTTCAGCGGGGTGACGGTCTTGCCGACCGCCTGCCCATAGCTTTTGCCGACGACGATAATCTCTTCCCCACGTTGCGCGTCCGCTTCCTCGTTCGTCGGAACGACCGGTTCGGCCAGTGCCGGAACCGCTGCCACCATCGAAAGCAGTCCCGACAGCGTCGTCGTGCGTACCAGACGCTTCATCATTCCCCCTTTGCGAGTCACTTTCAATATGCCTGGCACTAACGGCACGAAACGTACATTGCAACGCTATTGCGACCTACTATCATTATAACTATGCGTTGCGCATCGCGTTATCGGCGCTAACGAAACAGGAGAGATCGATGCGAACTTTGGCCTTCATTCTAGCGCTGGCGATGCCGGCGGTGGCCAATGCCCATGAGATCTGGGTCGAACGCGACGGGACCGGACCGGCGCGCATCTATCTGGGCGAACCGGCCGAGACGCTGCCGCCGGGCGGCGATCCCGAATTTAAGCGGCTGGTCGCGCCGCGTATCGTCGGACAGGCGGGCGCGAAACTGCAGCGCAAGGCCGGCTATCTCGAAGCGGCGCTACCGGCGGGCGATGTCCGCGTGACCGACGATTCGGTGTTCGCGCCATGGGGAGAGGCCGGCGCCAAGGAAGGCGTTGTCTACTACGCCCGCGCCGGTCGCGCCGATACCGCGACCGCCATGCCGTACGAGATCGCGCCACTGACCGCCGGCGGCAATCGCTTTGCGCTGATGCAGGGCGGCACGCCGCTGCCCGCTGCCAAGATTACGGTCATCACGCCCGATCGCAAGAGCGTCGAGCTGATCGCAGACGCGAATGGCGCGGTCACCGTGCCGGTCGCGGCGAAGGGGCGTTACCTGCTGACCACGGCGCAGGCCGAGACGGGCAAGCTGCGCGTCGCGGGCGGGCCGGTCGACAAGCTGCACCATATCGCGACGACCAGCTTCGTAGTCGGTTGATCGACTGGGCGGCGGGGTGCGCTCCCCGCCGCCCGACCGCGATCAGCGTAGCGGCAGTTCGAACGGTGCCGCCGGCAGGTCGGCACCGTCGAACAGGTTGACGAAGGGTGCATCCGCCCAAGCGTAGCGCACCGCCGTCACCTCCGGCCGATTGGTGCCGGGCAGGACGACCGTATCGCCCTCGACCCGCCCGTCGACGAAGCTGCATGTCGTACCCGCGCAGCGTTCGAAGCCGATCGCCCCTGCCCCGCCATAGCGTTGCAGGCCGCCGGTCACGTTGCGGAAACGGACGACGATATCGCTTCCCTGTCGCACCACCTCGGTCGCTTCGGGACCGCTCCGCAGCCCTGGCTGACCATAAGCGACGACCCGCGCCAGCCGGGCCAGCCGCTCCCCGATGACCGTCTTCTGCGCCGGGTGGATATCGAACCGGTCGCCGACGTCGATCGTGACGGCAAGGCCGGCATGCGCATCGGCCGCGACCGCCTGCGCCTGCGACTGGCGCAGTGCCGCCCACCCGGAGTCACGCGGCGCCGTGGCGGGCTTGCCATAGCTGGTCAGTTGCACGACGAAGAACGGCAGGTCGGGCGCGGCAAAGGCGCGCCGCCAATCGGCCATCAGCGTCGACATCAACCCGCGATAGGCCGCCGCCTGCCCCGTATTCGATTCGCCCTGATACCACGCCGCCAGCTTCAGGCCGTAGGGCGCGATCGGTGCGATCATCCCGTTGTACAGCGTGGTCAGGCTGTTCGGTACGTCCCAGGGGGCGGGGCCGACCGAGACGTCCTTGAGCGCCGACCCGATCCGGTAACGCCACGGCCCCGACAGCGGCACCGCGCCACCATCGGCCAGACCGATGGTGCGGATGCTCATGTCGGTGAAGCGCCCGTCCTGCTTTGGGCCGACGGTGCGGATCGCAATCACGTTGCGCCCGGAGCGCAGCATGCCGGTCGGGATGCCGTAATTGCGCCACGCCCAATCGACGCTGCCACCGCCGACGAAGCGTCCGTTGACATAGGTTTCGTCATAGCGCCCGATCGGTCCCAGCCGCAGTGTCTGCGCCGCCGCGACCTGCGCCGGCGTCAGGTCGACGGTGGTGCGCAGCCAGACGACGCCGCCCAGCCGGTCGCGATCGGCGGCGGGAATCTGCTCATATTGCGCAGGCACCGTCGCCCATTTGCGATCGTCATAATCCGCAGTCCGAAACGCACGCTCGGCCCTGGCGGCAGGGTCGATCGCCGCCCAAGCCGTTTCGCGGCGCACGCCGTCCGCCGCCGTCGCCGCCGCCGGATCGCGATCGAACAACGCGATCGCGTTCAGCCCGTCGGTGAAGCCCGGCTGCGTCGCCAGCGCGGGCGCGCTGATCCAGCTTTCGATGCGCGTCCCGCCCCATTCGGAGGCGATGATGCCCATCGGTACCTTTTCGGTCCCGCGCAGCGAGCGCGCCATGAAATAGCATACCGCCGATGCGTCGCCGACTGTCTCCGGCGTGACGCTGCGCCAGTCGACCCGCTTGGCGAGATCGGCGGCGGGCGCGGTCTTGCTGCTGTCGGCGATGGTCGTGAAGCGCAGCGACGCGTCGTTCGCCGAAGGGATCACTTCCAGTCCGGTGGCGTGCCTGACCTGAAACTCCATGTTCGACTGTCCGCCGCACAGGAACACGTCGCCGATCATGATGTCGGACAGGCGCTGGGCCGATGTCGCGCCGCTGCTGACCTCCAGCACATAGGGGCCACCCGCCGGCATCGCCGGCAGAGTCGCGCGCCACTTACCGTCGCTGCCCGTCTGCGCGCTGACGCTGCGATCGCTGAGTTTCACGGTGACCGGGGTGCCGGGTGCGGCACTGCCCCAGATCGCGATCGGGCGGTCGCGCTGCAGTACCGCATGGTCGGCGAAGATATTGGCGAGTACCGGCGCCGCCGATTGCGCATGGGCCGCCATCCCCCATAGCAGCGATGCCGACAGCGCACAGCCTGCCAAGGCCCGAATCGAACGCATAACCTCTCCCCGATTATTGTGAGCGCTACCATGCAACAGCCGCACGGGCGGCGCTACCATCGCGTTCGCACCATCGGGGACTTCACATCGCCGTGCGCGTATCCTCCAGCGCCAGCGACACGAGCGAGGTCATCGCCTCCTCGGCCGCCTTCGCATCCCCCGCCACCACGGCTTCGAACACGCGGGTATGATCGGGCACCGGATCACGGGGCAGCGCGCGCTGGCGCTGCTTGAACTGCGTGGTCCAGTTGACTGCCGCGCCGATGCTGGCGCTCAGCGCGACGAACGTCTCGTTATGCGTGGCGTAGATCAGCGCATCGTGGAAATCGCGGTCGGCGGCGCGCCCCGCCTCGGTCGCCAGCGTATGGCGACGCATCCCGCTGAGCGCCGCGCGCAACGCCTTTATATCGTCCTTGTCGCGCCGCTCCGCCGCCAACCGCGCCACCGCCGGCTCGACGACCGCGCGCAGTTCGAACAGCCCGCGGATGAACGCGATGTTCGGTTCCCCTTCGAACGCCCAGGCGAGGACCATCGGGTCGAGGAAGTTCCAGCGCCGCCGGGGCAGCACCCGCGTCCCGATCTTCGGACGGCTTTCGACCAGTCCCTTGGCGGTCAGCACCTGCACCGCCTCACGATAGGCGCTGCGCGACACGTCGAGCGCCTCGGCATTGGCGACTTCGCCGGTCAGCAACTCGCCCGGCGCGATGCGGCCCGATACGATGGCGGTGCCGAGATAATGGGCGACCGCCCCGCGCAGCCGGCGGCCGGACCCCTTGCGCGCCGGGGCGGCGGGTTCGTCCGACAGCGCGTCGGCGACGTCCTCGTCGATTTCGGCCATGTCGATCTCGTGCCCCTGTTTCGTGCTCACCCTGCTTCCCTCGCCATCAGCGTCGACGCGGCGGCCGCCAGCGCAATGTACAACTAATGGGCCGCAGTTCGATATCGGATCGATCGTTCGCGGCGATGCTACGGATGCGCACCCCCGGCGTCAAATCGAGCGAGATTTGCGGTGTTCGCCGGTGCAGCCCCGCCGACTGGTTGATGCGTTAACGCTACCACGAACAGCGTTGACGCATCGACGCCGGACGAATACCCAGACAATAAACGGCCGCAAGTCGCCGGAATGGGAGAGCGATTTTGGCTACCAAATCGATCCGGACAGGGATGTTCCTCGCCATGGCCGCGTTGGCCGGCAGCGCGCCGGCACAGGTGTGGCGCGCCGATCAGGGCGATGGCAGCTACCAAAACCCTATTCTCTACGCCGACTATCCCGATCCCGACATCATCCGCGTTGGCAGCGATTACTATTTCGTCACCACGACCTTTGCCAATGCGCCCGGCCTGACGCTGCTCCATTCGAAGGATCTGCTCAACTGGCAGATCATCGGCCATGTCGCGCCCCGGCTGGACGATCGGCCCGAATATAATCTGACCGATGGTAAGGACGCTTATCGTCGCGGCTTGTTCGCGGCCAGCCTGCGCCACCACGCCGGCACCTTCTACATCGTCGTGACCCCGGTCGGACAGAATACGCGCATTTATCGCACGCGCGATCCGCGCGGCGCGTGGACGATGAACGAGCTGGATCGCGCGGCGTTCGATCCCGGACTGTTCATCGAACCAGACGGCACCGGCTATATCGCGACGTCGATCGGATCGGACGGCACGACCCGCCTGCTCAAGCTCGACCGCGATTTTCGCAAGGTCGTCGACGATCGCAAGATCCATTACAATGCCGGGGCGGAAGGATCGAAGATCATCCGGCGCGGCGACCATTATTATATGTTCAATGCGATCCCCCGCCGGCTGGGTCTGACGGTATCGCGGGCGAAGAGCCTGTACGGACCATGGGAAACCAAGCCGCAGATCGACGATAAGAGTGGGGGTCATCAGGGGGCATTGGTCGATACGCCCGACGGCAACTGGGTCGGCTTCGTGATGATCGATTCCGGTTCGATCGGCCGGATGACGAATCTGAGCCCCGTTTTCTGGCGCGACGACTGGCCGGTCTGGGGGACGCCCGATGCGCCGGACCGTGTGCCTGAACGCGCCGCCAAACCGATCAAGGGCTTTCCCCTTGCCGAACCGGCGGCCTCCGATCTGTTTTCCGGGTCGAAGCTCGGCCTGCAATGGCAATGGAACCACAACCCTGTCGACGATCGCTGGTCGTTGACGCAGCGCCCCGGTTTCCTGCGTCTGCGCCCGACCAAAGCCGATGGTTTCTGGACCGCTCGCAACACGCTGGTGCAAAAGGCGCAAGGGCCGCGCAGCCGGGCGGAGGTGAAGCTCGACATCGCCAATATCCGCAGCGGCGACCGCTGCGGTTTCGGCACCTTCGGCCAATATAGCGCGACGCTGGCGGTGACCCGTGATGCCAAGGGCGCGCCGTCGCTGGCAATGGACGTGATCGAAAGCACCGATGCCGGCCCGAAGATCGACCGGCGCGTCGCGGCCCGGCCGATTGCCGGCCGCAATCTGTGGATGGCGATGGACCTCGACTTCAAAGCCGACCGAGGCAACCTGTCCTACAGCGTAGACGGCAAACGCTGGCAGCCGATCGGGGGCGAATTCCCGCTGGCCTTCGCCTGGCGGACCGGCACCTTCCAGGGCGAGCAGATGGCGATCTTCTGCTATAATCCCACACCCGGCACCGGTTTCCTCGACGTCGACAGCTTCACGCTGCAGGCGGCGAAGTGAAGCGCTGGCTGCTCGCCAGGATCGCCGCGCTGCTGCCGCTCGCCGCCGCCGCGCAGGATCTCCGCCCGACCGGCCGCTGGAGCGCGAATGTCGAAGGGCGCGCGCAATTGCCGCCGATGGGCTGGAATAGCTGGAACGCCTTCCAGACCGATATCGATGAGGAAAAGCTGCTCGCATCGGCGAAGATCATCATCGATACGGGTTTGGCGGAGAAGGGCTATCGCTACGTCAACATCGATGACGGCTGGTGGTTGCAACGGCGCCAGTCCGACGGGCGGGTGCTGATCCGCACCGATAATTTTCCGTCGGCGCGCACCGCCGACGGCAATACCAGTTTCCGCCCGCTGACCGATCGGTTGCACTCGATGGGGCTGAAGGCCGGCATCTATTCGGATATCGGCCGCAACTCCTGTGGACAGGTGTTCACGTCGAACATGCCGAACCAGCCACAAGGGTCGGTACTGGAAAGGGAAATCGGACTCTACGGTCACGTCGACGGCGACATACGGACCTATTTCGCCGAATGGGGATTCGACTATATCAAGGTCGATGGCTGCGGCATTCGCGGGCTCGGCCCCGACAGTCCGGCAGTGCGCGCCGGGCGGCACCGGGTGTTTCCGCCACTGGTCGATGTCGACTCGCTCGGCCGCACCGATATTCCCGCCACCCGCAAGCTGTACGAGGATGTCGCGGGCGCGCTGCGGCGGTACAATCCCGATGGCGATTACATCCTGTCGCTGTGCCTGTGGGGCGCGGCCGATATCCGGTCATGGGGCCGCAATATCGGGGGGACGTCGCGGACCAGTGAAGATATTTCAGCGAGTTGGAGCCGGATGCTCCATAATCTCGACAGCACCGCGCGGCGACCGCTCTACGCGCATCCGGGATCCTGGAACGATCCCGACATGCTGTTCGTCGGCACCGGCGAGTTCGACGCCAACCACCTGAACGAAGCCCGCTCGCACTTTACTTTGTGGGCGATGGTGAACGCGCCGTTGCTGATCGGCTACGACCTGCGCAAGGCGACGCCCGAACTGCTCGCGATCCTCGGCAACGAACGGATCATCGCGCTTAATCAGGATGCCGCCGGCAATCAGGCGGTGCTGGCGCATGACAGCGACGATGTGCAAATCTTCGTCAAGACGTTGGCCAGTGGCGACAAGGCGGTGGCGATCCTCAACCGGCTAAACCAGCCGGTCGAGGCGGTGCTGACCGCCGATCACCTCAAGCTGCTGAGCGATGCCGATATCGACCTGACCGACCTGTGGAGCGGCGCGACCATGCGCTTCCGGGACGAACGCAAGCTGCAACTGGTGGCGCACGAGACGCTGGCCTTCGTCGCGCGCGGCAAGCGGCGGCTGGCCGGCGGCCTCTATCTCTCGGAAATGCCCGGCCGCGTGAACCCGGCGGTCGATGGCGTCGTCGTCCCCGAGGTCGAGCCGCTGATCCATCGCGGGATGCTGCCGTGGCGAAGTTCGCGGGGCGATGGCGAACGGCCGCGCTATGGCGGATGGGGCGGCGCACAGGTCGACAGTACGCCCTATGGCGAGACGGCGGGCGTCGCTGGCCGCCGCTTCCACACCGCGATCGGGGTCCTTGCCAATTCCCGGATCGAGGTCCGCAACACGACGGCGCGGCGTCTCACCGCAACGGTCGGCGTGGACGACAGCGCACGCGATCGTCGCTACCCGGTGACTTTCCGCGTCTATGGCGATGGCAAGCTGCTCGCTTCGTCGAAGCCGTTGCGCTTCGGCGTTGCCGCCGCACCAATTGCCGCCGACGTAACCGGCGTAAAGCTGATCGAACTGGTCGCCGAGGGCGAGCGCGGCGCGCGGTTCAACGATCCGGTGGTATGGGGCGACGCCGCGCTGCTCGACAGATAAGCAAGGGAACGGGGCATGACGACAGACGGGATCACACGGCGCGGACTGATCGGCGCGGCAGGCGCGCTGCCGGTCGTTGCCGGCGCGGCGCGGGCGGCGCCCCGGACCAAGGCGAAGCTCGCCCCGACGCCGCCGATGGGCTGGAATAGCTGGAACAGCTTCGCCACCACGATCACCGAAGCGCAGGCGCTCGAAACCGCGCGGATCATGCGCGACAAGTTGCTGCCCGCCGGCTATTCGATCTTCACCATCGACATCCAGTGGTATGAGCCCGGAGCGACCGGCTACGAATATCGTGCCGATGCGGTGCCGGTGCTCGACGGCTATGGCCGGTTGCAGCCAGATCCGAAACGCTTCCCCTCCGCCGCCGATGGCCGTGGTTTTCGCGCCATCGCCGATCAGGTTCATGCGATGGGGCTGCAATTCGGCATCCACCTAATGCGCGGCATCCCGCGCGAAGCGGTGCGACGCAACCTGCCCATCCTCGGCACGCGATATCGCGCGCAGGACATTGCCGACCCGTCGAGCATCTGTTCGTGGAACGGTGACATGTACGGCGTCGACATGCGCCGTCCCGGTGCGCAGGCCTATTATGACAGCGTGTTCGCGCAATATGCCGAATGGGGCGTCGATCTGGTCAAGATGGACGATATGAGCCGCCCCTACGACGCGCACGCACCGGAGATCGAGGCAGCGAGCGCCGCGATCGGCCGGTCGGGCCGCCCGATCCTGCTGAGCCTTTCGCCCGGCGAAACGCCGGTCGCCAATGGCGACCATGTCCGCGCGCATGCACAGATGTGGCGGATTAGCGACGATTTCTGGGACGAATGGCGGATGCTCGACGCGCAGTTCGTCCGGCTCGAGAACTGGCAGCGCTTCGCCGGCCCCGGCGGCTGGCCCGATGCCGATATGCTTCCGCTCGGTCGACTGGCGCTGGGTCAACGCGAGACCAAATTCACCCCGGCCGAACAGCGCACGCTGATGACCCTGTGGTCGATCGCGCGCTCGCCGCTCATCATGGGCGGCGACCTGCGCCATCTCGACGCGGCTACGCTCGCGCTGCTGACCAACCCGGAAGTCATCGCCGTCAACCAGGCCAGCACCGCCAACCGCCCGCTGCATGTGCAGGACGGCATGCGCGCGTGGACCGCAAAGGCGGCAAATGGCGGCACGTACCTCGCGCTGTTCAATCCGGGCGACAAGCCACTGAAACCCGGCGTCGACCTGCGCTGGCTGAAGCTGAACGGCCCGGTGCGCGTCCGCGACCTGTGGGCACGCCGCGACCTCGGCACCGCCGCAATGCGGGTCGAGGCCGATCTGCCGCCGCACGGTGCCGCCCTCTACCGTCTCGACGCCTGACCCCATCCCTCTCCGACAGGAACGACTGATGCTCCGCACTTTGATGACCGGACTGGCACTCGCCGCCAGCACCACCGCGCTGGCCGAACCGGCGCGGTTCAGCCGCTTCACCTATGAGGGCCGCAGCGTCGAACGCGCGACGCCCGGTCCCGATCAATATCGCAACCCGATCCTGTCGGGCTATTATCCCGACCCGTCGGTAACCCGCGTCGGTGACGACTATTATCTCGTCCTGTCGTCCTTTGCCCATTATCCGGGGCTGCCGATCTTCCATTCGAAGGATCTGGTCAGCTGGACGCAGATCGCCAACGCGATCAGCCGGCCCGAACAACTTGACTTCACCGGCCGCCGCGTGTCGGAGGCGGTATTCGCGCCCGACATCTCCTATCACGACGGCACCTTCTACATCGTCAACACCTGCGTCGCGTGCAAAGGCAATTTCGTCATCACCGCCAAGGATCCGAAGGGGCCGTGGTCGGACCCGATCTGGCTGCCGTTCGAAGGCATCGACCCGTCCATCTATTGGGAGGGCGACCGAGCCTATATCGTCAACAACCGCGCCCCGAACGAACCGCCGCGCTATGATGGCCATCGTGCGATCTGGGTGCAGGAGTATGACTGGCGCGCCGGCAAGATGGTCGGGGAATCGACCCAGCTCATCAATGGCGGCGTCGACATCAGCAAGAAACCGGTATGGATCGAGGGGCCACATATCTTCCGGAAGGACGGTTGGTACTATCTGACCGCGGCCGAAGGCGGAACCAGCGTCAACCATTCGCAGGTCGCCTTCCGATCGAAGAGTCTGCGCGGGCCGTTCACCCCATGGAGCGGCAACCCGATCCTGACCCAGCGCGACTTACCTAATGACCGACCCGACGCGGTATCGGCGGCAGGCCATGCCAAGCTGGTGCAGACGCAGAATGGCGACTGGTGGGCGACCTTCCTCGCGGTGCGGCCGTACGGCGACGATTACTACAATATCGGGCGCGAGACGTTCCTGCTGCCGGTGACGTGGAAGGATGGATGGCCGACGATCCTGCCGGCCGGACAGCGCGTACCCTTCGTCGCGACCCGCCCCAAACTGCCGCGCCAGCCTGCCCCGAAGCTGCCGACCAGCGGCGATTTCGGCTATGTCGACGAATTCGACGGCAACGCGCTCGCCATGCAATGGATCGGCGTGCGCACGCCCAAGGCACCGGTCTATCGCGTGGCCGGCGGCGAGTTGCTGATCGATGGTGGCGCGCCGATCGGCGATCTGAACGGGGTACCGGGCTTTGTCGGCCGGCGGCAGCAGCACCATGTCGCGACGATGGGGACGACGGTCGTCTTCGCGCCGCAACGCGACGGTGACCGTGCCGGGCTGGCGGCGATGCAGAATGACGAAAACTATCTGTTCTTCGGCGTCACCCGGCTCGACGGCAAGCGCGTCGTCGCCCTCTACACCCGGAACAAGGGCGCAGAGGAACTGGTCGCAACCGCTCCGATCGCCGGCACTGCTCCGGTCACGCTGACCATCCGCGCCGATCGGGGCACGATGGCGTTCGACTTTGCCTCGGGTGGCGCTAGGCGGACGCTCAAGACCGACGTCGACGTCCGCTTCCTCAGCACGAAGGTTGCGGGCGGGTTTGTCGGCACCGTCGTCGGCCCCTATGTCTGGCAGGCGAAATAGTCTGGTTAGATGCGGGAGCGTCGCGACGGCGCTCCCGTTTTCGAACGGCCGGTTCGGTACCGAAGACAAAGAAAACCCCGCCGGACAAACAGTCTGGCGGGGTTTTCTTTGGCGCACCCGGAACGATTCGAACGTCCGACCCTCAGATTCGTAGTCTGATGCTCTATCCAGCTGAGCTACGGGTGCCCGGTGGAGGCAGCCTGTTAGACGCGGGTTTCTGGTCTGGCAAGCCCCTGCGCCAAATGTTCGCATCGGCCATCGAAGTTTGCGACACGATCACTGCCGTTCGCGACGCAACGGACAAAGAAAACCCCGCCGGACCAATGGTCAGGCGGGGTTTTCCATGGCGCACCCGGAACGATTCGAACGTCCGACCCTCAGATTCGTAGTCTGATGCTCTATCCAGCTGAGCTACGGGTGCCCGGTGGAGGCAGCCTGTTAGACGTGGCATTTTGGTCTGGCAAGCCTGTTGTGCGATTTTTTTTGGACGCATAACGAGGGCAGATGAAAGCCGCTCTGCTCCCGCCCGTCCTGTTCACCGCCCTGTTGTCGGCCTGTGCCGCGCCGCGTGGAGACTATCCGTCGTTGCTGCCGCGGCCGATCGAAAAGATCAGCCTTGCCGAACCGGTGCGGCCAGTGCAGGTCGCCACGCCCGACGCCGCGCTGGATGGAAAGATCGCCGCTGCGAACGGCGCGGTTGCGGCCGCGACCCGGGCGTTCGAGGCGGCGGTCGCCCGCGCCCGCCCGCTGGTCCGCGCCGCCGCGGGCAAGGCCGAGGGCAGCGAACCGTGGCTCAATGCGCAGGTGGCGCTGGCCGAACTCGACGTTGCGCGCACCACGATCGACACGCCGCTAGCCGATCTCGAACGGCTGGCGATCGACCACGCCGCCGCCGAAGCGCCGCCCTACCCCGCGCTCGACGCCGCGCTTGCGAAGGCGACCGATGCGGCCAATACGCAACGCACGACGATCGCGACGCTGGGCGAAAACTTGCGATAAGGGCGCTTCGAACGCCCTTATTGCAACGCGCGCAGCACCGGCAGGATCGATGCATAATCGTCGGTCCAGGGCGCGGTGTCGGTCACCGGCAGTGGCTCCCAATAGCCGCCACTCGCCAGCAATTCGCCGAGCACTTCGGGATCGCGGGTCAGCGCGATCCACACCGACCCGCTGTCCCCCGCCGCCCCGCCGACGGGCTGATAGGCCAGTTGCGCTGCCATCCATCCCGATGCCGTCCGCGCCACTACCGGGGCGAGATCGAGATAGCGGTTCGACACATGGACCAGCAACAACCCGCGTCGTCCCAGCACCCGGCCATAGGTGTCGAACGCCTCGCGCGTCATCAGGTGCATCGGCACCGCGTCCGATGAAAAGGCATCGAGCGCCAGCAGGTCGAGGCTCCCCGCCGCCGCCTGCGCGATGCTCAACCGCGCATCACCCAGCACGATCTGCGCATCGGGCGCACAACGGCGCAGGAAGGTAAAGGCCCCCGAATCGCGCGCGATCCGCACCACGACCGGATCGATCTCGTAGAAGCGCCATTGCTGCCCTGGCTTGGCGTAGCAGGCGAGCGTTCCGGTGCCGAGACCGACGATGCCGATCCGCGCATTGCGACCATACAGGGCAGGCGCGGCGCGCAGCGCCTCTCCCACCCCCGAATTGGGGACGTAATAGGTGGTCGGGGTCCGTTCGCGCTCGGGACTGCCGGTCAGCTGGATACCGTGCAGCGTCGTGCCATGCTGCAACTCGTTCACCCCCTCCCCGCGGGTGATCGTATACACGCCGAAATAGCTGCGCGTCCGGGCGCCCGGCTCCAGCGACAACTGGATCGCACGATAGCCGCCGAACAGGAACAGCGCGCCGGCCAGCGCAAAGACGTAGGGCACGCGCGATCCGATCGCGACGACGCCGACGATAGTGATGGCGAGGAACGCGATCGGTTCGGGTGCCGCACCCAGTACATCGCCAGGATTGGCCAGGCCCAGCACGATCAATCCGCTGATGACGACCAGCACCGCGAGGGTCAGCCGCACGCCGCCGGCGCGCCACAGCCGCTCGGTTACCGGTAACAGGAACGGCAGCGGCGCGAGGATGCCGGCTGCGAGGATCAGCAAGGGATATTCATAGGTCCAGTCGAACAGCACCGGCGCGACCAGTCCGGCGAACACCCCGCCCAGCGCGCCGCCGACCGACATCGCCAGATAGAAGCCGGTCAGCCGTGCGGGAGCCGGCCGCAGCGCGTACATCTTCGTATGCAGCGCCACCGATACGGCGAACAACAGCATCAACGCCGCCAGCGCGCTCAGCAGCGGCCAGTTATGATGCCCGCCGATCATCATCCCTCCGAACACCAGGATGGTGATCGGCGCGTAGCGGGTGATCGCCTCCGCCAGCCCGCGCCGATCGGCAAAGGCGACGGTGAAGCTGAGGAGATACAAACCCAACGGCAGCACCCATAGTAGCGGGACCGCGACGATATCGGTGGTCAGGAAGGTCGAGGTTGCCAGCATCAGCCCCGACGGAACCAGCGCCAGCAGGATCCAGTGCAACACCCGCCGCCGTGTCGGTGCCTCGCCCGGCTCGAGCTTCGCCGCCTGTTCGCGCCGGTGCGGCAGTAACCATCCGCAACCGATGACGAGAACGGTCAACAGCGCGTATCCCGCACTCCACCCCCAGCTTTGCGACCGCAGCGGCAGCAGCGGCTCGACGAGCAGCGGATAGGCGATCAGCCCGGCGAAACTGCCGACGTTCGAAGCGGCATAGAGCGCATAGGGATCCCGCCCCGGGCAAAGGAACGCGAACCAGCGTTGCAACAGCGGCGCCTGCGCCGACACCGCGAAGAACAGCGGCCCGATCGATGCCGTCAGCAGCCACGGCGCCCATAGCGCCGGTTCGACCCCAGTGGGCACCTGCGTCGCGTTGACTCCGATCGGCAACCACACCGCCGCACACAACAGCACCAGCAGATGCACCGCCGCCTGCGCCTTCGGCATCAGCTTGCCGAGCAGGTGCGCATAGGCATAGCCGCCGAGCAGCAGCGCCTGATAGACCAGCATCGCCGAGTTCCACACCGCCGGCGCCCCACCCAGTTGCGGCAGCGCCATGCGCGCGACCATCGGCTGGACGAGGAACAGCAGAAACGATCCGGTCAGGATCGTCGCGACGAAGATCCACCGGATCGGCCATCCGGCAGTCCGCACGGGTGCGCTCACGGGCGCTGCTTCCAATAGGTGATGTGGCGTTTGAGCGGACTGTCGTCGGGCACGGCGGGATGATCGAAATCCTGATCGAGCGCGCGGACCATGCCCAGCCGCTCCATCAACCCCCAGCTACGCGTATTGGCCGGACCGGTGATCGCGCCGATCCGATCGATCGGCAGGTTCGTGAAGCCCCAGTCGAGGCTGGCCTGTGCCGCTTCGCGCGCAAATCCCTTGCCCCAATGCTCCTTGCCAAAGCGCCAACCGATCTCGACCCCGCCCTCCAGCGGCGTACCCTCGGCGCCGGGCTTCAACCCGCAAAAGCCGAGCATCTGTCCGCTCGCCCTTTCCTCGACCACCCAGAAGCAATAGCCATGCTGGTCGGCGAACCCGTCCTGCCGGGCGATGGCCGCGTCGACCTCGTCGCGGGTCAGCAGCGCCGGAAAATACCGCATGACCTCCGGGTCGGAACAATGCGCGTAGAAGGTAACGCGGTCCCGCTCCTGCCAGCGCCGCAGCACCAGCCGCTTGGTATCGATCATGCCCCCAGCAACCGCGCCGCATGCGCCGCATGATAGGTCAGCACGCCCGAACACCCCGCCCGCTTGAACGCCAACAGCGTTTCGAGCACCAGCGCGTCGCGATTCGCCACGCCCGCCGCTACGCCGGCCTCGATCAGCGCATATTCGCCCGACACCTGATAGGCGAAGACCGGCACCTCGAATGCCGCCTTCACCCGCGTGATGATGTCGAGATAGGGCAGCCCCGGCTTGACCATTACGCTGTCGGCACCTTCGGCGATATCGAGTGCTACCTCGCGCAACGCTTCCTCGCTGTTCGCGGGGTCCATCTGATAGGTCTTCTTGTCGCCCTTCAGCAGGCCATGCGTGCCGACCGCATCGCGGAACGGTCCGTAGAAGGCACTCGCATATTTGGCGGCATAGGCCATGATCTGGACGTTGACGTGCCCCGCCCCCTCCAGCGCCTCGCGGATCGCGCCAACGCGACCGTCCATCATGTCCGACGGCGCGACGATATCGCTGCCCGCCTCCGCCTGCACGATCGCCTGCCGGACCAGCGCGTCGGACGTCACGTCGTTCAACACATAGCCGTTCGCATCGACGATCCCGTCATGCCCGTGCGAGGTATAGGGATCGAGCGCGACATCGGTCAGCACGCCGATCTCCGGCACCGCATCCTTGATCGCCCGGATCGCTCGGCACATCAGATTGTCCGGATTGAACGCCTCCGCCCCGTCCTCGCTGCGCAAATGGCGCGGCGTGTTTGGGAACAACGCGACTACCGGAATACCGAGGTCACGGGCCTCACGCGCACGATCGACAATTCCTGCCAAATTCCAGCGTGATACACCCGGCAGTGCCGCGATCTGCTCCCCCTCCCCCTCGGTCACGAACAGCGGCCAGATCAGGTCGGCGGGGGTCAGGACCGTCTCGGCATGGAGGCGGCGGCTCCAGCCGGAGGCGCGGGTGCGGCGCAGGCGCAGCGCGGGATAAGCAGCGGACATGGCGGGACTTGTGGGCCAGACCAGCGACGCGTTCAACCCAAAGTCGCGTGGCTCGATTTTCGTTACGGAGCGTTACCGACCGCATGACGCAGATCCGCTCCGCCGCCATGATCGTCAATGCCCGGTCGCGCAGCGGGCAGGACCAGTTTGCCCAGGCTTGCAGCGCGATGCAGGGCATGCCGTTCGAGGTCGACGCCCATGCCGTCGAAAACCCCGACGACCTCGTACCCACGCTGCGACGCGCGCTCGAACGCAAACCGGACCTCGTGATTCTGGGCGGCGGGGACGGGACGATCAGCAGCCTCGTCGACTATCTGCTGGGCCATGACGTGATTCTCGGCGTCCTGCCCTTCGGCACCGCCAACAGCTTCTGCCGTACGCTCGGCATCCCGCTCGACATTCCCGGCGCGGTAGAGGTGCTGAAGACCGGCCGTCCGCGTCGCATCGACCTTGGCATGATCGACGGCGACTATTTCGCAAATTGCGCTGCGATCGGTCTGTCGCCGCAAATCGCGCAGACCGTACCGCACGGCGTCAAGCGCCTGTTCGGCCGCGCCGGCTATCTCGCCTGGGCAACGCTGCAATTCGCCAAATTCCACCCCTTCCAGCTCATCGTGGGCGAAGGCCCGAACGCCAAACGGATGACCGCCACCGAAGTCCGAATCTCCAACGGCCGTTTTCATGGCGGCACCGAACTGGTTGAGGAAGCCCGCCTCGACAGCGGCGAAATCATCATTCAGGTGGTGTGCGGCAAGGGCAAGCGCAGCCTGGTCCGCAACTGGGCCGCGGGCTTCTTCCGTCTCGACTCCCGCCGGGTCGATACGGTGACTTTCCACGGCAAGTCGCTTCGCATCGAAACCGTCCCGCCGCTGCCGATCTCGATTGACGGCGAGGTACTGGCAAAGACCCCGGTCATGGCCAAGGTCGCGGCAGGCATCATCGAGGTGATGGCGCCGGCCGAACCGTAACGTCGCCCGGTGCTGCCGGAAGACGACGGACGAGACTGGAAAACTTCGTCGTTCCGGCGAAGGTCGGAATCCATTGTGTCGGGCGGTGTCGGCAAGGACGCCAATGTCACCCCGTCCATGGATTCCGGCTTCCGCCGGAATGACGGATGGAATTACCCCAGCCGCCCCAACGCCGCATGCAGCCGCGCCGCCTCGGCCATCTTGTCGGCATGGTCCGCCCGCGCCTTCTCGACCGCCTCCGGCTTGGCACGCTCGACGAAGCTCGCATTGCCGAGGCGCCCGCCCAACGCATCCCGCTCCTTCTCGGCCGCCGCGATCGCCTTGGTGAGACGGACGCGCTCCGCGTCGAGGTCGATGACGTCGCCCAGCGGCAGGACGAACGTCGCCTCATCGACCACGATCTGCAACGCCCCGCCCGTCGGCGGATCACCGGTCACCGCATCGACCCGCGCCAGCCGTGCCAGTACTGCGCCCTGCCGCGCCAGTCGCTCGGTGGTTTCCGCAGACGCATCACGGACATGTAGCGGCAGACGCGCCCCCGGTGGTACGTTCAGCTCGGTCCGCGCCGCGCGAATTTCGCTTACCAGCCGGATCAGCCAGTCGATCTCCGCCCGCGCCGACGGATCGATCGCACGCGCATCCGCCATCGGCCAGCGCGCCACGATCAGGTCGTTCGACCGCTCGCCAAGCGCATGCCACAGCTCCTCGGTGATGAACGGCATGAAGGGGTGCAGCATCACCAAAATCCGGTCGAGCACCCAGCCTGCAACCGCGCGCGTTTCGTCGCCACCCTCGGCCCCGCCCTGCAGCACCGGCTTGATCAGTTCGAGATACCAGTCGCAGAACCGGCTCCACGTGAACTGATAGATGGTGTTGGCCGCGCCATCGAAGCGCAGATCGGCCAGCGCGAGGTCCAATGCCTGCACCGTTTCGATCGTCTCGGCGATGATCCAGCGATTGACCGCCAGTTCGGCCCGGGGCGGTTCGATCGTAGCCGACGCGCCGATGCCGTTGGCCTGCGCGAACCGGGTGGCGTTCCACAGCTTGGTCGCGAAGTTGCGATAGCCCTCGACCCGCTTCTCATCCATCTTGATGTCGCGGCCCTGGCTTTCCATCGCCGCCATGAAGAAGCGCAACGCGTCGGCGCCATAACGATCGATCAGCCCGAGCGGATCGACGGTATTGCCCTTCGACTTCGACATCTTGGCGCCATCGGCAGCGCGGACGAGGCCATGGAGGTACAGCGTCTTGAACGGCACCTCCTTCATGAAGTGGATGCCCTGCATCAACATCCGCGCGTCCCAGAAGAACAGGATGTCGAAGCCCGAAATGAGCACGTCGTTGCTGTACCGCCCGCCAAGTGTCGGGTCGCTATTCTCGGGCCAGCCGAGCGTCGCGAACGGCCAAAGTGCCGAGGAGAACCAGGTGTCGAGAACGTCCTCGTCCTGCTTCAGCGCCACGCCCGCACCTGCTTCCGCCTGCGCCTCTTCATAGGTTTCGGCGACGAACACCCGGCCGTCGTCCGCAAACCATGCCGGGATGCGATGTCCCCACCACAGCTGGCGCGACACGCACCATGGCTGGATGTTCTCCATCCAGTTGAAATAGGTCTTTTCCCACGATTTCGGCACGATCTTGACCGCGCCCGACCGCACCGCCTCGATCGCCGGCTGGGCCAGCGTCTTGGCATCGACATACCATTGGTCGGTCAGCCACGGTTCGATGACCACACCCGACCGATCGCCATACGGCGTCTGGATCGTGCGCGGTTCGGCGTCATGCTCGGCGCCCTCCTTGTCGACATGCGGCATCAGGACGCCTTCGTCCTTCAACCGGGCAACGACTGCCTTGCGGGCGTCACCGCTCGACAGACCGAGGAACGCGTCGGGGATCAGCCCGTCCGCCGTCTGCACGATGCTCGCCTTTGCATCGAGCATGTTCAGCATGTCGCGCGCTTCGATGCCCGCCCGCCGACCGACCTCGAAATCGTTGAAGTCGTGGCCGGGCGTGATCTTGACCGCACCCGAACCCAATGCGGGGTCGGCATGCTCGTCGGCGACGATCGGGATCAGGCGACCTGTGATAGGCAGGCGCACCTGCTTGCCGATCAGCGCGATATAGCGCGCGTCGTCGGGATGCACCGCGACCGCCATGTCGGCCAGCATCGTTTCGGGCCGCGTCGTCGCGACCTCGATAAAGCCCGAGCCATCGGCCAGCGGGTAGCGCAGGCGCCAGAAGCTGCCCTTGACCTCGCGGGTCTCGACCTCGAGGTCGCTGATCGCGGTGCCGAGGCCGGGGTCCCAATTGACCAACCTTTTGTCGCGATAGAGCAGGCCTTGGCGATGCAGCTCGACGAAGACCTTGAGCACGGCCTTCGAAAAGCCGTCGTCCATCGTGAAGCGTTCGTTCGCCCAGTCCATCGAACAGCCGAGCCGCCGCAGCTGACCGGTGATCTGCCCGCCACTCTCGGCCTTCCATTTCCAGACCTTCGCGATGAAGTCGTCGCGCGAAAAATCGGTACGCTTCTGTCCGGCGGCATTCATTTGCCGTTCGACGACCATCTGCGTGGCGATGCCGGCATGGTCGGTACCCACAACCCAGCGCGCGTCCTTGCCCTGCAACCGGGCATGGCGGACCATAATGTCCTGCAGCGTGTTGTCGAGCGCGTGGCCGATATGCAGGCTGCCGGTCACATTGGGCGGCGGATTGACGATCGTCCACGGCGTCGCATTCGGACGCTCGGGCCGGAACAGGCCGTCCTGTTCCCAATGGGCATACCAGCGCGCCTCGATGGCGGCGGGGTCGAAAGTCTTGGGCAGTTCGCTCATCGCCGCCGCATGGCGCGGATGCGGCGGCGTTGCAAGAGAGCGTTACTCGCGGCCGCTGATCCGGGCGATCTCGCGCGCGACCATCGACTCGACGATGCCCGGCAGTTTCGCATCGAGCCATTCGCGCAGCATCGGACGCAGCATTTCACGGACCAGCCCTTCGAGCGAATCGGCGCCCGGCGTTTCGGGCTTCACCAGCATCCGCGACAACTGGTCCAGAGCACCGCGACTCGCCTCGGCGGCGCGGTCCGATACGATCGACGCATCGACCTTGCCCGGTGCGGGGGCGGCCAGCATCGGTTCCGGTTCGTCGTCCACGCGCGGCTCGGGCGGACGCGGGCGTTCGACCCGCGGCGCCTCTACGCGGGGCTGCTCGACCCGGGGCTGTTCCATGCGGGGCGGTGGCGGCGGCGCGGCAACACTTTGATTTAGCTCAAGAATTTCGTCGCGATCATCGACGTCACGTGGCTGCGCCGTCCGTATCGACTTGCGCCCGCGCAACGCTTGAGCCGATCCTTCGCCCTCTTCGGCGATGATCCGCTTGATCGAGGACAGGATGTCCTCCATCGACGTTTCGTTGCTGATATCGCCCATCGCAACCCTCATTCGTTCCGCCCCTTGAACGCCTAGCCTTCGGGGTTCGTCCGCGGCGTGTCAACGCCCTGCGTTGCGCGCGGTGCTCCACCCTGTCGATTTGGCGCGTCGATGCCCTGCGTCGGGGTATAGGGATTGGGGGTCCGCTGCAACGCGGGATCGAGTTCGCGGGTCACCACGGGCGTCTGTGCCGGGGTGTTGACCGTGCTCGGCGCGACCGGCACCGGCGCGGGATCGTCGCTCCAGTCCCAGATGCGGTTGCGAACCCGTTCGTAATTCGCGACCGGATCGTACAGCGCCCCGCCGTCCAGCCCCAAGTCGCGCGCTTCGGCCCGACCCATCGCCGCCAGCAGCGCGAAACCGGCGACATAGGCGTCGCGTCGTGCCGACACCAGTTGCACCTGCGAGTTGAGCAGTTCCTGTTCGGCGTTCAGGATGTCTAGGATCGTGCGCGTGCCGACGCTGTTCTCGGCGCGCACCCCTTCCAGCGACAGACGATTGGCCTGCACCTGCACTTCCGATGATTCGATCACCCGCAGCGCCGATTGCCAAGCCGCGAACGCAGAACGCGCGTCCGACACCACCGATCGCTCGACCTGGGTCACCTGCTCGATCGCGGCGCCTTCCAATGCCTGCGCCCGGCGGATCTGCGCGCTCGGACGACCGCTCTGGAACAGCGGCAGGCTGAACTGGAACCCGGCCTGCGCCTGTCCGCCATCCTGTTGCAGCACGATTCCGTTCACCGACTGCGCCGACCCTAGGAAGCTGGTATAGCCGCCGCCCGCCACCGCGCTGACCTGCGGGAGCCGGTTGGCGCGCGCGACGCGCACGTCGAATCCGGCCGCATCGCTGCTGCGCCGTGCCGCGATCAGCGCGGGGTTGTTCGACACCGCCACGCCCACCGCGCCGTTGGGATCGGCGGGCAGGTTCGGCAGCGCCGGCGGCGCGTCGAGCGTTCCCGCCGGCGCCCCCGTCGTCGCGACATAATTCTCGCGGCTGCGGATCAGCGATGCCTCGGCATTGCGCAACTGCGCCTGCGCCGATGCCAGCCGCGCCTCGGATTGGGCGACGTCGGTGCGGGTCAGGTCGCCGACCTGGAACCGGTCCTGCGACGCCTGCAGATTGACCTCGAGCACGCGGACATTCTGCTGGTTCAGCCGCACGATCGCCTCGTCGCGGATCACGTCGTTATAGGCGGCGACGACCAGCGTGAAGACGTTCGCTTCGGTGCTGCGCAGATTGGCGCGACCGGCATCGACCCGCGCGTCGGCCGCCCGCACCCCGTTGCGCACCGCTCCGCCGGCATAGAGCGACTGGCTGAGGTTCAGCTGCGCGCTGCCCGTACGGGGTGCCTGGGTGAAACCGCGACTGGCCGGGGTCAGGACGTTTTCGATCACCTGCCCCTGCGTGGTGATCTGCGGCAGCCCCTGCGACCGCGCGATCGGCACCGTTTCGTCGGTGGCGCGCTGGTTGGCGCGCGCCTGCGTCAGCTGCGGGTTGGTAGCATAAGCGCGTGCCAATGCCTCCCGCAACGTCTCCGCACTGGCAGGAGAGGCCAGCAACGCCAGCGCCGCGACCCCGCCGATAAACTTCCCCCCCCGCATGTTTTCCTTACCTTACAAACTGAAACGTCTTGGGCCGCGCAAATCCCGGTAGAACGACACATTCAAGATCCGCGAAATCCACCACCCCGAACCCACCTTCGCTACGCCGGCCGAGTGCCAGGCGCGTCACGCCGCGATCGACAAGTCCGGTCGCCAGCCGCCCGCCGGGGGCGAGCTGCTCGGCGACTGCGTCGGGCACTTCCTCGATCGCGCCGTCGATGATGATGACGTCATAGGGCGCGCTCTCGGCCCAGCCGGCCTTGAGCGGCCCTTCGACCACTGTCACCTTGGTATCGGCAATTGCATCGCGCGCCGCGCCGGCAAGATCGGCATCTTCCTCCAGCGCGACCACCGACCCCGCCAGCCGCGCCGCCACCGCCGCGGCATAGCCCATGGCCGCACCGATCAGCAGCACGCGGTCGGTCGGCCGGATGTCGGCGGCGACCAGCAGCCGGCCGGTGATCAGCGGCGGATTGATCGCCCGACCGCCCCCCAGCGGCAACGGCGCGTCGCGATAGGCCAACGCTGCCTGAGCCGAAGGCACGAACGCCTCGCGCGGCACGTCGCCCATCGCGTCGACGACGCGCGGATCGCTGACGGCGCTGGTGCGAAGCTGGCTGACGACCATCGCGTGGCGCATCGCTTCGAAATCGGGTCGGGTCTGGTTCGAGTCGGTCATGGTGCAATCCTGTCGCACAACTGTTTTAGCCACGCAATACACATAGCATCGCGACGCGCTGTCTATCGCGCCGTGCAGCCCGCGCCAAGGATGAAGCAGCGTATAATTTTGGACATTACCTGAACGCCGCCGATGCCTCGCATCACTGTTTATCGACGTCCGGCAAATGCTGTACGACATCGCGCGAGGCTGCGAAGGTCAGATGCCCATAGTCGAAATGATAGGGTCCGTGATCGATGTCGAACAGTCGGCACCTGCCCGCGGGGCACTCCACTTCGACCTCCGACACATATCTACCTCCCGCTCGCTCGATCAGCGGCCGCAACTTGCTATCGATGGCGATGCGTTGCGACGCCAATTGCCCGGCCATGGCCATCGTATCGCCGCTCAACATCGCGCGCGCCAGTATCCGCGGCATGTCAGCCTTGTACTCGACAGTCGGGCCAATGACGGTCACCGCCAGATTGCGTCGACGAAGCAGTTTGACGGTCTCAACCAGCGACGGGAGTTCGCGCTTTTTCCATCTCCCTGCGAGGACCACGCCCACGACGCCGGGGCGACGAACTACGTCGTTAAATACGGTTCGCATGACGGAAACGCACCGTTCCTGCCCGCTCAGTTCGATGATCGGACGGCAGCCGGACGCAGTCGCCTGCACTACATGGACGTTGGGAAAGCGCAACGCGATAGCTCGCCAATATTGCGCCGCATGACTGTCACCCATGACGATGACATTGGGCCGATCGGAGCGCAGAACCAAACAACGCCTGAAATCATAATGTTCACCCGCGCCGATAAAACAGCTACCGGGCCGGAACTGGTACCGATGTTGCGGCATCGCGCGATAGTCGAGATAGCTGCCGACACGGTCCACCTCGGCCGGATGCTGCACGATTGCTTCCGCCTGCGATGCCACCAGCAGGGACGCTCCAACCATTGCCGCGACAGCAACGCCGCCGGCAACCAGAACCGGAAGGTTCGCTGCCGTCCGGTACCGGCGCAGGAAGGGACGTTCGATCAGGAAATACGAAAAGAGCGCCGCTCCGAAGGTCATGGACAGTACGACGACCTTCCCGCCGGTCGTCAAGGACATGCCATTCTCAAGCCGGTAAAGAGTGATGATCGGCCAGTGCCAGAGATACAGCGAATAGGAAATCGTTCCGATGCCGCGCACCGGTGCCCACGAAAGGACGGTCGCGGTCATTGCATCACGACCGTAAGCAATGAGCAACCCAGCCCCCAGACACGGCAAAATTGCCCAAGGTGCCGGGAAGGCGAAATCTGACCGGATCTCTACGAAAGAGACAATCAGAAGTGCCACACCCGTCAAGGCGGCCACATTCTGCCCCCGTCTGGACGCGAGCCGCGGTACCGCGTTCAGCGCGACCAACGCGCCCATCCCCAATTCCCAGGCGCGTGTCGGTAGGAGATAGAAGGCTGTCGTCGGTTCGACCCTGCTGAAATAAAGGCATAGCGCAAACGATCCCAACGTCACGATCAGCACGGCGGCGGTCAGGAAGCGCGGCAGCCAACGCCGAATCAGCACCAGTAGGAATGGATAGAAAATATAGAACTGCTCTTCGACGCCCAACGACCAGGTATGCAGCAGTAGTTTTGTTTCCGACGATGCGTCGAAATAATCGGCAGAAAACCAGAAATTGATGTTGGCCACGAACGCGCCCGCGGCTGCTGCGCTTTTTCCAAGGTCGCGTAATTCAACGGCCAGTAGCCAAAATTTGCCGGCTATCAAAGTAGCTGCGAGCATGAATAGCAAGGCGGGTAGAATGCGGACGACGCGACGCCGATAAAATGCCGCGATGGAGAAGCGACCGCTATCAATCTCACGACAGACAATCGAAGTAATAAGGTAGCCAGAGATAACGAAGAAGACGTCGACGCCAACGAAGCCACCCGGTATTGTGTAGATGCCGAGGTGAAACAGCACGATGGGGACCACAGCGAGTGCGCGCAGGCCGTCGATATCGTTCCGATGTTGCACCGCGTCCCCGCTTCGATTGACGCCTTCTACCGTTGAAAGCGGGCGTCTTATAAGGCGCGGTTCGACTTTTGACAGTGATTATCCGTTTAACATCGTGGGATTTTCCACGTGGTCGACTGCACCAGCGTGGCTATCGCTCGACTGGACGTAACCCCTAGTGCCTGCGGCGTCGGTTCCGGAGACCGTCGTACGGGCCACGTCCGGCAGGGCTGAGCGATAGTATCGAGAGCGATGGGCTTGACGCCGCGCGCAAACCCACGCAAATGCCCGCCTCCCACCGTATCGAGGCGCGATGGCGGAGTGGTGACGCAGAGGACTGCAAATCCTTGCACCCGGGTTCGATTCCCGGTCGCGCCTCCAGGGGGCGGCAGTTGCCGCCCGAATCGGGTACGTCCCGAAATTCGGCATAATCCGCCGCCCGGTTGAGGGCTGACCCGACATGCTGCGTAGCATTCCCGTGTAACCATGGAATGGATGCCATGACCGACGATCTCGACCAATCGCTGCGCCGGCTGTCCGACGTCACCGACGATCCCCGGCTCGACGCGCTGGCGCCTGCGGTCTTCGCGCAGGTGCGGGCGGATGGTGCCGCGCGTGCCGCCGGAGTCCGGCTGGCAGGCCTCGCCGCGGTCGGCGCGGTCACCATGGGGCTGATCGCTGCCGACCCGATCCCGCGTCCGCAGCCGGCCGCGACCTTCACCGACGATCTGGCGCTCGCCCCCTCGACGCTGCTGGTCGGTCGATGAGCCGGACCCGCTGGACGATCCTCGTCGCCATCGTCGCCTTCGTCGCGGCATTTGGCGGGGTACTGGCCGGGCGGGCGATCGGCGGCGGCCACAGCGCCGGGCATGGCAGCGAACTGCACGCGCTGTTGCACGATCGCATGCAGTTGACGCCAGAACAGATGCGCCGCCTCGATGCGCTGGAGGCGGGCTATGCCACGCGGCGCGCTGCGCTGCAGGCGCGGATGCGCGCCGACAATGCCCGGTTGGCGCAAGCCATCGCCGCCGAGCAGGATGACGGTCCGCGCGTCGCCGCCGCCGTCGATGCCTCGCATCGGACGATGGGCGATCTGCAAAAAGCGACGCTGGCGCATGTCTTCGCGATGCGACGGCTGCTTCGACCCGATCAGACCCCGGCCTTCGACCGGGCGGTGGCACGCGCGCTCACCCACCCTGCCCAGTGACCCCCGCCGATCCCGGCTTTGACGACGGCGCGCTGGCGGCACAAACGCTTGCCGGGAGCGAAGCCGCTTTCGCCACGCTGATGCAGCGACACCGCAGTCGGGTCTATCGCCTGATCCTCAACAGCGTCGCCGATCCCGACGAAGCGCTGGATCTGGTGCAGGAGACGTTCCTGTCGGCCTATCGCGCGCTTGGCCGCTATGACGGGACGCGGCCGATGTCGGCGTGGCTGGCGACGATCGCCCTCAACAAATGCCGCGATCATGCGCGGCGGCGGGCGTTGCGGCGCTTCTTTTTCGGTGCGCGGACGATCGACGATGTCGCCGATACGCTCGCCGCTGGCGATCCGGATCAGGCGCGAGCGGCGGAGCACAGGCAGGAGGCCGCCCGGCTGCGGGCCGCGCTCTCGCTGCTGCCGGCGACGCTGCGCGAACCGCTGTTGCTCTGCACGGTCGAGGAGATGCGCCAGTCGGAAGCCGCCGCGTTGCTCGGGATCTCGACCAAGGCGGTCGAGACCCGCATCCGTCGTGCCCGCGCCAAACTCGCCGAATTGCTAGGCGGTTGAGGGGAGGCGCGATGCGCTGCGTATGACCGGACGGATGACAAGGATATGTGCATGACGACGATCGATCGCCGCCGGTTGCTCCAGGGCGCGGCGCTGGGGGGCGTGGCGCTCGGCGCATGGACGCCGCTGGGTGCGCGACAGGCGACGAACGGTCCGGTGGTGTCGGGCGAGCTGATCGAGTTGCGCATCGGCCGCATCAACCGCATGGTCGACGGCCGGCCGTCGCGGAGCATCGGCATCAACGGCATGTCGCCCGCCCCGCTGATCCGCCTGCGCGAGGGGCAGCGCGCGCGCATCCGCGTCGTCAATGAGCTCGACGTTGAAACGTCGCTGCACTGGCACGGGCTGCTCGTGCCGTTCCAGTATGACGGCGTACCCGGCATCTCCTTTCCCGGCATCCCGGCGGGGCAGAGCTTTCTCTACGACTTCCCGGTGCGGCAGAACGGCACCTATTGGTATCACAGCCATTCGGGCGGGCAGGAGCAGGAGGGACTGTACGGACCGATCGTGATCGATCCCGCCGCGCCCGATCTCGTCGCGTTCGATCGCGAGCATGTGATCGTCCTGTCCGATCACAGCCGCTCCAGTCCCGCGACGATCTTCCGCAAGATGAAGCTGCAGCCGGGCTATTATAACTTCCAGCGGCAGACGCTGGTCGGCCTGTTGTCCGGTCGCGATCAGAAGGCGAAGGACCGCGCCGAATGGGGCAAGATGCGGATGGACCCCGCCGACATTGCCGATGCGACCGGTGCGACCTATACATATCTGGTGAACGGGCATGGCCCGGTCGACAACTGGACCGGCGCGTTCACACCCGGCGAACGGGTGCGGCTGCGGATCGTCAATGCGTCGGCGATGACGACGTTCAACGTGCGTATCCCCGGACTGCCGCTGACGATCGTGCAAGCCGACGGGCTGAACGTAGCGCCGGTAACGGTCGACGAGTTCCAGATCGGCGTCGCCGAGACCTATGACGCGATCGTCACCCCCGGTGCCGCGGCCTATACACTGGTCGGCGAGAGCGTCGACCGGTCGGGCATGGCGCGCGCGACGCTATCGCCGCGCCCGGGCATGGCCGCCCCGGTCCCACCGCTTCGCCCGCGTCCGCTGGCGACGATGACCGACATGGGCATGGGCGGCATGGGCCATGAAAGCAAACCCGGCGGCCCCGATCCCACCGCCGAGCAGAATGGATCGCGCAAGCTCGCCACAACTGCGGCTACCCCGCCGCAACCGACGATGGACCATGGGGCGATGGGCCATGGCGACGCGATGGGCGGCATGGAGGGCATGGGCGACATGCAGCACGGCATGCGCGACTTCGCCAACGCGCCCGGCGTCGCGAGGACGCCCGGCGTCCAGACCATCTCCCCGATGGCCGCGGATCGCACCGACTATCCCGGTCAGGGGCTGGAGGATGTCGGCCACCGCGTGCTGACCTATCGCCAGCTCCGCGCGCTTGATCGCAACCCCGATGTCCGCGCGCCGGGACGGCAGATCGATATCCACCTGACCGGCAATATGGAACGCTTCATGTGGGGCTTCGACGGGAAGCGGATGGTCGACACCCACGAACCCTTCGCCTTTGCCGAAGGGGAGCGGGTCCGCATCAACCTGATCAACGACACGATGATGGCCCATCCGATCCATCTGCACGGCCATTTCTTCGAACTGGTCACCGGGCACGGCGACCATAGTCCCCGCAAGCACACCGTGCTGGTGCAGCCGGGGGGCATCGTCAGCCTCGACCTGACCGCCGATGCGGTCGGCGACTGGGCGTTCCACTGCCACATGCTGTACCATATGCTGTCGGGGATGATGCGCGTCGTTTCGGTCCGTCCGCAGGGAGGCGCCGCATGACCCGCACCCTCGCCGCCCTGCTCGCGCTGTCGATCGCCGCGCCCGGCGTCGCGCAGGACCATAGCCATATGGACCATGCGCAAATGGGCCATGCACCGCCGGCGCAACCCGCCGCGCCAACCGCGTCCCCACCCGCCGCCACCCCGGATCCGGCCGAGCCGACCGGCACCGATCAGTCGCCCGGCAGCGCCCCGCCGCCGCCGGTCCCGATGCCGCATTATGCCGACCGCGTCTGGGGCGGCGACGTCATGGCCCGGTCGCGCGACGCGATGATGGCGGAAGAAGGCGGCGGCCAGCGCTTCGCCCAGCTCCTGCTCGACCGCGTCGAGTGGAGGGATGGCGGCTATGCGTGGGAGGGCGAAGCCTGGGTTGGCGGCGACATCCACCGCCTCGTCGTCAAGAGCGAGGGCGAAGGCGGCGACCGCGTCGACGCCGCCGAGGTACAGGCACTCTATTCGCGGGCGATCGACCCCTATTTCAATTTACAGGCCGGCATTCGACAGGATATCCGCCCGACCCCGGCGCGTACCTATCTCACGGTCGGCGTCGAAGGGCTTGCCCCCTATTGGTTCGAACTCGACGCCGCCGCCTTCCTGTCGACCAGGGGCGAACTACTCGGCCGGATCGAGGGCTATTATGACCAGCGCATCACCCAGCGGCTGATCCTGCAACCGCGCGCCGAGCTGAACCTGTCAGCACAGGATATCCGCGAGACCGGCACCGGATCGGGGTTGACCAATGCCGAACTGGGCCTGCGCCTGCGCTACGAGATCGCGCGCGAATTCGCACCCTATGTCGGCGTCAACTGGGAACGGCGCTTCGGGGATACGCGCCGCTTCGGCCGGGCGGCAGGCGAGGATAGCGGCGGCATCGGTCTGGTCGCGGGTATTCGCGCATGGTTCTAAACGCGCGCGCTTGCCGCTAAGGCCGCCCCTTCAACAGGGGAAAAGTCGATGCCGATTACCGATGCCGCCGGGTCGCCCGCTTATGTGCTGACGCTGTCCTGCGCCGATCGCGTCGGGATCGTCGCGGCGGTCAGCGGGCATCTGGCGCGGATCGACGGCTTCATCCTCGACAGCCAGCAATATGCCGATCTGGAGGCAGGGCGCTTCTTCATGCGGGTCGAGTTCGCCGGCGCCGGACCCGCCTTCCCGGTGGATCACGATAGCTTGCATGCGGGTTTCGCCCCGATCGGCGACGCCTTCGCCCTTGACTGGTCGATCGTGCCGCGCGCCGAACGGATGCGGGTGCTGATCGCGGTGTCGAAGGGCAGCCATTGCCTCAACGACCTGCTTCATCGGTGGAAGACCGGCGACCTGCCGGTCGAAATTGTAGGCGTCGTATCCAACCATCAATCGCTGCGCGCGCTGACCGAATGGCACGGCGTGCCGTTCCATTATTTGCCGATCGTCGATGGCGACCGGTTGGGGCAGGAAGCCGCGATGCTGCGCGTGTTCCAACAATCCGATGCGGAATTGCTGGTGCTCGCGCGCTACATGCAGGTGCTCGGCAACGAGCTGTCGCAACGTCTGGCCGGGCGGTGTATCAACATCCACCACAGCTTCCTCCCGAGCTTCAAGGGTGCCCGCCCCTATGGCCGCGCGCATGATCGCGGCGTCAAGCTGATCGGCGCGACCGCGCATTACGTCACCGGCGATCTCGACGAAGGGCCGATCATCGAACAGGCGGTCGAGCGCGTCGACCACCGCGACACCGAAGCCGACCTGATCCGCATCGGCCGCGATGTCGAGGCACAGGTCCTCGCCCGCGCCGTCCGTTGGGCCGCCGAACGGCGAGTGTTCCTGAATGGACATCGCACGGTGGTGTTTCGGTAATTGGGTACTCGAAGCAAACCGTTCGTGCTGAGTAGGGGCTGAGCGAAGTCGAAGACCCGTATCGAAGCACCGGCCATAGACGGTCCTTCGATACGCCATTTCAACAAGCTCAATGGCTACTCAGGACGAACGGCGTGCCCCGTACTCCGTTCGGTTCACTCCCCGTCGGGCTTCGCCATATTCGTATGCATTTTGGCCAGCACGCTGTCGGGCGTAATGTGGCTGATCGCCGCCTGCAGCTTGTTCTTTGCCCCCGACACGACATGTGCGGAGCCAGCCATCACCGCATCCCAACCATTGCGCGCGGTCCTGGCCGGATCCTCCTTCGAATCATCCTTGCCGACCGGCGTATCCAGCATCCCGGCGCGTTCGAAGAACGGCGTATCGGTCGGCCCCGGCATCAGCACGGTGATCGTCACCCCGCTGTCTTTCAACTCCTCGCGCAGCGCATAGGCGAAGCTGTCGAGATACGCCTTGGTCGCATTGTACACCGCCTGATAGCTGCCGGGGATCAGCCCGGCGATCGATCCGGTGATGAGGATGCGCCCCTCGCCCCGCGCCGCCATGTCGCGAGCAACCTTCTGCAGCAGGTACGTCGTGCCGGTGACGTTGGTGTCGATCACCTTGCGCCACGCCGACACTTCCTGTTCGATAAATGCATGGCCGAGACCACGCCCGGCATTGGCGATCAGCAGGTCGATCGGCCGCCCGGTAACTTCGTCGAGCAGCCGGTCATTGCCCTCGAAGGTTGCCAGATCGGCCTCGACCGCGCGCACCGCAGCCGCGCCGAAGTCCTCGGCAGCCACCGCGATTTGCGGCTCGTCGGCGACGACAATTAGGTCATAACCCTCCGCCCCCGCGATCTTCGCCAGTTCGTACCCGATACCAGTCGACGCCCCGGTAATCACCGCCAGCTTGTTCGCCATCACGCTTCTCCCGTCGCGGTGGCCTTCGCCCAATCGGGCTTCAGCACGACCTTGGTGCAGACATTCTGTTCGTCGTGGAACTTCTTGTAGCCCTTGGGCGCATCCTCCAGCGCCATCCGGTCTGAAATCAGGAAGGTCGTATCGATCTTCTCCTCCATGATCGCCGCCAACAGGCCGGGGAGATAACGCTGGACATGCGTCTGCCCGGTCTTGAGAGTCAGCCCCTTTTCCATCAGCGCGCCGAATGGAAATTTGTCGATCATGCCGCCATACACGCCGGGGACCGACACACGGCCGCCCTTACGGCATGCTACGATCGCTTGGCGCAGCGCGTGCGGCCGGTCGGTGCCAAGAAAGGTCGACGCCTTGATTTGGTCGACGATGTTGTCGACGAACAGCCCATGGCTTTCGAGGCCGACGCTGTCGATCACCGCGTCGGGGCCGATGCCGCCGGTCATCGTCATCAGCGCGTCATAGATGTCGGTTTCCTCGAAATTCAGGACCTCCGCACCCAAGCCCTTGGCCAGCGCCAGCCGGTGCGGGAAATGGTCGATCGCGATCACCCGGTGTGCGCCCATCAGCAATGCCGACTGGATCGCGAACAGCCCGACCGGGCCACAGCCCCAGACGGCGACGATGTCGCCTTCCTCGATATCGGCATTCTCTGCCGCCATCCATCCGGTCGGCAGAATGTCCGACAGGAACAGCACCTTGTCGTCGTCGATCCCGTCGGGAATGACGATCGGTCCGACGTCGCTGAAGGGCACGCGGACATATTCGGCCTGACCGCCGGGATAGCCGCCGGTCATGTGGCTGTACCCGAACAGGCCGGGGGCGACCTGACCCCATAATTCCTGTGCGATGTCCTGATTGTCGGCGGGGTTGCCATTGTCGCACCCCGAATATTGCTGCTTCGAACAATGATAGCAGCTGCCACAGGCGATGACGAAGGGCACGACGACGCGCTGCCCCTTCTGCAACGTCGATTTGGGGCCGGTCTCGACCACCTCGCCCATGAATTCATGGCCGAGGATATCGCCCGCCTGCATCGTCGGGATATAGCCGTCATACAGATGCAGGTCGGACCCGCAGATCGCGGTCGACGTGATCTTGATGATCGCATCGCGCGGATTGATGATCTCGGGATCGGGAACGCTATCGACGCGGACGTCGTGCTTGCCGTGCCAGGTAAGTGCGCGCATCGCCGGCTCCTTCTTAAGACTTGGGTTCGCGGTTGGGCGGCGTGGTCGTTGCGATCTCGCCGGTTTCCATCAGTTGCTTGAAGCGCCGCAGGTCGCGCCGCGCCTGGATCGCCGGTTCGCGCTGCGTCACCTTGGCGACCAGCTTGCCGAGAATGCCGGCGGGCGGGGAATAGGCGATCATGGCGGTCACCACCGTCCCGCGTCCCGGCGCCGCTTCGTGGAACGATACCCAGCCGCTGTTCGGGACGTCACTGTTTTCGGCGCGCCAGCCGATATGCTCGCCTTCGACGTCTTCGGTAACGATCGCGTCCCATTCGTAGCTGCCGTTCGGTCCGCTGACGCTCCAGTGAGACCGCTCCCGATCGCGAACCTCGATCGCTTCGACGTTCAGCATGAAGGTCGCGAGGTTCCCGAAGTCGCGCCAATAGGCATAGAGTTCGCGGGCCGGCCGGTTGATCGTTACCGCGACCCCCGATACCGACGATTCGCCATTCGGAGCGGCCTCGCCGCGTTCGCTACTGTGCTTCGAAGTAAAGGCCGGCGCGTCGTCGCGCGCGATGTCGCCGGGGTGTCCGCTGTCGGCCATGGCCATGCTCTCCCTTACGCCGAACCCAAGGGGCCCGACCGATTGATCCATATTAAGATATTGATCGAACGATGTTTTTCGACCACGCGAACCCTAACCGCCGGCACGGCGGGCTGTTCCGGGAGTCGCACGCTTTTGCCGGTCAACGGTACGGATTTGCAGACGGGTCGCGCCGCGCTATGCGCTCGGCCATGCACGGTGCCCCGCTTACGCTTCACAATTCGCTGACCCGCAGCCCTCAGCGCTTCGAACCGCTCGATCCGGAAAAGGGGGTACGCGTCTATTCGTGCGGGCCGACGGTCTACAACTACGCGCATATCGGCAATCTGCGCGCCTATGTGTTCACCGACACGCTCAGCCGGGTGCTGCGGTGGAAGGGCTATGCCCTTACCCATGTCATCAACATCACCGATGTCGGCCATCTGACCTCCGACGCCGATGCCGGCGACGACAAGATGGAGGCGGCAGCCAAGGCGCGTGCCCAGTCGATCTGGGACATCGCTGCGCATTACACCGCGGCGTTCAAGGGCAATCTGCGCGACCTCAACATCGACGACCCCACCCGCTGGTCGGTCGCGACCGATCATATCGCCGAGATGATCGCCTTTGCCGAGCGGATCGCCCCCGACCATTGCTACGAACTCGACAGCGGTCTCTATTTCGACAGCAGCACCGTGCCGAATTATGGCGCGCTGGCAGGCGGACAGGACGATGCCGGCGAAGGCCGTATCGACCCGGTCGCGGGCAAGCGTAATCCGCAGGACTTCGCCATCTGGCGGAAGACCCCGCCGGGCGAGACGCGGCAGATGGAATGGGACTCGCCCTGGGGGAAGGGCGCGCCGGGCTGGCATCTCGAATGCTCGGTGATGAGCATCAAATATCTCGGCAGCCCGTTCGACATCCATACCGGCGGCATCGACCACCGCGAGATCCACCACCCGAACGAGATCGCGCAGAACCAGGCCTATTGCGGTTGCGCCGACAGCGGTGCCGCGTTCTGGATGCACAACAACTTCCTCGTCGAGCGTTCGGGCAAGATGTCGAAGTCGAAGGGTGTGTTCACTACGCTCCAGACGCTGATCGACGGCGGGGTGCATCCGCTCGCCTACCGCCTGATGTGCCTGTCGGCGCAATATCGTTCCGAACTGGAGTTTTCCGCCGCGAACCTGATCGCGGCGCTGACCCGGCTGAAGCGGCTGGCGATGACCGTCGTCGCTTTGCGCGCCCGTGCATCGGGCGAGGGCGACGCGGGCAAGGCAGCCGGCTACCTCGAACGCCTCGACGCGGCGGTGTCCGACGACCTGAACACTCCGCGCGCGCTGCCGGTGCTCGACGAACTGCTGGCCGACAAGAAGCTGACACCCGCCGACCGCCTCGCCGCGCTCGCCGATTTCGACGCGGTGCTGGGCCTCGGCCTCGCCACGATCGAGCGCACCGACCTGCGCGTTCGCCCCGCCGATGCGACGATCGACGCCGCCGTGATCGAGGCGCGGCTCGCCGATCGTAAGGAAGCCCGCGCCGCGAAGGATTTCGCCACAAGCGACGCGATCCGCAACGAACTGACCGCCGCCGGTGTCGAGGTCATGGACGGTGATCCGCTCGGCTGGGACTGGCGCCCGACGCTGGGATAGGTCGCGCTAACCCCTTGCTGCCGGCCCGCCTTCCCCGTCATACCCTTCCCCGCGAATCATCGGGGGACGATATGCGGGGACAGGTACTGGGCGTCGATCGGGACGGACGCGAGGGGCGGATCGCGGGCGACGACGGCCAGCGTTACTGGTTCCAGCCCGACGACTGGAGCGACCGTATCGGCCCGTCGGTCGGCGCGCAGGTCGATTTCGAAACATCGAACGGGCGCGCGCTGCGCATCTATCACGTCCCCGGCACCGTCGCCCCCCGCCCCGCGAATGACGACCGCCGCCCACGCGGACGCAAGGACAAGATCGCCGCCGTGCTGTTCGCCTTCTTCCTCGGCACGCTCGGCATCCATCGTTTTTATCTCGGCAAAACCGGATCGGGCATCGTCATGCTGCTGCTGACCTGTACGGTGGTCGGCCTGCTGGTCACGGGCGTCTGGGCGCTGATCGACGCGATCCGCTATCTCGTCATGGACAACGACGAATTCCATCATCGCTACGGCTGATCGAAGCAGTCGATCGGGTCGAACAACCTTTCCTTCATTGCGCCAACGACCGGTTTCGCGCATGGGAATTGCCCGAACCGACTGGATGGAATTCTCCCATGGCCGCCAACTGGGCCCCCGATAGCTGGACCACCGCCGAAGCGCGCCAGCTCCCCACCTACCCCGATCGCGCCGCGCTGGACGCGACCACGGCACAGCTTGCCAGCTATCCGCCGCTGGTCTTCGCCGGCGAAGCCCGCAGCCTGACCGCCGAACTCGCCGAAGTGGCCGAGGGTCGCGCATTCCTGCTCCAAGGCGGCGATTGTGCGGAAAGCTTTGCCGAATTCCATCCCAACTATATCCGCGACACCTTCCGCGTCATCCTGCAGATGGCGGTGGTACTGACCTTCGCGTCGAAGCTGCCGACGGTGAAGGTCGGCCGCATGGCCGGGCAATTCGCCAAGCCGCGCTCGGCCGATACCGAGGTCGTCGACGGCGTCGAACTACCCAGCTATCGCGGCGACAATATCAACGACATCGCCTTCACTGCCGAAGGCCGCATCCCCGATCCGCAGCGGATGATCCGCGCCTATTCGCAGGCGGCGGCGACCCTCAACCTGTTGCGCGCCTTCGCGACCGGCGGCTATGCGAACCTGCATCAGGTCCATCGCTGGACGCACGACTTCATGGGCCGGTCGCCCTGGGCCAAGAAATATGCCGACGTCGCCGACCGCATCGGCGAAGCGCTCGACTTCATGGCCGCCTGCGGCATCGACGCCGACAGCGTGCCGCAATTGAAGGCCACCAGCTTCTACACCAGCCACGAGGCGCTGCTGCTGCCGTACGAACAGGCGCTGACCCGGCAGGACTCGCTGACCGGCGACTGGTACGACACTTCGGCGCACTTCCTGTGGATCGGCGACCGCACCCGCTTCGACGGCTCGGCGCATGTCGAGTTCCTGCGCGGCATCGGCAACCCGATCGGCATCAAATGCGGCCCGACGCTCGAGCCGGACGCACTGCTGCGGATGCTCGACACGCTCAACCCGAACCGGGTTGCCGGACGCATGACACTCATCACCCGCTACGGCCACGACAAGATCGAGGCGGGCCTGCCCAAACTGATCCGCGCCGTCCAGCGCGAAGGGCATCCGGTGGTCTGGTCGTGCGATCCGATGCACGGCAACACCGTCAAGGCGACGACCGGCTACAAGACCCGGCCGTTCGACCGCATTCTCGCCGAAGTGCGCGGCTTCTTCGCCGTCCACCGGGCGGAGGGCAGCCATGCCGGCGGCATCCATGCGGAGATGACCGGGCAGAACGTCACCGAATGCACCGGCGGCGCGATCGCGGTCACCGAACAAAGCCTTGCTGACCGCTATCACACCCATTGCGACCCGCGCCTCAACGCCGGGCAGAGCCTCGAGCTGGCGTTCCTGCTGGCCGAGATGCTCAACGAGGAGATGGCCGAACGCCGCGCCGTCGCGGCCTGACGTCTATTGGCAGCACTTCCGTACCCCCGCGCAGGCGGGGGTCCAGGGTACCAAGCGCAAACCTTGGATCTGCTTGACTCTGGGCCCCCGCCTGCGTGGGGGTACGCACATCCGAAAGCCGAACGCGAACTACCGTCGGCGCAACAACCACCCCCTAGCCTCTTGCCCTCACACGCAATACAGCACACCGACATCGGGCACGCGCGCTACCACGGCGCGTACGTCAGACGACTGGCCCGGGTCGTCCCGCCATGCGCGGGGCGGGGCCGAACGCGTTAAGGGAACCGGTAGATGACCGACGAGACACAGATGGTTGAGGCGCTGGACGCACGGGCGCGTCGGCGTGAAGAACGCCGCGACTTCTTCCGCGCCTTCGGTGCGGCGGCGGCGATCGGTGGCGGTCTCGCGCTCACATCCTGCGGCGACGGCAATTCCTCGCCGACGCCGACCCCCACCGGCACTACGACCCCCACGCCTACCCCGACCCCGACCGCATCGGGCACCGCCGGGACGTCCGATGTCGACGTGCTGAACTTTGCGCTCAACCTCGAATATCTCGAAGCGCAATTCTATGCCTTCGCCGCCAACGGCACCGGCCTCGCCGCCGCGCTGCTGACCGGCCCCAGCGGCACCACCCCCGGCGCGGTGACCGGCGGGCGCAAGGCCACACTCAACGATCCGGTCGTCGCCAACTTCGCCCGCGAAATCGCGCAGGACGAGGTCGCGCACGTCGAATTCATCCGCAATGCGCTGGGCAGTTCGGCCATCGCCATGCCCGCGCTCGACATCAGCGCCACCGCGACCAGCGCCTTTTCGGTCGCTGCCCGCGCCGCCGGCCTGATCGGTGCCAACGACACCTTCGACCCCTATGCCAGCGACGACAACTTCCTCCTCGCCGCCTATCTGTTCGAGGATATCGGCGTCACCGCCTATCGCGGCGCGCTGCCCGGCATCGCCAACACACTCATCCGACAGGCAGCGGCCGGCATTCTCGCCGCCGAAGCCTATCATGCCTCGATGATCCGCTCGGCACTCTATGTCCGCGGCCTGTCGACCCCGTCGCTGATCGACGCGACCGAATCGATCTCGGCCGCGCGCGACAGCCTCGACGGCGGCACCGATCTCGATCAGGGCGTCCGCCCGAACGGCGACCAGTCGAACATCACGCCGTTCGATCCGAATACCGGCCTCCCCTATGGCCGCACCACCGGACAGGTGCTCAACATCGCCTATCTGAACCGCAATGCCGTCGCGACCGGCGGGTTCTTCCCAGCCGGCCTCAACGGCAACATCAAGACCAGCGCGGCGAACTGAGCCTTTCGGGAGCGAGACACATGACTAACGAATCGATCCTGCCCGTGCTGGACAAGAATGACAGCCGCCGCGACTTCCTGCGCGCCGCCGGGGGCGTGTCCGCCGCCGTCGCCGGTGCCGGACTGCTCGCCGCCTGCGGTGGCAACAACGCCAACCCCGCCCCTACTCCGACGCCGACCCCCACGCCGACCGCGTCGGGCACGCCGACCCCGGTGCCTAGCCCGGCAACCGACGCGGACATCCTCAACTTCACGCTGAATTTCGCCTATCTTGAGGCGCAATATTACAGCTATGCCACGACCGGCGCGGGCCTCGACGCCAGCCTGCTGGGCGGCAGCGGCACCCCCGGCGCCGCGACCGGCGCCCGCCAGCGGACGTTTGAGGACGCGACGATCGGCCGCTATGCCCGCGAACTCGCCGCCGACACCCGTGCGCATGTCGCCTATCTGCGCGGCGTGATCGGTTCGACGGTGATCGCACAGCCCGCGATCGACCTCGGTGTAACCGCCACCAGTGCCTTTTCGAACCTTGCCCGTACCGCGGCGCTTATCACCACCGCATCGGCGACGTTCGACGTGTATGACAGCGACGACCGCTTTCTGCTCGGCGCGTTCGTATTCGAGGATGTCGTCGTCACCGCATGGCGGGGAATCATCGCCTCGCTGGCGGGCGCAGCGTTCCTCGATGCCGCCGCGGGGATGCAGGGGGCAAAGGCTTATCATGCGGGTCTGATCCGGCAGGCGCTCTATCGGCGCGGCATCGCCACCCCGACGCTGATCGACGCGACCGAGGCATTGTCGACTGCGCGCGACAATTTCGACGGCGCGGCCGATATTGATCAGGGCGTGCGGCCGGCCAACAACGCGTCGAACATCGTGCCGACCGACGGCAGCGGCATCACCTATGCCCGCGCACCCGCGCAGGTTCTGAACGTCGCGTACCAGACGCGCAGTTCGGTTGCGCTCGGCGGGTTCTTTCCGGCAGGTGTCAACGGGCTGCTGAAGACCAGCGCCGCGATCTGACCTTTCTCCGGGGATAGCGACCGACCATGGCACCACCACCGTCTGCCGCCGACCTGTCCCCGGACCGTCGCCCCAGCCTTCCCGGATCGTTCCGCACCGTGCCCGTTCCGGCCGGTGCGGGGCAGTTCTGGCGCAAACTCGGCGCCTTTGCCGGCCCCGGCTATATGGTCGCGGTAGGCTATATGGATCCAGGCAACTGGGCGACCGACATCGCCGGTGGATCGGCGTTCGGCTATACGCTGTTGTCGGTCATTCTGTTGTCGAACGTCATGGCGATGGTGCTGCAATCGCTGTCGGCAAAGCTTGGCATCGTCACCGGCCTCGATCTGGCGCAGGCGTGCCGCGAATATTATCCCGCGCCGATCCGCTGGGTGCTGTGGGGCCTGTGCGAGCTGGCGATCATCGCCTGCGATCTGGCGGAGGTAATCGGCACCGCCATCGCGCTGCAATTGCTGTTCGGCATCCCGCTGGTCTGGGGCGTGTGTATCACCGCCGTCGACGTGATGCTGATCCTGCTGCTCCAGCAATATGGCTTCCGCAAACTCGAAGCGTTCATCGTCGCGCTGCTGATCGTGATCGCCGGCTGTTTCGCGGTAGAATTGTTCCTTGCCCAACCCTCGATCGCCGCGATCGCAGGCGGCCTGATACCGCGTGCGGAGATCATCACCAATCCCGCGATGCTCTACATCGCGATCGGCATCCTCGGCGCGACCGTCATGCCGCACAACCTTTATCTGCACAGTTCGATCGTGCAGACGCGCAGCTTCGACCGGTCGCCCGAGGGCCGGCGCGAGGCGGTCAAGCTCGCCACGCTCGACAGTTCGATCGCGTTGATGCTGGCGCTGTTCATCAACGGATCGATCCTGATCCTCGCCGCCGCCACCTTCCACACCGCCGGACGCACCGACGTGGCGGAGATACAAGACGCCTATCAGCTGCTGACGCCGATGCTCGGTGCGGGGGCTGCCAGCATCCTCTTCGCCGTCGCGCTGCTCGCCTCAGGGCAGAATTCGACAATCACCGGCACGCTAGCCGGGCAGATCGTAATGGAGGGGTTCCTCAATATCCGCCTCCCGTCATGGCTGCGGCGAATCGTCACCCGCTTGATCGCGATCGTACCAGCGGTCGTCGTCGCCGCCCTTTATGGCGAAAGCGGCACCGCGCAACTGCTGATCGCCAGTCAGGTGGTGCTCAGTCTCCAATTGCCCTTCGCCGTCTATCCGTTGGTGCGCTTCACTGGTGACCGCGGCAAGATGGGCGACTTCGCGAACCGACCGATCCTCGCCATCGCTGCGTGGACGATCTGCGCGGCAGTGATCGTGCTGAACTCGGTGCTGTTGTATCAGGTGGTCACGGGCTGATCCGCGCCTACGCCTGATCGCCCTGCGCCCGCACGAACTTGCCCAATACCCGCCCGCGCACCGCACAGGCGTCGCCGCCGTCGACACACAACAGCAGCAACGCATCGTCACCGACCCGGTACCAATACTCGTCGCCCTTCGCGCCGCCCAGCCCCAGATCGGTCAGTTGGGTCAGTCGATAGGCCGGTGTCACACATGCCACCGGCACCCGCACAACCGTCTGCCGCCCCACATAATCGCATCCGGCGGGCATCTGGAACGCGGCCGCCACGACCGGCTGGCTGGGATAGCGGTGCATGTCCAGCACTCCCTTCGCCGCCCCGCCGAACGCAAGCAACAGCAGCAGCGCCGCCGCACCGATTTCGAACAGCACCAGACTCCGCTTGCGCGCGACTTCGACCATCGATCCTTCCCCTTCCTGAACTGGCAAACGGTAGGACAGGAGGGTTAAGAAGGCGTTCGCCATTCCCGGCTGGCAGAACTTTCCTACAATGCCCGCCGATGCGACAAGGGCCATGTTCTTTGACAGCGCCGCTCCGATCTGCAGCCAGTGTCGCATTCGATGTCAACATCGACATCGGCAACACCACCTAACCAACTTAGATTACTATCTTTGTTGGAAGGATACCCCGTCCTGCGACACCAACTTCGTGTCAACTTCGTCAACTTCCGCCACTGGACAGCCATTACGGTTGCGCTATGAAACTCATATGGCGCTCCCTCCCCTGTTCGACACGCTTGCCCTTCCCGTGATCGGCTCGCCGCTCTTCATCATCTCCGGCCCCGACCTCGTCATCGCCCAGTGCAAGGCGGGCATCGTCGGCTCCTTCCCGGCGCTCAACGCCCGGCCGCAGGCGCAACTCGACGAATGGCTGCACCGCATCACGGAGGAACTGGCCGCACACGACCGCGCTCATCCCGACCGCCCCGCCGCCCCCTTCGCGGTGAACCAGATCGTCCACCGCTCGAACGACCGGCTCGAGGCCGATCTGACCACCTGCGCCAAATGGAAGGTGCCGATCGTCATCACCTCGCTCGGCGCACGTGAGGATCTGAACACCGCTGTCCATGGCTGGGGCGGCATCACCCTCCACGACGTCATCGACGACCGCTTCGCGCACAAGGCGGTCGAGAAAGGCGCCGATGGCCTGATCCTCGTCTGCACGGGCGCGGGCGGCCATGCCGGCCGGTTGAACCCCTTCGCCTTCACCCAGGAAGTCCGTCAGTGGTTCAACGGCCCGCTCGCTTTGTCCGGCGCGATCGCCAATGGCGGCGCGGTGCTGGCCGCACAGGCGGCGGGGGCCGATCTCGCCTATGTCGGCTCGCCCTTCATCGCGACGACCGAAGCCAATGCCGTACCCGCCTATAAACAGGCGGTCGTCGATGGCCGCGCCGACGATATCGTCTACAGCAACCTCTTCACCGGCGTACACGGCAACTACCTGCGAGCCTCGATCGTCGCCGCCGGCCTCGATCCCGACGCCCTGCCGCAAAGCGACAGTTCGGCGATGAATTTCGGTTCGGGTGCAAAGGCGTGGAAGGATATCTGGGGCGCGGGTCAGGGCATCGGCGCGGTCGACGCGGTCATCCCCGCTGCCGATCGCATTGCCCGCATGGCTGCGGAATATCAGGCCGCCCGCGCCCGCCTGCTATAGCCGCGTCGCCAGCCGCTCGAACATCGCCCGTGCGGGACTGGCCGCCGGGGGCGCGCTGCGCGACCGTTCGATCCGCTCGGCGCGGCGGTACAAATCCATGCTCGCTTGGATCAGTGCCTGCGTTCCCGCTGGCATCGTCGCCAGCGCGTCATCCTCGGTTTCCGGCCCCGCGGGCAATGCGCGCATCGGATCGTCGCCCATCTCTACCGTCATCTCGCCCGCATCGATCGCCTTCTGCGTCAACAGCCATGCGATGACATGCATCAGCCGAGTGGTGATTTTCAATGACTCGCAGGACAGCACGACCCGCGCCATCGGGTCGAGCATCGCGCGTTCGGCCAGCCCGCCCTGATCGAAATAGGCCCGGGCCTCGTCGGCCAGCACCATTGCCTCGACATACATCGAATCGATCAGTCGGCGATGCACCATCGCGCCGTTTGCCGGTACGTCCATCGCTATAGAATGCCACGCAGTCGCGACTCGCGAAAGGGGCGCTCGATCACGCCTCTGTGCCGACCGTCCCCGAACGCGACGATCAGGCGATAATGTCGGGGATCAATTGGTCCTCGATCGCCGCCATCTCGTCACGCAGGCGCAATTTGCGGCGCTTCAGCCGGGCCAGCTGCAACTGGTCGAGGTGAGTCGCCGATGCCAGCGCCGCGATCGCGTCGTCGAGGTCGCGGTGCTCGATCCGCAACAGGCCCAGCCGCTGTTCAAGGTCCGATTCGTCCATCGCCCGCCATTGTCACCTGCCGCTCGGGCGCTGGCAACGGTCCGTCAGCGATTTTGACACGTCATGTCGAAAATCCCATCCGACATGGCGACATTCGCCCGGTCCTGTGTTTTACTCAGTCCCCCAACAGCCAAGCAGGAGGATGCAACGATGCAGTCTGCCCACCTCACCGCACTCGAAGCGAAACATGCGACGCTCGACCGACAGATCGCGGTCGAAACCCAGCGGCCATCGCCGGACCAGTCGCTCTTGTCGTCGCTCAAGAAACGCAAGCTGCTGGTGAAGCAGGAGATCGCGTCGCTGTGACGCAGCGCGCGGGGTCGGTTACCGGCCCCGCGCTTCGCATCCGCGCTATTCCTCGCGCGAGACCTTTTCCTGCCGTTCGTGGCGGCTCTGCGCCTCGACGGTCATCGTCGCGATCGGACGCGCTTCCAGCCGTCCCAGCGCGATCGGTTCCCCGGTCACTTCGCAATAGCCATATTCGCCATCATCGATCCGGCGCAGCGCCGCCTCGATCTTCGAGATCAGCTTGCGCTGCCGGTCGCGGGTGCGCAATTCGATCGACCAGTCGGTCTCGCTCGATGCGCGGTCGGTCAAATCCGCCTCACGCAACGACTCATTCTGCAGATGCGCCAGCGTATCCTGCGACTCGCGCAGGATCGCATCCTTCCATGCCAGCAGCTTGGCCCGGAAATAGGCTTGTTGCCGCGGGTTCATGAACGGCTCGTCCGCATGGGGGCGATATCCGTCGTCGTTTGCCGGCGGCGGTATGTCGAGAGGTTGTGTCGTGTCGCTCAAAACCGTGGCCATCCCCAATCTCCGCCCCGGAGCTTCCCCCCGACCAAATCGGCAGGGCGCCCCCTCTCATTCGTCCGCGCGCCTATATCGGGCGGAGGGCGGCACCACAAGCGTTCAGGACCAACCGACGAAATGCCCGTTGTTCACAGGGTTAACCCGACAGGTTTCCTTATGGGCCTACGTCCCTTTACGGTACGTTAACCACCATCCGCTGCTGGCATGTCATCACGTTCCGAAATAAGGCTGGAATTTGAACCCGCGACGGTTGTGTTTTACACTTTGTTTTGCCTTGGTGGCGCAAGTCGATCCGATCACCGCGGTGATCGTTGATTCTTATGGAAGATGGTGTGGCATGTCGGTAAAGATGGCCCTTGCGAAACTGTGCGCATGTGCCTGCGGTGGCGCGGTCATCGGCGGTGGCGCGGTACACGTCGCTGAATCGGCCCAAAACCGGGAAATCACCAAACGCGCGATCACCAAGCGCGCCATCACCAAACGCGCCGCTCCGCGCCCGGCCCCGCGTCGGGTCGTTACCCGCGTCGTTACGCGGACCACCAATGTCTGCCCGCCAACGGTCGTGACCGTTGCCAGCCAGGGAGCCCCGGTTCCCCTGCCCCCCGCCTTCACCGGTGCGGAAATGCCGCCCATGACGGGCGGTGGCGGTTTCGGCGGTGGTCCGGTGCTGGTCGGTGGCACGGGTGGCGGCGGAATTGGTGGGGGCTTCTTTGCCGGCGGCTTCTTCGGCGGCGGGGGCTCGGGCGGCGGGTCGAGCGGGATCGTGGTCTCGTCGACGTCGAGCACCAGCGGTGGTTCGACATCGACTTCCTCCGGGGGGTCGGGCGGCTCGTCCTCTTCGACCTCGTCCGGCGCGACGTCGTCCTCGACGTCCTCGGGCGGATCGTCGACCAGCACCGGCGGCGTATCGAGCACCAGCAGCACCTCGTCCGCCTCGGGCGGCAGCAGCGGCAACGTCTCATCATCGTCCAGCGGAAACGTGTCGTCCTCGTCGAGCGGGAACGTCTCATCGTCCGCTTCGTCCAGCGGCGACGTGTCGTCGTCGACCTCCTCTTCGTCGAGCGGCAATGTCTCGACCAGCACCTCCTCCGCGTCGTCGGGATCGACCAGCAGCTCGACGTCGACCTCCTCCTCGTCGAACGGCTCGTCTAGCAAGGGCTGGAGCTCGAATGGCGGTTGGAGTTCGAACGGCAGCTCACATGGCAAACCGCCGCCCGGACCCGACGGTCCGACGCCGGTGCCGGCACCGCCAATGCTGCTGCTGTTCGGCGGTGCCGCCGCAGCGCTGGTCGTTCGCAAGCGCTTCGCCCGAAAAACCACCAACGCCGCATAGGGGACCGCGCAGCAGCGCGCGGTCCCTGCGCCGGTCAGGCGGCCGAAATCAGCTTTTCGATTTGATCGACCGGATGGCCGGTCAGGTCCTTGTCGAGTTCGCCGGTCAGCCGGTCGCTGACCGTCTTGTGATAATGTTTGCGCATCTCGCCCAAGGTCTTGGGCGGCGCGACGACGATCAGCGCTTCGAACTCGTTCGCCAGCGCGCGCTTGCGTAGCAGTTCGGCGGCATCGGCGGCGAAACGATCTTCGGCCTGCTGGTGATAATCGGTTTCGCCCATGCTGCCGCCGCCCTGTGCGAAATTGCCGCCGCGGATCGATTGCGCCTGTCCGGCGGCATCGGTCTTCTGATGCCGATCGGCAGGATTGGCCTGCATCGCCTGATCCTCGACGATCAGGTTGGGCGCATTCGCATCGCCTTCGTTGCGGAAGAACAGCATTTTGCGGCCATCGGCGACCAACACGCACGCGTCATGGGGTATCCGCATTCCATCTCTCCTCGGGTTTCGCTGCCGGCTGAACGCACCGGCATCGGCGGCGGTTGCGGCTTGCATGGCTGCGGATCGCTCGCCATAGCCCGGCCATGCACGATATCCGCCTGATCCGCGACGATCCCGCCGTCTTCGATGCCGCCCTTGCCCGCCGGGGCGTCGAGCCGCGATCGGCGGCTTTGGCCGATCTCGACGAACGCCGCCGCGCGCTGCTGACCGAAGTGCAGGTCGCACAGGCGCGCCGCAACGAAGCGTCGAAGGCGATCGGTGCAGCCAAGGCGAGACGCGACGAGGCCACCGCACAGGCGCTGATGGCCGAGGTCGCCGCGCTGAAGGAGCGGATGCCCGCGATCGAAGCGGAGGAAGCGGCCCTTGCTGAAGAACTGAATGCCAGCCTCGCCGCGATCCCCAATTTGCCGCTGGCGGACGTGCCGCAGGGCGCCGACGAAAACGACAATGTCGTCGAGAAGACGGTCGGCGATCCGACTGCCTTCGGATTCGAACCGCGCGAACATGACGCGATCGGCCCGGCCATCGGCCTCGATTTCGAAACCGGCGCCAAGCTGTCGGGTGCCCGCTTCACGCTGGTGCGGGGGGCTGCGGCGAAATTGCACCGCGCGCTCGGCCAGTTCATGCTCGACACGCTGACCGGCATCCATGGCTATGAAGAGGTCGTGCCGCCGGTGTTGGTGCGCGGCGACGCCCTGTTCGGCACCGGCCAGTTGCCCAAATTCGCCGAGGACCTGTTCCGCACCACCGATGATCGTTGGCTAATCCCGACCGCCGAGGTATCGCTGACCAATATCGTTGCCGGACAGATCCTCGCCGAGCGCGAACTGCCGCTCCGCTTTACCGCGCTTACCATGTGCTTTCGCTCGGAGGCGGGCGCTGCGGGGCGCGATACGCGCGGCTTCATCCGCCAGCATCAGTTCGAGAAGGCGGAGATGGTGTCGATCACCACTCCCGATCAGTCAGATGGCGAGCATGAGCGGATGACGCAGGCGGCGGAGGATATTCTCAACCGCCTCGCCCTGTCGTTCCGCCGGATGAAGCTGTGCACCGGCGATATGGGCTTCTCGGCGGCGCGGACCTACGACCTCGAAGTCTGGCTGCCGGGTCAGGGCCGTTATCGCGAGATTTCAAGCTGTTCGACCTGCACTGATTTCCAGGCGCGGCGGATGAACGCCCGCTACCGCCCGGAGGGGGAGAAGACGACGCGCTTCGTCCATACGCTCAACGGATCGGGTCTGGCGGTCGGCCGCACGCTCGTCGCGGTGCTGGAGAATTACCAGCAGGCCGACGGCTCGGTCCTCGTGCCCGAGGCACTACGCCGCTATATCGGACAGGACGTGTTGACCCCGGCGGGTTGAGCAGGGAACGGGGGGCGACGATGGGGTTCGCGACACGGGCTACGATGGCAGCGGCGCTGATGACTGGCGCGAGCGGCTGTATCCCGTCCAATCCAGGCCGCGTCGCGCAGGCGCAGGAATCGCCTCCGACGGTCGCGCCCGGCACGCCACCCGCCACCGAACCGCAAGGCGAAGGCGTCACGGCGCTGCCCTCGCCGCCGCCCGCATGGGAAGCGAAGCGGGTCGAGCCCAATGCCCGCAGCGTCGCAGCCAGCAGCTACGTCGTCCGCCCGGGCGATACGCTGCGCGGCATCGCGAACACTACCGGCGCCGGTAGTGAAGCGATCGCCCGCGCGAACAATCTGTCGCCGCCGTTCCTGATCCGCGCGGGGCAGCGGCTGACCATTCCCGGCGGTCGCTACCACATGGTCGGACGGGGCGAGACCGGCATCGCCATCGCCCGCGCCTACGGCGTCGACTGGTCGCGCATCGCCACCGCCAATGCACTCAGCGAACCGTTCATCCTGCGCGCCGGACAACGTATCCTGATCCCAGGAGACGCGACGCCACGCTCAGCCGCCGAACGCGCCGCCGCGTTCCAGCTCGACATCGACGACATTCTGACCGGTGGCGAACCGGCGATCGAGCCGAACGCCCGCCCCGCCCCCGCCGTCACCTCGCCGCGCCGGGTGCTACCGTCGACCGCCGCGGTCGCGCCGCCCAGCAGCAATCCTGGCACGCTGATCTGGCCGGTCGATGGCCGCGTGTTCAAACGCTTCGGCGCGGGCGACAGCGGCGAACGCAACAACGGCATCAAGATTGCGGTGCCGCTCGATACGCCAATTGCCGCTGCCGCCGCCGGCACCGTCGCTTATGTCGGCACCGGCGTGCCGGGTCTCGGCGGCGTGGTCATCATCCGCCACGGCAGCGGCCTGACCACCGTCTACGGCCATGCCAGCCAGTTGCTAGTCCAGCGTGGACAGGCGGTGAAGAAGGGACAGAAGATCGCATTATCGGGCGATACCGGCTATGCCGAGCGCCCGGCGGTCCATTTCGAAATCCGGTCGGGTCGCACCCCTATCGATCCACTGTCGCGGCTGCCCCGCCAGTGACGCCGCCCACCCGCCGCGCGATCCTGCGCCAATCGTCGCCGCTGCCGGTCTGGGCGTCGATCCTTTGGCGGGTGGTCGCGGTGCTGACGCTGGTCGGTATCGCCGTTGCGGTCCACTGGTTCGATCGGGAAGGACTGCGCGACAATTACGACGGGCGGGTGAGTTTCGCCGACGTCATCTACTTCACGATGATCTCGATCACCACGACCGGCTATGGCGATATCGCACCCGTCACCGAACGCGCGCGACTATTCGATGCGTTGATCGTTACACCGATCCGGGTGTTCGTCGTGCTGCTGTTCATCGGCACGACCTATCAGTTCGTCCTTCGGCGCAGTTGGGAGCGTTGGCGCATGGCGCTGTTGCAAGACAAGCTGACCGGGCACATCGTCGTGGCCGGTTTCGGCAAGACGGGATCGGAGGCGATCGACGAACTTATCGCGCGTGGCGAGGACCCGCGCCGAATCGTCGTCATCGAACCGGTCCAGGCGCAACTCGACGCCGCGCAGAAGCTCGGCTGCATCGTGCTTCAGGCGGACGCCACACGCGACGCCACGCTGAACGACGTCTGCATCGCCCGTGCCCGCGCGCTGATCGTCGCCACCGGTCGCGACGACACGTCGGTGTTGGTGACGCTCACTGCTCGCCACCTTGCCCCCGACCTGACGATCAGCGTGATCGTGAAGGCAGAGGATAATGAATTTCCCGCCCGTGCCGCCGGGGCGACGACCGTCATCAATCCGGTCAGCTTCGCCGGGCTGCTACTCGCCGGATCGTGCCGGGGACCGCATATCGCCGACTATATGCTCGACCTAGCCTCGATCGATGGCTCGGTCGCGCTATCCGAACGGCCGGTCGCCCCGCACGAGGTCGGTCAGCCGCTGTCGGCGATCACCACCGGCCTCGGCCTGCGCGTCTATCGGCAGGGTGGCAAGATCCGGTTCGACAGTCCCGAAGCCCGCAACCTGCAACCCGGCGACACGATCGTCGAAGTGGTGACCCGATAATGCCCGACGCTGCCCGTATCTGGCCGATCGTTCTGCTGATCGCCTCGAACATTTTCATGACCTTCGCATGGTACGGCCATCTGAAGCACAAGGGCGCGCCCCTGTTTTTCGTGATCGTCGTCAGCTGGGGCATCGCCTTTTTCGAATATTGCCTCGCCGTCCCCGCCAACCGGATCGGATCGCAGGTCTATTCGGCCGCACAGTTAAAGGGGATGCAGGAGGTCATCACCCTGACCATCTTCGCAATCTTTTCGGTCGCGTATCTGGGGCAGAAGATCACGGTCAACCACATGATCGGCTTCGCGCTGATCGCGGGGGGCGCCTTCTTCCTGTTCCGGCAATGATCTGACCCTGGCACCCGCCCGCGTGAGCGGAGCAAGGGGCGTTCCGCTGCCCCTATCATTTTTCGCCGAAATCGCTATGTGACGCGGCGATCATGGCAACTCGTCTTCCTTCGCCCCCCCGTGTCGGGATGGTTTCGCTCGGCTGTCCCAAGAACCTGGTCGACAGCGAACGCATCCTGACCAAGCTGCGCAGCGACGGCTATCAGATGTCGCCCGACTATGCCGGGGCTGACGTGGTGCTGGTCAACACCTGCGGCTTCCTCGATTCCGCAAAGGAAGAGTCGCTCGAAGCGATCGGTGAGGCAATCGCGGAGAATGGCCGGGTCATCGTCACCGGCTGCATGGGGCAGGAGGCGGAGACGATCCGCGCCCGCTTCCCGCAGGTGCTGGCGGTCACTGGCGCGCACCAATATGAACAGGTCGTCGACGCTGTCCACGAAGCGGCACCGCCAATCCCCTCGCCCTTCGTCGATCTGGTCCCCGAAAGCGGGCTGAAGCTGACGCCGCGCCACTACAGCTATTTGAAGATTTCGGAAGGCTGCAACCACCGCTGTTCGTTCTGCATCATCCCGTCGATCCGCGGCGACCTTGTCAGCCGTCGTCCCGACGCGATCCTGCGCGAAGCGGAAAAGCTGGTCGCCGCCGGCACCAAGGAACTGCTGGTTATCAGCCAGGACACTTCCGCCTACGGTATCGACATCCGTCGCGAATCACGTGCGTGGAAGGGACGCGAGGTCGTGCCGCATATGACCGATCTCGCGCGCGAACTGGGTCGGATCGCTCCATGGGTGCGGCTGCATTATGTCTACCCATATCCGAATGTCGACAGCATCATCCCGCTGATGGCCGAGGGGCTGGTCCTCCCCTATCTCGACATTCCGTTCCAGCATGCCTCGCCCAATGTGCTGAAGGCGATGAAACGCCCGGCCAACGACGCCAAGGTGCTGGAGCGACTTCGCGGCTGGCGGGAAGTCTGCCCGGATATCGCGATCCGCTCGTCCTTCGTCGTCGGCTTTCCGGGCGAGACCGAGGCAGATTTCCAGTATCTGCTCGACTGGCTCGACGAGGCGCAGCTCGACCGGGTCGGCGCGTTCCGCTTCGAACCCGTCGAGGGTGCCGCCGCCAACGCCCTGCCGGATCCGGTACCCGAAGCGGTCAAGGAAGAACGCTACGCCCGGATCATGGAAAAGACCGCCGCCATCTCCGCTGCGAAACTCGCCGCGAAGATCGGCCGCACCGTTGACGTCATTATCGATCAGGTCGGCGACGAAGGCGGCGCTACCGGCCGCAGCACTGCCGACGCGCCGGGCATCGACGGCGAGGTATTCCTGCGCGACGCCGGGCATCTGGCTCAGGGCGACATCGTGAAGGTCGAGGTCGAGGATGCCGACGAACACGACCTGTACGGCGTTCCGCTAAACTAAAACTCCCCGGCACGGGGAGGATTGCGTTTTGCGCGCGCCACCCCCACCATCACGGACATGACACCGACGATTGTCGCCGACCGTGGGCAGCCCGCCCGTACCATTCACCTGATCCCCGCCGACTTCTTCGACGCATGGCTCGCCGCACAGCCGCCGCGAGTCCGCGCTGCGGCCACCGCCCAGCGCTTGCTCGCAAAGGCCGGCAAGACTGCGACGCTGCCCGGCGAGCAGCCCGACGACTGGTCGGTCGCCACCGTCGTCACCGACCCGACGAAGCTTTTGGCCTGGGATCTGGCCCATCTGCCGGCCCTGCTCCCGCCCGGCAGCTATCGCCTCGCCGGCGGTACGCCCGGCCCGGCCAAGCTCGGCTGGGCGACCGCGCAGTATCGCTTTACCCGCTATCGCAAGGGCGAGGACGATGCCCCGCGCGTCCTGCTCTCCAACGAACCTGCCCGGATCGACGAGGCACTCCGCCAGGCCGCCGCCACTGCGCGCGTCCGCGATCTGGTCAACACCGCCGCTGCCGATCTTGGCCCGGCCGAACTCGCGACGGCCGTCCGCACTCTGGGTGACGCCCATGGCGCGACCGTCGCCGTCACCAGCGGTCGTGACCTCGAAACCGGCTATCCGATGATCCACGCCGTCGGCAAGGCCGCTGCCAAGGGCCGCGAACCGCGCCTGATCGAACTGGTCTGGGGCAACCCCGCCCATCCGCGCGTAGCGCTGGTCGGAAAGGGCGTGTGTTTCGACAGCGGCGGGCTCGATATCAAGCCGTCGTCGGGCATGCGGCTGATGAAGAAGGATATGGGCGGGGCGGCGCATGCGCTGGCGCTGGCAGGGCTGGTAATGGAAACCCATCTGCCCGTGCGGCTTCACCTGCTGATTCCGGCGGTCGAGAACAGCGTCTCGGCGGACAGCTTCCGCCCAGGGGACGTGCTCGCCACGCGCAAGGGGCTGACGGTCGAGAACACCAATACCGATGCCGAGGGCCGGCTGGTGCTGGGCGATGCCCTGACCAGAGCGTGCGAGGAACATCCCGAACTGCTGGTCGACTTTGCCACGCTGACCGGCGCAGCCCGCGTGGCACTCGGCCCCGATCTGCCCGCGACCTTCGCCAATGACGAAGCACTTGCCGCCGATCTGCTGGCGGCTGGAACCGCCGAGGACGATCCATTGTGGCGCATGCCGCTATGGGAGGGCTATGACGACATGCTGAAGTCCGACATTGCCGACATGGTGAATGCCCCCGAAGGCGGCATGGCCGGGGCAGTCACCGCTGCGCTGTTCCTGCGCCGCTTCGTGACGCCGGGTACCGCGTGGGCGCATCTCGACACCTTCGCATGGCGCGCCAGCGCCAAGCCGGGTCGCTCCAAGGGCGGCGAGGCATACGGCCTGCGCGCAACTTGGCGGCTACTAAAGGACCGCTACGCCCGCCCCTAACCCCTCCCCGCCCCGCGGGGAGGAACTGGCTACGCCGCCTCCGCCGCTTCGGTCGTCCACCCCAAATGCGGCAGCGCGATCGACCGCTTGCCTGCCAGGTCGATCCGGCACACCAGCAACTCGCGCCCCTCGATATACGCCAGCATCCGCTTCACCCGCCCGAGCGAACTGGTGCCATAGGTCCGCGCGATCTCGGCATCACTAGGGCACGGCCGCCCCTCGCGCGCCGCTCGTGCGATCAGCATGAACGCGCCGAGCATATCGTCGGGCAGCACGTCGGCGATCGCCAGCGCCTGCGCCCATTCGTCGTCGGGCGCTTCGAAAATGCCCGCCCGCGCGCACGCCAGCCGCCGGGTGAATGCCGGCAGGTCGAGCGGCGGACGCGGCAGACCGACCATGCGGCAGCGCACGTCGAAATCCTGATACAACACCGCCGCCGCGCGCGGCTGATCCCCCTCATCCTCGACCAGCGCCCGCAACACGTCGGCGACGATCGTGTCGGTCTCATCGGCCGACCGTTCGGGCAAATCCGGCGCCGCGCTGGATCGTACCGGCGCCGCAATCGCCGCCTCGACCGCTTCGGGCGGCGCGACGTGCCGAATCGGCGGACCCAGCGGCAGCATCGCTTCGACCGGGGCCAGCAACAGGTCCTTGATATCCGCCACCGGCGCGGTCGGCAGCGGCGTCAGCTTGGGACTGCCACTGCGGGCGGAGGTTTGCACCGGGCCGATCTTGATCGACAGCGGCCGCCGCGACACCGCCGGCCCGAGCGCCAGGAAATGCCCCCGTTGCAAATCGCGGATCGCCTCGGCCTGCCGCCGCTCCATGCCGAGTAGGTCGGCGGCGCGCGCCATGTCGATGTCTAGGAAGGTGCGCCCCATCAGGAAGTTCGATGCTTCGGCCGCGACGTTCTTGGCCAGCTTCGCCAGACGCTGCGTCGCGATGACGCCGGCAAGGCCGCGCTTTCGACCGCGACACATCAGATTGGTCATCGCCGACAGCGACGCGCGGCGCACTTCCTCGACCACCTCGCCCCCGCCTGCCGGCGCGAACAACTGCGCCTCATCTACGACGACCAGCGCGGGATACCAATGCTCGCGCGGCGCATCGAACAGCGCGTTGAGGAACGACGCGGCGCACTTCATCTGCCCCTCGGCCTCCAGCCCTTCGAGGCTCAGCACTACCGACGCGCGATGCTCACGTGCCCGCGTCGCGAATTTGGCGACTTCGCGTTCGCTATGGTCAGCCGCCTCGATGACGACATGGCCATAGGCGCCGGCCAGCGTCACGAAATCCCCCTCGGGATCGATCACTACCTGCTGGACATGGCCGGCGCTGCGTTCGAGCAGGCGGCGGAGAAGATGCGACTTTCCCGAACCCGAATTGCCCTGCACCAGCAATCGGGTCGCCAACAATTCTTCGAGATCAAGGGGAACGGTCTTGCCCGCCGGGTCCGTCCCCATATCGACGTTCACGGTCATCGCGGGTCTTTAGGCGGTGGTACCGCACCGGGGCAAGCGCTTGCGTCGGCGTCCGTCGCACGCCATGGCCGTCGCACTTCGGGGGAAGGTTCATGCGACTGCACAAGGGCTATGCCGCGCTGACCATCGCGTTGCTGGCGATCGAGCTGGCCATCGCGTTGTTCCTGAACGACCCGATCGTCCGTCCCTATGTAGGTGACGCGGTGGCGGTTGCGCTGGTCTATGTCGGCCTTCGCGCCTTGACGTGGGTGCCGGTGGCGCCAGCGACGCTGATCGCCTTCACCATCGCCGTGGTGATCGAGTTCAGCCAGTATTTTCGGCTGCTTGAGGCTATCGGCCTCGACCAAAACCGTTTTGCGCGTATGATTCTCGGCAACGGGTTCGATCCGAAGGATTTTCTCGCCTATGCGAGCGGCGCGGTCGCGGTTCTGCACATCGAGCGTTATCGCCGCGCATCGCGCGCCGAAGCCGGCATTCGCACCGTCAGGCCATCGAGCGACTCGTCCAGCATGATCTGACACGCCAAGCGGCTCGTCGCGACCGCCCCTTCGGCAAAATCGAGCATATCCTCCTCTTCCTCGCTAGGGACCGGCAGCCGCTGCGCATCGGCGGGATCGACGATGACGTGACAGGTCGAACAGGCCATCTGTCCACCGCACGTCCCCTCCAATGGCAGATCATAGGCCTGCGCCAGATCGAGCAACCGGTCGCCGGTCGCACCGCGCGCTTCCTCGACACTCCCGTCGGAGCGAACGAAGCGGACGATCATCGTTGCCCCCGCGCCGCGCGATCGATCGTCTGCACCGCCTGCACCAGTTTCTCGCTAGTCGTGTATCGTCCGAACCCGATACGGATCGCGTTCTTCGCCTGCGCATCGCTCAACCCGATCGCGCGCAGCACATGGCTGGTCCGCCCCGACCCGCTCGCGCAGGCCGAGCCGGCGGAAAAGGCAATATCGCGACACTCGCTCATCAACCGCGCCACATCCAACCCGTCCATCCGCACGTTCAGATTGCCGCGCCACCGCGCCCCGGCATCACCGTTCAACATCCAATCCGGCCCCGAAAGATTCTCGCGCGCGGTAACCCACAATGTCTCGATATGGGACGGATCATCCTGCGCCAGCAACGCTGCCGCTGCCCCGAAGCCGGCGCATAGGGCCGGGCTGAGCGTACCCGATCGCAACCCGCCCTCCTGCCCGCCACCGTGCAGGATCGCCGCCGGCTCCGACCCCGTCCGCACCCACAACGCCCCGATCCCCTTCGGCCCATAGACTTTGTGTGCCGACACCGCGATCAGGTCGCAGACCGCCACGGGAAGCGCGACCCGTCCCCAGCCCTGCACGGCATCGCAGATCATCACCGCACCGACCGACCGGGCCAGCTCGCCCAGCCAAGCGATGGGCTGCACCACCCCGATTTCGTTATTGACCAGCATCGCCGTGACCAGTGCCGTCCGCTCGTCGATCGCAGCCAGCGCCGCGCCGCGATCGACCAGCCCGTCCGCACCGACCGGCAACACCACCACCTCCGCCCCGCAGGCCGCCAGCGCCCGAACGGTATCGAGCACGCAGCTATGCTCGGTCGCGATCGTCACAACTTTGGGCCGGTCGGAACCCACGCGTTCGAAGGTGCCGGCAATCGCCCAGTTCGCGGCTTCGGTCGCGCCGCTGGTAAAGAACAGCCGTCCGTCCTCCTCCGGTGCCAACGCTGCCAGCAGCTGCGCCCGGGCGACCTCGACCGCCGCCTTCGCCCGCCGCCCCTCGCGATGGGGCGAGTGTGGATTGGCATGATAATCGCGCAGCCACGGCACCATCGCGTCGAACGCCTGCGGCGCGAGCGGCGTCGTCGCCTGATAATCCAGATAGGTCATCGCTGGGCCAGTCCGGCATAGGCATCGGCGAAACGGGCAAGTTCGTCTGCCGTCGTCGACCAACCGAGGCTGACCCGGATCGTCCGGTCCGCGACCTCGCCCGGTATGCCAAATGCCGCGAGAGCCCGGCTGCGTTTTAGAGTCCCCGACGAACAGGCGCTGCCCGCCGATACCGCAAAGCCCATCGCATCGAGCCGAATCAACTGCGCCGCCGCCGGCAGGGCCGCATGCGCGACCGCGAAGATGTGCGAACATTGCACGCCGGGCTGAATCACCTCGCCCGCCTCGTACAACCGGTCCTTGAAGCGGAAACGCTCCTCGACAGTCGTCGCCCAGCTATCCAGTCCTCCCGCCTCCAGCGCAGCGGCGAAGCCCAGCACTCCCGGCAGATTCTCGGTCCCGCCACGATAGCCCGACTCCTGCCCACCATCGGGCGCGACCATCGCATAGTCGTGGAGCAACAGCGCGCCGATCCCCGGCGGTCCGCCCAGCTTGTGCGCCGACACCACGATCATATCGGCATCGGCCAACCCATACTTCCCCGCTGCCTGCGACGCATCGACCAGCACCAGCCCGCCCGCATCCCGCACCATCGCAATCGCCGAATTGCGGGCGTGGGCCAGCAGCATCGTGCCGGTTTCCGAATTGATTGCCTGCACCGCGACGACCGGCGGCGGGCCGGCGGCTAGGTATTGGGCCAGCGCGTCCTCGTCCGGCTCCCCTTCGATGATCGGCAACACGTCCGCGCCCGGCGCCGCCCGAAACACCGCATCGTGCTCCACCGCCGACACCAGTCTTCGCGTCCGCTTTGCCCGGCCCAGCCCGATCGCCAGCGCCTCGCTCGCCCCGCTGGTCAGAATGACTTCGCCATCCCACCCCAGCGACTTCGCGATCCGGCCGCGCGCGTCCTCAAGCATTCGCCGCGCCACACGCCCCTCGGCATGGGGGCTCGACGGATTGGCCCAGCACGCCATGCCCTCGGCGACGGCGGCCGCCGCTTGTGGAAGGATCGGGGTCGTCGCGGCATGGTCGAGATAGATGCGGGTCGTCAAAACACTTCCGTTCCGAATGGGTACGCCTATATAGCCGCGATCCCATTCCGCGCCATCGCCGCGCCAATCTGTTAGCAGGACGTCCCATGCCCGAAGTCATCTTCCCCGGTCCCGAAGGTCGACTGGAGGGCCGTTTCGCCCCCGCTCCGCGTCCCCGCGCACCCGTGGCGATGATCCTGCACCCGCACCCGTCGTCGGGCGGCACGATGAACAACCGCATCGTCCAGGAGCTTTACAAGACGTTCCAGCGCCGCGGCTTCGCGACGCTGCGCTTCAACTTCCGCGGCGTCGGCAAGAGCCAGGGCACGTTCGACAATGGCGTCGGCGAATTGTCGGACGCCGCGTCGGCGCTCGACTGGGTGCAAAGCTTCCATCCCGAAGCGCAGACCACGTGGATCGCCGGGGTTAGTTTCGGTGCGTGGATCGGCATGCAGTTGCTAATGCGCCGCCCGGAAATTCGCGGCTTCATCTCGATCGCCCCCCCGGCGAACATGTACGACTTCACCTTCCTCGCGCCATGCCCGTCCTCGGGCATCATCATCCAGGGCGATGCCGACGAGGTCGTCACCCCCGCCGCGACGCAGAAGCTGGTCGACAAGCTGCGGACCCAGCGTCACATCACCATCCATCACGACGTGATTCCTGGCGCCAACCACTTCTTCCAGAACGAGATGCCCGAGCTGATGGGCAGCGTGGACAAGTATCTGGACATGCGGCTGGACCCGAACTCGACAATCAAGTGAGTCTCGCCCGGCGGCGAGCCCGGCCGGCGGCACTCAGCGCCGACCGACGACGCGGCTTCGCGGCGGCGGGCATTCATGCTTGCCATATTGCTTCAACACCATAGGATACTGGCAATACTCCGTTACAGGACTGCCAAACCATGTTGACCACGCTGCTGCTCGCCGCTGCGACCCAGATCGCGCCCGCTGCCGAAGCCCCGAAGCAAGAGAAGAAGATTTGCCGGCGCGAGGTGACGACCGGGTCGATCATGGCGCGTCCGGTCTGCCATACCAAGGCGGAATGGACGCAGATCGACACCCAGAACGCCGCCAATGCTGGCCAGGCGCTTGACCAGCGCAGCTACCGCATGTCGCCGCAGCGCGACTGACGGCTAAACCGTCCAGATCGCGACGTTCCCGACCATCACGACGGCGCATGCCAGCATCAGCCAACCATTGCGCCGCTCCCCCCGCGCGATCATCCTGACGCCGAACACGATCAGCAGGATCGCAACGAGCATCAGCACGGCAAGCAGCGTTCCCGCCGGGCCCTCCGTCACGCGGCGATTACCTTACCATAGGCGACGGGATCGACATTGCCGCCGGACACCAGCACCAGCGTGCCTGGTTCGATCGTCACCCGGCGCGACAGGATCGCCGCCAGCGCCACTGCGCCCCCCGGTTCGACCACGGCCCGCAAGTGTCGCGCGGCCCAGCGTTGCGCATCTGCGATTTCCGCTTCGCTGACCGCCACCCCGGTAGCGCCGCGTCGCGACAGCACGTCGAAGGTACGCTCCGCCACGCGCGTCGTCTGTAGCGCGTCACAGGCGGTAGGGGGCGGCCGATCGCCGACCGGTTCGATCCAACCAGCTTCGAGGCTACGGCGCATATCGTCCCATCCTTCGGGTTCGACCGTCACGATCTCGGCCTCGGTCAGCGCCAGCGCGATCCCCGCCGAAAGGCCGCCGCCGCCGCAGGGTACGATCGCGCGCGACGGCTGGGGCAATCCCGCGGCTACCATCTGCTCCGCCGCTTCGATCCCAGCCGATCCCTGCCCCTCGATCACCCACGCATCGTCGAAGCTCGGCACCAGCGTCGCACCGCGCGCATGGGCCAGATGGGCAGCGATCTTTTCGCGGCTCTCGGTCGCCCGGTCGTAGCGAACGACCTCCGCGCCCAGCGCCATCGTTGCCCGCAGCTTCGTCTCCGGAGCGTCGGAGGGCATAACGATCGTCGCCGGGATGCCCAGCCGTTTCGCCGCCCATGCGACGCCCTGCGCATGATTGCCCGACGAGAAGGCAACGACGCCACGCAGCCGCGATTCGTCGCTCAACGCGGTCAAACGATGCCATGCTCCGCGCAATTTGAACGCACCGATCGGTTGGAGTGACTCCATCTTCAAAGCTATCGGCAAGCCGCTGATTTCGCGTATCATTAATGGGGAATATGGCAGGATTTCCGTCATCTTCGCCGCCGCATCGCGGACGCCGGCACGGGTGGGTTGTCGCATAATCGTCATAAATTGCACTTTCCGCCGCACAAACACTTTACATCAAGGTTTGTGGGTCATAGATCGCGCCTCCGCTGCCCCATGGGACTTCCAACCGCAAGGCAGCTTTTTGTCACCGTATGCCGAAAGGCAATTGGAGGTCCCTTGAATTGGCCAAGCACCATAGCGCGCTGGGGCTAGCTGCCCCCTTTATCGCCCGTGACTCATCGTTCGAGCGCGGGATCGACATCGCAGAGCGCCGACCGGTCGAACCGGTAACGCTCGTTCGCCCGCACGCCGCCGCGCGCGCAGCCCGATTCTTCGTGGAGAAGTTTCCGGGGCGCTCGATGTATGCGGTAAAGGCGAATCCGTCGCCCGATCTGCTCGCTGTCCTGTGGGACAACGGCATCGTCCACTATGACACCGCGTCGATCGGCGAGGTTCGTCTGGTGAAGGCGACGCTGCCGGAAGCGACCTGCCATTTCATGCACCCGATCAAGGCGCCGGAAGCAATTGCCGAAGCCTATTTCGAGCATGGCGTGCGCACCTTCTCGCTCGACAGCATGGACGAACTGGAAAAGATCGTCGCCGCCACCGATGGCGCGACCGATCTGACCCTGTGCGTGCGGATGCGCGTGTCGTCGGAATATGCGAAGCTGTCGCTCGGCTCGAAGTTCGGCGTCGGTCCGGGTGAAGCCAAGCAATTGCTGATCGCCACGCGTCAGGTCGCCGATGCGCTGGGCATCTGCTTCCATGTCGGCAGCCAGACCATGTCGCCCGACGCGTACAGCAACGCGATGGAGCGGGTCCGTGGCGCGATCGTCGATGCGGGCGTCACCGTGGACGTCATCGACGTCGGTGGCGGCTTCCCGTCGCGCTATCCGGGCATGACCCCGCCGCCGCTGGAGCGCTTCTTCGAAACGATCCACCGCGCGTTCGAAAGCCTGCCGGTCAGCTATTCGGCCGAGCTGTGGGCCGAACCGGGCCGGTCGCTGTGCGCTGAATATGCGTCGGTCGTCGTCCGGGTCGAGCATCGCCGCGGGTCGGAGCTGTTCATCAACGACGGTGCCTATGGCTCGCTGTTCGACGCCGCGCATATCGGCTGGAAATATCCGGTGCAGCTGCTGCGGCAGCCGGAATCGGATGCGCGCGACATGGACTTCAGCTTCTGGGGTCCGACGTGCGACGATATCGACCAGATGCAGGGCCCGTTCCCGCTTCCGGCCGATACCCGCAGCGGCGATTATTTCGAGATCGGCATGCTCGGCGCCTATGGCTCGGCCATGCGCACCGCGTTCAACGGTTTCGGTAATGGCGAGACCGTCCTGACCGACGACGAGCCGATGGAATCGATGTATATCGAACTCGATCCCATGCCGGCGTTCGTTTCGAACAACGTCGTCAAGCTGTAACGACACCACCCTAATCGACCACCTCCCCCTTCCCGCTTGCGTAGCGGGAGGGGCCGGGGGTGGGCTTTGCATGGCTTTGCCGCTATGCGACCGCCATCGGCTCCTCCCGCGCTTTGTGGGCAGGAGGCCAACCGGGTTTCCGCGTCCCCATAACGACGACGGCTTATCGATGATGATGGGACCATCATGACCGACACGACGATCAACGACACCCGCAAGGCCGAACTGCTCTCGACCACCGTCGAGCATGTCGACATCACCAAGTTCGACGCCCGCCCGATCATCGACGCCATGGGCAAGATGAGCTTCACCAGCCGCGACCTTGCGCGCGCCACCCGCATCTACAACCAGATGCTGGAGGACAAGGACTGCTCGATCTTCCTCGTGATCGCCGGCTCGACCTCGGCCGGCGGCTGCATGGACCTCTATGCCGAACTGCTGCGCTCGAACATGATCGACGGCGTCGTCGCCACCGGCGCGTCGATCGTCGACATGGATTTCTTCGAAGGCCTCGGCCACAAGCATTATCAGGCGCTGGAAATCCCTGACGACAACACGCTGCGTTCGCTCTACATCGACCGCATCTACGACACCTATATCGACGAAGAGCAGCTGCAGGATTGCGACCATACGATCGGCAAGATCGCCGACTCGCTGGAGCCGAAGGCCTATTCGTCGCGCGCCTTTATCCGCGAGATGGGTAAGTATCTGTCGGAGCACGGCAAGAAGGAAAACAGCCTCGTCAAGCTCGCCTACGAGCATGACGTGCCGATCTTCTGCCCGGCCTTCGTCGACAGCTCGGCCGGCTTCGGTCTGGTCAAGCACCAGGTCGACCGTGCGAAGGAAGGCAAGCCGTACATGGTGCTCGACGCCATCGCCGACTTCCGTGAACTGACCGACATCAAGATCAAGGCGGGTACCACCGGCTTGCTGATGATCGGCGGCGGCGTGCCGAAGAACTTCATCCAGGATACCGTCGTCTGCGCCGAAATCCTGGGTCACGACGATGTCGAGATGCACAAGTACGCGGTGCAGATTACCGTCGCCGACGTCCGCGACGGCGCCTGCTCATCGTCGACGCTGAAGGAAGCGGCCAGTTGGGGCAAGGTTGATACCGCGCTCGAACAGATGGTGTTCGCCGAAGCCGGTTCGGTCATGCCGCTGCTGGCGTCGGACGCCTATCATCGCGGCGCGTGGAAGGACCGCGCGAAGCGCGCCTTTGGCAAGATGTTCGACTGAACGTCGGCGCATCGCTGCATATGGAAACGGCGGGGGAGCGATCCCCCGCCGTTTTACCTTGCGACGATATCGCTTTCCTACCCTCACCTGTTTCGCCATCGTCGCCGATCCCGACGCCCCGCGTCGCGCCGGACCATGACTACGCTTACGGCAATGACCGCGTAGCCGAAGATTGCGTGCGAGTGTGACTTTCGTGAACTTTGAGCTATCCGAACAGCCGCGTGGCGCTGCGCTCCAGCATCACCAACTGCCACAGGGTCCGGCCGTGCTCGGCCCGCCCGGACCGGTGGTCGGCGACGATCCGCTCGATCGCGTGCAGGTCGAACCAGCTCGCCAGCACCGGCGACCGCGCCAGCGCCGCCGCCTCATCGGCTAGTGCCCCGCGAAACCACGTGCTCACCGGGGTCACGAACCCCATCTTCGGGCGGTACAGAATGTCGCGCGGCAGCCATGGCTCCAGCGCCTTCTTCATCAGCCACTTGCCTTCGCCCCGCCGTAATCGCAGCGCGGACGGCAAGGTGGCGCAGAATTCGATCAGTCGGTGGTCGAGCAACGGCTCGCGCGCTTCCAGCCCGACGGCCATGCTGGTCCGGTCGACCTTGGTCAGGATATCGCCCGGCAGCCAGTACCGGAAATCGGCATATTGCGCCCGGTCCAGCGCATCGCGGGCCGGTGCCGCCCGCATCGCCGCGACATAGCGATCCTCGCCGCGATGCCCGCCCAGTTGCCGCACCATGTTCGGCGTATAAAGTGCGTGCCGTACGGCGGGCGTCGTCACTCCGACCGCCCCGGCATAGGCTTCGTCGCCATCCTGCGCCAGGGCGAGCAGCGTCGTCTTGGCGCGAAACGGGCGCGGTGCCCAATCCGCCTTTGGATAGACGTCGCCGAGCGCCCCGAACACCGGCTCGCGAAAGCTTGGGGGAAACAAGCCTCGTACCCGCTCTTCGGCGGCATGGAATTTATAGCGCCGATATCCCGCGAGCGCCTCATCGGCGCCGTCCCCCGACAGCGCCACCGTCACCCGTTCGCGCGCTAATGCGCAGACCCGATAGGTCGCCAGTGCCGACGCATCGGCAAAGGGTTCGTCGAACGCCGCGACCAGCGTGTCGATGAGCGCGAAATCGTCCGAGCGCACCGTCCGCACGGCATGATCGGTCGCGAAGCGCGCGGCGATCTCCCCCGCCGGGCCGCGTTCGTCATGCCCCGACTCGTCGAACCCGATCGTACAGGTCTGCACCGGCGCGCGACTCGCTTCCGCCATCAGCGCGACGACGGCGGACGAATCGACCCCGCCCGACAGGAACGCGCCGAGCGGCACATCAGCGACCATCCGCGACCGCACCCCCTCGCGCATCCGTTCGACCAGTTCGGTCTGCAGATCGCGGTTGCTTCCCTTTGCGCGCGTCGAAAAGTCGATGTCCCACCAACGCACCGGTGTCGGGACCGGCCGGCCGCGCTGCATCCACAGGAAGTGCCCGGCGGGCAGCTTGCGCACCCCCGCGACGATACAGGCGTCGTCGGGCACATAGCCGAGCGCCATATAGTCCTCGATAGCGGCCGGATCGGGCGTCCGCCGCACTAGCGGATGCGCCAGCAACCCCTTCAGTTCGGACGCGAACGCCACCGCACCATCGGCCAGCTCGACATAATGGAGCGGCTTCACCCCCATCCGGTCGCGCGCGACGAACAGCGATTGGCGATCGGCATCATATATCGCAAAGGCGAACATGCCGTTCAGCCGCGCGAGCATGTCCGGCCCCCATGCCGTCCATGCATGGAGCAGCACTTCGGTATCGCCCTGCGTCCGAAACACCGCGCCCCAGGCTGTCAGTTCGGCACGCAGTTCGGCGAAATTGTAGATTTCGCCGTTGTAGGTAACGACGTGTCCTTCGCCCGGCAGCGCCATCGGCTGCGGACTGCCTGCCACGTCGATGATCGACAGCCGCCGATGGCCCAGCCCGACGCCCAGCGCCGTCCATACCCCCGATCCGTCCGGACCACGATGCGCCTGCGCGTCGGTCATCGCAGCGATCCGCGCCGGATCGACCGGCTTGGGGCTGGCGGGATGGAAGAGGCCGGCGATGCCGCACATGGTCAGTTTGCTCCCGCCGCGCGATCGCCAATGGCGTCGACCGGTCCGGCGGCACGCAGGAAGTCGGTGATGGCGGCACGTGGATCGCCCACGCCCTTCTCTGCCGACAACAGCACCGCCACGCCCCGTTGCGGTCCGCCCAGCATCCGTGCCTTCAGCGTTTCCAGCTTCACCCGATCCTCGCTGCCGGTGGTGACCGATCCGATCCGATACCATGTCGCGACCTCGCGCTCGACGGGCCCAGGCGCCGCCATCCGCAGCGTCGCGCTGCCGGCAATTGGCGGGTTGTCGGCGATCCGCACCCAGCGGTCATTCTCGCGGATCGGCCCCTGCCCGAAGCCAACCAGCTCATGCCCTTCGCCCTGCGCCGCATAGACCGCAATCGCCATGTCGACGCTGCGCCCGCTCGCATCGCCGTACCGGCCGATCAGGAAATGATCGGCACCCGGATAATTCGGCACCCATGGCTCGCCGGTAATCGCGATCCGCTGCCACCCCGGCACGCTCGGCAATTCGATCCGCTCGGGCAGGCGATCGGCGCGGCTGTCGATCACCCATCCCCATGCGGCAAAGGCGACAGCGATGCCCAGCACAGCGCCCGCCGCCATCGACCAATCGGCGACGCCCATCGGCATCGCCTGCACTCGCGCGACGTCGAACCACGGCGCATCGGGATCGCGATCGAACCAGCGCCATCCGATCGCCAGCACGCCCGCCATGGTCAGTGCGAAGAAGACCCAGCCATAGACGATATGATCGAACCCCGTTGCTGCCGCGACCGAGGTCAGGTGCGCGGCATAGATCGTCCCCGCCGCGCGCACGCCATTGGCCAATACCGGTGCTACCAGCGCCAGCGCCATGAACCCCGCCCGCCGGCCCCATGCGACGTAACAGACATTGGCGACCAGCGCGCCGTAGGCGATCATCGCGATGACGAACTTCGCGCCCGAACATGCCTCGGCCACCTCGAAATAGCCGTTCGGAATGGTGATGAGCACCCCGTCCACGCTCGCTGGCACGCCCAGCACGTGCAGGATCGGCATCGTCAGCGCGACCGTCACCGATTGCAGCCACGGCTCCATGAAATCGCCGAACGGGACGAGGAAGAACATGTAGCCGAGCGGAAACAGCAGCCCGCGTGCAACCCGCGGTCCGAGCAGTGTGACCACCGCCCCCTGCAGCAGCATCACCAGCCCGACATGCCGGAACAGCGCCACCGCCGCCGCCTCGCCGACTAGCCAGGCAAACCCGCCCGCGACGACGATCGCCAGTCCCGGCCACCACGCCCCAGGCTGCAACGCCAGCACCTCGCGCCGCCGCTGCCACACCAGCCAGCCGATGATCGGCGGCACGAACAGGCAATGGCCATAGGTGGTCGAATTCCACCAGATCTCGACCACGTCGCCCACTTCGCGGCGAAAGATCAACAGCAGCGCCGCCCAGATTCCGCCAAGCGCGACCAGCGACCGCCGCCATTCGGGCGTCAGCGATTGCGCCGGACGATCGAGCGCAAGGCTGCTCACAGCCCCAGCAATCCAGCCAGCGGCGCCAGCCGCGCATCCCATCCATAACGCGCGATCGTCCGCGCCCGCGCCGCCTGCCCCAGCGCAGACGCCGTGGCAGGATCGTTCAGCAACCTGCTAATTTCGCCAACGAAATCTACGGCATCCGCCGCGACACGGATCGACCCGTCATGATCGATCCCCTCCGCCGCCACAATCGACGCGACGACCGGCCGCGCCATCGCCATCGCCTCCAGCACCTTGTTCTGCACACCGCGCGCCAGCAGCAGCGGCGCCACGACGACGTCCGCCGCCGCGATCCAGCCGCGCACATCGGCGACCTCTCCGGTCACGATGACCCGCTCGCCCGCCAGCGCCCGCACCGCCGCCGCGGGACTACGCCCGACGATCGCGAACCGCCCCGGCACCTTCGGCAGCACCTCGTTCACGAACCAGCGCACCGCATCGATGTTCGGCCGGTAATCCATCTGCCCGGTAAACACGATCAGCGGCCCCGCCTCCGCCACCGGCGCAACCGCCGCCGGATCGAAAAAACCGGTATCGATCCCGTTCTCGACCGCCTGCGCCTGCCCGCCGAACAACGCCGCCTCCGCCGCACTCACAAACAGCGTCGCCTCCGCCCGCGCCGCCACGACCCGCTCGAACGCCTCCAGCAGACGCGCCTCGCGCCGCATCATCCATCGCATCGGCCCGCGCGCATCCTCGGCATAGGCGGCGAACTTCGCCGAATCGAGGTCGACGAAATCCATCACGAAGCGCGTATCGGCCGGCAGATACTGCGCCATCTGCCCCGAATAGACATAGATCGCATCGTAACGCCGTTCGGCCAGCAACCGCGCCACCGCCGCCCGCATTGCGCTATGATCGAACGCGGTCAGCGACACCGGCCGTCCGCTCGCCAGCGCCTCGACCGCCGCGCGCGCATTGCCCTTGGTCCGAGGCACCACCACCGCGCTCGCGCACCATTGCTTCAGCGCGTCGTCATGGCCCAGATCGCGCGGATCGTCGGCAAACGCCGCGAGATGCACCCGCCCCCGCGTCGACAAATGCCGCATCACATGATGGCTGCGCACCTTGTCACCGCGATCGGGGGGATAGGGCACGCGGTGGGCAAGGAACAGGATGTCGCTCACCCCAGCCCCTTCGCGATCCAAGGCCCGACTCGGTTCGACACCGCCAGCGGCAGCTTCTGCCACGCCGCGATCTTCAGCCGGTATTTAGGGTTGAGCGGGCTGGCATCGCGCGGCGCGGCACCATCGGCGGTCCAGGTCGGATAGCCGAGCGGTTCGCCGACAAAGCCCCAATTCTTCTTGTATGCCGCCGGCCCGGTCCCGACCTTCGACCGCCCGAAATCGAACCGCTCGCACCCGCGCGCCCGCGCATGCCGCATCAGTTCGAAATACATCCGCTCGTTCGCGCGCAGTCCCCGCGCCTCGACCGTCCCGCCGCCCCAATAGGGATAGACCGTTCCCCGCCAATAGATCGACAGCACGCTCGCCACCGCCCGCCCCGCATGGCGGATGGTCAGCACATCCGCATCCTCTCCGAACGCCGCCACGACCTCGCGGAAAAGCGCCCTCGGAAACACTGGCGTCCCAAGATTGCGTACTGAGGTGCCATAGACCCGAAAATGCTCGGCCAACGCTGCTGGATCACGCCCGATCGCCACCTCGAACGGTGCGGCCAGCGCCTTGCGCACATCGGCGCGCTGCTTGCGTGGGATCGCCAGCAACTCCGCATCGTCGTCCGCCGCCAGGGGCCTTACGAAGCCCAGATAGCGCGTATCGTCGAACGTCCAGCCCGGCGCAGCGATCGCCGCCCCGCCGCGCATCTCGATCGTCGGACAGCCCAGTTCGCGCGCGACGCCGACCGCCGCCTCGGCCAGCATCCGCGCCGCCGCGCCATCGCCCAGCACCCCGCCACCGACCCCGAAGCCGGTCGATACCAGCGCCGCCCCGAACAACGGCGATCGCACATGGGTCAGCGGCACCAGACCGGCCAGCACCCCCGCCTCCTCGGCGAGCAACATGCGATACGCCTGCCCGCACCCCGCCGCCGTCGCCTCGCCCCACGCCGGCAGGTGAAAGGGGGTGGCCCCGGCCCGCGCCGCGACGAACGCCACGATCCGCGCCCGCTCGGCCACATCCCCCAAATCAGCCCGCCGGACGCGCAGGCTCACAGCGCGACCGCGCGCTCGGCGACGATCGCATCGGCCCGGCCCCAGTCATGCCGTGCCATCAGCCGTTCCAGCTTGCCCGCCATCGCCCCCAGCCGCGGATAATGGCGCAACTTCGACTTCAGCGGTGCATTGGCGACGCGCGGCTGGCCCGGGTCGATCTCCCACGGATGGAAATAGAACATCGCCGGATGCGCCTCCACCCGGTTGCTGCGTACCACCGCGTCCTCGACGACCTTGTTCGGCAGCAGCCGGAAAAAGCCGCCCCCCGCCGACACATCGCGCCCCAGTACCTTCGCCAGCGTGATCGGCCACTCGATCAGCGCGCTGCCCGCCACCGGCCGGTACAGTCCACGCGGTGCCCCCGCCCAGCCATAATGGTCGTGGGTCAGCGGCGCGACCGACGACGAATAGGCATAGCCGGCATCGGCCAGCACGCCATGCGCCCATGGCGTCCGCGCGTCGATCGAGAAACTCGGCGCGCGATAGCCGGTCACCGCCTGCCCGCCGGCATCCTCCAACGCCTTCCGCGCCCGCGCCAGATCGTCGCGAAACTGGTCCGCCGTCATCGTAAAGACGCGCTTATGATCCCAGCCATGGCTGGCCAGTTCATGCCCCCCGGCCACGATCCGCTGCATCAGCGCCGGAAACCGATCCGCCACCCAACCGAGCGTGAAGAAGGTCGCGGTGACTCCGGCAACGGCGAACAGGTCGAGCACCGCATCGGTATTCGCCTCGACCCGGTGTTCCAGCCCGTCCCAGTCGCGCCGGTCGATGACCGTTTCGAACGCGCCGACCTGAAACCAGTCCTCGACGTCGACCGACATCGCGTTGCGCATGGGGAAACCTCAGCCGGCGACGCGCACGGACGTCAGGTCGGGCCGGCGCTGCTCGCCCTCGACCCAGTCGACCAGCAGCGTCAGCACCCGGCGCAGCGCCAGATCTTGTTGCTCCAACCGCGCTTCGAGCGACTCGATCCGCGCCAGCAACGCCTCGGTCTCGGCGACCGGCGGTGCCGGCCGCTGCCCGGTCTCGACCACCGACAAATGGATCGGACGCGGCGGCATCGGCGGCGGCGCCGGCGTCATCGGCCGCGGTTCGGCATCGCCGAACGACGTCGGCTCGTCCGCCTCGGCATCGCCCGCCCGACTGCCCAGCCCGTCCTTGTCCAAATCGGCGATCACATTCTCGACGTCCAGCGCGCCGAACCGGTCGATCCCCTCGATCGCACCGAACAACAGCACCCGGCTGGCCAACTGGTTCAATCGCCGCGGGATCCCGCCCGACCAGCGATGCAGTGCTTCCAGCGCATCGGGCGAGAAACTGGGACTGCCGCTCCATCCGACCACGCGCAGCCGGTGTTCCAGATACGGTCCGACTTCCTCTACCTCCATCGGGTCGAGGTGATGCATCGCGATCACCCGCTGGCGCAGCTGCTCCAGCCGGTCCGATCCGTGTAGCCGCTGACGGAATTCGGGCTGGCCGAGCAGGAAAATCTGCAGCAGCGCGTATCCGCCCGCCTGAAAATTCGACAGCATCCGCAATTCTTCGATCGACCCGACCGGCAGCGACTGCGCCTCGTCGATCACCAGCAGCGTCCGCCGCCCCGACCGCGCGACATTGTGCAGCCCGCGTTCGATTCCGCTCAGCAACTGCGCCTTGGTCAGCCCGTCATGGTCGACGTCCAGCCCAGAGGCGACCAGCCGCAACAGGTCGTCGGCCTCGATCTGCGTCGTCACGATCCGGATGACGTTCAGCCGCGCGGCATCGATCGTTCGCATCAAATGGCCGAGCAGCGTCGTCTTGCCGGTGCCCGGATCGCCGGTGATGACGATGAAACCCTCGCCCTGGCTCAATCCATAGCCGAGATACGCCATCGCCTTGCGATGCGTCGCGGTATCGAACCAGAAGGCCGGATCGGGCGTCAGCTGGAACGGGCGACCGGTCAGGCCATAGTGATCGTCGTACATCAACATCTCCGTTGGGAGTTGTATAACCCCGATCGGTTTATTCTTCTTAAAATTTTGCGTCGGGGCGAATGTGTCCGCCGCAAATGCACCGCAAGCCGTTGAAGATCGCGGGATTTCGCTTTCGTCGCTCCCGCTGAGGCGGGCGTCCCTATAGGCAACGTAGCCGATTTTGCGCGATCGTCCGCGGATATGGATTCCCGCCTGCGCGGGAATAACGTGAGGTGCGCGGCGTTATCCCTTCACCTTGAAGCATGGTGACATAGCGCTAATCCGTTCGTGCTGAGTAGGGGCTGAGCGAAGTCGAAGACCCGTATCGAAGCACCCGCCCCGAACCGTCCTTCGATACGCTGTTTCGACAAGCTCAACAGCTACTCAGGACAAACGGATAGGGTTGATATCGTCAAGTTTCAGAACCGATACCCGACCCCCAGCAACGCCTGCGCGATCACATCGGACTCCGCGCCCTCGACGTCGAACCCATACAGCCCCGCCGTCAGACTGCCATAGGCACGCCCGAAGCGGCGATAATAGCCGCCCTGCGCTCCGGCACCCCATGCGTCCAGTCCGCCCTCGATCCCGCTGACGAAATAATTGCCATAAACGTCGACGCCGATCGAAGACCGGCCGTCGACCGCCCACTGTCCGAAACCCTGGACATAGTAACTCTCGTCGCGCGATCGATAGACGACCGCCCCCGGCACCGGCGGGAGGTAGAAGCGCCGGCTGGCATAGCCCGCACCCAGCCCGAGCCGGGTCGGCCCACGCGTGATCGAATAGACCGCATCGATTCCGCGCGCGCGGAAGGTCGCCGCGCTGATCGACTGGAAGACGGGGGTCAGGCATGCGCCAGCGTTCGACTGCCCCTCGGGCGTCACCCCGCCGCCGAACACGCATCCGCCATAGCGCGCGCCGAACGGGTCCTGCCCGTCGATATAGTTGATCGGCAGTTGCGCCAGCGATCCCGTCAGCTGCCGGCCGAAGGTGGTGACGCTGTCATACACGCCGACCTGCACCGCCGCGCCCGGACCCGTCTGCCATTGCAGCGACGCGGTATAGCTCATCGATCCATAGCGCCGGCCCAGCCGCGCCTCCAGCGCGGTACGCGGCGACGGCCGCCACAACACCCCCGCGTCCCAGATCAACCCGTCGGTATCATAAGCGATGCGCGGCGCCGACGCGGGATCGGTCACGAACCGCCCCGCGCCGTCGAGCACCGGCTGCCCCTGCGCATCGAGCAGCGGATCGCGCTGCGTCACCTCGATCTTTTCATAGCCGACGCCACCGACCACCGCGAACGTCCGGCTGAGCGGCAGCACCGCATCGACCCGGCCGTACGCGCCCTCGAATTTCTGGGCGAGTTGGCCTGCATCCTCGCGCAGCCACGCGCCCGACACGGTGAAGCCGATCGGCAGGATCGTGCCCGCGCGCGTGCCGGCGCTGCCCGTCACTAGATGGCTGGTCGCTTCGTCGAAATAATCGATCCGGCGCTGCCCCGGCGCGAGGTCGATCGCGCCCGGTGCCTCGGCCTTCACATAGCCGAACTGATAGGTGCCGTTGACCGCGAACGGCCCGACCCGCGTCGCAATCGTCGGTCCGGCATAAAGTCCGTACACCTGCGCGGTGTTGACGTTGCTGGCGTTGACGAACGGTCCGAACCCGCCGCCGCGCTGGTCGCCCCTCGCCCGCGTCGCGATCGCGCGACCCTCGAGGTTCAGCCAGCGCGTGATCGCGACATTGGCGCGCGCCAGCCCCGAATGGATCTCACCGCCGCCGAAATCGCTGCCCCAGTCGAAAATCCGCTGATACTGGTAATTGGCCTGCACCTGCACGCGCTGCGTCGTGACCTGTGCATCGATGCCGGCGGTCACCTGCGTATAGGTCACGACATCGCCGTCGGTCAGGTCGGCGGCAACCGCCTGTCCGACCTCGATATAGGGGCTGACATCGACGCGCTGCGCTTGTGCCGGCGCGGCGGCCGCGATCAACGCCGGCAGGACCGCCGCGCGAATCATCAATCCTGTTCCTGCCCGTAATAGCCGAAGCGCGGCCCCTCGGCGCGATAGGTCGTCGCGTTGAGCAGCAACTGGATTTCCTCGCACCCGTCGAGCAGCGCTACTGCTTCGCGTAGATCGGCTTCGCTGCTGCGATCGGCGCGTACCACCAGCACCGTCTGCCCGACCAGGGTCGCCAACACCGCTGCCGGCGACGCCGCCAGTGCCGGCGGCGAATCGAACAGGATGATGCGATCAGGGTCGGCGGCCAGCAGCGCGTCGAGCACCGCCCGTGCCCGGTCGCTGCGGAGCAATTCGGTATCGGCGTTGGTCCGCGTCCCCGCCGGCAGGATCGACAGTTGCGGCACGTCGGTCGCGATCACCAGCGTTTCGGGATCGATATTCGCATCGCCCAGCGCATCGAGCAGCCCGCGCTCCGCCTTCAGCCCCAGCCGGCCCAGAATGTCGGGCTTGTTGAAATCGGCATCGACCAGCAGGACGTTCAGGTCGCGCTCGGCCGCCAGCGACAGTGCGAGGTTGATCGCGCAAAAGGTCTTGCCATCGCCCGGCTGCGCCGAACATAGCAGGATCATCCGCGCGGCGTCCTCGTCGCGCTTGGCGATATCGGCCCCGGTCGCCAGCAACTGCCGCTTCACCAGCCGGAATTCCTCGGCCAGCGCGGTCACCGGCCCACCGGGGACCAGCATCCCGCCCTCGGCCAGCGCGTCGCGATCGATCTTCGCCGGATCGACCGGCCGGATGCGCGCAGCCGGCATCGGCTTTTTCGCGACCGGCGCGACGTCCGCGACCGGTTCCGCCGGGACCTCGGGAGCCGGCGCCATCTGCCAGCGCGCCGCCGCCCGTTCGAGCAGCGATTGGCTACGCAGGCCACGATGCGACTGATCGTTCACTTGGGCCGTCCTCCCTTCAGGCAACCAGCCCGCGCTGCGCGAACTCGACGCCGAGCAACAGCACGAACGCGGCGAGCAATGCCCCCGTGCCGCCCGCGAACAGCTTCAGCCGCCGCTGGCGTTCGGCGCGTACCGCATCGGTCACGACTTCACCGATCGCGCCCAGCACCGGCATGCCGCTGATCTTCTCCAGCCGCGCCGCCGTGGCAAAGCTTGTCTTCAGCCGGCTGAGCGCGAACGCCGCGCCGATCCCTGCGCCGAACCCGACGACCAGCACGCCCAGCAGCAAGAGCGGCCGGTTCGGTGCGGTGGGTGCGCGCGGCTGGGTCGGTGGATCGATCACGCTGAACTTCACCGCATCGGTATCGGTCTGTACGCTGCTCTGAATCCGCACCTGTTCGCGGTCCTGGAACAGCGAGTCATATTGCTGCTTTAGCGACGCGATATCGCGGTCGAGCTGCGACTGCTGCGCCGCCGCCTGCGGATCCTCGGCGATCTTCGCCTGCAATCCGTTCAGTTGGATTTCGATCTGCTGCTTGCGCTGCGTCAGTTCGGCGACCGTCGCCTGCCGATCGGCCTGCGTGGCGCGCAGCTGCAGGTAGAAGGGGTTGGGCGACGCCGCCGTGCCGCCGCTGACGCCACCGCCCTCGCCCCGCGCCGCCGCTCGAGCCGCTACCAGTTGCCGGTTCAGCGCCACCATGTCGGGATGGGCATCGGTCCACCCCCGGCTGCGTCCCTCGGCGATCTGCCCCTCGATCGCGTTCAACCGCGCACGTGCCGGCCCGACCGTTGCCGTGCCCGCCGTCCCCGGCAGCGTCGCCGCCGTGCCCGCCAGCTGCGCATTTGCCGCCGCGAGGCTCGACTGCGCCGCCGCGAGGTTGCCGTCGATCTGCGCCAGCTCGGCGCGCGCGTTCGACATGCGATCGTCGAGCGACCCCGTCCCGGGCAGCATCGCCATATATTGCGCCTGAAATGCCTGCCGCCGTGCCTCGGCATCGGCGAGCTGCTTCTGCCGCTGCGCCAGCTGCTGGTCGAGGAAGCGCAGCGACTGCACCGTCGCGTCGCGATCGCTCGCCAGATTATCTTCGACGAAGATGTCGATCATCTTCTGGACGATCTCGCGCGCCAGCTTCGGATTGCCCGCCGTCGCCGAAATCTCGAACAGATTGTCCTGCTGCGCGGTCAGCTTGATCGCGTTCTGCAGCGACGCCACCCGGTCCGCCACGTCGCGGTCGTTGGCGATCGTCTCTGCCATCGACGTGCCGCGCACGACCTTCTCGAGGTTCACCGCCGATGTCAGCGTCTGGCGAATGCGATCGATGTCCTTCGCCTGCGCATTCTGCGCCACCGCCGCCTCGGCCCCCGGCAGCACCTGCCGCATCTCGACCATCACCCGCGCGGTCGATTGATAGCTGTTGGGAATCTGGCTGACGACCAGCCATCCGGCCAGACACACCACCCATGCAATGCCCAGCGCGATCCAGCGCCGCTGCCAGATCGCGTGGAGGATCAGCTTCAGCTCGCCAACCAGCCCGTCCATCTTAGAACATGCTCTCGGGGATGATGATGACGTCGCCCGGCTGCAACTTCACGTTCGCGCTCGAGTCACCGTTCTTGAGCAGGCTGGAGATGCGCAGCGCGAACTCCTCCTGCTTGCCTGTCGCCCGGTCATAGCGCACCAGCCGCGCGCGATTGCCCGCCGCGTACTGGTTCAGCCCGCCCACCGCGATCATCGCATCAAGCAGCGTCATGTTCGCTCGGTACGGCAGCGACGCCGGCTTCTCGGTCGCGCCGACCACCCGCACCTGCTGGCTGAACGTACCCGAGAAATTCTCGACGATCACCGAAACCAGCGGGTCCTTCACATATTCGCCCAGCGCCAGCTTCAGATCGTCGGCCAGCATCGCCGGCGTCTTGCCGGTGGCGGGCATGTCGTTGATCAGCGGCGTGGTGATCCGCCCGTCGGGGCGCACCTGTACCTTCGCCGACAATTCGGGATTGCGCCAAACGAAGATGCTGAGCTGGTCGAGCGGCCCGATGACATAGGCTTCGCCCGGCGCTTCCTTCGCCTGCACGAACGGCGCGGGCGGCAGTTCGGGGCGCGTCGCGCCGCCGGCGCATCCGCCCAGCACCGCGCATAGCGCCACCCCGGCAACTCCACCCTTCAAACTCATATCACTTCCTCGTTCGAACGCGCACGGCCGACACGGACCGCGCAGGACTGTAGCCCGCTATGCCGGCCAAGGGGTAAATATCCGGTTGAGTACAGCGACAAACGCCGACCCTGTCCCATTTTGCGACAGTCGGTTGTTAACCCGCTGACCCGACCAGCAATTCGCGCGCCGGTGGATGCCCCAGAAACGCCGCCGGACTGGCCGTCGCGCCATAGGCACCCGCCTGGAACAACACGATCGTATCGCCGACCGCGACCTGTGGCAGCGCCACCCGATCCGCCAGCCGGTCGAGCGGGGTGCAAAGGCACCCGACCACCGACGCCGTCATCGTCGCCGCCGCATCCATCCGCTCGGCCACCGCCACCGGATAGTTGCGCCGCACCACGGTGCCAAAATTGCCGCTCGCCGCCAATTGATGATGCAGCCCGCCATCGACGACGACGAACGTCTCGCCGCCACTGTCTTTCACGTCGACGACGCGCGTGCAATAGACGCCCGCCTCCCCGACCAGCCAGCGCCCCAGTTCGACCGCGAACCCCGTCGCGCGCAACACGTCGCCCCGCACCGCCAGCCGCTCGCCCAGTGCCTCGCCGACGCGCTCGACATCGACCGGCACATCGCCCGCGAAATAGGGAATGCCAAACCCGCCGCCCAGATTGACGAACGCCGGCACCGCCCCCGCCTCCTCCGCCAGCCGCTCGGCCAGCGTCACCGTCGCCGCCTGCGCCTCGACGATCGCTGCGCTGTCGAGCGTCTGCGACCCTGCAAAGATATGAAAACCGTGCCAGTCCGCCCCGACCGCCACCAGCCGCTGGACAAGCGCCGGCACCCGCGCTGCATCGATCCCGAATGGCGAGGCACGCCCACCCATCCGCATCCCCGATCCGCGCAGTTCGAAATCGGGGTTCACCCGCACCGCGATGCGCGGGGCAAGTCCCAGCCGATCGCCGATCGCCAGCGCTCGATCGGCCTCGCCCTCCGACTCGACATGCAACGTCGCGCCTGCCCCAATCGCCGCCGCCAGTTCGTCGTCGCGCTTGCCCGGTCCCGCAAAGCTGATCGCCACCGCCGGCTTTTCGGTCAGCGCCAATGCCAGTTCGCCGCCAGACGCCACGTCCAGCCCGTCGACCAGTGGCCCGATCATCGCCAATAAGGCACGATGCGGATTGGCCTTGATCGCATAATGAACGCCGACTTTGTCCGGCAACGCCGCCCGCAAGCGCGCCACCCGCGCCGCGATCGCCGCGCCGTCATACAGGAAGGCCGGCGTATCCCCGGCACGAGCGAGCACCTCATCGAAGTCGATCCCGCCGACCATCAACCGCGACTGCCCGGCGAAGCCCGCCGGGATTGGCCCAACCGGCTTCATGCGACCATTCCTTCCGCCAACGCCCGCACCGCCACCCGGTCGAGCTTGCCATTGGCGTTGCGCGGCATCGCCTCGACCCAGACATAGTGGGCCGGCTGCTGAAAGCTCGGCAGGTCGCGGCGCAACCGGGCGCGCACCACCGCCTCCGCCCCCTCGATCGCCGCGCGCGCGACGACGACGATCGTCTGTCCCTGTCGTGGATCGGGCAGCCCGACCGCCACCGCCTCGGCGACCTCGCCGCCGGCCTCGACCGCTTCCTCGACCTCGGTCGGGCTGATCCGGTTTCCCGCCACCTTCATCATCTCGTCATCGCGTCCCACGAAGCGCAACAGCCCATCCGTCCCTTCGGCCACCGTATCGCCCGACCAGACCGCCATGCCGCCGCTCGCCATCCATGCCGGCGCCGGCCGAAACCGCAGCGCGGTCCGCTCGGCATCCTGCCAATATCCTTGCGCCACCAGCGGCCCGGCATGGACCAGTTCGCCGGGCTCGTCCGGCGCGGAACGGCTTCCGTCCGAACGCACCACCGCCACCTCGGCGAAGGGGATCGCCGTCCCCATCGTCTCCGGCTTCGCATCTATCAGAACGGGATCAAGAAACGTCGAGCGAAATGCCTCGGTCAGCCCGTACATCGCATACAGGTCCGCACCAACGAAGCGCTCGCGCAACCCCCGCACCATCCGCGGGGTCAGCGCCCCACCCGAATTGGTCAGCCGCCGCAGCCGCGCCGCCGTTTCCGCCGGCCACTCCGCCTCCAGCAACTGCGTCCATAGCGGCGGCACACCGGCCAGCGTCGTCGCCCCGAACCGCTCGACCGCCTTCACCACGTCGCGCGCGGTCAGATAGTCGAGCGGCACCACCGCGCCCCCCGCCGCCCACGTCGAGAACAACTGGTTCTGCCCATAATCGAAACTGAGCGGCAGCACAGCCAGCACCCGATCCTCAGGCACGATCCGCAGATAATGCGCGACCGAAATCGCCCCGAGCCACAAATTCGCGTGGCTCAGCATCACGCCCTTGGGCCGCCCGGTCGATCCGGAGGTATAGAGGATCGCCGCCAGCGCGTCCGGGTTGCCCTCGCTCGCTCCGACCGGGACACCATCGGGCGCATCGGTCGCGACCGCGCATCCTGCGGGCACATCCCCCGGTCCCAGCGCCGCGACCCGTGCGGCCTGCGTCACCAGCAGCGCTGCGCCGCTATCGGTCAGAATATGCGCCACCTGCGCCCGCTTCAGCGCCGGATTGACCGGCACATGCACCAGTCCGGCTCGCGCCGCAGCCAATGGCATGACGCAGGCCAGCCGCGTCTTGGGCAACCACGTCGCCACCCGCGCCCCCGCCGGCAGTCCCCGCAATCCCCCCGCCACCCGCGCAACCAGTGTTTCGAGTTCGGCAAAGGTCAGGATGCCCTCGCGGTCGACCAACGCCGCCGCATCGGGGTCTCCACGCAACGGCAAGCGGTCGATCGTCTGCGGAACCGGATCAAGCATCACCGCGCCTTAAACCAGTTGCGGGGCGGATTGAACCGGGGGCGGGGACGCCACTTGCTGGGACAGCGCACCCCAGCATGCCTTTTGCCCAAACTGCCGCTTCCCAACTGCCCGGCGTTCGTCCTGGGTAGCCATTGAGCATGTCGAAATGGCGTGTCGAAGGACCGCGTGGTTCAAGTGCTTCGATACGAACCTTCGGCTTCGCTCAGCCCCTACTCAGCACGAACGGTCATTTCCTGTTCTCTAGGCCCCCAACCCGCCACCTTGGCATCCAGCCGCCTTACCCCTAAACACCCGCGATCCGGCGACCCTATCGCCGACAGGGGAAATTGAGTGATCGCACAGGGTTCAGCGTCGACCGAGGAAACCGTCCGCGCCGTGTTGCGCGACGTGCTGGGCCTGTCCGCCGAACGTGCCGCCGCGTTCGACGATGCGACTCCGCTGTTCGGCGCACTGCCCGAACTCGATTCGATGGCGGTCGCGGGCGTCCTGACCGAGATGGAGGACCGGCTCGGCATCCTGATCGAGGACGACGATATCGACGGCGACACGATGGAGACCTTCGGCTCGCTCGTCCGCTTCGCGAGCGCCAAGGCGCCCGCTTGATCGACCGCTACGACTGGCCCGGCGGCAGCGAGGCGCTTTGGCGCTTCGGTCCCGCCACCGGACCGGTCGTGCTGTTGCTGCTGCCCCCGTTCGAGGAGGCGAACCGCACCCGCACCTTCGCGGTCGGCCTGCTCCGCGCGCTCGCCGCCCGCGATATCGGAGCGCTGTTGCCCGATCTGCCCGGACAGGGCGACAGCCTGCTGCCGACCGAAGCCGCTACCCTTGCCGACTGGCGCAGCGCCGTCGCCGCCCTTGCGGCCGAAAGCGATCGTCCGGTCATCACCGCTACGATCCGCGCAGGCGCGCTGCTCGACCATGATGCTGCTGTCGCCGGCCGTTGGCATCTCGCCCCGCAATCAGGCACGCGGCTGCTGCGCGAACTGACCCGCATCGGCATCGATCGCGGCGCGGACATTGCCGAAGTTGGCGGCAACCGTGTGTCGACGACGCTGCTCGCCGAACTGGAGACCGCAACGCCCGCAAGTAGGCAACCGCTGCGCACCGTCCGCCTCGGCACCGATCCCGGCCTGGCAGACCTGCGGATCGACGCCGCCCCGCTATGGCGCCGCAGCGAACCCAGCGACGACCGCGATCTCGCCGACACGCTCGCCGACGACCTTGCCGCATGGAGCCGCGCATGCGCCGGCTGGTGACGATCCCCTGCGCTGGGGAAACCATCGCCGCGACGCTTGATCCCGCCGAAGGTGACACTGCGCTGCTCATCGTCTCCGGTGGCAACGAACTGCGCATCGGCGCGCATCGCGGCATGGCGTTGCTGGCGGCGTCGGTCGCGGCGGCCGGCTATCCGGTGCTGCGCTACGACCGGCGCGGCATCGGCGATTCGACCGGGACCAATGCCGGATTTCTGTCGGCCGCACCGGAACTTGTCGCCGCCGCGACGTGGCTGCGCGCCGCCACCGGTGCGAAGCGGATCGTTGGCTTCGGCAATTGCGACGCCGCCACGACCCTTGCTCTGTTCCACGCACAGGCCGGCATCGACCGCCTGCTACTCGCCAACCCATGGGTGGTGGAGCCGACCAACGACCTGCCGCCCCCCGCTGCCATCCGCGCAACCTATGCGCAGCGGCTGGTTTCGCCCTCCGCGTGGCGGCGGCTACTGACCGGACGAGTTAACTTCCGCCGACTGACGCGCGGATTGGCCACCCTTGCCACCGCCCGCCGAGTTCCAACTGGCCTGACCAATCGCTTCTTCGAAGGACTAGGCTCCGGGGTACCCGCAGAAATCCTGCTGGCGCGAACCGACCACACCGCCCGCGCATTCTTCGCTGCGTGGCAACTTCGTCACCTTTCGCCGCTCCGCGCCCGTATCCCACTGCACCATCACGATTCCGCCAGCCACAGCTTTGCTCGCCCTGCCGACCGCGACTGGCTGCGCGCCCGGATACTGGCCGCGCTCAGTCGAGATTAGGCCGCAGCCACCGCTCCGCCTGCTCGACGCTGACCCCGCGCCGCGCCGCATAATCCTCCAGCTGGTCGCGCCCGATCCGTGCCACCCCAAAATAGGCGCTGTCCGGATGCCCGAAATAGAACCCCGACACCGCCGCCGTCGGCAGCATGGCAAAGCTGTCGGTCAGCGTGATTCCAGTGGCTTGCGTCGCCCCCAGCATCTCGAACAGGATCGGTTTCTGGCTATGGTCGGGACATGCAGGATAACCCGGCGCCGGGCGGATGCCACGATACTGCTCGCGGATCATCGCCTCGTTGGTCAGCTGCTCGTCGGGCGCATAGCCCCACAGTATCGTCCGCACATGATGGTGCAGCCGCTCGGCAAACGCCTCTGCCAACCGATCGGCCAGTGCCTTCAGCAATATATCCTGATAATCGTCATTCTCGGCCTTGAACCGCGCGATATGCGGGTCGATCCCATGGATGCCGACCGCGAACCCACCCATCCAGTCGCCGGCCGGATCGACGAAATCGGCCAGACACATATTCGCCCTCCCCTCGCGCTTCTGCACCTGCTGGCGGAGAAACGGCATGCGGATCGCATGGGTCGCATGGCTGTTCTGCAACGGCGTCGCGAAATCGTGCGGCACGCCCGACAGCGGCGACACCCGCCCCGCCTCCAGCGCCGGCTCGATCTGTTCGGCGGGCACGTCGACGATCACGTCGTCGCCCTGCGACCGGCAGTGCCAAAGTGCGGCAACCCCCTTTGCCGTCAGCCATTTTTCGGCGATGATCCGGTCGAGCATAGCCTGCGCATCTTCGTACAAGGACGAAGCGCTCTCGCCCACGACCTCGTCGGTCAGGATCGCGGGGAAGTTGCCGGCGAGCTCCCACGCCCGAAAGAACGGCGTCCAGTCGATATAATCGCGCAGGTCCGCCAGGTCCCAGTCGTCGAACACATGCCGCCCTGGCTGGGCCGGCGCGCCGGGTTTCTGGCCGAACTCGGTCTTGAATCCGTTAGCCCGCGCGTCAGCGATCGGGGTCAGTTCGCTCTGGCCCTTGCCCGCCCGCGCGATCCGCACCGCTTCGTAATCCGCTGCGACCTGCTCGACATAGGCGTCGCGCCCGGTCTCGCTGACCAGCGTCGTCGCCACCCCGACCGCACGGCTCGCGTCGAGCACATGGACGATCGGCCCGTCATAGGCCGGGGAAATGCGCAGCGCGGTATGGACCTTCGACGTCGTCGCCCCGCCGATCAGCAGCGGCATGGTCATCCCTGCGCGCTTCATCTCCTCGGCAACGGTGACCATCTCGTCCAACGACGGGGTAATGAGGCCCGACAGCCCGATCATGTCGGCATCATTCTCGTTGGCGGCCTCGAGAATCTTGGTCCACGGCACCATCACGCCCAGATCGACCACGTCGAAGCCGTTGCACTGAAGCACGACCCCGACGATATTCTTTCCGATGTCATGCACGTCGCCCTTGACGGTCGCCATGATGATTTTGCCCTTGCCCTTCGCACCAGGCTCCTTCGCCGCCTCGATGAAGGGCAACAGGTGAGCGACTGCCTTCTTCATGACGCGAGCGGACTTCACGACCTGCGGCAGAAACATCTTGCCCGATCCGAACAGGTCACCGACGACGTTCATCCCGTCCATCAGCGGCCCTTCGATCACCTCGATGGGCCTCGCGAATTGCTGGCGGCATTCCTCGGTATCGTCGACGACATGCGCGTCGATGCCCTTGACGAGCGCATATTCGAGCCGTTTGACCACCGGCAGCGAACGCCACTCCGCCGCCGCCTTTTCGGCAACGGCGTCGGTGCCCTTGTACTTTTCCGCCAGCGCGATCAGCCGGTCGGTCGCGCCCGGATCGCGGTTGAGGATCACATCCTCGCACGCGGTGCGCAGTTCCGGGTCGATCGTGTCGTACACGTCGAGCTGTCCGGCATTAACGATCCCCATGTCCATCCCCGCCGGAATCGCATGGTAGAGGAAGATCGAGTGCATCGCGCGCCGCACCGGCTCGTTGCCGCGAAAGCTGAACGACAGGTTCGATAGTCCGCCCGAGATATGGCAATGCGGGCAGCGCGCCTTGATCTCACGGCACGCCTCGATGAAGTCGACGCCGTAATTGTTATGTTCCTCGATCCCCGTCGCCACCGCGAAGATGTTCGGATCGAAGATGATGTCTTCCGGCGGAAAGCCGATGGTCATCAGCAGGTCGTAGGCGCGGGTGCAGATCTCGACCTTGCGTGCCTGCGTATCGGCCTGCCCGACCTCGTCGAACGCCATGACCACGACCGCCGCACCATAATTCATGCAGATGCGGGCATGGCGGAGGAACTGATCCTCGCCTTCCTTCATGCTGATTGAATTAACGATGGGCTTGCCGCTGACGCATTTCAGCCCCGCCTCGATCACGTCCCATTTCGAGCTGTCGACCATCACCGGAATGCGGGCGATGTCCGGCTCGGCCTGAATGAGCTTCAGGAAGGTCGTCATCGCATGATGCGCGTCGAGCAGCCCCTCGTCCATATTGACGTCGAGCACCTGCGCCCCGCTCTCGACCTGTTGCAGCGCGACCTGAACCGCCGCGGCATAGTCGCCGGCCATCACCAGTTTCTTGAAGCGCGCAGAACCGGTCACGTTGGTCCGTTCGCCGATATTGACGAAATTGGTCGAGGCGTTGGTCATAGAGGTTTCTCAAATCCTCCCCGCTCCGCGGGGAGGGGGACCATGCGATGCATGGTGGAGGGGGGCCTCCTCAAACGAAACGGTAGCAATGGCGGAGACCCCCCTCCACCATCCTGCAGATGGTCCCCCTCACCGTGCCCGCGAGGATCTGATGCCCTCTCCCGGAAACGGCCTCTACGCCGCCATGGTGAACGGCTCCAGCCCGGCAAGCCGCGTTTGCACCGGCACGTTCGGCACCTTGCGCGGGGCGACACCCTTCACCCGTTCGGCCATCGCCTTGATATGCGCGGGCGTCGATCCGCAGCAACCGCCCAGCACGTTGACCTGTCCATGATCGGCCCAGTCGCCAACCAGCGCCGCCGTCGTCGCTGGTGCCTCGTCATAGGCACCCAACTCGTTGGGCAGCCCGGCATTGGGATAGACCATGATCAGCGTGTCGCAGATATCCGACAGCGTCTTCACATGCGGGCGCAGCTGCTCCGCCCCGAACGAGCAATTCAGCCCGATCGTCACCGGCTTAGCATGTCGAATCGCGTGCCAGAACGCCTCGACCGTATGCCCCGACAGGTTGCGTCCCGACAGGTCGGTCAGCGTCATCGACAACATGATCGGCAGATCACGACCGAGCGCTTGCCCCGCCTCGATCGCCGCCATCACGCCCGCCTTGGCATTCAGCGTGTCGAACACCGTTTCGATCAGCACGAAATCAACGCCGCCGTCGACCAACGCGTCGATCTGTTCGCGATAGACGTTCTTCAGATAATCGAAATCGATTTCGCGATAGCCCGGATCGTTGACGTCGGGCGATAGCGACAGCGTCTTGTTGGTCGGTCCGATCGCCCCGGCGACGAAGCGCGGCCGCCCGTCACGCGCCGCGTAATCGTCGGCCAACGCCCGCGCGATCCGCGCACTCTGGACGTTGATGTCGGCGACCAGCGTTCCGGCGCCGTAATCGGCCTGACTGATCAGGTTGGCGCTGAAAGTATTGGTCGACACGATATCCGACCCGGCGTCCAGATAGGCGCGGGTGATCGTCTCCGGCACCTCGGGCTTGGTGATCGCCAGGATGTCGTTATTACCCTTCTGGTCATGGCCAAGCGACAGGCTGCCGGCATAATCGGCCTCCGACAATTTCCAGTTCTGGATTTCGGTGCCGAACGCGCCATCGGTGATGAGGACGCGCTTGGCAGCTTCGGCGTTCAGCCGTTCGCGGGCGGAAATCATGAGTCTTCCTTCGAACCTTCGGGGATCACGCCGCCGCCGCAACCGCCGTCGGCTTGGGTCGCAGCCCCAGCAGGTGGCAAATGGCGTAGGACAGTTCGGCGCGGTTGAGCGTATAGAAATGGAAATCGCGCACGCCGCCGGCATAGAGTTTGCGGCACATTTCCGCTGCGACGGTCGCCGCGACCAGTTGCCGCGCGCCGGGATGATCGTCGAGCCCCTCGAACAGTCGATCCATCCACGCTGGAATCGACGCGCCGCACAGCCCCGCGAACTTCCGCACCTGTCCGACATTCGACACCGGCAGGATGCCCGGCACCAGATCAGCGCTGATCCCCGCCGCCCCCGCCGCATCGCGAAAGCGGAAGAACGCTTCGGGCGTAAAGAAAAATTGCGTGATCGCGCGTGAAGCCCCGGCGTCGATCTTGCGCTTCAGATTGTCGAGATCGGCGGTCTGATGCGCCGAGTCCGGATGGCATTCCGGATAGGCGGCAACCGAAATCTCGAACGGGTGCAGCTTCTGCAAGCCCGCGACAAGATCGGCGGCATTGGCATAGCCATCGGGATGCGCGACGAACTTCTGGCCCATGGTCGGCGGATCGCCGCGCAGTGCGACGATATGGCGCACACCCGCCTGCCAATATTCCTCGGCCACCTGATCGATCTCGGCCTTGCTCGCCTCGACGCAGGTCAGATGGGCGGCGGCAGGCATCGCCGTCTCGCGCGCGATGCGGGCGACGGTGGCATGGGTCCGCTCGCGCGTCGATCCGCCCGCGCCATAGGTTACCGATACGAATTTCGGCGCCAGCGGTTCGAGCGCGCGCACCGTTTCCCACAAAGCCGCTTCCATCTTCTCGGTCTTGGGCGGGAAGAATTCGAAGCTGACCGCACAGTCGCCTGCCAAATCGGCGAACAACGGGGCATCGAGTGCGCGCCGCGCCTCTTCGAGATCGGAAATGGTAGGAGTCATGCCGCCTTCACCTCTCGCACGTCGAACGTCCGCCGTGCCATCCATAGTTTTACCGTCAATTCGCCGCCGCCCAGCGTCTGAGTCGATACCGGTGCCAGCCCTGCATCGGCGAACCATCCAAGCATCTGTTCGTCGGAAAAGCCGAGCCGCGCATGGGCGTCGCGCTGTCGCAATTCCTCGCGTGCATGGGGCGCGAAGTCGCAGATCAGCAACCGCCCGCCGGGCCGCAGGACGCGCGCCGCCTCTTCGATCGCGGCGCCGGGGTGCTGTACGAAATGCAGCACATGATGCAGCACCGCCGCATCGGCAACCGCTTCGGCCAGCGGCAGCGTGTGAATATCGGCCTGTCGCAATTCGGCATGGTCGAGCCCCTGTTCGGTCAGCTTCGCCCGCGCCAGTCGCAGCATCTCCGACGACCGGTCGATGCCGATCGCCTGCGTCGCCTGCGGAGCGAACAGTTCAAGCATCCGTCCGGTACCGGTCCCGATATCGACCAGCAGCCCGATCGGGTCGGCGCCAAGCGCCGCGGCCATCGCAGCCTCGACCTGTTCCTCGGCGATGTGCAGCGAGCGGATCGCATCCCATTCCCCGGCATGCGTCTCGAACCATGCCGCCGCCGCCGCCGTGCGGTCCGCCCGTACCGCCGCCAGTTGCGCCCGGTCCGCGACAGTCACCGCATCGTCCGCCGGCATCCAACCATCCAGCGCCACGAGCAGCGGGTCGACGAGCGCCGGCGCACCGAGCGCCACGAAGACCCAGCTGCCTTCCTTCCGCCGGACCGCCAGCCCGGCATCGCACAGGATCTTGACGTGACGGCTGACGCGAGGCTGACTCTGATCCAGAACCTGTGCCAATTCGCCGACCGACAATTCCATTGCCCGCAACAGCATTAGCACCCGCAACCGGGTAGCGTCGCTCGCTGCGCGCAGGATATCGAGGGCCGGAACCATGGGACGTCATATAAAGATATCTTTATATGACGTCAATCGATAGCGCACGGCGCTGCACTATCATGGTGCGAGGGAAACTGTGGGCAAGCTGGTGCGTTGGGCCGCCGATCATAACGGAAGGGTAACCGACATGAAGAAAATTCTCCTGCTGCCGCTCGCCGCTGCCGCCCTCTCGATCGGCGCATGTAGCCAGAAGGCACAGAACGAAACCGGCGAGGCAGCCGATGCCGTCGCGGCTGACGTAAACGCGACCATGGGCGAGGCCGTCGACGACGTACAGACCGCTGGCGAACGCGCACTGGGCGCCGCCGAGAACGCCACCGACCGTGCCGGCGACAAGATCGAGAACGCGACCGACCGCGCCGGTGCCGCCATCGATCGCGGCGCTGCCAAGGCCGATGCCGCCGCCGACAATGCGCAGCGGGAAGCAGGCCAGGAACTGGAAAAGGCTGGTCGCGACATGCAGCGCTGACCCCAACCGGCTAAAAGTGACAGGCCGCTCCCCGATGCAACGGGGGGCGGCCTTTTTCGTTGGGAGACGATCGATGCGCCAGTTTCTTGCCCTCGCCCCGCTGCTCCTTGCCGCCTGTAGCGGCAATGACGAACCATCCGGGCCGGGCGGCGTGACCCAGAGCGAAGCCGCAGCACTCAACGACGCCGCGGCAATGCTCGACGCGAACAGTGTCGATGGCAACGTGCTGGCACCCCAACAGAAAGAACCTTGATGACCGATTTTCCGCTGCACACGCTGGGTGCAACCGATCTCGCCACCCCGCCACTGATCCTCGGCGGCAACGTCTTCGGCTGGACGATCGATCGCGCGCAGAGCTTCCGCATCCTCGACGCCTTTATCGATATGGGCGGCACGATGGTCGACACCGCCGATGTCTATTCGGCATGGGTCGACGGCCATCACGGAGGCGAGTCGGAAACGATCATCGGCGAATGGCTGCGACACTCGGGCAAACGCGACCGCGTACTGATCGCGACGAAGGTCGGCATGCTGCCCGGCGAGGGCGGCGAGAAGCTGGCGCCGGCACGGATCGCGGCGGCGGCGGAAGCGTCGCTGGTGCGGCTCGGCACCGATCGCATCGACCTCTATTACGCGCATCAGGATGATGAGGACGTGCCGCAGGCCGAGTATCTTGCCGCGTTCGGACGGCTGATCGACGCGGGGAAGGTGCGTGTGCTCGGTGCCTCCAACTTCCGCGCGATGCGTCTGAAATCGGCGATCGATCTGGCCGTCGCCGAAGGGCTGCCGCGCTTCCACGTGCTACAACCCGAATATAACCTGGTTAGCCGCCGCCGATACGAAGGCGAACTGCAGAATCTTTGCGTCGAGCATAATATCGGCGTCGCGCCCTACTACGGGCTCGCTTCCGGCTTCCTGACCGGCAAATATCGCTCGACCGACGACCTGTCGCAGAGCGTGCGAGGGGCCGGCATGGCAGAATTGCTGGAGGGTAAGGGCGCTGCGGTGCTGGCGGCGATGGAAGCGGTCGCCGAGGAAACCGGTGCGACACTGGCGCAGCTGGCGCTGGCGTGGCTCGCCGCGCAGGAGGGCGTGACCGCACCAATCGCCAGCGCGACCAGCGTCGGACAACTGGAGGAACTGGTCGGGTCGTGGCGGGTCGAACTGTCTGCCGACCAGCTGGCCCGGCTAACCGACGCGGGCGTGTGATGCATAGTGCGGGGGTAACGAACCACCCCCGCTGGTGCGCTATTCCGCCGCTTCCGCCAGATCGTCGAACTCGGCGGCTTGCAGGAAGCGTTCGGCGTCGAGCGCGGCCATGCAGCCGGTGCCGGCCGCCGTCACCGCCTGCCGATAAACCTTGTCCATCACGTCGCCGCACGCGAATACGCCGGGCACGCTCGTGCGGGTCGATCCGGCCTCAACCGCGATATAGCCATCGTCGTCGAGCGCCAAATGGCCACGAAATAGCTCGGTCGCCGGGTGATGGCCGATCGCGACGAAGCCGCCGTCGACATTCAGCATCGAAATGTCGCCGGTAACAGTGTCCTTCAATTCGATACCGATAAGGCCGTGGGGATCGCCACCACCGACGAAACGCTCGACCTGCTTGTTCCACAGCACGCTGATCTTGTCCCTGGCGAACAGCCGCTGTTGCAGGATGCGTTCGGCGCGAAAGCTGTCGCGGCGGTGGATGATGGTCACGTCGTCGCTGTGATTGGTCAGGTACAGCGCCTCTTCGACAGCAGTGTTGCCGCCACCGATCACCGCTACCTTCTTGCCGCGATAGAAGAACCCGTCGCAGGTGGCGCAGGCCGACACGCCCTTGCCCTTCAGCAGCTCTTCGCTCTCCAGCCCGAGCCAGCGCGCCTGAGCGCCAGTGGCGATCACCAAGACTTCGCCTTCATACACGTCGCCGCTGTCACCGGTCAGCCGGAACGGACGACGTGTCAGGTCGACATCGATGATTGTGTCCCACATCATGCGCGTGCCCACATGCTCGGCCTGCGCCTGCATCTCGCCCATCAGCCAAGGGCCCTGCACTACATCGCGAAAGCCCGGATAGTTTTCGACGTCGGTCGTGGTCATCAATTGACCGCCGGGCTGAATGCCCTGCACGACGATCGGCTCCATGCCGGCCCGCGCGCCATAGATCGCGGCGGACAATCCCGCTGGTCCCGAGCCGAGGACAAGCATGCGGGTATGATGGGTCACAGACATTTCAATAGTTCCGTTCGAAGCCTTTGCGCCGTCTAATCAGACGCGCCGTTCGAACGCAACATGGGTCGTCCCGGAGCTACTGCAACCCACGCCGCCTACCGCCCTAAGGAACGACAGCCAGAACCACGCCCCAGAACGGCAACGCCAATAGCGTGCAAAGAATTAGACCGGTCATATTGCGTGGGCGATCGCGCGCGCCATCGAGCATCGGGCGACGCTGACTGATGGTAACCATGATCTGGGCCTCTCCAGTTTCGTTGTACAATCCCAACGAACGAAGGTGGCAACAGTTCGATTTTGGCACAGAAAAAGCCTCAACGATGCATATTATGGCATCGCAACGACTTGCGCTTTCCGATCCTCGACATTTCGGTGGTAGCGAAGGAGGGATTTGAACCCCCGACCCCAGGATTATGATTCCCGTGCTCTAACCAACTGAGCTACTTCGCCCCGCCACTTCCCGTCGGGAGGCGGCCCTATACGAACGGGAATCGCCCTGGTCAAGCGAACATGTGACGAGAAAATGCTTCCCACGGTCCGCCGCGATACCACCAGCTTGCCAAACCAGCGATTTTAACCGGTCGCGGTGAAAAACCGGCCGAAAGGGTCGCCAACAACGCCTTGGCCTCGGCCGGTTCGACCTTGTTCTGGACCGTGACGTGCGGACGCCACCCGCTCCGGTCTTGCGGTACCAGCATCGAAGCAAAGGCGTCGGCCAAGTCGGCACGAATTTCCTCAAGGTCGGGTGACTCGATCCGATAGGCGACGCCGCGCCCGAGGTTCATCAAACCTCCCACCCGGGCGTGCGGGGCCGGCAACCCGCGCGTCACCGCGTTCAACCGTTGCTTCAACTCGGCACCCAGTTCCGGTGCGAGATGGTGGAACATGGTACAATGCGCCGCCAACACATTGCGCTCGGGCGGAAAATAAGCGCGGCGCTGTCGGTCGAACCACACCTGATCCTCGTGCCCGAACAGGGCGGTCACGATGATCGGCGCAGGGCGCTGATGATCGGTCAAATCTCGACCTGACTGCCCAGTTCGACGACGCGGTTCGTCGGCAGGCGGAAAAACTCCATCGCGCTTTCCGAATTCTGCAGCATCCACGCGAACAGCTTCTCGCGCCAGATCATCATGCCCGGACGCGACGACGGCAACAGCGTCTGCCGCGCGAGGAAGAAGCTGGTGTCCATCATCCGGAAGTCACCGCCGCAGCAGCCGACCGCCTTCAGCGCCCCTGGTACGTCCGGATCCTGCATGAAGCCGAATTTCAGGATCATGCGGTGAAAGCCCTGCCCCAGATCCTCGGTCTTCGTTCGCACTTCCGGGTCCACATAGGGCGTATCGGCGATCTTGACGGTCAACAGGATGACGCGGTCGTGTAGCACCTTGTTGTGCTTTAGATTATGCAGCAGTGCGTGCGGCACGCCCTCCGGCGTCGAGGTCATGAACACCGCGGTACCCGGCACGCGGGTCGCCGAACTTGCCGCTGACTGGATGAACACCTTGATGGGCATCGCCGCCTCGCGCATCCGCTCGATCATCAGCTTGCGCCCCTTGGCCCAGGTCGTCAGCAGGACGAACACGACGATGCCGACCAGCAGCGGGAACCAACCGCCATCGGGAACCTTGGTCAGGTTGGACGCGAAATAGGCGCCGTCGATGCACAGGAAGATGGCCATGAAACCCGCGACCGCCGCTACCGGCCAGTTCCACACGCGCTTGATGAGCACCGCGATCATGCAGGTGCTGATGAACATCGTGCCGGTCACGGCGATCCCATAGGCAGCGGCGAGGTTCGACGATTCCTGAAACCCGAAGATCAGCAGCAGCACCATGATGAGGAGCGCCCAGTTCACGGCGGGAATATAGATTTGGCCGGCCGCATCCGCACTGGTATGTTCGATGCGCAGGCGCGGCATTAATCCGAGCTGCACGGCCTGTTGCACAACCGAAAACGCTCCGGTGATGACCGCCTGACTGGCGATGATCGTTGCGAGCGTCGCAAGGATGACTAGCGGTAGCCGGAAATCTTCTGAGGCCATGAAGAAAAACGGGTTTGAAGCCGCATGCGGGTTCTCGAGCAGCAATGCCCCTTGCCCGAGATAGTTCAGCATAAGCGCAGGAAACACGCAGTAGAGCCACGCAATGGAGATCGGCCGCCGTCCGAAATGCCCCATATCGGCGTAGAGCGCCTCCGCGCCGGTGACAGAAAGCACCACCGAGCCAAGCGCCAGAAAAGCGAGGATGCCGTCCTGTGCGAAGAATCGCACCGCCCAGATCGGGTTCAGCGCCTGAACGATCTCAGGTCGTTCGAGGATGTTTAGGATGCCTAGGCCGGTGAGTGTCACGAAATAGGCAATCATTATCGGCCCGAACAGCCGCCCGACTCCTGCCGTCCCGACCGCCTGCAACCAGAACAGCGCGATCATGATGACGACGGCAATCGGAATGACGAACGGGTCGAAGCCGGCATTGACCGTCGCCAGCCCCTCGACCGCCGACAACACCGACACCGCCGGCGTAATCATGCAGTCGCCGAAGAACAGCGCCGTTGCCAGCACCCCCAGAATGACGAGGCTGGACGTCCAGCGACCGCCGCCGGTCTTGCGCTGGATCAGGGCAAGCAACGCGAGGCTGCCGCCCTCTCCGTTATTGTCCGCTCGCATGATGATGAAGACGTATTTCAGCGTCACGATCAGCATCAGCGACCAGAAAACGAGGCTGACGACGCCGAAAATGTTGATCTGATCGACGGCTAGGCGATGGTGCCCGACGAACGTTTCCTTCATCGCGTAAAGCGGCGAGGTGCCGATATCGCCATAGACGATGCCGAGCGCACCAAGCGACAGCTTAGCGAGCGACTGTGCGGGGCCGTGATGGCCCGGCCCCTCCGCGGGAAGATCGGTGGCTTCGCCGGAAGCCTCTCTGGAGAACATCACGGGCGCGGGGACCGCGCCGAAGTGGCAACGAGGTTGGTCATGTCGACCGCGTCCCAATGGTTTGAGCGCGCGCCGTTAGCACGCGCACCATAGCCGCGCAACGTTCGGTGATGGGCCGATCCACCTGCACCTTCGATGAACGGCCCTTTGCAGCGATATCAGATCAGGAGCGCAGCCTGCCGCTATCGATCGCCGAGGGGATCAGCGCCAAATTCTCGATCGCCGCCAGCCCCCATTGCGATGCGGCATTGGTACTAATGCCGGGCCATTCGACGATGCCGCCGGGCAGCGTTCGTCGGGGATCGTCGATCCGAGTGCCCAGCCCCGCCCTGCCCGCAAAAAATTCGGCCGACGCCCGGTTGGCAAGAGTCGCATCGGCTTCGGCCCAAGCCGCGAACGCAGTCAGGCGGGAATGCGCCTCGGCAAGGTTTTCCGATCCCTTGCGCGGTCCGAACCGCGCTTCGAACACGGCACGGGGCACGTTATAGTAGCGGCAATAGTCGAGCCATGCCTGGCGGTAGCGCGGCACGTCGAGCAATTGCAGCAGTTCGGCGTTGATCTCGACCGCACCGAAAACCGCGTTCAGATGCGATATCGACACCGCGTCCCCCGGCCCGGCGAACCGCCCGCTTGCCAGATCATAGGGCGCACTGCCCGCAATCCATCCATTCGTCAGACGGCCGATACTGTCCATGCCCGCTATCAGGCGGTCGCGCCACCGCCGGTCGCCAGTGCGTTCCCACTCGGTCAGCCACGCGGCGGCGAGCGAACACCATACCGTCCCGAACGACATTTCGATCATGCCCGCCGGCAGGGTCGAACGCTCGCCCCCCGGCACCTTCCGGCCGATCTCGACCGTTTCCAACGTCCGATCCGATGTCAGCAGGTCGCGCATCAGGTCGCCAACCCGTTCGTCGGCGGTCAGATAATAATAGATTCGGCGGTAGGTGGCGTTGCTGATTCGGGGTTGTTTGGAACTGTCACTGAAGTGCTGCACGCCGTGGCGGGTGCCCATGCCGCGGAAACGGCCGAGATGGTACACGTCCACCTCCCCCGTATGGCGGGTCATCGCCTCCGCCAGACGATAGGCCTGACCGCCGCCGGTGCGCAGCGCCTGCATCCACAGCCACAAATCGGGCGATAGTTCGCTGTTGGCCCAGGCAAAGCCGCCGATATCGTAGCGCCACTGGTGGCGATCCGAATCATAGCTGTGCATGACGTCGCCATGGTTCCAGAAACCATACCAATGGCGCCGATCGACCTCCCCCGCGTAAAAGTCGACCAGATGCACCAACTGGTCCTCTATCGCGGTCCGGTTGGGCGTCGATCGGTCGGGCAGGCTCCAATGGCCGAACACCCTGGCGGCGTGCAGTCCGGCCGGATCGGCAACCAGTTGCGGCGCGTCGGCAGCAATCACGGCCAGCGCCTGCAACCGCTCCGTCGGCGGGGTCGAGTCGAACGCCCACAGCATCAGTTCGCTGGTGCGGGCGATCCCGGCGGAACTGTCCCAGCTCGGCTCGTAATCCTCGTAGGTTACCGCCAGCCCTTCATTCTGGGCGTCATATCCTTCCATCCCCATCACCCCGCGATAGGATCGCAGGTCCATCGCGCCGGCGCGCGGCGACCATAGCCACAGCGTCAGCCGGGCATCGTCCCCCGTCGCGTTCGTCACGGCGATCTCGCCGGGATGGCGTTGCCAGAACCAACGCGCGCCGATCGCGGCACCGCCCTGCGGCGAACCGACATAGGCGAAGCCGGGTGCGCGACCGCCCTCCCCCGCATCGACCCAGCCATGATCCGCCCCGGTCCGCTTGCGCAGCGTGAAACCCTGTGCCGAGAATTGTGCGAGCGAAAATTCTTCCCATGCCGGGATCCGCTGCAGCAGATCACCGACGGGTTTCCCCATCATCGACGGGGGCGGCGTCGCCCGGCCGTCGATTTGCGCCGCGCGAGTCGCCTCGCCCGGATCGCGCCGCAGCCCGGTCAGTGGTCGCACCGCCTCGACGAGCATCGCCCCGTCATCCAGCGCGATGCGCACATGCCGATCGTGCAGCGGCGCCACCATCGGCACGGCAGTGGTCAACCCGATCCCCGACACGAACCATCGCGCCGGATCGATGTCGTGGACGAAGCTGTGGACGATCCGCAGCCCGTGCGAACCCGCATAGGCATAGAGACGGACGACGAAGGGTAGCGCCCGCTGTTCGCCACCGACATGATAGCCCTCGACCTTCACGACGGCGCGCACCGGTCCGCGTTGCTCCACGGTCACGCGGTCGATACGTCCGTTCAGCGACAGGCGCGGGCCTTCGGGCGAACCCTGCCGCAGTTCGGCGACCAGCGCCGCGTCGCGCAGGACCATACGGTCGCCGCAGGTTGCGCGCCGGATTAGGGCATCGCCGCTGCGGCCGATTTCCCAACGCCGGTCGCCGGTCGCGATGACGATCAGGTCGCCCCGCTCCTCGACCCGCACCGGCGCATCGGGCAGCGATGCCCGACCCGGTCCGACCATGACCGCAGCGCCCGGTGCCATATCGGCCGGAAGCGCATGGGCCGTCCATTTCACGCTGCCATCGGGCCATGTCGCCGTCACCCAGCTCTGGGCGGGCAGCGGTCGGCCGGCATCGTCGCGCACTGCCCAGCGCTGCCGCGCCGGCACCCGTCCACGCGGCCATGCCATGCCGAACGTCTGCCCGGCATGCGCGGCCGGCGACCGGCCCTCGACCCAGTTCGCGCGCCCATCCACTATTCGCCCACGGTCGACGGGAGCGGCGAATGCCGGCAGGCTGCGTAGGCCGGCCGCTAACATGGTCGCACCCATCAGGCCGCGGCGGGTGATCGGCATGGTCGTGTCTCCGATAGTCAGAGCCGGGAAATCGTTACCCGGCGAATGCGCAAATGGCTCTGCGTCGTGCGCAACGCGAACCAGCCGCTGCGATAGGGGGCGGGGTCGGTCATCGCGAACAGCATGCGGCCGTCACGTTCCACTGCGATCCGGCCGCCATCGGCGATCAGCGCGACGCGGGTCCAGCGAGCGGGCTGCAACAATGCGGCCGGATCGGCCCGGTCATGTTCGGCCAGCAGCGGCCGGTCGCCCGGCCGGCCGGTATAGCGCCGCATCCGCGTCGTCGTGTTCCGGTTGCCGCCGATGCCGACGTAATAGGTAGTGAGCGTGTCATACGCCTCGAACCGGCCATTACGCGGTTGGGAGAAAACCGACCGATCGGGAGCCGCCGGGTCGGTCGCCATCCAGAAGGCGTTGAGATCGCTGACCCGATCGTTCGGCCCGCCCGCCGATACCGCCATCGCATCGAAGGCGATACGTACCGGCCCGTCGAGCCGATCGGGATACCACAGGGTAAGCCCGCGCGGCGTGTCGATGTCGATCACGCCGCCGGGAAGGTAACGGACCTGTGCTTGCGGTGATTCCGCCTCGATCGACCATGCGATCGCAGGTATCGGCGGATGAGCACAGCCGGTTAGCGCCACCAGCAACAGCCAGCCGCCCTGACGTACAAGGCGGCCGGCATGGTAGGTCACAGCTTGAACTGCGCACCGACGAAGATGCGGCGACCGTTGTCGGTGAATTCGACCACGCGCGCATCGTCGATATAGGCGCGGGACAGTTCGTTGGTGAGATTCAGCGCTTCGAAGAACAGGCTGTATTGCGGCGTGATACGGAACTGCACCTTCGCATCGACATAGGTTTCCCCGCGCCGGAAGATCGGATTGTTGCTGTTGGTCGCGTCGGCTGCAACGAGAAGATAGTCGCTGCGCTTGTTGTAACTGACGCGTGCGTTCAGCCAATCCTTGTCGTAGAAGACGCTGCCATTGTAAGTATATTTTGACAGGCCCGGGAAAGCGTCGAGCCGTTCCCCCGTTGCCACATTCGTCAACGCGCTATTGAGCGCACGGCTGTAAGTGAAATTGCCGTTCACGCCGAACCCGTCAAACGGTGCCGGCAGGAAGGTGAAGGCGGTCGAGGCGCTGACTTCAAACCCGTCCAGCTTCGCACCGAACCCGTTGGTCGGCTGACGCACGGTGTAGAGCACGCCGTCGCCAAACAGGTTGACTCCCGCACGGACCGATGCCGGCAAGACGAAGCTTTTGATGTCCTTGTAATAATAGCCGATGCTAACGATCGTATCGGCGTTCGGATACCAAGCGGCGTTCAGGTCGTACTGATCGGCGCGGTAGGGCTGCAGCGCTGGATTGCCTGCGGAGCAGGTATCTTCACCGGCGATGGTGTCGGCGACGTCAATGACGCAATTGACGGAAGGCGACAGGTCGCCCGGCCGGGGGCGCGCCAGATTCTTCGCATAGGTTGCCCGGACAAACAGGTTTCGCTGCACCTCCAGCGACAGGTTCACCGCCGGCAGCCAGTCGTGATAGTCGTTGGTCAGCGTGACTTCCTGCACGCCGACCGTTGCAACCTCGATGACCGCCGGAATGCCGGGGACGCCGGTGCCGGGACGGATGCGGCTTTCTCGCCGGGTGTTGCTGCTGGTCGAATCGTCGCGGGTATAGGTGTAGCGCATGCCGGCGTTACCGGTCAATGGCATACCGAAAATGTCGGTCCCGAAATTGAGCTTCAGGTAACCGGCAACGATCTTTTCGTTAATGACGTAGCCGGGAATCTGCGGCAGGCCGTCCGCGAAGCGGACCCGGCTCTGGTTGAAGCCGGACAGGTCATAATAGCGCGACAGGTTGGCGAAATCGAACAACGGCTGGGCAAGCCGGGTCGGGGCGCCCTCGACCGCCGGGATGCCGCCGAACAACGGGGCGCCCCCGGTGACGCCGCCATTGACCTGCAGGAACTGCTGATACTGGGCCGGCGTGAAATAGGTAACGCCCGCGACGGGACCGGTCGCCGGGGGCGAGCCTATGACCGTCGTCAGCGAAACGTTGTTGTTATACTGGAATACCGCCGGTCGGCCGACGATTCCGGCCGCCGGGACCGCAACGACCTGCGGCGAGAGTAGTCGCGCACCGCCAGCATTGTAGGCGACGAGGTCCTGGTTGCGATACTGGCCACCGAATTCGAGACTGCGCAGAAAACCCCAGTCGAGGTCGTAATCGACGTCGAGCTTAAGCTGATCCTCGGCCGAATCATTCTGGCTCGGGCGATATTGCACGCTCGGGCCGCTTTGAACCAGCAACTGTCCATTGGCACCGCGCCGCGTATTATCGCCATAAGCCGCGATGTTCGACGGATCGAAGGCACTGGGGAAACCCAGGATAGGCAGGCCGTCGGCGTTGCGGCGATCGATGCTGATGCCCGACACGCCCGTCGAAATCGCCACGAGGTTGGTTTCGTTGACCCGGTTCCCCTCCGAACGCGATGCGAGGAACGTCATCTTCATCCGGTCCAGTTCCCACTGGAACCCGGACTGATAATAGCGGGTGTTTTCGTCGTAGCTGAAATCGCGGCGCTGCACGCCGACGATGTTGCTGGCACCGCCCGAATTAGCGACGATGCCGTTGCCCGGCGGCGTCCCGGCGTTGAGCGCCGTCGTCCAGCTCGTCAGGATATGACCGTCGGTGGTGACGAACGACTGCGTCGGACGGGGGCGCGACGTGCCCCCCGCGGCGTTCGTCGCCAACGCCGCATCCAGATTGTAGCGGGTGATGTCGGGCGTGCTGTTGACGGTTCCGGCGCTGGTCAGGCCGCCGCCCATGTTGACGGCATAGTTGGTGTCGCGCAGATTCTGGTTGCGGTAGTTCAGCTGAACCTGACCCCAGACCGAGAAATTGTCGGCGAACCGATATTGCGCTTGCAGATCGAGCGATGTGCGGGCGTCGGTGCGCTCCTGATTCCGATAGCGGACCGAACCCGGCGACCAGTCGAAGAACTGGTCCTCGCACGCCAGTCGGTTGGCAGTCGCCGCAGCAGCGGTAGCGCCGGTCGTCCCCGCGCAGCTTTCATAGGTCCCGAAATTGGCATAGGCCGGGTTCGCGATCGTCTTTTCGGTCGAGCGATCGAAGTCGAGATAGCGCTGCCAATTGGTGTTGGCCACGGAATCGCCGCGCGTGTCGACGACACTGTGGGTCACGTTGAACAGCACGCCCAGCCGCCCGTCGAGCAGGTCGGACCGTCCGGCGGTCAGGTTGAAGCGCGGACGCCATTTCTGGGTAAGATTGAGGCGTTGTGCCTCACCCTTGATACTGAACAACGGCTTGGTCAGTTCGAGCGGGCGACGGGTTTCGATGCGGACCGTGCCGCCGATGCCGCCTTCGGTCAGGTCGACCGTATAGCCCTTGTAGACGTCGACCGACTTGACCAGTTCGACCGCCAGTTCGCGGAAATCACCGCTTCGCTCGCCGCCCGGCGACTGTTGGCTGACGCCGTTCACCTCCACACGGTTCAGGTCGGGTTCGACGCCGCGGATCGAGATTTTAGAGCCTTCGCCGAACTCGCGCTGCAACTGCACGCCGGTGACCCGCGCCAGCGCCTCGCCGACATTCTTGTCGGGGAAGCTGGCGATATCCTCCGCGACGATCGAGTCGACGACGGTATCGGCATTCTTCTTTCGGGCGATCGCGGATTGCAGCGACGCCCGGGTGCCGGTGACGAGGATTTCGGCTTCCTGATCGAGCGGATCGGTCGGCGACTGGTTCGCTTCGCCGCCCGATGCGACGACCTGCGCGAAGGCCGGCGCGCTACCCAGCGCGACGATCAGGGCCAAGCCCGACGCGGCGGCGCGCAGCCTGGCTCCACGGATATTGGCGAACGACGTCATGCAAACCCCTCCTCATTTCCGGGACGGCGCGTGGGTGTTCCCCGTCGCCGATCAAAATCGCTTTGCTCGACGTCGGGCCTACCGTGGAACGGACCGCTTGCAAAGCAGAATCTTCGCAATATGATATTTGTGTCCATATGGTGAAACAATATGGACGACAGGAGAGCGGATGATGCGCGGATTGATTCTGGGGATGCTGGCTGCGAGCGTGTCGGCAACCGCCTTCGCCGCACCGAATGCCGCGACGGACGGCCGGCAAGTCGAGCGACTCGATCGGGGACTGGTGGCGGTGCCGGCCAAGGACGGCGGCAATCACATTTCGTGGCGGCTGCTCGTGACCGACCGGCCTGGAACCACGTTCCGCCTGCTGCGCGACGGCAGGGTGATCGCCGCGCGGGTGTCCGGGGCGTCGAGCTTCCACGACCGGACCGGAGCCCCCGCGGCGCGCTATCGGCTCGAGACGATCGGAATACGGGAGCCGGCGGCCACGGCGGCGGTCTGGTCGAACGGATATTGGTCGATCCCGCTCGATCCGCCCGCCGAACGGGTGACGCCCACAGGGGAACGCTATGGCTACACCGCCAACGACGCGAGTGTCGGCGATCTGGATGGCGATGGCCGCTATGAGATCGTGCTGAAGTGGGACCCGACCATTTCGAAGGACAATGCGTTCGGCGGCTATAGCGGCGAAACATTGCTCGACGCCTATACGCTGGAGGGCAAACGGCTGTGGCGGATCGATCTGGGGCGCAACATCCGCTCGGGCGCGCATTATTCGCAATTCATGGTCTATGACTTCGACGGCGACGGGCGCGCGGAGATCATGGTGAAAACCGGTGACGGCACGATCGACGGTACCGGCCGCGTGCTGGGCGATGCCGACGCCGACTGGCGGGCGAAGGACGGCGAATTGCCGCAGGCCGATCGCACCGGTGCGACCACCCTGCCCGACGGGCGCAAGGTCGCACGGATCCAGGGGCGCATCCTGTCGGGGCCGGAATATCTGACCGTGTTCGAAGGAGCAACGGGGCGGGCGCTGGCGACGCAACCCTATGCGCCGCCGCGCGGCAGCGATACGCCGGAGGGGCTGCAGGCACTGTGGGGCGATGGCTATGGCAACCGGTCCGACCGGTTCCTTGCAGGGGTCGCCTTTCTAGACGGTGAGCGGCCGAGCGGGATTTTCGGGCGCGGCTATTATGCGCGGTCGACGGTCGCGGCATGGGACTGGCGCGACGGTAAACTAACGCAGCGTTGGCTGTTCGACAGTTCGGCGCCGGGCAATGCGAAATTCGCCGGACAGGGCAACCACAATCTGTCGGTCGCCGATGTCGATGGCGATGGCCGCGACGAGATAATCTACGGATCGATGGCGATCGACGACGACGGCAAAGGGCTGTGGAGCGCCGGCCTGGGGCATGGCGATACGATGCATCTGGGCGATCTCGACCCGACCCGGCCGGGGCTCGAAAAATTCGGCGTCCATGAAGAGGTACCGCGCAATGGCGGGATCGGATCGGCGATGCTCGACGCTCGGACCGGCGCGATCCTGTGGACGACGCCGGCGACCAAGGACACCGGTCGCGGCCTGTCGGCCGATATCGACCCGCGCTACCCGGGCGAGGAAAACTGGAATTCCAGTACGGCCAACCTCTACACGGCCAAGGGGCAAATCATTCCCGGACCCAAGCCCAAGGTCGCAAATTTCGCAATCTGGTGGGACGGCGATGCGCAGCGTGAGCTGCTCGACCGTAATCGCATCACCAAATGGGACTGGAAGGCGGGGAACGAGATCCCGTTGCTGGTCGCCGAGGGGGCGACGTCGAACAACGGCACCAAATCGACGCCTGCGCTGTCGGCCGATATCCTTGGCGACTGGCGCGAGGAGGTGATCCTGCGCAGCGAGGACAGTCGGGAGTTGCGGATTTATGCCACGCCCTTCCCGACCAAGATCCGGCGCGCGACCCTGATGCATGACCCGATCTATCGCTTGGGCGTCGCTTGGCAGAACACCGCGTATAATCAGCCGCCGCATCCGCTGGTCGCGCCGAAATGATCATGGCGCTGGCGATGCTGCTCGCCGGCCCGGCGACGCCGGTGACCTATCGGCTCGATGAGGCCCGGCCACGCGAGGGCGAGGTGCGGGTCGAGCGCGATCGGCCCTATCGCGACGGCTATGGTTACGAGCCGGGCGGCGGGCGGCGCTTTTCGGTGGCACTGCCCGAGGGCAACTGGCGGGTGACGGTAACACTGGGCGACCGGCGGGTGGCGACGACGACGGTCAAGGCCGAGGCGCGGCGGCTGATGCTCGACCGAGTCGTCACGCGCGCCGGACAACGAGTGACGCGCAGCTTCGTAGTCAATACACGGACGGCGATGCTGGCGCCCCCGCCCGCCAACGCGCCGGGCGGTACGATGGTCCGGCTGAAACCACGCGAGGCGGGCAGTCCGACCTGGGACGATCGCCTGACGCTCGAACTGCTCGGCGATGCGGCGGTAGACACGATCCGGATCGAGCCGGCCGACGTGCCGACCCTGTATCTGGTCGGGGATTCGACGGTTACCGACCAGCCGTCCGAACCGGCGGCGAGTTGGGGCCAGATGCTGCCGGCGTTTCTCGATGGGCAGGTCGCGGTCGCGAACCATGCGGAGTCGGGTGAAACGCTGAAGTCGTTCCTGACCGAATTGCGGCTCGACAAGGTGCTGTCGACGATCGGCAAGGGCGACTGGCTGTTGATCCAGTTCGGGCATAACGACCAGAAAGCGCAGTGGCCGCAAACCTATGTCGAGGCCGGGACGACCTATCGGGCCTATCTGAAGGCCTATATCGCCGAGGCGCGGCGGCGGGGGGCGACGCCGGTGCTGGTGACCAGTCCCGAGCGGCGCAATTTCGACCCAACCGGGCGGATTACGCCGACACTGGGGGACTATCCCGCCGCCGTCCGAGCAGTCGCGGCGGAGGAAGGTGTGGCGGTCATCGACCTGAATGCCGCCAGCATCGCCATCTATGAGGCACTGGGTCCGACGGTCAGTCCGCAGGCGTTCAACGATGGCGGCAAGGACCGGACCCACCACAACAATTATGGCGCGTGGCTGCTGGCGCGGGCGGTGGCGGAGGGTATCCGGACGCTGCCGGGCATGACGGCGCATGTGACCGCCGCGCGGTTCGATCCGGCACGGCCCCCCTTGCCGGCGGTGGTGGCGATCATGCCGAGTGCGGCGCGCAGCGACGTGCGGCCGGACGGCAATTGATCGACCGGCGCACCATGTTGCTGGGGATGCTGGCCCTGCCCTTTTCCGCCCATGCCGCGCGGCGGTTCGATGTGCGACGGTTCGGCGCGGTCGGCGATGGGCGGACGCTCGACACGGCGGCGGTGCAGCGCGCGATCGATGCGGCGCGGGGCGGCGGGACGGTCGTGGTGCCGAAGGGGCGTTATCGGTGCTTTACGTTGCGGCTGGCGAGCGACGTGACGCTGGTGCTGGAGCAGGGCGCGGTGATCGTCGCGGCCGATCCTGCGCGCGATGGCGGGCGATATGCGCTGCCCGAGGATCGCGGCGAGCAGCTATATCAGGATTTCGGGCATAGCCATTGGCATAACAGCCTAATCGTCGGGGACGGTGTGGCGCGGGTCGCGATCCTCGGGCCGGGGATGATCGATGGCGAGGGGCTGACCCGCGACGGGCCGGGGGCGCGGTGGCGCAAGCAGGCGGGGGAGCGGCCGCTGTCTATGCGGCAGATGACGGCGGCGGAGATCGCGGCGCTGGAGCCCGATGCGGCGCGGATGAACGGGCTGGGGAACAAGGCCGTGGCGCTGGTCGAGGCGCGGGATGTCCGGATCGAGGGGATCACGATCGCGCGGGGCGGGCATTTCGCGATCCTTGCGACGGGCTGCCGGGGCATGGTGCTGCGTGACCTGACCATCGATACCAATCGCGACGGGATCGACCTCGACGCCGTGCAGGACGTGTTGGTCGAGCGGTGCCGGGTGAATACGCCCAATGACGATGCCATTGTTTTGAAGAGCAGTTTTGCGCTCGGACGGGTACTGCCCTGTAGCGATGTGACGGTGCGCGACTGTGTCGTGTCGGGCTATGACCCGGATACGCTGATCGACGGGACGCGGGGGCAGACACAGCAACTGGCGCCCGACCGCGACCGGGTGACCGGGCGGATCAAGCTGGGCACCGAGAGCAATGGCGGGTTTCAGCGGATCCGGATCGAGCGGTGCCGGTTCGAGCGGTCGAGGGGACTGGCGCTGGAGACGGTCGACGGGGGAGTGATCGAGGACGTGGTGGTCCGCGACCTGACCATGGCCGAGGTGACCACCGCGCCGCTGTTCCTGCGGATCGGCGATCGGCGGCGGGGGCCGGCTGGGACCGGGGTGGGCGCAATCCGGGGGGTCGTGGTCGAAGGGCTGCAGGCGACGGGCATCGACCATCGGTTCGCGGCGACGCTGGCGGGGTTGCCGGGGCACCGGATCGAGGACGTAACCCTGCGCGATATAAGCCTTTCCTTCTCGGGCGGGGGCATGCCGATGGCGATGCCGCCGGAGCTGGCCGATGCCTATCCCGAGCCGAGCATGTTCGGGCCGACGCCGGCATGGGGGCTGTGGTGTCGGCATGTGCGGGGGCTGACGGTCGAGGGGCTGAACCTCAACACGAAGGGCGATGGCCGGGCGGCGATCCGTTTGGACGATGTCGCGGGAGCGAAGGTGACGAAGGTTACACGTAGCGATTGACCCACGGCCGCGACCATTCTATTATTTGAATATAACGTTCACATAGTGAACATACAGGAGGGGCAGATGACGCGGCAGGCGTTTCGGATGCAGTTGAAGCCGGGCATGGCCGCCGAATATCGTGCGCGTCACGACGCGATCTGGCCCGAATTGTCGGCGCTGCTGCGCGAGGCGGGGATTTCCGATTACTGGATCTTCCTCGACGAAGAGACGGGTGCGCTGTTCGCGACGCTGGAATTGGCCGAGCAGAATCAGCGCGATACCCTGCCCCAACATCCGGTCATGCAGCGCTGGTGGGAGTCGATGGCGCCACTGATGGAGACGCAGGCCGACCACCGGCCGCTCGAATGGCCGCTCACCCCCATGTTCCACATGGCATGACCCGGATGCTGCGTAGCCTGTTCCTGTGTGGCGTTGCCGCGTCGATGTTGACGCCGGCGGTCGCCCAGACCGCGAAACCGACCGCCAATCTGGCCGCGCCGGTCAAGAAATTCGGGCGTGTGTCGTATGATGCGCGCTCGCTGATGATCGATGGCAAGCGGCTCACCATCTGGTCGGCCGAGGTCCATGCGTTCCGCCTGCCCTCCCCCGATCTGTGGCGCGACGTGCTGCAGAAGATGAAGGCAAGCGGGTTCAACACCGTCGCCTTCTATTTCGACTGGGGGTTCCATAGCCCCAAACGCGGTGTGTATGATTTCAAGGGCATTCGCGACATCGACCGGCTGCTCGACATGGCGGCCGAAGAGGGCCTGTACGTCATCACACGCGCCGGGCCGTATGTGAATGCCGAGCTGACGCGCGGCGGCTTTCCGGGATGGTTGCAGAACCAGCGAGCGCGGGCGCGGACCGACGATCCCGACTATCTTGCCGCCGCCGACGAATGGCTCAGCCAGATCAACCCGATCATTGCCCGCCACCAGATCAACAACGGCAAGGGTACCGTGATCCTGCACCAGATCGAGAACGAACTGGCGCTGACCACCCCGGCACAGGGGCGGTATATGGACCACCTCTATGCCAAGGCGCGGGCGGACGGGATCACCGTGCCGCTGTTCCACAATGATCAGGGGCGCAACGGATATTGGGTGCCGCGCGGATCGAACGTGGCGAAGACGGTCGAGGGATCGCCCGACCTGTATGCGTTCGATGGTTATCCGGGCGGTACCTGCACGGTCGGCGGCAAGGTGACGCGCGGGAGCGCCGCGCCCGACTGGGGTTTTTATGGTCCCGGCGGGGCGAAGGGTGGTGCGTCGGCCAGCCCCAACACGCCGGGGTTTGCGGCGGAATTCGGCGGCGGCTGGTTCGATTATTGGGGATCGAACGGCGGGTATGAGTGCAATGCGCGTCAGCGCGGCAAGCGGTTCCAGCGAGTATTTTACGGCACCAACCTTGCCAACGGCATCGCCATCCAGAGCTTCTATATGGGGTTCGGTGGCACAAGCTGGGGGTGGCTGCCGGCGCCGGTGGTCTTCACCAGCTATGATTATGGCGCGGCGTTCAGCGAGACGCGCGAGGTGCGCGAGAAGGCCGAGGAGCTGAAGGCGCTGGCCGGCATGATCGCGGCCGTGCCCGACCTGGCGGGGATGGTGCCGGCGGGCCCGGTGACGATCTCTTCGCCGAACATCCAGGTCTATCACAACAAGTCGCCGGAGACCGACGCCCGCTTCCTGCTGGTCACGCACAATCCGTCGAACAAGGCGAGCGACGACCGCTTCACCATCACCGCCGACCTGCCCGACGGGCGCTATGCGTTCCCCGAGATGCGGCTGAACGGCTTCGATGCGAAGTGGTTGGTCGCCGGCGTCAATCTGGGCGGGCAGCGGCTGGTCTATGCGACGTCGGAATTGCAGTCACACCTGCGGATCGATGGCGGCGACGTGCTGCTGCTGTACGGGCGAGCGCAGGAAGCGGGGACGACGGTGCTGCGCTATGCCAGCGCGCCGACCGTGCGGGTGATCGCCGGGGAGGTGCAGTCGTCGTTCGATGCGGCAAAGGGCGATTTGCGGCTCGATTACACGCATGGCAGCCTAGCGCGGGTGCAGGTGTCGGACGGCGGACGGCCGCCGATGACGCTGCTGATCGGCGATGAGGCCGAGGTCGCGACATTCTGGAAAACCGGCGACGTGCTGGTGCGCGGGCCGGCGCTGGTGCGATCCGCCAAGGGCGGTTCGACGCTGGCGCTGACCGGCGATACCAAGGAGCCGACGCCGCTGGAGGTCTGGGCGCCGAAGCGGGTGCGGTCGGTGACGTGGAACGGCGCGCGGGTCGCGATCGGTTCGGGTAGCGCCGGCAGTCTGGTGGCGCGCGCAGCCCTGGCCGGCCCGGCGGCGGTGACCCTGCCGGTGCTGGCCGAATGGCGGATGGCGCCGGGATCGCCCGAGGCGGAGCCGGGGTTCGACGATGCGTCGTGGCAGGCGATCGACAATCGCGCCTATGCCAGTATCACCGCGCGGCCCGATGGGCAGCCGAACATGCTGATGGACGCGTACGGCTTTCACGATGGCGATGTGTGGTATCGCGGACGCTTCAACGGCACGGCGGATGCCGAGCGGCTGCGGCTCTACTACGGCGCCGGCGGGTCGGGGATGGTGCAGGTCTTTCTCGACGGGAAGTTGATCGGGCAGGACGAATTGCCCGCCGGACTGCCGCGGCCGATCACGACCGGCACGGCGACGATCGCGTTGCCGGACGCGGCGCGGAAGCCGGGCGAGCATGTGCTGTCGGTGATGCTGCGCAACAACGGGCATAATTGGGATCTCGACGCCGACGATTTCCACAAGGAAGCGCGCGGGATCGTGTCGGCTTCGGTCGAGAAGCAGGCGGGCCAGTCCTTCGCGGTGCCGGTCGCGTGGAAGATACAGGGGCGGCAGGGCGGCGAGGATATCGTCGATCCGGTCCGCGGGGTGGCCAACAATGGCGGGCAATATGGCGAGCGAATGGGCTGGCACCTGCCCGGCTTCGACGATGCGCGCTGGGCGAAGGTGTCGTTGCCGGCGACCTCCGCTCCGGCAGGGACCAGCTGGTATCGCACCAGCTTCGACCTGAACGTGCCCAAGGGGCAGGATGCGACGATCGGGGTGTCGTTCGGCGATGCCGCCGTACCGCGCTCGCCCGTCGATTACCGGGTGCTGGTGTTCGTCAATGGCTGGCATATGGGGCAATTCATCGCCCATGTCGGGCCGCAACGGACCTTCGTCGTGCCCGAAGGCATCTTGAACCATCGCGGGCGCAACGTGCTGTCGCTGGCGGTGACCAGCGATGGTGCGCCGGGTAATGCGCTGGAGGCCGTCAGGCTGGTGACGATGCGCAACGTTCGCGGCGGGGTGCCGGTGCGGATGGTCGATGCGCCGGCGGTGTTGGCGGCGGCGAAGTGACCGACGTCTTTCCTTCGTACCCCTGCGCAGGCGGGGGGCCAGAGCCGCAAGCGACACGCTTGTGGCCCTAGGCTCCCGCCTGCGCGGGAGCACAGCAAATTCTAGAATGAACAACCTTCACCCGGAGCAAATATGGCTGCGCTGACCCACGACATTCCCCGCCAACAGGTGACCGACGCCATCACGCTGCTGATGGACAATCTGGTCAATATCAAGGACGAGACGGGCGAGTTCCTGCTCCATCTCGACGACGGGCGGATCATCGACACCAAGGGCTGGGCCGGGTGGGAATGGACGCATGGGGTCGGCCTGTTCGGGATGTGGCGCTATTACGAGCAGACCGGCGACAAGGCCGCGCTGGCGATCATCAAGCAATGGTTCGAGGATCGCTTCGCGGAAGGGACCCCGACCAAGAACATCAACACCGTCGCGCCGTTCATCACGCTTGCCTATCTCTACGAGCATGAGCCGGACCCGCGCTATATCCCGTATCTGGATACATGGGCGGAATGGCTGATGGCGCCCGACGGCCTGCCCAAGACCGAGGAGGGCGGGTTCCAGCATATCGTCTATAACGATGAGAATCCGGGCGAGATGTGGGACGACACGCTGATGATGAGCGTGTTGCCGCTGGCCAAGATCGGTCTGTTGCTGAACCGCCCGCACTATGTCGAGGAGGCGAAGCGCCAGTTCCTTGTCCATATCAAATATCTGTTCGATAAGAAGACCGGGCTGTGGTTCCACGGCTGGGATTTCAACGGGCGGCATAACTTTGCCGAGGCGCTGTGGGCGCGTGGCAATTGCTGGGTCACGATCGCTATTCCGGAGATCATCGAAATTCTGGATTTGCCGCAGGGCGATGCGCTGCGCATGTTCCTGATCGATACGCTGGCGGCGCAGGTGAAAACGCTGGCGGAGACGCAGGACGAGAGCGGGTTGTGGCATACGCTGATCGTCGATCCGACCAGCTATCTGGAAGCGTCGGCGGCGGCGGGGTTTGCGTACGGCATCCTCAAGGCGGTGCGGAAGGGGTATCTGCCGCGTGCGTATGAGGCGGTCGGGATCAAGGCGGTGCGAGGCGTGCTGGCCAACATCGACGAGACCGGCGAACTAAAGCAGGTGAGTTTCGGGACTGCGATGGGGGATACGCAGCAATTCTATAAGGATATCGCGCTGACCTCGATGCCCTATGGGCAGAGCCTTGCGGTGTGTGCGCTCGCGGAGTTCTTGCGGACCTATATTTGAGGGTTGGCCGGGAACCCTACCCATTCCGTACCCCCGCGGAGGCGGGGGTCCAGGGTCACGGGCGGTGCGCTGTGTGGCTCTGGATCCCCGCCTTCGCGGGGATACGGTTTGAGCAGGTCACCCCTACCCCACACAAACGACGTACCCCGGCGGAGGCCGGGGTCCAGTTGGGAAGGCCTGCGCAAAATGCGGCCAGCGTCACCCAACTGGACCCCGGCCTTCGCCGGGGTACGGTCGTCTCAGAGGTTAGCGATCAGCCCGCCAGCAACGCCTTGATCGCGTCGATCGCCTCGGCACCCTTCGATCCGTCCGGGCCGCCGCCCTGCGCCATGTCGGGACGGCCGCCGCCGCCCTGCCCGCCCAGTGCCGCGACCGCCGCCTTGACGAGGTCGACGGCGCTTATCCGGCCGACAAGGTCGCTCGACACGCCGACGCCGACCGAGGCGCGGCCGTCATTGACCGCCACCAGCGCGACCACGCCCGAGGGAACGCGCGCACGGGCTTCGTCGATCGTGCCGCGTAGTGCCTTTGCCTCGAGGCCGTCGATAACCTGGCCGAGGAAAGCGATGTCGCCGACCTGTTCGGGACCGGCGGGCGCGGCACCGGCACCGCCACCCATGGCCAGCGCCTTCTTGGCCTCGGCCAGTTCGCGCTCGAGACGGCGGCGGTCCTCGACGAGCTGCGCGACGCGCGCGGGGACTTCGTCGGGGGTCGCCTTCAGCGCGGCGGCGGCTTCGCGGAGCTTCGCGTCGCGGTTGCCGAGCCATTGCCGTGCGGCCTCGCCGGTCAGCGCCTCGACGCGGCGGACGCCCGACGACACCGCGCCTTCGGACACGATCTTGAACAGGCCGATCTCGCCCAGCGCGCCAACATGGGTGCCGCCGCACAGTTCGATCGAATAGGTCCCCTCCGCATCCTGCCCCATCGACACGACGCGGACTTCGTCGCCATATTTCTCACCGAACAGCGCCATCGCGCCCATCGCGATCGCGTCGTCGGGGGTCATCAGCCGGGTGGTGACGACGCCGTTGCCACGGACCTGCGCGTTGACGTCGGCCTCGACCAGCGCCAGCGCATCCGCCGCGATCGGCGAGGGCTGCGAGAAGTCGAAGCGCAGGCGTTCGGGCGCGACCATCGATCCCTTCTGCGCGACATGGGTGCCGAGCCGTTCGCGCAGCGCCTCGTGCAACAGATGCGTCGCCGAATGGTTGGCGCGGATCTGGGCGCGGCGGGCGGTGTCGATGGTCAGCGCGACGCTGTCGCCGACCTTCAGGCTGCCGGCGTCGATCGTCGCGACATGGGCGTGGAGCTTGCCCAACTGCTTGGCGGTGTCGGTGACGGTCGCCTTGAACCCCGCATCGGTGGTCATGGTGCCGGCATCGCCGACCTGCCCGCCGCTTTCGGCGTAGAAGGGCGTCTGGTTGGTCAGGACCAGTACCTCGTCGCCGGCTTCCGCCGATTCGACGCGGGTGCCGTCCTTGACGATCGCGACGACCTGTCCCTCGCCCGCTTCGACCGAATAGCCGATGAACTCCGTCGGGCCAGCGGTTTCGAGGACGTCGAACCAGATGTCGTCCGACGCCTTGGCGCCCGAGCCCTTCCATGCGGCACGGGCGGCGCGCTTCTGTTCGGCCATCGCCGCGTCGAAGCCGGCGCGGTCGACGCCATAGCCTTGGGCGCGCAATGCGTCCTCGGTCAGGTCATAGGGGAAGCCATAGGTGTCGTAGAGCTTGAACGCGGTTTCGCCGGCGAGCGTCGCGCCGTCGGCGAACCCGGCAGTCGCTTCGTCGAGGAGCTTAAGCCCCTTGTCGAGCGTGCGGCGGAACTGGGTTTCTTCCTGCTGCAACGTCGCTTCGATCAGCGGCTGCGCGCGGACCAGTTCGGGGTACGCAGCGCCCATTTCGGACACGAGCGAACCGACCAGCCGGTGCATCAGCGGGTCCTTGGCACCCAGAAGATGCGCGTGGCGCATCGCGCGACGCATGATGCGGCGAAGCACATAGCCGCGCCCTTCATTGGCCGGCAGCACGCCGTCGGCGACGAGGAAGCCCGAGGCGCGCAGGTGATCGGCGATGACGCGGTGGCTGGCCTGGATCGGCCCTTCGGCGCGCGTCCCGGTCAGTTCGCACGACGCGGCGATTAGCGCCTTGAAGGTATCGGTGTCGTAATTGTCCGACACGCCCTGCATCACCGCAGCGATGCGTTCGAGCCCCATGCCGGTGTCGATCGACTTCTTGGGCAGTTCGCCGACGATCTCGTTCGCGTCCTGCTCGAACTGCATGAACACGAGGTTCCAAATCTCGACGAAGCGGTCACCGTCCTCGTCGGGCGAACCGGGAGGGCCGCCGGGGATATGGTCGCCATGATCGTAGAAGATTTCCGAGCACGGGCCGCACGGGCCGCTGTCGCCCATCGCCCAGAAATTGTCTTTGGTCGGGATGCGGATGATCTTGTGATCGGGCAGCCCGGCGATCTTCTTCCACAGGCCGAACGCTTCGTCGTCGGTGTGGTAGACGGTCGCGGTCAGCTTGTCCGCCGGCAGCCCCCAATCGCGGGTCAGCAGCGTCCAGGCGTTCAGAATCGCCTGTTCCTTGAAATAATCGCCGAACGAGAAATTGCCGAGCATTTCGAAGAAGGTGTGATGCCGCGCGGTGTAGCCGACATTGTCGAGGTCGTTATGCTTGCCGCCGGCGCGCACGCACTTCTGCGACGACGTCGCCGTCACATAAGGCCGCGTTTCGAGGCCGGTGAACACGTTCTTGAACGGCACCATGCCCGCATTGACGAACATCAGCGTCGGATCGTTCTGCGGAACGAGCGGGGCGGAGGCGACGCGGGCGTGGCCCGCCTTCTCGAAAAAGTCGAGGAACGAGCGGCGGACATCATTGGTCGAGGTCATTGCGGCTCGATACGCAGGCACGCGCGACTTGCCAAGCTGCGACAAGCACAGGGGTTGACCCGGACGAAACATTCCCGTCCTTTCCCGCGCAAACGATCAGGGACTACGCATGGCCAAGCGGCTTACGACTTTCATTCTCATCGCCCTTGTCGCGGGCCTCGTGCTTGGATGGGCGCTGAACGCTGGGCTGGACGATGGCGGCGGCGCCGGCAGCGCGACGTTGAAGAACATCGCCTATTACTTGTCCGCGGTGACGACCGTGTTCCTGCGGCTCATCAAGATGATCATCGCGCCGCTCGTCTTTTCGACGCTGGTCGTCGGTATCGCGCATATGGGCGACAGTTCGTCGCTGGGCCGGGTCGGGCTGCGGTCGTTCGGCTGGTTCGTGATGGCGAGCTTCATCTCGCTGATGCTGGGGCTGGTGCTGGTCAATCTGTTGCAGCCGGGCGTCGGCCTTGGCCTGCCGGTCCCGCCGGTCACCGCCGCGACCGGCGTCGACAAGCCGGCGTTCGATTTCGTCAAGTTCGTCGGCCATATCTTCCCGGCGTCGGGCATCGAGGCGATGGCGACCAACGAGATTTTGCAGATCGTCATCTTCTCGCTGTTCATCGGCGTCGCGCTGACGGCGGTCGGCGACAAGGGCAAGCCGCTGGTCCGCGCGCTCGAGGGGCTGGTTGCGGTGATGCTGCAGGTCACCGACTATGTCATGCGCTTCGCGCCGTTCGCGGTGTTCGCGGCGGTGACGGCGACGCTGGCCGAGCGCGGACCGGGGATCATCGGCGACCTCGCTTACTTCATGGGCAGCTTCTATCTGGGCCTCGCCACGCTGTGGACGGTGCTGATCGGCATCGCCTTTGCGATCATCGGCCCGCGCGTGAAGATGCTGCTGCGCTATCTACGCGATCCGATCCTGCTCGGCTTTTCGACCGCGTCGTCGGAAGCGGCCTACCCGCGAACATTGGAAGCGCTCGACCGGTTCGGGGTACCGCCGCGCATCGCCAGTTTCGTGCTGCCGCTCGGCTATTCGTTCAACCTCGACGGGTCGATGATGTACATGACGTTCGCGTCGATCTTCATCGCGCAGGCGTACGGCATCGACCTGAGCTGGGGACAGATGTTCCTGATGCTGCTGGTGCTGATGGTCACGTCGAAGGGGATTGCCGGCGTGCCGCGCGCCAGCCTGGTGGTGATCGCCGCCACGCTTGGCATGTTCAATATCCCGGAGGCAGGGCTGCTGCTGATCCTCGCCATCGATCACTTCCTCGACATGGGGCGTACCGCGACCAATGTCGTCGGCAACGCGATCGCAGCCAGCGTAATCGCCAAGTGGGAGGGCGGGTTCGACGCGCCCGAATCGCCGGTGATCGAGCCGCTGCCGACGCCGTCGGGGCATCCGCGTACCGACGTCCCCGACAGTTTCCGTGACATGGGCGAGCCGAAATAATGGAGAGCCGCGAGGCCGACCACCCCGCCCCGCCCGCCAGCGGCCCGACCTATGGCAGCTATCTCCGGCTCGACCGGCTGCTGACGTCGCAGGAGCCGCTGTCGGACACGCATGACGAATTGCTGTTCATCGTCATCCATCAGGCGTCCGAATTGTGGATCAAGCTTTGCCTGCACGAGCTGGAGGCGGCACGGCAGGCGCTGATCGCCGACCGGCCGGGCAGCGCGTTCAAGATGATGGCGCGCGTCGCCCGCGTGCAGCAACAGCTTATCCAGAGCTGGGAGGTGCTGGCGACGATCACCCCGGCCGATTACACGGCGATGCGCGGCAAGCTGGGCGGGAGTTCGGGGTTCCAGTCGGTCCAGTATCGGCTGCTCGAATATATGCTGGGTGCGAAGAAGTCGGGGATGCTGGTGGCGCATGACGGCGACGCCGATGCGCAAACGGCGCTGACCGAGGCGCTGTCGCGGACAAGCCTGTATGATGAAGCGCTGCGGATGCTGGCGCGGCGGGGGTTCGACATTCCGGCGGACCGGCTGGAACGCGATTTCTCGCAACCCTATGTGGCGTCGCCTGCGGTCGAGGCGGCGTGGCAGGCGGTGTATCGCGACCCCGATCGCTGGTGGGATTTGTACGAGCTGGCCGAAAAGCTGGTCGACCTCGAATATCGCGTCCAGTTGTGGCGGTTCGGGCATCTGAAGACGATCGAGCGGATCATCGGTTTCAAGCGCGGCACCGGCGGGACGGCGGGCGTCCCCTATCTGGCGAAGGTGATCGACGAAGTGTTCTTCCCCGAACTGCTGGCCGTGCGGGTGGCGTTGTGAAGTCGCTGGTCGAGGCCGAGGCGCTCGATGCCGCCGATCCGTTGCGCAGCTTTCGCGATCGGTTCGCGTTGCCGAAGGGGGTGATCTATCTCGACGGCAATTCGCTGGGTGCGCTGCCGAAATCGACGCCGACGCGGTTGCAGGCGGTGGCGGTCGAGGAATGGGGTCAGGGGCTGATCCGCAGTTGGAACTCGCATGACTGGGTCGGCGCGGGCCGGCGTGTTGGGGCGAAGATCGCACCGTTCATCGGGGCGGAGCCGCATGAGGTGGTGGTCGCCGATTCGACCTCTGCCAATCTTTACAAGCTGCTGATCGCGGCGGTGAAGGCGCAAGGGCAACGGCGGACGATCCTGTCGGAGCCGGGCAATTTTCCGACCGATTTGTATATGGCCGATGGCGCGGCGTGGAGCGTCGGCGATGCGCGCGTGAAGACCGTGCGGGTGGCGGACATCGTCGATGCGATCGACGACGATGTCGCGGTCGTGCTGCTCACCCATGTCCATTACAAGAGCGGAGCGATGCTCGACATGGCGGCGATCACCGCCGCCGCGCAGGCGAAGGGGGCGCTCGTGCTATGGGATTTGAGCCATAGCGTCGGGGCGGTGCCGGTCGACCTCAATGGCTGCAATGCCGATCTCGCGGTCGGGTGCGGCTATAAATATCTGAATGGTGGCCCCGGTGCGCCGGCATTCCTGTATGTCGCCGAGCGGCATCAGGCGGTGTTGCGATCGCCGCTGTCGGGATGGTTCGGCCATGCTGCGCCGTTCGATTTCGGCGACGATTATGCGCCGGCGGGCGATATCGGGCGGTTTCAGTGCGGGACGCCGCCGATCCTCGGCATCGCTGCGCTTGAGGAAGGGATCGCCCAGTTCGATGGCGTCAATCGTGCGGCGCTGTTTGCCAAGGGGCGGGCGCTAGGGGATGCGTGCATCGCGCTGATGGGCGAATATTGTCCCGAAATGGAACTGGTGTCGCCGCATGATGCTGGGTCGCGTGGCAGCCATGTCTCGTTCCGGCATCCACACGCCTATGCGATCTGTCAGGCGCTGATCGATCGCGGAGTGATCGGCGATTTTCGCGCGCCCGACGTGCTGCGACTGGGCTTCGCGCCGCTCTATGTCGGCTTTGCCGATCTGTGGCGGGCGGTGGAGGTGCTAACCGAACTGCTGCGCGACGGCAGTTGGGACGCTCCGCACTATCATGCGCGCAACGCGGTGACCTGACGGAACGAATTGAGAACGCGGCGGTTGGTGGCGGCGAAAGGAACTGCCATGACCGAACATGCCAATCCCAAGAGCGAACCCTTTTCGAATGCCGAGAAGGACCCGGACGACTGGACGACCGGCGACGAGAAAATGACCGGGGCGCAGGCGTCGTATCTGAAGACGCTGAGCGAGGAAGCGGGCGAGCCGTTCGACGACGGGCTGACGAAGGCTGAAGCGTCGAAGGCCATTGATGCGCTGCAGGAGAAGACCGGGCGCGGGTCTCACTGACTTGACATCCGTTCGTGCTGAGTTGGGGCTGAGCTTGTCGAAGACCCGTATCGAAGCACCTGACACAAGAGGTCCTTCGATCCGCCATTTCGACGAGCTCAATGGCTACTCGGGACGAGCGGATCGGGTAAAAATAGCAGTCTATCGCTGTGCTGGTTGGGCTGACCCCATCGCCATCAACCGATCGAGCAACACCAGCCGGGTGGCGAGATCGACACGGTAGGGCGCATTGGGCCGCGAACGCTTCAGCGCTTCCAGCCAAGCCCGCTTCGCACCGGGCAGGTCGCCGGTCTGGATCAGTGCCATGCCGTAATAGAAGTACGGTCCCGGATGGTCCGGCGCATTGGCGATGCCCTGTGCGAAGGCAAGTTTAGCGGCGGGGGACAGGACGCGGCCGCCATCATGCGCGAGGATTGCAGTGCCGAGCCGGGTCCAAAGCCGTGCGCTTTGCGGATTACCCTGTAGCCCGCCCAGTACAGCGTTCACCGCCGCCTGCGTCGCGCCGGCGCGGGCGAGGCCGTCGGCGGCGACGGCATAGGCATAGTCGTAGGTGAAGCGGCCCCAGATTGCGTCGCGCAGATCGTCGGCGGCGATATCGACCGGTTCGGTCTCGCGCTGCGCGGCGCGCGGCGTGCCGGGTAGCTCGGGGCTGCCCTGCCATGCATAGCCGGCTGCGCCCAGCATCAGTGCCGCGCCGACGAACCCCCAAAGCGGTTTCGAAACGCGCGCGACGACCAGCAGAGCGAAGGTGGCGACCAGTAGCGCCGTCAGGATCAGCCACCCGTTCATCGCCGTCTCCGCTTCAGGCTGCGCCGTGCTAGGACGACGCCGATGCCTAGCAGCAGCAGCGGCGTTGCCCAGAGCAGGATGCTGGCCGGCGAGAAGGGTGGGTCGTAGCTGACATAATCGCCATAGCGCTGGATCAGCCAGTCGCGGACCTGATCGGGGCGCTCTCCCGCCGCGATGCGTTGCCGAACCAGCGCGCGCATATCCGCCGCCATGTCGGCATCGCTGTCGGCGATCGACTGGCTCTGGCAGACGAGGCAGCGCAGCGTTTCCATCAGCGCCTTCGCCGATCGTTCCTGCGCGGGATCAGGGAGCTGCGTGTCGGCGAGTGCGGGCGGCGGCACGTTGGATTGCGCCGATGCGGGGCCGGCGAGCAGCAGCGCGACAGGGAGAAGGAGCTTCATCATGCGCCCTTCAGCTTGGCGAGCAGGACCGGCACATCCTCGTCGCGGATCGCGCCGATATGCTGGTGGGCGATGCGGCCCTGCCCGTCGATCACGAAGGTTTCGGGCACGCCTGACGATCCGAGTGCCAGTTGCACCGAGCTGTTCCGGTCGTCGCCGATCGCGGCATAGGGATCGCCATAGTCGTTCAGAAAGGCGGCGACCTTGTCGGGTGTGTCGCGGATCGCGATCGCATCGATCTTCGCGCCAGCCTTGGCCAGTTTGGCGAGTTGCGGGGCTTCGGCGGCGCAGGGGACGCACCAGCTACCGAAGACGTTGAGCAGGCGTGGCTGGCCGGTGCGGAAGGCGGCGGTGGTCAGGCCCGGCTTGGTCGGGACGGCGGGGGCGAGGGTGAAGGCCGGCAGCGGCTGGCCGATCAGGCGCGAGCGGACCTGCCGGTCGGGCTCTTGCGACAACATCCATGCGAACAGGGCCGCGACGGCGACGAACGCCAGCAGCGGCACCCAGAGCAGACGCCGCTTCACCGCGCCCTCCGCCGCCGGACGCGGCCGACCAGCGACACGAACCCGCCGAGCGCGATCAGCCCGCCCCCGGCCCAGATCAGCGTCACGAACGGTTTCCACCACAGCCGCAACTGCCGCCGCCCGCCATGATCGTCGCGGCCGAGCACGGCGTAGAGCTGTCCGTCCCAGAAGGTCGCGAGCGCGGCTTCGCTGGTTTCGGTCGGGGGGTTGGCGAAGAAGCGCTGTTCGGGGCGCAACAGGAACGACACGCCGCCGTCGCGGGTGACGATCAGCCGCCCCTGCACCGCCGACCAATTGTCGCCGACGACGGGCTTGATCCCTTCGAAGCGGATCGCGAACGGACCGACGCGGTTCACCTCTCCCGGTGCGGCGGCGACGAGGCGTTCGGCGGTGAAGGCGCTGTCGCTGGCCATGCCGGCGAGGCTGACGGCGATGCCGAGATGCGCGACGACCATGCCCCAGATCGGCAGCGGCGTGCGCCACGGACTGCGTCCGACCAGCGGCAGGACGCTGGCGACCGCCAGCCCGGCGGCGAGCGACAGGCCGAGGAGCGGCATCAACCCAGCATCGGTGAACAGCAGCGCGACGAAAACAATCAGCGTCACCGCCGCCGGCACCGCGATCCGCCGGGCGACCGCCCTGCCCCGATCACGCCGCCAGCGCAGCAACGGCCCGACCGCCATGCCGGCGACCAGCAGCAATGCGATCGGCCCGGCGGCACGGCTGAAGAAGGGCGGGCCGACCGACAATTGCACGCCGAACGCCTCGGCCAGCAGCGGATAGAGCGTGCCGATCAGGACGATGCCGAGAATGACCGACAGCAACAGGTTGTTGAGCACCAGCCCGCCTTCGCGGCTGACCGGTTCGAACAACGCCCCCTGCCGGACCGTGCCGACGCGGAAGGCGAACAGCGCGAGCGCTCCGCCGATATAGAGGATCAGCAGCGCGAGGATGAAGCTGCCGCGCGTCGGATCGACGGCGAAGGCATGGACGCTGGTCAGGATGCCCGAGCGGACTAGGAAAGTGCCGACCATCGACATCGAAAATGCAACGACCGACAGCATGATCGTCCACGCGCGGAGACCATCGCGGGTCGCCAGCACCGTCACCGAATGCAGCAGCGCGGTCGCCGCCAGCCACGGCATAATCGACGCGTTTTCGACCGGGTCCCAGAACCACCAGCCACCCCAGCCCAGTTCATAATAGGCCCAGTAACTGCCCGCAGTGATGCCGATCGTCAGGAAGATCCATGCGCCGAGCACCCATGGCCGCATCGCCCGCGCGAAGTCGCGACCGACATCGCGGGTGACCAATGCGCCGACGGCGAAGGAAAACGCCACCGACAGGCCGACATAACCGAGATACAGGGTGGGCGGATGGAAGGCGAGACCGGGGTCCTGCAACAGCGGGTTCAGACCGAGACCATCGAGCGGTACCGGCGACAAGCGGGCAAAGGGATTCGAGGCGAACAGCAGGAAAGCGTAGAACCCCGCCGCGATGGCAGCCTGCGCCGCCAGCGTCGCAACATGGGTGCGCGCAGCCAGCAGCCGTTCGAACAACGCGATCGCCCCGCCCGCCACCGCCAGCACGGTGACCCAGAGCAGCATCGACCCTTCGTGATTGCCCCACGTCGCCGCGACCTTGTACAGCATCGGCTTGGCACTGTGGCTGTTTTCGGCGACCAGCAGCACCGACAGGTCGGTCCGCGCGAACAAGGCAACCAGCGCGGCAAAGGCACCCAGCGCAAGCAGCCCCTGCGCCACCGCAACCGGCCGGACCGCGGCGAGCAGGTCGCGGACGATCTGCGGCGGTTCCGCCGCACGCGACGACAGCGCGATCGCCGCCATCGCCAGTTGCAGCAACGCCATTGCCGCCGCGAGCCACAGCGCCGCCAGACCGGCTTCGGCAATCACTGCGCGATGCTTTCGCTCTTGTGCATCTTTCCGGCGACCTGCGGCGGCATGTAGCGTTCGTCATGCTTGGCGAGCAGATTGTCGGCGACGAAGCCGCCGCCGGCCACGAACTTCCCTTCGGCGACAACGCCCGAATTTTCGCGGAACAGGTCGGGGACGATGCCGGAGAAACGGACCGGCACGGTCGCCTTGCCATCGGTAACGGTGAAGGCGATCGTCACACCATCGGACATGCGCTTCACCGAACCGGGCGCGACCATGCCACCCAGCCGCACCGGCTTGTCGACCGGGGCCGAGGCGGCATCGGCGGGTGCGTAGAAGAATGCCGCCTCGTCGCTCAGTGCCGACATCGCCAGCAGCACCGCGCCGACGATCGCGACCACCGCCAGCAATGCCAGCGTCATGCGTTGCCGTTTCGGACTCATCCCCGCTCCGCGCGGCGCATCGCCACCCATGCGAACAGGATCAGCGCGACGATCGCACCGATGGTCAGACCATAGGCGGCGAGGATGAACGGCCAATGGTTCATGTGGCGGCCCGGCGACGCATCCGCGCCTCCGCCTTGATCCGCGCGAGATCGGCGCGCATCCGCATCAGCACGATGCCGCCGAACAACAGGCTGGCACCGCCGGCGGTGAAACCCAGCGGCCACAGGATCGACGGATCGATAGTCGATTTGGTCAGCGTGATGCTCGGCCCCTGATGCAGCGTGTACCACCACAACACCGAATAGCGGATGACCGGCAGCAATGCAGTGCCGGCAATGCCGAACAATGCCGGAATCCGCCCGTCGCCGTCACGCTCGGCATCGGCGCGCGCCAGTGCCAGATAGGCGAGATAGACGAAGAACAGCAGCAGCATCGAGGTAAGCCGCCCGTCCCATTGCCACCATGTGCCCCAGGTCGGGCGACCCCAGATCGATCCGGTCGCAAGGCAGATGCCGGCGAAGACCGCACCGGGCAGCGCGATCGCCCGTGCTGCGACCGCCGCCAGCGGATGCCGCCATACCAGATAGACGATGCTGGCGACGGCAAGGCTCGACCAGCCCCCCATACCGAGCCAGGCGGCGGGGACATGGACGTAAAGGATGCGGACGCTCTCGCCCTGCAGATAGTCCGCCGGCGTCCGGGTCAGGCCAGCCCAGCAACCGAACAGGAACAGCGTGAGGCCGCCCCATACCAGCAACGGGGTAAGCGGTCGCGCGATCGACAGAAATCGACGGGGATTGGCAAGGGCATGGATGCTGGGCACGGTCGCGCCCTGTCTATGCAAGCCGGGCGCAAACGGCAATGCGCATCGACGTCGTATCGCCGTCCGCAACCGTAACGATAGATTACCGTTGGTACGCTAGGGACTTGGACCCATGACAGGCTGGTTTGTACGGGAGCAATCATGAGTTTGCAGCACGACCATACCGGATTTGCGAACCGGACCGCTACAGCACCCGCCGGCCGGCGCATGTCGGCCAATCTGTTTCTAGCCAATTTGAGCGATGCCGACTTCGCGTTGCTCTCGCCGCACTTCGAACGGGTGTCGATTGCGGTGGGCGAGGTCATCGTGCCGGCGGGCGGGCGGATCGACTATCTGACCTTCCTAGATTCGGGCATCGCCGCGCTGCTCGATACGATCGAGGGCGAGCGGCTGCATGCAGTCGGGCTGATCGGTAACGAGGGGTATCTGGGCTGGCCGGTGCTGCTGGGCGACGACCGGTCTCCCTATGCCACCATCCTGCGCGCCGAAGCCGGCACCGCACTGCGCATCCCGGTCGAGCGGGTGATCGCCGCGGCGGAACAGAGCGATACGTTGCGCCGCGCGCTGCTGCGCTTCATCGAGGTGTTCATGATCCAGGTGGGGCGGACCGTCGTATCGGCGCTTGGCCATTCGGTCGAGCGGCGGCTGGCGCGGTGGATATTGCTGTATCACGACCGCGTGCGCGGCGACGAGATCACCATGACGCACGAGGAATTTCGCATCATGCTGGGCGTGCGGCGCAGCAGCATCACCGACGCGCTGCACCGGCTGGAGGAACAGCACGCGATCCGGTCGGTTCGAGGGCGGGTGATCGTGCGCGAGCGGGAAAAGCTGCTGGCGCTGGCCGCTGATACCTATGGCTCCGCCGAAGCGGCCTATGAACGGCTGGTGCGCACCCTTCAGATCTGAGCGAGAAATGCGGCCAAAAAAAGGGCCGCCCCGAAACGGAGCGGCCCGAAAACCCCAGGGGGCTGGGATTAGCTAGACGCGCTCTGGCGGATTGTGCCGTTGACGCCGTTCGGGAAGAAGCCGCCGGCGGTTTGGGCGGTGTTATTCAGGTAGACGATGTTCAACACCTGACCCGGCGTGCGGCTGAAGGCGATGCCCATATTGTCGGCAGGGACGATGTTCGACACGAGGACAGAACCGCTGCTGGTGGCGCGAATGCCCTGGTCGAGATCGGTGCTGCCATCGAGACTGTCGCGCGCGTTCGAGATCGCATCCGCCGCATCGATCAGCGCCGGGGTGGCGACGCCCTTGCGATACAGAACCGTGCGGACCAGCCCGGCATGATAGGCTTCCGCCGCGTGGATGCCGGCTGCGGCTTCGAGGAACGTCTTGTTCGAGATGAAGCCGACCGCACCCTTGTACGCCGTCACGCCGACATCTTCGAAGATATAGGCGCCGAGCAGGAAATTCTCGTCGCTGGCATAGACGTCGAAGGCGGCACCGGCCCCGATCAATCCCGCCGCGCGCGCCGCGTTCGAGAAGGCGCTGGTCGCGGTCACGCCGATATCGATCGCCGGTTGCGCAACTGCCGCCGAACCAAGTGCGCGGCGCAGGAAGTTGACGTGCGCAATCTCGTCCGCGGCGATCTCACGGGCATAGCGGGCGACGAGCGGATCGGTGAAGGTCACCTGCCGGCCGCCGGTCACCGCGCCCTGATTACCGGTACCCGACAGGCTGCTGTTGGGCAGGCCGGTACCGAGCGCGGCGAAGGAGTAGAACTGCGCTTCGAGATATTCGAGGTTCAGCGCGAAGTTCAGCACGTCGGCGTCGCTGATCGCGCTGGTCGGAGTCGGGGTGGGCGTAGGCGTGGGCGTCGGAGTGCCACCGTTGATCGGGCCGCCGCCGCTGTCGCTGCACGCGGCGAGCAGCGAAGCACCGGCAGTCGCCATCGCGGCACCACCGGCATAGCGCATGAATTCGCGCCGGGCGTTGCGGCGTTCGTCGCAGGCTTCGAGCACCTGAAGAATCGGATCGTTGGTCATGATACTGTCTCCCTGGCTCAGTTCGCGCCGCTGACGCGGATGGTGCCGTTCACCCCATTGGGGAAGAAGCCGCCGCCGCTGACCTGGGTGTTGTTCAGGTACACGATGTTCAGCACCTGTCCGGTCGAACGGCTGAAGGCGATGCCGTCGCTGTCGAGGGGCACGATGTTGCTGGCGTTCGGATTGCTGGCGAGCGGCGTCAGCCCCTGATCGAGATCGGTCGTGCCGTCGAGGCTGTCGCGCGCATTCGAGATCGCGTCGCTGGCGGCGATCAGCTGCGACGAAGGCGTCTCTATCCCCTTGGCATAGAGCGTCGTCCGGACGATCGCGGCGTGATACGCCTCGACAGCGAGAATGCCGGCGGCAGCTTCGAGGAACACCTTGCTGGAGAGCAGCGGCGCTGCACCCTTATACGCGGTCACGCCGACATCCTCGAAGATGTACGCGCCGAGCAGGAAATTCTCGTCGCTGGCATAGGGATCGAAGCTCGCCCCCGCACCGATCAGCCCCGCAGCGCGCGCGGCGTTCGAAAAGGCGCCGGTCGCCGAGGCGCTGATGTCGATCGCCGGCTGGGCAACGGCGCTGGTGCCGAGGCCCGCGCGGAGGAATTCGACATGCGCGCGTTCGTCGGCGGCGATCTCCCGCGCATATTGCGCGACGACCGGGTCGGTGAAGGTCACCTGGCGTCCACCAGTCACCGCGCCCTGCGCACCAGTACCGGTCAGCAGCGAACTGGGCAGGCCGGTGCCGAACGCGGCGAAATAGTAGAATTGCGCTTCGAGATATTCGAGGTTCAGCGCGAAATTAAGCACGTCCGCGTCGCTCGGCGCCGACTGCGCGATCGCTTCGTTCGATTCCGAGGCGAAGATCACGGCACCGCCGATCGCGGCCGCTCCCCCCAGCATCCGAAAGAAGTCTCGCCGGTCCTCGCGGCGTTTGGCGCGTGCTTCGAACGCCTCCGTCAACAACGTCTGATCGGTCATGGCACCGTCTCCCTGCATCGTTCTTGCGATGGAACGACGCCGGTCCGACTAAAGATGCATGGCAAAACCGGACGTACGGTTCCGTACAAGGCAGGGCCGATGACTGGATTGCAAAAAATCTTGCAGGCAAAAGGTCGGCAAATGGCGTTCGTAGTGCAAACAGACATTTCGCCCGATAACGGCAGTTTTCTGCCGACGACGGACAACCGACTGATCGGGTCGCTACGCGCGGAAACGCGACGACGACTGGCGATGGCGGCGACCCGGATCGAATTGAATACGGGCGACGTGCTAACCCGGGCCGGCGAACCCATCGATCGACTGGTCTTTCCCGAAGGCGCGCCGGCGATGCTGTCGGTATCGACGGGCGGATCGTCGCAGGATGTCGGCATGATCGGCCGCGACGGTGTCGTCGGTTGGTCGCGCATGTTCAGCGATCAGCCGACGCCGTTCACCGCACGCGTCCATATCCAGGCGGGCAGCGCGATAGAAATCCCCGCTTCGGCCGTGGTCGACGCGGCCGATGAGGATCCGGCGCTTCTGAAGGCGGTGCTGACCTTTGCCCAGCGTTTCACGATGCAGATGGCGCGGACATTGGCATCGGCGCTGCGCGACGTGCCCGAACGACGCATTGCCCGGCTGCTGCTGATGATCGACGACCGAATCGACGGCGACACGATGTCGGTGACGCATGCATCGATCGCAGCAACGCTGAACCTGCGCCGGGCGACGGTCACCGACTGCCTCCATATCCTCGAAGGTGAGCATATGGTGCGGTGTTCGCGCGGGCGGATTACGATGCGCGACCGCGCGGCACTGGAAGCGCGCGCGGGTCTGGCCTATGTCGCCGGTGACGGACTGGCACTCGAAACGCCGCGCTGATCGTCAGGGCTGGCCGCGCACCGTCTTCAGATCGATGCCGAGCCGCTGCACCTTGTAATAGAAGGTTTTGCGCGGGATGCCGAGGCAATCGATCGCTGCGCCAATCTCGCCGCCGGTCGCGGCGATCGCCGCCAGGATCGCCTCGCGCTCGAACGCGGCGATGCGTTCGGGGAGCGGGCGGCTGGCATCGTCGGCCACCGCCATGCTGCCGCTGCCGTCGAGCCCGAGCACGAAGCGGTCGGCGAAATGCGCCAGTTCGCGGACATTGCCCGGCCAGTCGTGATGCGCGAGCAGGTCGCGCGCCTCGTGCGTCAGCGACGGCACCTCGCGCCGCAGTCGCGCCGCCGAGGCATCGACCAGATGCGCGAACAGCAGCGGCACGTCCTCGCGCCGTTCGCGCAGCGGCGGAATGCGCAGCCGCACCGCCGCCAGCCGGTACAGCAGCGCCGGGGCGATCGCGTCGGGGGCGCGCTGCGCTTCCTCTGCCGCGGTCGCGATGACGCGGATGTCGACCGGTACGGCGTCGCGCGGGCCGCGGATCGCGCGGTCCTCGATCACCTGGGTCAGCCGCCCCTGCAGCGCGCGAGGCGCCTGGTCGATATCGTCGAGGAACAGCGTGCCGCGCTGCGCCCCGACGATGCCGCGATCGCCGACCGTCGCGAACAATTCGTCCTCGATCGCCGGCCCGGGAAGCGCAGCACAGGCGACCGCGACGAAACGATGCCGGGCACGGCGGCCAGCACGGTGAATCGATCGTGCCAGCAATTCCTTGCCGGTGCCGGTCTCCCCCTCGATCAGCAGGTCGATATCGGTGTCGGCGAGCACCGGGATCATCTCGCGCAGGCGGAGGATCGCTGGCGAGCGGCCGATCAGCGCGACCTGTTCGCCGCCCGCCGCCTGCGCCCGCAGCCGCCGATTGTCGAGCGCCAGTGCGCGTGCGGCGACGGCACGGGTGACCGCCGCGACCAGCGCGTCGGGATCGAACGGCTTGGACAGGAAATCCCATGCGCCGGCCTTCAAGGCATCGACCGCCATCTCGACATCGGCATGGCCGGTGACCAGCACGACCGGCAGCGTCGGATCGCGTTCGCGTAAGGTTCGGAACAGTTCGATCCCCGAGATATGCGGCATGCGCACGTCGGTAACGACGATGCCGTCAAAATCGGCATCGATCGCCAGCAGCGCAGGCTGTGCCGCGACGAAGGGCACAACATCGAACCCCGCCAGCGTCAGCAATTGCTGGGTCGAGGCGCGCAGGTCGGGATCGTCCTCCACCAGCGCCACCCGCCCCCTGATCGCGCTCGCGTCGGTCATGACGCCCGCAACAGCTTCGCTTCGAAGCGCGCCCCGCGTTCCGAGGGCAGAAGGCGCAGCGTACCGCCGAGGTCGGTCATGATGTCCTGCGCGATCACCAGCCCGAGGCCGAGCCCGTTCGGACGGCTGGTGACGAACGGCGTGAACATGCGTTCGGCGACCGTCGGATCGATGCCCGGCCCGTTATCGGCGACCACCAGCGAGACGATGTCGCCATCGACGCGCACCTCGACCGCAATCGCCGGATCGGGGCGGCCGTCCAGCGCCTCCAGTGCGTTCTGCAGCAGATTGACCAGCACCTGTTCCAGCCGGACCCGTCCTGCGACAACCAACAGGTCGGGGGGAATGGGAGGTGCGGAGAAGTCGACCTCCGACAGCCGTTCCTTCAGGATAAGGCGCGCCCCATCGACGATATCGGCCAGCGGCACCGGACCGATCGTGCCGCTGCCCTTGCGCGCGAAACCGCGCAGCTCGGCGGTAACGAGGCCGATGCGGTCGGTCAGCCGGGCGATCGCGCCGAGATTGTCGTCGACCTGCCGCGTGTCGCCGCGCGCCAGCAACTGGCGGGCGGCGGCGACATAATTGCGGATGGCGGCGACCGGCTGCGCGGTTTCGTGCGCGACGCTGGCGGTGATCTGTCCGAGCGCGGCGAGGCGATTGGCCTGTCGCAACCCTTCGCGCAATTCGGCGGCGCGCGCCTCGGCAGCGGCGCGTTCCTCCATTTCGTCGCGCAGCAGGCGGGTACGATCGGCGACGGCGGCCTCGAGCTCGCTGGTCCGGATCGCCCGGCGGCGCGACCGTTCGCGCAGGCCCCACACCATGGCAAGCAGCGCAAGGGTCGCGATCGCGGCGGCGATCGCGCTGCCGCGCACGACGCCGCCGACCGCCGGTTGCAGCGGCATGGCGAGATGGACGCGCCAGCCGGCCGCATCGGGTTCGGTCTGGACATGCTGCAACAACCGCCGTTCGCCGTTCAACCGGATCGCATCGCCGACCATAGCGAACGGTCGCGGGCGTAGCGATGCGGCCCCGCTGTCGGCGCGCACGGCGGCGGCGATCGCCGGCGCGATCGGCAGCGTCGCTGCGAAGCGCCATTGCGGACGGCTGGAGATCAGCACCACCCCTGCCCGGTCGGTGACGAAGGTCAGTCCGCCCGCCGCGCGCCATTCCTGCTCGATCCCGTCAAATTCGAGCTTCACGATCAGCACGCCGCCCTCCGCCGTCCGGCGGCTGAGATACAGGCCGGGCCGGTGGCTGACGGTGCCGAGCGCGAACTGCATCCCCGATCCCGCCCGCATCGCGTCCCGGTAATAGCGACGGAACGTGTAATCCTTGCCCACGAAGCTTTGCCGATCGGCCCAGTTGCTTGCCGACACCGCCCGTCCGTCGCGCCCGATGACGTAGATGACCGACGCTCCGGTCGAGGTGGCGAGCGCGCTGAGCTTGACGTTCAGCGCCTGCGCCGCGCCGTCGACTCCGCGCACCGCGGCAACCACGTCGCGATCGTCGGCCAATGCCACTGGCAGCAGCCGGAACCGGGCGATCTCGCTGGCGAGCAATACCTGCCGCAGTCGGGCATCGGCCTCCAGCGACGCGACAAGGTCGGCACGGGCGCGGCGTTCGGCCACCCGGCCGACCAGAGCGGCGGCAAGGGCACTCAGGAGCAGCGCCCCGAACACCCACCGCAGCCATGTCGATCTGAGTCCCGCCCGCATCGGCAAGCAGCTTTACGAACCAGAAGGCTTTTGTGCAAGAAGTTGCACTTTCTAGCAGGACTGGTGGCGGAAAATGGCGCAAGTTGCTGCTCACTCTCCGCTTATGTCTTTGTATTTGCTACCATTACCAGTTTGGATTGCGTGAAAGACAACCTTGATTGCAATTCGCTAAACCATCCCGGTCGCGCCAACCGCCAGGGAAGAGCAGGGTCGGGCGCACCAGAGGATGAAAGGTCGTCACATGATAATCACTGGTCATTCCGCCCACCCGCCGGTTCCGCCGGCAGCCAAGCCGTGGTATGCGCATCTCTACGTACAGGTGCTGGTCGCCATCGTATGCGGCGTGCTGCTCGGCCATTTCTATCCGCAGACCGGCGAAGCGCTGAAACCGCTCGGCGACGCGTTCATCAAGCTCGTCAAGATGATCATCGCTCCGGTGATCTTTCTGACGATCGTGACCGGCATCGCGGGCATGCGCGACCTAGCCAGCGTCGGCCGCGTCGCGGGCAAGGCGTTCGCCTATTTCCTGTTTTTCTCGACCCTAGCGCTGATCGTCGGCCTGATCGTCGGCAACCTCGTGCAGCCGGGCGCCGGGCTGAACATCGATCCCTCGACGCTCGATACGTCGAAGGTCACCGAATATGCCGAAAAGGCGCACGATACGACCATCACCGGGTTCCTGATGGGGATCATTCCGGACACGTTCATCTCGGCGCTGACCGAGGGCAACATCCTCCAGACGCTGTTCGTCGCGATCCTGTTCGGCATCGGCCTCGCGATGATCGGCGACAAGGGCGAACGCGTCCTCGACGGGCTGAACGAAATCTCGATCGCCTTTTTCAAGGTCGTGGCGATCCTGATGAAGGCCGCCCCGATCGGTGCGTTCGGCGCGATGGCGTTCACCATCGGCAAATACGGCATCGGCACGCTGTTCAGCCTCGCGGCACTGGTCGGCACCTTCTATCTCACCGCGCTGATCTTCGTGATCGTCGTGCTGGGCGCAGTCGCACAGTTCTGCGGCTTCTCGATCTTCAAGCTGATCTCGTATCTTAAGGCCGAACTGCTGCTGGTGCTCGGCACCTCGTCGTCGGAAAGCGCCCTGCCCTCGCTGATCGAGAAGATGGAGCGCGCGGGCATCCCGAAGTCGATCGTCGGCCTCGTCGTCCCGACCGGCTATTCGTTCAACCTCGACGGTACCAACATCTACATGACCCTGGCGGCCCTGTTCATCGCGCAGGCCTGCAACGTCGACCTGACGATCGGCCAGCAGCTGCTGCTCCTCGCCGTCGCGATGCTGTCGTCGAAGGGCGCGGCGGGCGTCACCGGTGCGGGCTTCATTACCCTTGCCGCGACGCTGTCGATCGTGCCGACCGTCCCGGTCGCCGGCATGGCGCTGATCCTCGGCGTCGATCGCTTCATGAGCGAGTGCCGCAGCCTGACGAACTTCATCGGTAACGCGGTAGCAACCGTTGTCGTCGCAAAATGGGAAGGCAAGCTCAACAAGCATCAGTTCGACGAGGCATTGGCCGGTCGCAGCGTGCGGGTCGATGAGATGCCCGAAGGCGCCGTTCCCGCCGAATAATCGACCAAGGGGGATGCCGGTGCAGGGGTAACGACCCGCACCGGCATTCGGTTTTCTGCCCCGCGAGGCACCGGAGAGATTTTGATGAACATGTTCCTGCGGCTCTGCTGCACCACCGCCGCCCTGATGGTCCCCGCCGCTGCGTGGGCTGGCGAAGCCCCCGCCCCCGAACCGACCGTAACGGCCGCGGGTCAGGTCGCCGATCGCGGCAATGCACGCCCGGTCGCGCAGGAATATCCGACCGCCGGTGTCGGCGACGGCGTGACCGCCGGTGGCTACAACCAGTCGCGCTGGGCCGAGGACTGGACGAAGTTTCGCGATCCGAAGAAGCGCGACGACATTCTCGACAACCTGAAATACATCCCGATCGGCGGGGACGACGTCTATCTGACGCTGTCGGGCGAGTTCCGCGCCCGCGTCAACCTGACCACCAATCCGAATCTGCGCGATCGCGAAGCGCAGCGGCAGGATATTTTCCGCGTCGTCGGCGGTGCCGACCTGCATCTGGGCGAGCATGTCCGCCTGTATGGCGAACTGGCGCATGCCGGCATGTCGGGCCGCAACCTCGGCGCGAAGGCCGGACAGTTGCACAACGACCTGGTCGTGCAGCAGAGCTTCGCCGACGTGACCGGCACCATCGGCGGCGTCGATCTGGGGGTGCGCTATGGTCGGCAGACCTTTGCCGACGGCCCGAACCTGATGGTCGTGCCGCGCGACAACAATACGATCTTCTTCGTCTATAATGGCGTCCGCGCGTGGGCGAAGGGCGACGCGATCCGCGGCGACGTGTTCGATTTCAAGACGACGCGGCTTGGCGTCGGTGGCACGCGCGACGATATCGTCGACGACAATCGTCGTTTTTCGGGGGCGACCGTCGGCTTCGTGCTGCCCAAGACCTTCCTCGGCGGATCGAACCTGTATTTCGATCCGTTCGTCTGGCGGCTGCGCAACAGCAACGCGGTTTGGGGCGGTCGCACCGCGGAGGAAGTCCGCAAATTCTACGGCCTGCATCTCTATGGCGACACCGGGCCGGTCAATCTCGACTGGACGGTCAACTATCAGGGCGGCGAGTTCGACAATCGCCCGATCTCGGCCTGGCTGGTGCTGCTGCAACAGATGTACAAGGTCGGCAAGTCGAAGACCGCGCCGCGCGTCGGTTTCCACTTCGATTATGCCAGCGGCGGCGGCTCCTATGGCAACGGCACGCTCAAGACTTCGCTCGCGCCGTTCGGCAACAACATCTATTATAGCTATCAGCTGTATGCGACGCCGACCAACATGATCGCGTTCGCGCCCAGCGTGCAGTTGCAGCCGACGTCGAAACTGCGGGTCGCCGCCGAATATCAGCTGTCGTTGCGCGACAGCCTGAACGACGCGGTGTACCGCGCCAACGGACAGGCCTTTGCCGGCACGCAGCTGGGCAATTCGCGCAAGATAGCCGACACGATCCGCTTCCAGGCGATCTATCCGCTCAGCCCGCGGGTCAGCCTGACCGCGCGCTACGAGCATCTGATCGCCGGACCGGCGCTGACCGATGCGGGGTACCGGAGTTCGGACTTCGTGGCAGGCTGGATCAGCTTCCGCTTCTAGTTCCTTAAGCGAACTCGCGCCCCGACGGTCACCCGCCGGGGCGTTTCTTTGTTTCCGATTCCGAAGGGCTCGTCCATGTCCCCCGCCGCCCATGCCGCCGCTCGCGCGCTGCTCGCCGATCCGCTGACCAACAAGGGCACCGCCTTCACCGAAGCCGAGCGCGACCTGTTCGGGTTGCACGGGCTGTTGCCGCCGCATGTCGGCACGCTCGACAGCCAGATCGAGCGGCGGCGGCGGGCGCTGGCGGGTATGCCCGACGATTTTCACCGCTATTCCTTCCTGCGCGAATTGCAGGATTCGAACGAGATCCTGTTCCACGCGCTGGTCCAGCGCGATCTGCCGGCGATGCTCCCACTGGTCTACACGCCGACCGTCGGCGAGGGGTGTGAACGGTTCAGCGACATCTGGCGCCGGCCGCGCGGCCTGTTCCTGTCATGGCCGAACCGCCACCGCATCGCCGACATCCTCGCCGACCCGGCGCTCGACCGGGTGAAGGTGATCGTGGTCAGCGATGGCGAGCGCATCCTCGGTCTAGGCGATCAGGGCGCAGGCGGCATGGGCATCCCGATCGGCAAGCTGGCGCTCTACACGGCATGCGCCGGCATTCATCCGGCGGAAGTGCTGCCAATCCTGCTCGACGTCGGTACCGACAATGCCGCGCGGCGCGACGATCCGCTTTATGTAGGGTGGCGCAATCCGCGCATCCGCGGCGCGGAATATGATGCGTTCGTCGAGGATTTCGTGACCGCCGTCGCCGATCGCTTCCCCGGCGTGCTGCTGCAATGGGAGGATTTTGCCGGGCAGAACGCGTACAAGCTGCTCGAGCGCTATCGCGACCGGTTGCTCAGCTTCAACGACGATATTCAGGGCACCGCGGCGACCGCCGTCGGTACGCTGCTGTCGGCGATCGAGCGGACCGGCGTGGCCCTGACCGAGCAACGCATCCTGCTGTTCGGGGCCGGCGCGGCCGGGTGCGGCATCGCCGACATGCTGCTGCAGGCGTTGCAGGCCGAGGGGTTGGACGAAGCCGCCGCACGCAGCCGGATCTGGGCGGTCGATCGCGACGGGCTGATCCTGTCGGACATGGACGGATTGTCGCCGGCACAGGCCGAACTCGCGCGCGATCCCGACGACGTGGCGGCGTGGACGCGGACCGCACACGGGGCGATCGACCTGTTTGACACCGTCGCCAATGTCCATCCGACCGTGCTGATCGGCGCATCGGGCCAGCATGGTGCGTTCGGCGAAGCGGTAATCCGCACCATGGCACAGGCAGTCGAGCGGCCGGTCATCTTCCCGCTGTCCAACCCGGTGTCGCGGGCCGAGGCGCATCCCGACGATCTGCACCGCTGGAGCGCGGGTCGCGCGCTGATCGGCACTGGCAGCCCGTTCGGCGTGGCCGGCGTGACCCAGGTCAACAATGTCTATATCTTTCCGGGCGTCGGGTTGGGCGCATTGGCGGCGGGCGCGACGAAGATCACCGATGGCATGTTCATGGCCGCCGCACGGGCGCTGGGCGCCATGGGGGGCGAGGACATGCTGTTGCCGCCGATCGAACGACTGCGCGACGTAGCCCTCGACATCGCCGTGGTCGTGGCAGCGCAGGCGGTCGCGGACGGCGTCGCAGCGCCCGATGCGGTGACCGACCGGGAGGGCATCGCGACCCAGATGTGGACACCAACCTACTGACCACCGCGGAACCCTGCCGCTCCGATCGGCTTTCGCTTTGCTGTCGATGCCGTCCAGCGTCGGTTCACCCGGACCGGCGCAGGACAGGGACAGAGAGGAACCGATATGAAGCAGTTGATGCAGTTCTTTGCCGGGGTCGGCCTGACACTTGCCGGGTTGACCGCCGTTCCCGCCGTCGCGGATGCGCAGCCGCGTCATCACGCGCACCGGCATGACGATGGCCCGCGTGCGCGCGACCATGACCGCCGCCGCTGGGACGATCGCCGCCACTGGGACGACCGACGTGGATGGAACGACCGGCGCGGCTGGGACAATCGCCGGGCGTGGAACGACCGCCGGCGCGGGGACGATCGCCGCTGGGATGGCCGCCGCGATCGCTATGGGTATCGCGGCGAGCGGATCATCTATGGCGGGTCACGCGAAGCCGCGGCGATGGGCGTCCAATATCGTGGCCCGTGCCGCTACGTGATCCGCAACGGCCGCCGCGTCTGCGGTTGAGCTACCAGCCCCTCCTGGCAATGTCGGGAGGGGTTATTTCTTGGGCGTGACCCATACCGATACCGGAACCACTACCTTGCCCGGCGCGGGCTTGCCGACATCGACGCGGTCGGCGGTGACCAGTTCGCCGGTTTCAAGATTGAACGACGCCCATGGCTTGGGCATGCGGCCGAAGGTCATCTTCTGGATCGGCTGACCGGTGGTCGAATTCATGATCGTAGCAGTGATAGGCATGGCCAGGCGGGTAGCCGCCGCCCGGCCCGCCTGTCCAGTTCAGAAACGCACATCCCACCCCAGGGTGAACGTCCGTCCGCGCCCGGCGAAGAAGGCGAAATTGTCGGTCGGCAAGCGAGTGTCGCTGTTATAGTCGATATAGAAGCGGTCGAAGATATTCTGCGCACTGAGCGACAGTCCGCCGAATTTCGTCTGATAGCGAAGTTGCGCGTCGGTCACGTCGTAGCCGTTGAAATTATTTTCGGGATTGGGATTCGCCTTCCCCCGGAAATTGCGTGACAGGTAGAATTGCGTCTGCACCCGCGCGGTCAGCGGCCCGCGCGCGAAGTCGGCGGCGAGGTTCAGGCGGTCGGGCGAGATGTTGGTCCCGTCAAGATCGGTGTCGACCACGCCGTCACCTGGTGCACGATCGCTGTCGTAGCGGCCGAGGATATGGGCATAGCCGGTCGATACGCGCAGGCCGGGCAGCGGTGTCTGCACCGTCAGGCTGATCTCCAGCCCCTCGATCTCGACCCGCTGGCGCTGGACCTCGAAAATGCCGTTGCCCTGCGCGATCAGCAACTGGCCGCGGTCGCTCGACGACCAGAAATAGGTGGTGCTGGCGTCGACCGGTCCACGCTTCACCTCGACCCCGACCTCACGATTGTTCGACACGACCGGCTGGATATCGAGGAAGCCGTCGAGCCGGACATTGGGGGTGGCGATGGCGCGGGTGATGCGGCCGATATCGGCCATGGTGAACCCCTGAGCATAGCTGGCATAGGCGCGCACGCCAGCGACCGGCTCGACGATCGCGCCGCCGTTGAACAGCAGGTCGCTGAATTTCGGGGTGCCGCCGGTCACTGCAACGCCGCCATAGCTTGCCGCGTTGCGACCGTCATAGGTGTTGGAGGCGAGCGTGCGGAAATCGTCGATGCGGATCTGCACATTCTCCCAACGCGCGCCGCCGGCGAGGCGGACGACGCCATCGAACAGCTTCAGATTGGCCTGCGCGAACGGCGCCAGGCTGCGGAAGTCCGCCGGCGGTACCCAAATGCGGTCGGTTGCGATCAGCCGCTGTTCGGTCTTGTCGAACAGCGCATCGAACCCGATCGTCGCGACCAGTGCCTCTAACCCCGGCAGTGCACGTTCGTAGCTGGCCTTCGCCCCCAATTTGCGCGAGCGGTTTTCGGACTGGTCGAACAGCGTGCCGACCGGGGCCAGCGACGGGTCCTGAAAGGTCGGGACAATCGTCACCTCGCCGCCGAACGTATCGTGGGTGCGATTGAAGAAGAGCTGGGTGACGAGGTTGCCGCCGAACAGGTCGCTGTCGGTATAGGAAAGCGACAGTGCCTCGGCCCGGTTGGCGGCGGGCTTGCCCGGCGGGTCGCCACGCACCGCGCTGGTCGGCAGGCCGGTGCGACGGTTGCCGGCAGTCGCGACATAATCGCCGTCGCCGTTCAGTTCGTAGCGGTTGGCGATCAGGTCGAGCCGTCCGGTCGTGCCGACCTCCAGCCCCAGCCGCGCGAAGAAATCGGTGGCGCGGGAGTCCTGCGTCTCGCCCTGCGTCAGGTTGACCCCGATGCGACGGTCCTGCGCATCGTAGAACGCGCCACGCCGTTCGTAGCTGGCGCCGACCGTCGCATCGAACCGCCCGACCTTATACTGGACCAAGCCGGCCACCTTGCCGCCAAACCCGTCCTTCTCGAAGCCGTCGGCGCTTGTGCCCTGCGCCATTGCGCGGCCGCTGACGCCATCCTGTCGGGGCGCACCGACCGTCACTTGATTGACGATGCCGCCGGTCCCGCCGACGCCCTGCAAGGCGTTCGATCCGTAGATCAGTTCAACGCGGTCGATGAAGAAACCGTCGATGGTGAAACCGTCCCGGCTGCCGTCGCGCAGCGGCGTCGTCTGTGGAATGCCGTTGATCGCATAGAGCGGCGAACGGCCGCGCAACGTCTCGCCCGCCCCCGACAACTTGCCGCGGGTCGGAGAGAAGCTCGGCGTCAGCGTTGCGACGGCATCGGTGACGCTGCCGGAAATCGCGATCTGCTGGTCGAGCGCCTGCTTGTCGATCAGGTCAATGGTCAGCGGCAGGGCGTTGGGCGGCAGGATGGTGCGCGCGGCGGTGATGACGATGTCGTCGTCCGACGATTCGTCGCTGGCGGCGGGCACGTCCTGCTGCGCCAATGCCGCTTGCGGTACCAGCGCGACAACCGCCGTCCCGATCAACCAGTACGAACGTCCCAATCTCGACGTCATCATCATTCCCCCTGCGCAACGATTGACCTGTATCGCTGCGCCCGCTATCGCGATCAATTATCAATAGCAACCCCAGATATGCGAACCGTCGATGACCCGTACCGTGCTTTTCCAGCTTCACTGGTTCCTCGGCATCACCGCGGGGCTGGTGCTGGCGGTGATGGGGGTGACCGGGGCATCACTCAGTTTCGAACCGGAAATTCTTGCGGCGCTGAACCGCGACCAGCCGGTCGCGTCGGGTACGCGGCTGTCGGGACCGGTACTGATCGAGCGTTTTGCGGCGCAGAAGCCGGGTGCGGCGATCACCCGACTGACCGTGCCGGCCGATTCGAGCGAGCCGACGCTGGTCGGCTATACGCTGCCCGGATCGAAGGAACGCCATGTCGAACGGATCGACCCGGCGACCGGGCGACTGACGGGCGAATTGCGCGGCAGCGGCGTGTTCGAGGTGATGGAGGATCTGCACCGCTGGCTGGCGCTGCCCGATGGCGGCGACGGGTGGGGGCGGCAGATCACCGGCTTTTCGGCGATCGCGTTGATCTATTTCGCATTGTCAGGACTGTATCTACGCTGGCCGAAACGCCCGCTCGACTGGCGCAACTGGTTCGTACTCGACCTCAAGAAGACCGGACGCAACCTGTATCGCGCGCTGCATGCCGTGGTCGGCGGCTGGGTGCTCATCTTCTACCTTGTCAGCGGTCTGACCGGGCTGTGGTGGTCCTATGACTGGTATCGCGACGGGGTAAAGGCGATGCTGGTGGCCGAGGCACCCGCCGAGCGGACCGGTCCCGCAAAGGGGGCGAAGGCCGACCTGACATTGGCATGGCGCGGTTTCGAACGCGCGACCGAGGGTCGTCACTATGACCGTATTGTCGCCAGCGTCCGCGACGATCAGGTGCAGTTCCGCGCGAGGCTGCCCGATGCGCGCCATGACCGGGTCAGCGACGAACTCACCATCGACGGCATCAACGGCGCGGTGGTGTCCGCGACACCCTATGCGGCGCGAACGCTGGGCGAGGATATCGTCACCAGCGTGTATGAACTGCATCGTGGCGCTTATTTCGGGATCGCCGGTCGGATCGCGATCCTGCTGAGCAGTCTGACGATGCCGTTGTTCACCATTACCGGCTTGCTGCTGTATTTCGCACGGCGGCGGCGCAAGGCGGCGTTGGCGGAAGTCGTGACCGACACGCCCGAGGTGCCGGTGGCGCAGGCGACGACGTTGGTCGCCTATGCCAGCCAGACCGGATCGGCCGAGCGCATTGCGCGACTGACCGCCAAAGCCCTGCCTGCCGCCACCGCGCTGCCGATCGCCGCACTGGACGATGCCGCGCTGGCGCGGGTCGAGCGACTGTTCGTGGTTGCCAGCACCTATGGTGAGGGGGAGCCGCCCGACGCGGCACGCGCCTTTGCCCGGACGCTCGACGGAACGGCGCCGGACCTGTCGCACCTCGAATATGCGGTGATGGCGCTGGGCGACCGTGAATATGCCGATTTCTGCGCATTCGGCCACCGCCTCGACCGCTGGCTGCACGATAGCGGCGCCATCCGGCTTTTCGATGTGGTCGAGGCCGATGGCGAGGATGCCGACGCCCAGCGCCATTGGCAGCGGCAACTGGCGGGTCTGGGCGGGCGGACCGATCAACCCGACTGGGCACCGGCGGCGATGGGCGACTGGCGGCTGGTCGAACGACAGTTGCTCAATCCCGGCAGCAGCGGGGGAGAAGCATGGCATGTCGCGCTCGAACCGGTCGGCGCGAACGCCGACTGGATGCCGGGCGACATCGTCGAGATCCTGCCGCAGCAGGATGCCCGCCGCGTCGCTGCCTTCATCGCGGCAAACGGGATCGACGACACGGCGGAGACCCGGGCGTGGCTGATGACGCGCATCCTGCCCGAACAACCGGAAGCCGGGATCGCCGCGTTGATGCCGCCTGGCCACCGCGAATATTCGATCGCCTCGATTGCGGCTTCAGGCCGGGTCGAACTGATCGTGCGGCGGTGCCCGGCCGCCGACGGCTTCGACGGTCTGGGGTCGGGCTGGCTGTGCAACGGCGCGCCGGTCGGCGGGATCGTGCAGGCACGGGTGCGCGCCAATCCCGCCTTCCACCCGCCGCAGGACCCCGCCACGCCGCTGATCCTGATCGGGAATGGCACCGGGCTGGCCGGACTGCTCGCCCATCTCCGTCATCGCGCGGCCGGCGGCGGCGGGCCGGTAGCGCTCTATTGGGGCGAGCGACAGGCAGCGCACGACGACTTCCATGCAGCGGAACGGCGTGCGCTGATCGAGCGCGGAGTCCTGACCCGATCGGTCACCACCTGGTCACGCGATCCGGGCGGCCATCGCTATGTCCAGGACGCGGTCGCGGCGGATGCAGCGGCGATCGCGCAGGCGGTCGCGGGCGGGGCAGCGATCTATGTCTGCGGCAGCGTGCAGGGCATGGCGCCCGCCGTCCATGCGGCCCTCACGACGATCCTTGGCGATGCGACGGTCGAGGCGATGCTGGCCGACGGTCGGTACCGCCGCGATATCTATTGAGCGGCGATCAGTGGCGGTGCTCGCGCCGCAATCGGTAGCGCCCATCGGCATAATCGTCGAACAGACCGGTGATCGCCGGATGGTCGACCGGTTCCTCGCTGTCGTCGGCGATTAGATTCTGCTGGCTGACATAGGCGACGTAGCTCGCATCGGCATTTTCGGCGAGCAGGTGGTAGAAGGGCTGATCCTTGCGCGGGCGGGCCTCGGCCGGGATCGACTGATACCATTCCTCGCTATTGGCGAAGATCGGATCGATATCGAACACGACCCCGCGAAAGTCGAACAGGCGATGGCGCACCACGTCGCCGATCGAGAAACGGGCATGGGCGACCGGCGGCAACGGCGTGCCGCGGTCGAGCGGGGGGGAGGACGGGGCCTTCATACGAAATAATCTAGGTCCGATGTGCGATTGCAGCAAGGAGGCGCTTGCAACTCTCGAATCCTTGGGCTAACCGACCGCCCTCGCTGACCACCGTGCCGCGCTGACCTGCGGCATGGAGCGAGAAACCTCTGCGGAGAGGTGGCAGAGTGGTCGATTGTACCGCACTCGAAATGCGGCGTGCCTTTACGGGTACCGAGGGTTCGAATCCCTCCCTCTCCGCCACTTCCTCCCATCGCGATAGATGCAGTGCGTGACGCTTTCGCGGCAGGCCGTGCGTCCGCGCCTTGCGCCATGACCAAAAGTTCATCGCGCGCTCACCGCCCCGCCCGACCCGTTCGACTAGGCGGCGGTCGATGACCGTAGCGTTCGGTCGGTGCAGCCAGGGTCGACCGTGTGAGCAAGCCAATATTCTTCGATCCTACCGGCCGCCGGAGTATCTGGGCACGGCGCGGCGTCGCGTTGCTGATCCTCGCGGTGATCGCGGCGGCGATCGCCTTTGCGACGACGCTGGTCGCCACGCCGCGGACGCTCGGCATCCCCCTGCCCTTCGCCCGGCGGCACGGTGAGGCGTTTGCGCCGCGCGTCGACAAGACGGCGCGGCACGGCCGCTGGTTGCCGCGTACCAGTTCGCCCAAGGTCGGCGGCACGCCGCTGACGATCGGTTTCTATGCCCCGGATACGGCGGGCGGGATCGCATCGCTGCAACGCCATATCGATACGCTCGACTGGGTGGTTCCGGCGTTCGTCAGCGTCGTGGGGACGCAGATGCGGGCGACCGACGATCCGCGGCTGGAACAGGTGCTGGCCGGCGCGCGCCACGCGCCCAAGCTGCTGCCGATGGTGCAGAACCTGACCGATTCCGACTGGGACGGTGCCGGTGCGGCGAAGATGCTGGCCGATCCGGCGGCGCGCGCAGCGCTGATCGCGCAACTGGCGGGCTATGTCCGTGCGCGCCATGCCGCGGGGCTGGTGATGGACTATGAAAGCCTGCCAGCCGCCGCCGTCGCCCGCTATCCGGCGTTTCTGGCGCAGTTGAACGCGGCACTGCCAAAGGATGCGGTGCTGGCGGTGACGGCGCCGGCGGGCGATCCCGACTGGCGGCTGGCCGACCTGGCCCGCGCCACCGACCGCGTCATTCTGATGGCGTATGACGAACATTGGGAGAGCGGATCGGCCGGGCCGATCGCGTCGCAACCATGGTTCGTCGGGCAGGTCGAAAGCGCGCTGCGACAGGTCGGTCGTGACAAGCTGGTCGTTGCACTCGGCAGCTATGCCTATGACTGGCACGACGGCAGTGCCGACGCGCTGTCGATCGAGGAGGCGTGGCTGGCCGCGCATGATTCGGCGGCGGCGATCGGCTTCGACCGGGCGAGCGGCAATGCCGGTTTCGCCTATCAGGACGAGCGCGGCAGCCGGCATCAGGTGTGGATGCTGGATGCGGCGACGTGCTGGAACCAGATGGCGGCGCTCCGGCGGATGGGAGTCGATGCGGTCGCGATGTGGCGGCTGGGCAGCGAGGATGCCGGATTCTGGAACGACCTGACCGCCTATCGCACCGTCGATCGCGTGCCGCGCATCACCCGGTTGCAATCGGCGCTGAACGTCGATGTCGAGGGTAGCGGCGAGGTGCTGCGCATCACCGCACGGCCGACGCCGGGCGCGCGCAGCGTCAGCTTCGACCGTAACGGCATGATCGCCGACGAAGCCCATGTCGCGCTGCCGACACCTTATGTCGTGCAACGAACCGGGGCGGCCGATCCGAAGGCGATCGCGCTGACCTTCGACGACGGGCCGGACGCGACATGGACGCCGCCAATCCTCGACGCGCTGGAGGCGGCGCACGTCCCGGCGACCTTCTTCGTGGTCGGCGAGAATGCGATCGAACATCCCGGGCTGTTGCAGCGGATCATCCGCGACGGCGACGAGATCGGCAACCACAGCTATACCCACCCCAATCTGGCGACGACGGGCGAGCGGACGACGACGCTGGAACTGAACGCCACGCAGCGGCTGATCGAAGCCTATACCGGGCGGTCGACGACGCTGTTCCGTGCCCCCTATTTCGGGGATGCCGAACCGACGACGATGGACGAAATCGCGCCGGCGCTGCTGGCGCAGGATCTGGGCTATACGGTGGTCGGGCTGCACGTTGATCCCAATGACTGGCAGCGACCGGGCACCGACGCGATCGTGCGGCAGGTGGTCGAGCAGGTCGAGGGTGCCAGCGCCGACAGTTCGCGCAACGTCGTGCTGCTCCACGATGGCGGCGGCGACCGGGCGCAGACGGTGGCGGCGCTGCCGCAGATCATCTCTGCCCTGAAGGCGAAGGGCTATCATTTCGTCACCGCGTCCGCACTGGTCGGGGTACCGCGCGCGGTCGCGATGCCGGCGGTGACCGGGCGCGATCTGGCGGCGGTGCGGACCGACGTCGCGATCTTCATCGTCATCGCGGCGATCTCGGTAATGCTGGCATGGCTGTTCTACCTCGCCATCGCGCTCGGCATGGCGCGGGCGGTGCTGCTGGCCGCTTTGGCATGGTTCCAGTCGCGGCGCGAACGGCCGACGCCCCCGGTGTTCCAGCCGAGCGTCACAGTCATCATTCCCGCCTATAACGAGGAACGGGTGATCGCCGATTCGGTCGCGCGAGTCTTGGCGAGCGACTATCCGGGATTGCAGGTGATCGTCGCCGATGACGGGTCGAAGGACGGCACGAGCGCGGTGGTCCGCGCCCGGTTCGATGCCGACCCGCGCGTCACGCTGCTGACGCTGGTCAATGGCGGTAAGGCGGCGGCGCTCAACCGTGCGTTGCTGCAGGCCGATGGCGACATCATCATCGCCCTTGATGCCGATACCCAGTTCGAGCCGACGACGATCGCCCGGCTGGCGCGCTGGTTCGAAGACCCGGCGTTGGGTGCGGTGGCGGGCGATGCGCGGGTCGGCAACCGGGTGAACCTCGTCACCCGGTGGCAGGCGGTCGAATATATTACCGCGCAGAATCTCGAACGCCGCGCGCTGGCCGGGTTCGACGCCATGACGGTGGTGCCGGGCGCGGTCGGCGCATGGCGGCGCGCGGCGCTGGATGCGGTCGGCGGCTATCCGGAGGATACGCTGGCTGAGGATCAGGACCTGACCATTGCGATACAGCGGGCCGGGTGGCGCGTGACCTATGATCCGAATCCCATCGCGTGGACCGAAGCGCCGGAAACGTTCAAGGCTTTGGCCAAGCAGCGCTATCGCTGGGCGTTCGGGACGCTGCAATGCCTGTGGAAGCACCGCGCGATCCTGCGCAGCGGCAAGCCCGCGGGGCTGGCACGGATCGGGCTGCCGCAGGCGTGGCTGTTCCAGATCGCCTTTGCCGCCGCGTCGCCGCTGATCGACCTGGCGCTGCTGCTGTCGATCGTCGGTACGGCGGTGCGGGTGGCGCAGCATGGCTGGGCACAGACGAGCGGCGACGTGTCGCAAATGGGGCTGTACTGGCTGTGCTTCACCGCGATCGACGTGGCGTGCGGCTGGGTGGCGTATCGGCTCGACGGGAACAAGGCGCGCTATCCGGCGCACCTGCTGGTCGCGCAGCGGCTGGTCTATCGTCAGATCATGTATTGGGTCGTGCTGCGCGCAATCGCTTCGGCAATCGGCGGGTTCGTGGTCGGATGGGGCAAGCTGGAACGGACCGGCAGCGTGCAGGCAGCGGCCTGATGCCGGACGATCAGCGGGGAACGGTCAGTCGGACGATCAGTCCGGGATGATTGTCGGCGAGTTCTATCGTCCCGCCGTGCAGCCGGGCGACCGCAGCGACCAGCGACAGGCCGAGCCCCGCCCCGCTTTCGTGCCGCGACGGATCGAGCCGGCCGAAGCGTTGCAGCGCAGCCACCCGGCGATCCGCCGGAATACCGGGTCCGTCGTCGCGGACGATGATCGCGACGCCGCCGCCTTCGTCCTCTATCGACAGCCGGATGGTTCCTGCACCATATTTCAGCGCGTTATCGACCAGGTTTGACACCGCCTGTCCGATCATCTCGCGGTGGACGGTGGCGATTACCGCGGCGGACGGCGTGACCGCGATCGCCAGTCCGCGGTCCTCCGCCAGCGGTTCGAACAGGTCGGCGAGGTCGGCCAGCAATTCGGTCAGATCGGTCGAAGTGAAGGCGTCGCGACCGATTCCCGCCTCTGCCCGGGTGATGCGCAGCGCGGTATCGAGCATGCTCAGCAACCGCTCGCCTTCCTCCATTCCCCGTAGAACGGCGACCCTGGCATCCTCGCTATCCGCCGCCGCCAATGCGCGTTCCAGCGTCGCGCGCAAGCGGGTCAGCGGGGAGCGTAGGTCGTGCGCCAGCGCATCGGTCGCCATCTTCAATTCGCCGACCAGCGACGCGATCCGGTCGAGCATGGCATTCACCGATCGCCCGAGATCCTCGAACGCATCGCCACCGCCCTCCAGCGGGACGCGCCGGTCGAGATCGCCGCCGGCGACCGCCGCGACGGTATCGACCGTTCGTCGCAGCCGCCGCGCGATAATCTGGGCCGCGACCCACCCGGCCAGCCCCGCCAGCACCAGCGCGACCAGCATGGCGGCGACCATCGCCATCTCCATCGCGCCGACGAACGCGCGCTCGCCCTCGATCACGTGACCCGTCAACAGGCGGGTGCCGTCGGGCAGGACCGTACCGATCACGCGCATCGATTCAGGGCGGTCGCGGCGGATGCGGAACAGCTCGATCGTGGCCGGCGGGCCGGGCGTCACATTGGGGGGCCAGGCACCGACATTGCCGGCCAGCGTCACCCCGTCGCGCGCCGACACCAGCACCACCGATTGCGGCCGGTCGCTGCGATCGAGCCGCGCCTCGGCACCCTTGCGCAGACCCGCGACGCCCCCGGATGCCCATGCCTCCAGCAGCGTCGCGCGCAGCCGCTGAGCCTCATCGGTCGCACTGGCGGTCAATCGGGTTTCGGTCACGGTCCGGACGGTCAGCAACGTCACCGCCGCCCCCGCCAGCTGCAACGCGAAGACCAGCGCCGCGAAGCGCAGCGTCGCCGACCGGGTCAGCAGCTTCAGGACTCGACCCCCAGCTTATAGCCCGAGCCGCGTACCGTATGGAGCAGCCGGCGCTCCTCCCCATCGTCGATTTTGCGGCGCAGGCGGCTGATATGCACGTCGGTCACGTTGCTGCCGGGATCGAAATGATAATCCCATACCCCCTCCAGCAGCATCGTGCGGGTGACGACCTGTCCGGCGTGGCGCATCAAATATTCGAGCAGCCGGAACTCGCGCGGTTGCAGGTCGATGACCCGCGCGCCGCGCCGCACCCGACGCGCCAGCAGGTCCATCTCCAGATCGTCGCAGGTCAGCACCGTTTCCGCCGCCGGACCGCCGGCAGGGTGTCGCCGGGTCAGCAGTCGCACCCGCGCCAGCAATTCGGCAAAGACGAACGGCTTGGTCAGATAATCGTCGGCGCCCTGGGTCAGCCCCGCCACCCGGTCGTCGGGTGAACCCATCGCCGACAGGATCAGGACCGGCGTCGTCACCCCCGCCGCGCGCATCGCGGCGATCGTCGCCATGCCGTCCATCTGCGGAAGCATCCGGTCCATGACGATACAGTCGTAGCCGCCGTCGATGGCGTGGAACAGCCCGTCGCGGCCATTGGCGGCGCGATCGACGACGAAGCCCGCTTCGGTCAGCCCCTTGCCGATATAGGCTGCAGTTTCTTCATCGTCCTCGACGATCAGGATCTTCACGTGACGCCACCTCCGCCGCCCGCAATATCAGCGAGTGGGCACCGACGTCACCCCTTGCCGCCACATGCAGCAGCACGGGGCCGGTCGCATGGTCGGGAAAATCGGCGATGCCGGGCGCATGGTCGCCGACGGCGTCGATCACATCGCCGACGTGCAGGCCGGACCGGGCTGCCGCGCCATCGGTGCGCAGGCTGGTGACGACCCATCCGCCGGATGCGGCCTGCGGTGCCAGCGTCGCGCCAGCGGCAGCGACGCCCCCCGCATCGGCAAATGCCCCGCACCAACCCGCCGTCAGCAGCGCGACCGCCGCCGCGGCGCCCAGCACCAGGCCGCGGGCCAAACCTAAACGGGGTGCGTCGTGAACCGGCATCTGCGCCTCCTCGCGTTCCATCATGCCGGCGACGTGCCGACCGGACGATGGGCGACAGATGAAGACCCGGTCATGTTGCGATTGACATGGGCGCAGGGGCGTGGCGGTGATGCGAATATGCAACCACCCCGGTCGCGTCCGCCGCGGCGCATCACCATCGTCGACGTCGCACGCCATGCAGGCGTTTCGACCAAGACCGTCTCGCGCGTGTTGAACGGCGAGCCGCACGTCACCGATGCGGTGCGCGACCGAGTGCGCGAAGCGGTGCGCACGCTCGACTATCACCCCAATATCATGGCGCAGGGGCTGGCGCGGCAGCGCTCGCACCTGATCGGGCTGGTCTATGAAAACCCTTCGCCCAGCTATGTCGTCGACCTGCAGATGGGCGTGCTCGACCGGCTGCGCGGCGAACGCTACCGGCTGGTCGTGCTGCCGGTCCGATCGGTCATAGACCATGCCGACGAGGTGGTCGGGCTGCTGCGATCGGCGGCGGTCGACGGCGTCGTGCTGGCCCCGCCGGCATCGGACAGCCGCCGCATCCTCGACGAGCTGACCGCGATCGGCATGCCGTTCGCACGGATCGCGCCGACCCGCTGGCCCGAACTGACGCCGGGCGTGGTCGTCGACGATGTCGTCGCCGCGTGCGAAGTGGCCGCACTAGTGCTCAACCAGGGGCACCGGCGGATCGGCATCATCAAGGGCGACCCGACCCACGCCGCGGCCGAGGCGCGCATGACCGGCTATCAGCAGGCGTTCGCAGCGGTGGGGCAGCCGATCGACCCGGATCTGGTAATCGACGGCCTGTTCACATTCGACTCCGGCTTCGCGGCGGCGCAGACCTTGCTGGCGCGTCGCGACCGGCCGACCGCGATCCTCGCGCAGAATGACGACATGGCGGTCGGCGCGCTGATGGCAGCGCGCGAGGCGGGGATCGACGTGCCCGGCAAGCTGTCGATCGTCGGGTTCGACGATTCGGAGATCGCCCGCATTACCTGGCCCCGGATCACCACGATGCGGCAACCGGTGTTCGATATGGCGGTCAGCGCGACCACGCTGCTGCTCGACCAGCTCGCCGGCGCGCAGGTGCCGGCCAGCGTCGAACACGAACACCACCTTATCGAGCGCGACTCCGTGACGGTCGCACCGAACGCGTAGAACACGATGACAGCAGATAGAACCGTTTGTGCGGAGTAGGGGCTGAGCAAAGTCGAAGACCCGTATCGAAGCACCCGCCGCCAAGGGTCCTTCGATACGCCATTTCGACAGGCTCAATGGCTACTCAGGACGAACGGGTCGGCTTCACGTCATCCCGTTCTAGGCGTCCCGCTTCTCGATCGCGGCCCGCGCCACCTCGCGCTTGCGCACCGCCAACAGCAGCGCACCACGGGTATAGGGTTTGGCAAGGACGGTCGCATCAGCTTCGTCGGCGACCGCCCCGGGATCGCCGGTCGCGAATACGACCAGCGCGTCGGGGCGGAGAGTACGCGTACGCTGTGCCAGTTCGCGACCCGACGCGCCGGGCAGGTTGACGTCGGTGATGAGGATATCGACCGGCGCCGTCTGCAGCGCGGTAATCGCCTCCTCCGCGCTGGCCGCTTCCAGCACGACGAACCCGGCTTCCTCCAGCATTTCGGCGCTGTTGGTGCGGATCAGACCGTCATCCTCGACCAACAGGATCGTACGCCGCAGCGTTGCCGGCGTAGTGATCGCGGCCGGCCGGCTGTCGAGCGACTGCGACGTCGCAAGGTTGCGCTGCTGCTGGTTCGACAGGACATGGCGGATTTTCCGCGCCAGCGCCTCACGCGTATAGGGTTTGGACAGCAGCTCGACACCCTTGTCGAGCCGCCCGCCGTGGACGATTGAATTCTCGGTATAACCGCTGGTGAACAGGACCGCGATGCCGGGCAGCCGCTCGCGCGCCTTGCGGGCCATTTCGGGGCTTTTGAGCGTACCCGGCATGACGACATCTGTGAACAGCAGGTCGATCGGCACCCCGCTTTCGATCACCGCCAACCCGCTGGCGGCATCGGACGCCTTGAGGACGCGATAGCCAAGGTCGCGGAGCATCTCGACCACAGTCGCGCGGACTTCCTCGTCATCCTCGACGACAAGCACCGTCTCGCTCCCACCGCGTACCGGGCCGCTATCGACCTGCACCTCGATATCCTCGGACTGCATCGCACGCGGCAGGTACAGCTTGATCGACGTGCCGTGCCCGATCTCCGAATAGATTTTTACGTGGCCGCCCGACTGTTTGACGAAGCCATACACCATCGACAGCCCCAGCCCCGACCCCTTGCCCTCGGGCTTGGTCGAGAAGAACGGCTCGAACACGCGTTCGACCACGTCGGGCGCCATGCCGCTGCCGGTATCGGTCACCGCCAGCATCACATATTGCCCCGGCACCACTTCTTCGTGCGTACGGGCATAGGCGTCGTCGAGATGCGCGTTGGCCAGTTCGATGGTGAGCTTACCACGCCCGTCCATCGCATCACGGGCATTAATGGCGAGGTTCAGCAGCGCATTCTCGATCTGGCCGGGATCGATGAACGTATTCCAAAGGCCGCCGGCAAAGACGGTCTCGATCTCGATCGCTTCGCCGATCGCCCGGCGCAGCATGTCGTCCATGCCCTGCACGAAGCGGGTGACGTTGACCACCTTTGGCTCAAGCGCCTGTCGCCGCCCAAACGCGAGCAACTGACTGGCCAGCCGCGCGCCGCGCGAGACGCCAGCCATGGCATTTTCAACGCGGCGTTCGGCCTTTGCGTTGCCGACCACATCGCGAGCCAGCAATTGCAGATTGCCGCCGACCACCTGCAGCAGATTGTTGAAATCATGCGCGACCCCGCCGGTCAGCTTGCCGACGGTCTCCATCTTCTGCGCCTGTGCCAGTTGCGCCTCGGCCTGACGGCGTTCGGCGATTTCGGCGATGACCCGGCTTTCGAGCGTTTCGTTAAGGCTACGGAGCTGTTCCTCGGCGCGTTCGCGATGCCGGACCTGCTGGGCGAGATCGTCGGCCTGCTCGCGCAGCGCCGCCTCCGCCGCCCGACGGTGCGAGATGTCGGTATGGACCCCGACCCATTCGGTGATCTCGCCCGCGCCGTCGAGGATCGGCAGCGCACGGATGGCGAAGGTCCGCCATTCGCCGTCGCGCCGCCGGACGCGATGTTCGTGGACGAACATGCTTCGCGCGGCGACGGCTATGTTCCACGCATCGACCGACCCCCGCGCATCGTCGGGATGGACCGCCGATGCCCAGCCGAAATCCTGATATTCGTCGTACGACTGACCGGTCAGCGCCGCCCAGCCGGGCTGTTCGCCGACCATCCGGCCATCCGCGCTGTTGGTCCACAACACACCGTGCACGGCCTGCATCGCGGTGCGGAAGCGCGCATTGCTCGCCCTGATCGCGGCGGCGTCGCGGGCGCGTTCGGTGATGTCGATCCCGAGGATATAGGCGCCGACCGTCTCGCCGGTGTCATCCTGATGCGGGACGTACCGGATCTCCACCGCGCGGGGGCCGAGCGCCTGATGATGCAACACCGTTTCGCCGATTACCGGCTCGCCGGTCAACGCCCTGTCGATATCGGCCCGGCGGTCGCGATACATTTCCTCGCCGATCACGTCACAGATATGGCGGCCGACCATCGCATCCGGCTCGCCCCCGAACCAGCGTTCGTAATGCGCGTTCGTGAAGCGGTAGCGATGATCGGAGTCGATATAGGATACGAGCATCGGCACGGCGTCGGCGATGCGACGCAGTTCGGCTTCGCTCGCCGCCAGTCGCGATTCGATCGCCTTGCGTGCGCTATTGTCGACGACCGTGCAAAGTACCCCGCCGGCCACTCCGCGGCCGTCGACCACCGGCGTGTAATGAAGATCGAGCGTGAACGTTTCCGATCCGTTTGCGCGGGAAAAAACGGTCGTCCGATCGAGAAACGACTGGCTTCGCCCACGCAGTGCCGCCGGCAGGACGGTGCGATGATGCTCCCACTGGTCGGGGAATGCCTGCTCCACCGGGGTCGCGAACACTTGCGGATGGCGGTCGCCGACGATCGTGCGATAGGCGTCGTTGTAGAACAGGATGTGGTCCGATCCCCACATCAGCATCTTGGCGACCGGTGAATTGACGATGTTGGCGATCGTCGCGCGCATTTCGGGCGGCCAGTCGGCCGGCGTTCCGAGCGGGAAGTCGGCCCAGTTTCGCGTCCGGATCAGCGCGGCGCATTTCCCGTCCGCCGCCGGCCAGTCCTTGGCCAACACCCCGCGTCCCGCCACGCCGTTGCGCAACGCACGCAAACCGGCGCGGACGACCTCGCTGGCATTGGCATAGTCGCCGCCCGCCACCGCCTCGGCGATGAACCCCTTAAGTTCGGGCGTCAGCGATACGTTGCTGGTGTGTCGTCCGGTCATCGCGAACATCTCCTGCAACCCACATGCTGTGTCAACAAGTGCCACAGCGTCATGCGGCGGCCGCTATCTCGGCTGCGACCGGCCGAGCGGCATGCGCGCCAATCGGTGCCACTACCGAACCACCGTCGGGGGTCGTGACACTCCCGCTGCGCTCCAGCTTGCCCCAGCCCACCTTCGGCCCGGTCAGCGCCGCCGTCACAGCGCGCAGGACGACCGCATAGAGCAACTGTCGATAGCCGAAGCGCTGCGCCAGCATGCGAAGCACGGGCAGGCGTTCGTCCCGTCCTTCCAGACGATAGGCAACCCAGCTGCAGGCGAGATCGATGCCGGTGAACGCAGCCCAGTGCAGCGCGACCCAGCCGGCATCACCGCCCGCCGCATCCCAACCGCGATCGGCGATCCGCCAGGCGGTAGTAGCGATGCTGCCGAGCAAGGCGATATCGATCAGCGGCGCTGCAAGTGAGAACAGCAGCTGGAACATTAGCGCCTGCGGCAAACCCAGCATTGCCAGCCCACACGGCCGCCCCCGCCCGATGATCGCGCGATGCTTCCACAGGCATTGCAACGTGCCATAGGCCCAGCGATAGCGCTGGCGGAACAGCGCTCGCGCCGTCTCCGGCGCCTCGGTCCATGCGATCGCCTCCATGTCGCATGCGACCCGCCAGCCGGCGCGCTGGATGGCGATGGTCAGGTCCTGATCCTCGGCCAGCGTATCGTCGGGATAGCCGCCGACCGCGTCGAGCGCCGCGCGTCGCCACGCCCCGACCGCACCCGGCACCACCGTCACCGCGCCCAACGTATGCAACGCTCGCCGCTCGAGATTCTGGGCGGTGATATATTCGAGCGCCTGCCAGCGGGTGATGAGGTTCACGCGGTTACCGACCTTCGCATTGCCGGCGACGGCGCCGATCGCCGGATCGGCGAACCAGCGCAGCAGCCGGACGATGGTATCGGGTTCGAATTGGGTATCGGCGTCGAGGGCGACGACCACATCGCCCCTCGCGATCTGCAACCCGGCATTGAGCGCACGCGCCTTCCCGCCATTTGCCAGCGTCAGCAGCCGCACGCGCGGGTCGACGCCGAACGCGGCCGGCACGATGTCGGACGTGCCGTCGGACGATCCGTCGTCGATGACGATCACGTCGATCCGTACGCCGACGCTGCCAAGGATACGGCGCACCGACGCCTCGATCACCCGCGCTTCGTTGAACGCCGGGATCAGGACCGAAACCGAGGTCGGGATCAAATGCGGCGCGGCGGGCGGCGGACCGTCCCGGCGCGCGGCCAGCAGCGCCAGCGCGGCGAGCGTCACCGACCGCGCGATGCCGATCGCGATCACCAGCAGGAACGCGGTCATCAGCAGGTCGCGGGTCAGGCTGACCCCGCCGAACAGGCCGCGTGCGCTCGCCGCTTCACTCGCCTGCGCCCCCTTCAGCACCGGCATCACCTGATCGCGCGACAGTCCGGCCAGCCGCGACACGCCGACCAGTTCATAGCCCCGCGCCCGCAGACCGCGAATGATACCGGGCAGCGCCGCCAGCGTTCCGCTGCGGTCGCCGCCTGAATCGTGCAGCAGGACAATGCGGGTCGGGCGATCGGCGGTGCCGGCCTCGACCTGCTCGATCGTCCGCGCGACGATCTGCTCGGGCGACGGCGTTTGCCAGTCATGGGGATCGACGTTCAGGCCGACCGTCAGATAGCCGAGTTCCGCCCCGACCCGCGTCGCGTGCAGTTCGTCGCCGCGATCGGGATCGGCGTCGCCGAGGAACGGCGGACGGAACAGCCGCATCGCGCGGCCGGTATAGGCCTCGACCAGCCGTTCGGTCGCGGTCAGTTCCAGCCGGATCGCCTCCGGCGTGCGGTGCGACAGGTTGGCGTGCGACGTGCTGTGGTTGCCCAGTTCGCTCCCCTCGTCGACGATCCGGCGCAGGATCGGCCCCTGCCCCAGCGCATTGGCGCCGGTGACGAAGAAGGTGGCGGGGGCACCCTCACGCTTCAGCACGTCGAGGATCTTCGGCGTCCAGACCGGATCGGGCCCGTCGTCGAAGGTCAGCGCGACCATGCGCCGCTGCGCGCCGGTCCGCTGCACGATATCGGGTCCGGGCAGACGATCGACCTGCGCCGCGCGGACCATGCCGCTGGCGTCGTGGCGCAGCGAGCGTTGGCCGGCAGTCGCGCCGGCATCCAGTCGCAAGACTTCCCCCTGCCCGATCAGCGTCACCCCGGCGGGCTTTGGCAAGCTTTCGCTCCCGGCGGCGGAGCCGGTCCGCGCGACGGTCCAGAAATGCGGGTCCTCGCTGCCCATCCGCCACAACGCCACGGCCTGCGCACCCGCCGACGATGCGGCGCGAAGCTGGTTGGCGGCGGTCACCGCATCCAGCAGCCAGACCCGATGGTCGCGCCCCTTCTGGCGATAGGCGAAATGCCAGTTGCCGCTCGCCCGGTCGAATTGCGGGACGGTGCCGGCCTGCCGCGCCAGGTTCCACGCATCGCCAACGCTTAGCGGAACGGTCGTGCGGCCGGTCCAGTCATAGCCATAGTTGCCGAGCGCGACGATCGCGCCAGGGCCGGCGCTACGCAGGGCGTCGGCCACCACCTGCGCGAACCAGGGCTGCGACGCGATCGGTCCCGCCTCGCCCCCCATCCAATGTTCGTCATAGGCCATCAGCACCTGTCGATCGACGACTCTGGCGTAGCGGCCAAGGTCCCATTCCTCGTCGGCGACCGGCGCGGCGATCATCACCTGCCAATGGCGCCCGGCGAAGCGCGCACGCAGTTCGGACAGGAACCGCCGGTAATCGGCGTGCGCGGTCGCGGGCAGGCTTTCGAGGTCGAGCATGACGCCCGTGCCCCGCTCCGCCGCGACCATCGCCTCGATCTGCGCCGCGAACCGGCGACGCGCGGCGGCATCGGCCAGCAACGCAGCGGTGCCGGTTCCGTCCCAGCTGCCGTCCTCGCGCGCGTTCTGCACCATCGGGATCAGCGCGGGTGGGCGCTTGGCCCGTGCCAGCACACGGTGGAGATAGTCGTCGCTTTCATAGGCGAAGCGATGATCGCGCCCCGAAACCGATGCTAGGCCGGGCGCCAACCAGTCGATCTCGTCCACATGGGCGACCAGCGACTGCCGCGACGCCGCGTCCCACGGCATGTAGAAGCCGAGCACCGGCAGATGCCGTGCCGGGGCCGTCGCCTGTCCCGCCGGCAGCCACGGGCCGGGGGCGGTCTTCACCGGCGCGACGGCGATCGCGCGCGGACGTGCTGCATCCTCGGGCAGCGCCAGCGCCGCACGCTGCGGCATCCGCGTCAGCGCCGATACGACCAGCGCGATGACCCCCAATATCGCAACGGCCACCAAGGCCGTGCCCCAACGCACCCACCGGGCACGTCGCCCGCTGGCATCGTAGAAGATGGGATGTGTCACGCCGCCCCCTGAAAACTGGTAGGCTGCGCATAGGCATCGAAACCGAAAATGCGGTTAAATACCGAAATATTGCTCGCCGTCGCGGGCTTGCCTCGCTCGTCTAGGGACGGATTGATTTACCGGGTCTGACAACGCTATCACAGCGACCATCACGACGACGCCGACATGGCGCGCGGGGAGAGGGGAAAGGGTACGATATGCGCCGCATCGCGCCACGCCATCATGGTCCGCCCCGGCTTCGTTTTGCCGGACGACTTCCTATCGCGTTCGCCCCGTCCCGCTTGTTCGCCTCCTTGTCCCCTTCGCGAAAGACCCTGTCGATGTCCGCATCCCTCCGCCTCGCCGCCCTGCTCGGCAGCACGCTGCTCACCACCGCCCCCGCGTTGGCACAGACGACCAACAACGCGCCGCAGGCCGCGACCCGCCCGGCCGACGGCCCGCAGGCGCGGCCATGGATGAACCGCGCGCTCGACGCCGATGCCCGCACCGAATTGGTGCTGAAGGAGATGACGCTCGACGAAAAGCTGCAGCTCACCTTCGGCTATTTCTCGACCAAGGCCGATTGGCAGCGCACGCCGATCAAGAATTACGAAATGCCGAAGGATGGCCTGCCCGATTCGGCGGGCTATATTCCGGGCATTCCGCGGCTCGGCATTCCGGGTCAGTGGCAGACCGATGCTGGCATCGGCGTCGCGACCCAGCGGTCGCCGACGCCGCGCCTGCGCACCTCGCTGCCATCGGGTATCGCCACCGCCGCGACGTGGAACCCGGAGGTCGCGCAGGCCGGCGGCGCGATGATCGGACGAGAGGCGTTCCTCTCGGGCTTCAACGTGCAGCTGGCCGGCGGCATGAACCTGATGCGCGAACCGCGCAACGGCCGGAATTTCGAATATGGCGGCGAAGACCCGCTACTTGCCGGCATTATCACCGGTCATGAGATCAAGGGCATCCAGTCGCAGAACGTCGTCTCGACGATGAAGCATTATGCCTTTAACGGGCAGGAAACCAACCGCTTCAACATCGACCACCGCATCGACGAAGCAGCAGCGCGCCAGTCGGACCTGCTCGCGTTCGAGTTCGCGATCGAGGCAGGCGATCCCGGATCGGTGATGTGTTCCTACAACCGGGTCAACGGCTTCTATGCGTGCGAGAACGACTGGCTGCTCAACCGCACCCTGAAAAAGGACTGGGGGTATAAGGGCTATGTCATGTCCGATTGGGGCGCGACCCATTCGACGACGCAGGCTGCCAATGCCGGGCTGGACCAACAATCGGGCTGGGCGTTCGATCGCTCGCCCTATTTCGCCGACGCGCTGCGCGAGGCAGTGAATAACGGCTATGTACCGGAAGCGCGCGCGACCGACATGGCGCGGCGCATCCTGTGGGCGATGTTCAGGAACGGGCTGTTCGACACGCCGGTCGCGGGCGATCGCGCGACGACCATCGATTATGCCGCCCACGCCGCCGTCACCCGCGCCGATGCCGAGGAAGGCATCGTCCTGCTCAAGAACAGCGCCGGGCTGTTGCCGCTGGCGTCGACCGCGAAATCGATCCTGCTGATCGGTGCCCATGCCGATGTCGGCGTGCTGTCGGGCGGCGGGTCTAGCCAGGTCTATCCGCATGGCGGCCCGGTCAACGGGTTGGCCGTCGCCGATGAATTCCCCGGCGGCTTTCCGGGGCCGAAGCTTTATCACCCGTCCTCGCCCATGAAGGCATTGCAAGCGCGGACCAAGGCGCAGGTCACCTATCTCGACGGCAAGGACGTGAAGGCCGCCGCCGCTGCCGCGCGCAAGGCCGATGTCGTGATCGTATTCGGCGAACAGTGGACCGGCGAATCGATCGACGCGCCGAACCTCAACCTGCCAGACAATCAGGACGCGCTGATCGACGCGGTCGCGCGCGCCAATCGCAAGACGGTGGTCGTGCTCGAAACGGGCGGCCCGGTATTGATGCCGTGGCTCGGCCGGGTCGGTGCGGTATTGGAGGCATGGTATTCGGGCACGTCGGGCGGAGAGGCGATTGCGCGCGTGCTGACCGGCGAGGTCAATCCGTCGGGCCATTTGCCTGCGACCTTCCCGGCTTCGCTGACGCAACTGCCGCGTCCGGTGATCGAGGGCGATCCGAAGCTCGACCGCGATTCGCATCCGATGAGCAACTACAATATCGAAGGGGCTGCGGTCGGCTATAAGTGGTTCGACAAGACCGGGGCCAAGCCGCTATTCCCGTTCGGATACGGCCTGTCCTATACCAGCTTTACGCTCGGCGGCCTGACCGCCGCGCCGTCCGGAAAGAGCGTGCAGGCGCGCTTCACCATGACCAACACCGGCAAGGTGCGTGGCAAAGGACTGGCACAATTGTACGTCGCCGGCACCGGATGGGAAGCGCCCAAGCGGCTGGGCGGCTTCGCCAAGGTCGACCTGGCTCCCGGCGAAACGCGGACGATCGACATGACGGTCGATCCCCGTCTGCTGGCAACGTTCGACAGCCAGACGCGTGGCTGGAAAATTGCGGGCGGCAATTATCAGCTGCTGCTGGCCAACAGCGCGACCGACATCGTCGCGCGGACGAGCGTGCAGCTGACAGCGGCAACGCTCGACAATCACGGGCGCTAACGCCGCCGCCGGGGACCGACAAGTCCGCGGTCCCTGGTCAATTCAAAGCGGCATGGTAATTCCCGCAAACGACAAAAGGGCCGCGGTAGCAGACGCCACCGCGGCCCTTTCGTGAAGTGTTGTGCGCGACGGTAGTCGCGCCGCCCGCTTACTTCTTGCCGAGCGTGAGACCGCCGAAACGCTTGTTGAAGCGTGCGACCTGACCACCCGAATCCAGCATCTGGCCACGACCGCCGGTCCACGCCGGGTGCGCCAGCGGGTCGATGTCGAGCTGCATCGTGTCGCCTTCCTTGCCCCAGGTGGAGCGGGTTTCGAACACGGTGCCGTCGGTCATCTGGACCTTGATCATGTGATAGTCGGGGTGTGCGTCTTTCTTCATCGGTCTTCTCCACGAGCGGCTGGTTCCGACCAGCCTGGAAACAGGAAGGCGCGCCCGTACACGGAGGCGCCCCGAATAGCAATGATCGACGCCAGCTTACGCCTTCGGGGGATCGGCGATCATCGCGGTGAACTCACATTCGGCGGCCAGTTCGCCGTCGATGCGCGCCTTCCCCGCGAATTTGCAGACGCGCGCGCGCTTCTGCACGAATTCGGCCTCCAGCGTCAGCAACACGCCAGGTTCGACCGGCTTGCGGAACTTCACCCCGTCGATCGACATGAAATAGACCAGCTTGCCCGAACCGGCGAGGCCGAGGCTTTCGACCGCGAGGATGCCGGCAGCCTGCGCCAGCGCCTCGACGATCAACACGCCCGGCATGATCGGACGGCCGGGGAAATGTCCCTGGAAAAAGCCTTCGTTGATCGTCACCGCCTTGATCGCGGTGATCGACCGGTCGGGGATCAATTCCGCGACACGGTCGACCAGCAACATGGGATAGCGATGCGGGATCGCCGCCATCACGCGCGTGATGTCGAGCGGTCCGATCGAGGTCGCCTCCCCCTCCACGATCAGCGGCCTGCCGGTGCCGGACGCGTGCCGGCGGCAGGCGCCGCGGCGGCCGGAGCGGCCTGTGCTGGCGCGGTTACGCTGACGCTCGGCAGCTGGGTGTTGAGTGCCGCAAGCACCGCGTCCGTGATTTCGGTCGCCGGCGCGTTGTAGAAGCTGTTGCCCTTGTCCACCGCCAGCGTGGCGCCGCGCTGCTGCGCGATCTGGGTGATGATCGGGCCGAGGCGCGTACCGATCTGTTCACGGACATAGGAAATGTTACGCTGGACCTGCTGTTCCTGCTGGCCGATCTGCTGCTGCGCCTGCTGCTGACGCTGTTCGAAGGTGCGGATGCGCGTCTGGAGTGCGGCGTCGGGGTTGCCCTTGGCGGCATTGACGGCGGTCTGCAGCGACTGCGCTTCGGTCTGTAGCGGCTGACCGAGCGAGGTCGCCAGCGACTGCAACTGCTGACGCTGCGATTGGAGCTGCGTGGTCGCGGCCTTGCATGCGGTGCAGTCGCGGAAGATCCGCTCCGAATCGACGACGGCGATCTTCGCGTCGGGCAGCGCCTGCGCGAACGCCGGCGCGGTCGGAGCGGCAAAAACGAATGCGGCGATCGCCGCCTTGGTAAGGCTACGCATCAGAATTGAGTTCCTACGTTGAAAGTGATGAGTTTCTTGTCGTCGCCCGGCTGGCTCAGCAACGCCTTGGCCAGATCGATCCGCAGCGGGCCGAACGGCGAGTTCCAGTTCACGCCGATACCGATCGAGAGGCGCGGACGAGCCGAATCGCCGAGGAACTGTTCGAGGAAGGGCTGGGTCGTGTTGATGGCGACGGTGTTCGGCTCGCCGCCGACACAGGTGCCGCCGATCGTCGACGAATAGCCGACCGCGCAGGTCGTCTGCCGGATCGCCGGGGAGCCCGAACCATCGGTGAACTGGTTGTTATAGACCTGCAACCCGTCCGACGTCTTGATCGGCGAGCTGAACGGCAGCAACGACGGCGAACCGTCCTTGTTGAACTGCAACGTCCCGTCGGCATTGCGGGCCTGCTCGAACGCCAGCGTCGGGCGCGGCCGGGTGACGCCGAACAGCGCACCCGCCTGCACGAAGATCGACGGCCGCAGCCCGAGTTCGGCAATACCCGAACCCAACGGCGGTTCGAGTTCGATCTTGCCGAGATAATAGGCCTTGCCGCCCAACGGGTCGTTCAGCACCTGCTCGCGCGCCGTTACCAATGCCTGATCCCCGCCCGCGACCGATCCGGTATATTGCTGACGCTGGATACGCGGGCCGACGCCGCGGATGTCGAAGCCGCGGAACTGCGGTTCGCCAAGATAGAAGCGGTCGACGATGCGGACCGGATCGATCCCTTCGCCCGCGCTCTTCTGCAGCGAGTGTATATAGCCGCCCTCGATGCCGGCCGACAGGATGAAGCCCCCGACATTCCAGTATTTGTCGAAATCGCCACGGACGCGAGCGAAACGGACGTCACCGCCGAGACCGGCGAAATCGAGCCCGGTCACCAGCCGCTGCCCACGCGACGGGCGCAGGCGGTTGTTGAGATTGTCAAAGATCAGGTTCGCACCGACCATGCTGGTCAGCCGGTTGCCGATCGAGTCGCACAGATAGCGCCCGGCCTTCAGCGGATCGCAGACGCCATTGGTGAAATAGGTCGCCTCGTCCAGCCCGACATTGTCCTGGCTCAGCTGATAGCGGCCCGACAGCGTCCAGAATTCGGTCAGCGGCACGCTGGCGACGATCTGCCCGCCGGTCGAAATCTGCGAATAGAGCGAGTTGCGGCCGGTGCCGAGAAAGTTGAACGAATTGAAATCGCGACGGAACAGCGTGCCGCCCAGCGCAATATTCTTGTCGAATAGATAGGGTTCGGTGAAGCCCAGTTCGACCGACTTCTGATAGGTCGAATAGTTTACCGACGCTTGTAAATCCTGTCCCTTGCCACGGAAATTCCGTTGGCGGATCGACGCCTGGATGATGAAGCGTTCGAGGCTGGAGAAACCCGCCGACAGCGTCAGTTCGCCGGTCGACTTTTCCTCGACATTGGCACCGAGCACGATTCGGTCGGGGGCCGACCCTTCGGTGCGCTCGATCTCGAACTTGTCCTGGAAATAGCCGAGCGAGTTGATGCGGTCCTGCGAACGCTTGATGAGGAAGGCGTTGAACGCATCGCCCTCCGCCACGCGGAATTCGCGGCGGATAACCCGGTCCTGCGTCTGGGTGTTGCCGGTGATGTTGATCTTTTCGACATAGGTGCGGTTCGCTTCGTTCAGGACGAAGGTGATCGACATCGTATGTTTTTCACGATCCGGCACATAGTCCGGGCGAACGTCGGTGAATGCATAGCCGAACAGGCCGGCATATTCGCTCAGCTGGTCGATCGTGTCCTCGACCTGCTTGGCGTTGTACCAATCGCCCTTCTTCATCGGCAGGGTCTTGGTCAGCGCGGCATTGTCGAAGTCGCGGATCGCGCTCTCGACCTTCACCTCATCGAACTTATAACGCGGACCTTCCTCCACCACATAGGTGATGATGAAGTCTTCCTTGTCCGGCGTCAGTTCGGCGACCGCCGAGATAACACGGAAATCGGCATAGCCTTCGGTCAGATAGAATTGGCGCAGCTTCTGCTGGTCATAGGCCAATCGGTCCTGGTCGTAGCTCGTATTCGAGCTGAAGATACGCCACGGCCGCGATTCCTTGGTCGCCATCTCGCCGCGCAACTGGCTGTCGCTGAACACCTCGTTGCCGAGGATATTGATCTGGCGAACCTTCGACTTCGCCCCTTCGCTGATCTCGAAGATCACGTCGACGCGGTTCTGGTCGAGCATGACCATCTTCGGCTCGACATTCGCGGCGAAGCGGCCCTGCCGGCGATACAGTTCGATGATGCGCGCGACGTCGGCGCGAACGGCGGTACGGGTAAAGATCTGCCGGGGAGCGAGCTTGATCTCCTTGGTAATCTTGTCGTCCTTGAGCCGCTTATTGCCCTCCAGCACCACGCGATTGATGATCGGGTTCTCGCGGACCCGGACGACGATATCACCGGTGTCGACACCCTCGATCTCGACATTGGCCAGCAGATCGGACGCGTAGAGGTCCTTGATCGCCTGATCGAGCGTTTCGGCGGTATAGGGGATGCCGACGCGCAGCTTGGTATAGGACAGCACCGTGTCGGGTTCGATGCGCTGCGATCCTTCGACACGGAGCGAGCGGATGGCGCGGACCCGCGCGGTCGGAGCGGCCGGAACCTGTACGGCGGGGGGGCGCACTGCCGGCGCGGCAGCGGCGGGCGCGCGCTGCGCCTGCGCAAAAGCCGTGCTCGAGAGCATCGTGCCCGCGAGCAGCGCGACACCGCGCACGCCGTGAATCGAAAACTTGCTTAGCGTCACCAAACCCACCCCAACCGGAGGAACTTTTACCACAGGACGTTCGCGCCCTGCCCTAACCACGTCAGCCGATCAAGCCGGCCAGCCCCTGCCACACGCCGAACGCCCCCAGATCGTTCACCGTGACGAAGATCATCAATGCCAGCAACAGGGCCAATCCACCGCGAAACGCCCATTCCATCGTTTGCGGACGAACCGGCCCCCGCTTCACCGCCTCGATCGCGTAAAATAACAGGTGCCCGCCATCCAGCATCGGAACTGGCAACAAGTTGATGAATCCAAGATTAATCGAAACGAACGCCACGAACGTCACCAGCGCCGGCCAACCGAGCGAGAATTGCTCGCCCGATGCCTTGGCGATGCGCAACGGTCCGCCCATTTCCTCGACCGACCGCCGGCCGGTGATAATCTGAACCAGCCCGTCGACCGTCCCGCGCAGGATGCTGCCGACCATGCGTACGCCTTCGCCCGGTGCCTGCCAGACTGGGACCGACACGAAGACCGGGTCGCCCCGTTCGATGCCGAAGCGGCCGATCTGCGCCTCATTGCCGAAGCGGTCGCGCTGGCGCATGGCGCCGATCGTCGCCTCGGTCTCGCGCGCAGCGTCGCCGCGCAGATAATCGACGCGGACGCGCTCGTTGGGGCGCATGACGGTGTAGAAGGAGAGGTCGGAAAAGGTGTCGATCGACCGGCCGCCCATTGCGGTGATACGGTCGCCCGCCTGCAAACCCGCGCGCTCAGCCGCGCTGCCCTCGACAACGCGCCCGATCGTGGCCGGGGTCCGGTCGACGCCGTACGCCGCCGCAAAGCCGCCGAGGATCGCGACAGCGAGCAACAGATTCACCGCCGGCCCCGCTGCGACGATGATCGCGCGTTGCCACACGGGCTTAGCCTGAAACGTTCGCGCGCGCTCGGCAGCAGGTAGTTGCAGCCATTCGGCATCGGGTTGCGACGCGGGGTTCATATCGCCGGCAAAACGGACATAGCCACCCAACGGCAGCCAACCGAACTTCCACCGCGTACCCTGCCGATCGGTAAAGCCGGCAATTTCCTTGCCGAAGCCGACTGCGAACGCATCGACCTTCACGCCGAACCAGCGCCCCGCCGCGTAATGACCCAGTTCGTGCACGAACACGAGCGGCCCCAGCACCAGCAGGAACGCGACGACGGTAATCAGCAACCCCGGGGATTCGATCAAGCCGCGCAATCCTTCACACGCTCCCGTGCCAATGCACGCGCTTCGGCATCGATCGCCAGCACGGCGTCGAGCGTCTGCGGCCCTGCCGGGTCGAAGCGCTGCAAGACATCACCGACGATTGCGGCAATTTCGAGGAAGCCGACCCGCCGGTCGAGAAACGCCGCTACCGCGACCTCGTTGGCGGCGTTCAAGATCGCCGGACGTCCGCCGCCCGCCGACAATGCGGCACGCGCCAGCGCCAGCGCCGGAAAGCGCTCCATGTCGGGCGCTTCGAAATCGAGCCGGCCGATGCGCGCCAGATCAAGACGTTCGCAGGGCGTCGCCATCCGGTCGGGCCATGCCAGCGCGTGCGCGATCGGCACGCGCATGTCAGGCGATCCAAGTTGGGCGAGTGTCGACCCGTCGACATATTCGACCATCGAATGGATGACCGACTGGCGATGGACCAGCACGTCCAGCTGGTCGGGCGTTACCGGAAACAGGTGATAGGCCTCGATCAGTTCGAGCCCCTTGTTCATCATCGTCGCCGAATCGACCGAAATCTTGGCGCCCATCGACCAGTTGGGATGCGCCACCGCCTGTTCGGGGGTGATGCCCTGCATCTCCGCTAGCGAGCGTTCGCGGAACGGCCCACCGCTAGCGGTCAGGATGATGCGGCGGATGCGTTCGGGCGGACAATCGTCGAGGCATTGGAACACGGCGTTGTGTTCGCTGTCGACCGGCAGCAGCGTGGTACTGGCGCGGGTTGCCGCCGCCATCATCACCTCGCCAGCCGAAACCAGCGCTTCCTTGTTGGCGAGCGCGACTGCGCCACCACGTGCGAGCGCCGCCATCACCGGCTTCAGCCCTGCAGTGCCGACGATCGCCGCCATGGTCCAGTCGACAGCACGTGCCGCGGCATCGATCACCGCCTGCTCACCACCGGCCGCTTCGATGCCGCTGTCGCCAAGTGCGTCGCGAAGGGCCGGCAGGCAGGCCTCGTCGCCGACCACAGCCAGCTTCGCGCCGACCCGCCGCGCTGCCGCCGCCAGCTTGGCAACGTCGCGATGCGCGGTCAGCGCTTCGACTGCGAACTCGTCCGGCGTGCGCTCGATCAGGTCGAGCGTCGACGTGCCGACCGATCCGGTCGCACCCAATATGCTTACGCGCTTCATGCCAGATACAGTCCTGCCAACAGCATCAGCGCCGCTGCCGGTGCGACCGGCACCAGCCCGTCGAGGCGGTCCATCACCCCGCCATGACCGGGCAGCACGTTGCCCGAATCCTTGACCCCGGCGGCACGTTTCAACTGGCTTTCATAAAGATCGCCCGCCTGTGCCAGCACCGCCAGCAACGGTGTCGCCAGCACCAGGTGCAGCGGCAGACCAGCATATTGCAGTCCGCCGCCCAGCACCGACGCGGCGATGACCCCGCCGATCAGCCCGGCCCAGGTCTTGTTCGGACTGATCGTCGGCGCCAGCTTCGGCCCACCGATCGTCCGCCCGGCGAAATAGGCGCCGATGTCGCATGCCCAGACCAGCGCCATTGCCCAGAAGGCGAGGAGCAACCCGTCCGGCCGATCGCGCAGGAACACGACCGCCAGCGCCGGAAAACCGCAATAGACGATCCCTCGGGCAAGCCTGGACAGGCCGGTGGTGATGACGATGAAGAACGCCGCCCCGATGATCAGCCCGAACGCGAGGAACCCGGCTCCCGCCGCCAGCGGCGACAGGATCGCCAGCGGCACGGTCAAGGCTAGCTGCGCCAGACGCTTATGCTCGCGCGATACTTTGTGGAGATCGGCCCATTCGGCCATCATGAACAAGGTCCCGAGCGCGACCAGCAGCCAGAAGGCGAAGCCGCCGAGCCATAATGCCGTCGCGGCGACGGCAATCATGCCGACGCTGGCGAACGTGCGGGTGGCGAGGTCGGACTTGCGGCGCGCTACGGGATCGGTGACGGGTTCGGGCGTCACAAGCCCCCGAACCGGCGCTGCCGCCGGCCATAGGCAGCGATCGCCTCCGCCAGCGCCGCGCCGTCGAAATCAGGCCACAGCGTGTCGACGAACAGCAATTCGGCATAGGCTGCCTGCCACAGCAGAAAGTTCGACAGCCTTTGTTCGCCCGAGGTGCGGATCATCAGGTCGAGCGGCGGCAGGTCGTGGGTATCGAGTTCGCGGTCGATCGCCGCTTCGTCGATCGCCGATACCGGCATCCCCGCCGCGACCCGCTCCGCCAGACGACGGGCCGCCGCGACCAGTTCGGCCTGCGCACCATAGTTCAGCGCGATTGCTAGGATCGGGCCGGTATTAGTCGCGGTGCGTCCGACGGCATTTTCGATCAGCTTGACCAGATCAGGCTGCAGCGCCTGATAATTTCCGAGGATTCTAAGCCGCACGCCTTCGCGATGCAGTTCGTCGATCTCGCTTTTCAGGAAATGGCGCAGCAATCCCATCAGGTCGCCGATTTCCTGCTCGGGACGCCGCCAATTCTCCGATGAAAAGGCGTAGAGCGTCAACGCCTCGACGCCCTGTTCGCGTGCCGCCCGAGCGATGCGCCGCACCGCCTCGACGCCTTGCCGATGGCCCGCGATCCGCGGCAAGCGCCGGGCCTTGGCCCAGCGGCCATTGCCGTCCATGATAATCGCGACATGGCGCGGGATCGGCGTGGAATGGGGCAGCCCCGGCGCCACGCGATCGTCCGCCGGAACCGAAGCGCGAGCGGCGAACGACGTCACTTGCCGAGGATTTCCTTTTCCTTGGCGCTGGCCGCAGCATCGAGTTCGGCGATGGTCGCGTCGGTGAGCTTCTGCACCTCGGTTTCGTGGCGCTTGCGCTCGTCTTCCGAATAGACACCCTTCTTCTCGTCGGTCTTTAGGCTTTCCATGCCGTCGCGCCGTACGTTGCGCACCGCGATGCGTGCCGACTCCGCATATTTGCCGGCGAGCTTCGCCAGTTCCTTGCGGCGTTCCTCGGTCAGGTCGGGGATCGGCAGGCGCAGCGTCTGACCATCGACGATCGGATTGAGGCCGAGGCCCGCCGAACGGATCGCCTTGTCGGTCGGGCCGACATTCGACTTGTCCCACACCTGTACCGACAACATGCGCGGCTCGGGGGCCGAAACGGTCGCGACCTGGTTGAGCGGCATGTGCGCGCCATAGACTTCGACCATGACCGGATCGAGCAGCGACACCGCCGCGCGTCCGGTGCGAAGACCGCCCAGATCGCCCTTCAGCGATTCGACCGCGCCGGCCATGCGACGTTCCAGATCGGCCTTGTTATATGCGGCCATAACCGACTTCCTTCTAATTCAAGCGTTGTTCTGGACGATCGTCGACACACCCTCGCCCGCCAGCACGGCGGCGAGATTGCCTTCGTCACGGATGTTGAAGACGACGATCGGGATATTGTTGTCGCGACACAGCGCCACCGCCGATGCGTCCATGACCTTCAGGTCGTCGGCCAGCACGCGGCCGAAGCCGAGCGTGTCGTAGCGCTTCGCGGTCGGCACCTTCTTGGGGTCGGCATCGTAGACACCATCGACGCTGGTGCCCTTAAACAGCGCCTCGCAGCCCATTTCGGCGGCGCGCAGCGCTGCGGTGGTGTCGGTGGTGAAGAACGGACTGCCGGTGCCGGCAGCGAAGATCACGACGCGACCCTTCTCCATATGCCGCACCGCGCGGCGGCGGATATAGGGTTCGCACACCGATGCCATCGGGATCGCCGACTGCACGCGGGTCTCGACGCCCATCTGTTCGAGCGCGTTCTGCATCGCCAGCGCGTTCATGACGGTGGCCAGCATGCCCATATAGTCGGCGCTGGCGCGTTCGAAGCCCTTGGCCGCACCCGCCACGCCGCGGAAGATATTGCCGCCGCCGACGACGATGCAGACCTCGTGTCCCACTTCCCGCGCGGCCTTGATCTCGCGCGCGACGCGTTCGCACATCGCCGGATCGATGCCGAACTGTCCCGATCCCATCAGGACCTCGCCCGAGAGTTTCAGGAGGACACGGTTGAAGCGAGGACGGGTCATGACACCTGCGAAAATGGTCTATCGGGAGCGCGGCGGACCCTAGACGCGCCCGCCCGCAAAGCCAAGCGACGTTATGCCCATACCAAAACGGGCCGCGTGGGCAGAGTGCCCGCGCGGCCCGCAAAGTTGGCAAAGGTTGCGCGTTTTAGCGCGCGAGACCCGCCGTGGCGGCGACTTCTGCGGCGAAGTCGCTCTCTTCCTTCTCGATGCCCTCGCCGAGCTGGAAGCGGACATAGTCCTTCAACACGATCGCAGTACCGGCATCCTTCGCCGCCTTGGCGACAACGTCGGCGACCGGGGTCTTGCCGTCCATGACGATCGGCTGGCTGAGCAGCGCATTTTCCTTGGCGAACTTCTTCACCGAACCTTCGACCATTTTGGCGATGATGTCCGCCGGCTTGCCCGAATCGGCGGCCTTTTCGGTCGCGATCTGGCGTTCACGCTCGAGAATGTCCTGATCGAGACCGCTCTCGTCCAGCGCCAGCGGAAAAGCAGCGGCGATGTGCATCGCGATCTGCTTGCCCAGCGGCTCGAGCACGTCGACACCGGCGTCCGATTCCAGCGCGACCAGCACGCCGATCTTGCCGAGGCCCGGGCCGGCCGAGTTATGGACGTAGGGGATCACCGCGCCCTTGGCGACTTCGACGGCCTTCGCGCGACGCAGCACCTGGTTCTCGCCGATGGTCGAGATGTTGGCGACCAGCGCGTCTTCGACGGTGCCGCCGTTCGGCATCGTCTGGCCCTTCAGCGCCTCGACATCGTCACCCGACTCCAGCGCGATCGCGACGACGTCGCGCACGAAGCTCTGGAACTGGTCGTTCTTCGCGACGAAGTCGGTCTGGCTGTTGACTTCGATCGCAACGCCCTTGGTGCCGGCGACGGCAACGCCGACCAGACCTTCTGCAGCCGTGCGGCTCGACTTCTTGGCGACGGCGGCGAGACCCTTGGTCCGCAGCCAGTCGACGGCGGCTTCCATGTCGCCATTGTTCTCGGACAGCGCCTTCTTGCAGTCCATCATGCCGGCGCCCGAGCGCTCACGCAGTTCCTTGACGGCGGCGGCGGTAACTTCTGCCATGATCAGGCTCCTGTTTGGTGTTCGATATGCTTGCGGGCGAGGCAGCGCGGTTTTCGCCCTGCCCCGCCCGCACGTCAGTTCCGTGACAGCTTACGCTTCGACCGAAGCTTCCGGCTGCGGCTCGACGCTCAGCGCTTCTTCGGCCGGCGGTTCATCCATGGCGCCGAGGTCGCGGCCCGAATATGCAGCGGCCTGCTGACCACCACGGGTCGCGGCGATCGCGATCGCTTCGCAGTACAGACGGATCGCACGGCTCGCGTCATCGTTCGCGGGAACCGGGAAGGCGATGCCGTCGGGCGAGACGTTCGAATCGAGGATCGCGACGACCGGGATACCCAGCGTGTTGGCTTCCTTGATCGCCAGCTCTTCCTTGTTCGCGTCGATCACGAACATGATGTCGGGAATGCCGCCCAGATCGCGGATACCGCCGAGCGACAGCTCCAGCTTGTCCTTCTCGCGGGTCAGGTTCAGCACTTCCTTCTTGGTCAGGCCGTGCGTGTCGCCCGACAGCTGCTCTTCGAGCGCCTTCAGACGCTTGATCGAGTTGCTGATCGTCTTCCAGTTGGTGAGCATGCCGCCCAGCCAGCGATGGTTAACGAAGTGCTGACCCGACTTGCGAGCGGCCTCGGCGATCGGCTCCTGCGCCTGACGCTTCGTGCCGACGAAGAGGACCTTGCCACCCGACGCGACGGTCGACGAAACGAATTCCAGTGCCCGCGCGAACAGCGGCACGGTCTGCGACAGGTCGAGGATGTGAACGCCGTTACGATCGCCAAAGATGTACGGCTTCATCTTCGGGTTCCAGCGATGGGTCTGGTGGCCGAAGTGCGCGCCCGATTCGAGCAGGGCCTGCATGGTGACGACAGGTGCCGCCATAGGATAATTCCTTCCGGTTGATCCTCTGGGAAGCAGGAACCCTGTCGAGCCAAAGGCTCGGGCACCGGTATATGCGCTTCCCATGTGGGGTTGAGACCGGCGCCGTTAGCGCAAAACGTACCAACGATCAAGCCTTGACGTTGGAACGATATGAGAACATTAAGGGTTCAGAAACGGACCATGGAACCGTGGTTCGGCGAAGATGTTGCACCTTTTGCGGTTTTTTTGAAATCGCATGTCCCGGGGAGTTTCGAGATGGCCCTGTTCGCTTACACTTTGTTCGCCGCCGCGTTCATGATTGCCGTTGGAACGATCGTCGCCACGATTTTGCCGGCGAGCAGCCGCATCCTGCGCTTGCTGCGTCAGGGGCCGGAATGGACGATCGATCCGCTGCCGCCGGTCCGCCTGACGTCTCGCCGCGGCGTGATCCGGCAGCGTGCCGTTACTGCCGCGCCGCAGCCGCTTCGCGTTGCCGCTTGATCCGACCGTAGCTTCGGATGCTAAAGGGTAGCGTCGCCAGATAGGCGACGCAGACCACCGTCAGCGTCTGCCACGGCGCCGAAACCAGTGCCGCCGCGACTACCACCAACGCAACGATCGCTTCGAACCGAATGTTACGGCGCAGCTTGAGCGACGACCAACTGAACGTCGCCAGGCTGGATACCATCAGGAACGCGACGAACGCGACCCATGGCGCGACGATCCAGGGCGAGCGGAAGATCGCCTCACCACTCCAGATCCAGGCATAGAGCGGCAGCATGGCCAGCCCCGCACCGGCCGGGGCGGGAATGCCGGTAAGAAAGCCCGCGGATTTGTGCGGCTGATCGACGACGTCGATCCGCGCGTTGAAGCGCGCGAGCCGAAGCGCAGTGAACACAGCATAGATCAGCGACACGATCCAGCCGACCCGCGGTTCGTTGAGCAACGCCCACAGATACATGATGAGAGCCGGCGAAACGCCGAACGAAATCGCGTCCGACAGGGAGTCCAGTTCCGCACCGAACCGGCTCTCTCCGCGCAGCATCCGCGCGACGCGACCGTCGATGCCGTCCAGCACCCCGGCGAGCAACACCATGAGAACGGCACGTTCCCATTCGCCGCCGATCGCGAAGCGAATGCCGGTCAGGCCGGAACACAGTGCCAGCGCGGTGACCGCGTTGGGGGCGAGAGCGCGCAGCGGGATGCCGCGGACGGGCAAAGGACGCCGCATGTTACTGCGCGATCCCGGTCGGTGCGGGCAGACCTGGTCGGCCCAGCACGGTTTCCCCGGCGACGCTGCGCTGGCCCAGCACGACCTGCGGCTCGATCCCATCGGGCAGGAACACGTCAACCCGGCTGCCGAACCGGATCAATCCGACCCGTTGTCCGGCGGCGACGATATCGCCCGGCTTCACGAAGCCGACGATCCGGCGCGCGACCAGCCCCGCGATCTGCGTGAAGCCGACACGCTGTCCGTCAAGACTTTCGACGACGACGTGCTGCCGCTCATTCTCGTCGCTCGCCTTGTCGAGATCGGCGTTCAGGAACTTGCCCGAGATATAGACCACCTGCCGGATCGTCCCCGCAATCGGGGTGCGGTTAATATGGACGTCGAACACCGACATGAAGATCGAGACGCGCACCAGCGGTTGATCGCCAAGGCCGTTGGGTCCGCGCAGTTCGGGCGGCAGATCGACGCGCTGGATCATTGTCACCAATCCGTCGGCGGGCGCGACGATCAGCCCGTCGCCCTGCGGCGTGGTCCGGATCGGATCGCGAAAGAACGAGGCGACCCACAACGTCACCAGCCCCATCGGCCATGCCAGCGTCTCCCACGCCATGAAGGCGAAGAAGGCGGTGATGGCGGCGGCGATGAGGACGTATTTGCGCCCTTCGGGATGTACCGAGGGCCAGCGCCACTTGACGGTCGTGGTGCCGACCGCGGGCTTTTCGAGCGATGCCATGAAGCGTGGTGTACCCAAGGCGGGCCGTGCTGACAACCGCCGCGCAACCGCGACGCGGTTGATCCTTGCCGACCGACCCCGTAAGGCCGCGCCAATCGCAACAGAAATCGAGAGCAGGCGCATGGCGAAGATCAAGGTCAAAACCCCGGTCGTGGAGATCGACGGCGATGAAATGACCCGCATCATCTGGGCATGGATTCGCGAGCGGCTGATCCAGCCCTATCTCGAAATCGACCTCGATTATTACGACCTCGGCATCGAGAAGCGCGACGAGACCGACGACAAGATCACCGTCGACAGCGCCAAGGCGATCCAGAAGTACGGCGTCGGCGTGAAGTGCGCGACGATCACCCCCGACGAGCAGCGCGTCGAGGAATTCGGCCTGAAGAAGATGTGGCGCTCGCCCAACGGCACGATCCGCAACATTCTGGGCGGCGTCGTCTTCCGCGAACCGATCGTCATCTCGAACGTGCCCCGCCTGATCCCGGGCTGGACCAAGCCGATCGTCGTCGGCCGTCACGCCTTTGGCGACCAGTATAAGGCGACCGACTTCAAGGTGCCGGGCGCGGGCAAGCTGACCATGAAGTGGGAAGGCACCGACGGCCAGGTGATCGAGGAGGAAGTGTTCGACTTCCCCGCCGCCGGCGTCGCCATGGGTATGTACAATCTCGACGAATCGATCCGCGATTTCGCGCGCGCGTCGATGAACTACGGCCTCGGCCGCGGTTGGCCGGTCTATCTGTCGACCAAGAACACGATCCTGAAGGCCTATGACGGCCGCTTCAAAGATATCTTCGAGGAGGTGTTCGCGACCGAGTTCAAGGACCAGTTCCAGGCGGCAGGTATCGAATATCAGCACCGCCTGATCGACGACATGGTCGCCAGCGCGCTCAAGTGGCATGGCGAATTCGTCTGGGCGTGCAAGAACTATGACGGCGACGTGCAGTCGGATCAGGTCGCGCAAGGGTTCGGTTCGCTCGGGCTGATGACCTCGGTGCTGATGTCGCCGGACGGCAAGACGATCGAAGCCGAAGCGGCGCACGGCACCGTCACTCGCCACTATCGCCAGCATCAGCAGGGCAAGGCAACCTCGACCAACCCGATCGCGTCGATCTTCGCATGGACCGGCGGCCTGAAGTATCGCGGCAAATTCGACGATACGCCGGAAGTCACCAAGTTCGCCGAAACGCTGGAGCGCGTCTGCATCGAGACCGTCGAAGCGGGCCACATGACCAAGGATCTGGCGATCCTGATCGGCCCGAACCAACCGTGGATGACCACCGAACAGTTCTTCGAGCAGGTTCGCGTCAACCTCGAAGCGGCGATGGGCTCGCAGGGCTAAAACGCTCCTGCCCTCGCAGCCAGTCGGACGGCGTCCATCCCAACGGATGGGCGCCGTTCGTGCGTTAGCGGTTGCCGCCACCGTGTCGCATCCGCAACAATGGCCATATGCCGTTGCCGATAGATTCCACGCCGTTCAGTGATTCGCTGGTCATTTTGGGGGCCGCCGGCCTCGTCATTCCTGCCTTTGCCCGTTTCCGCGTCAACCCGGTGATCGGGTTCATCCTTGTCGGCGTGCTGGTCGGCCCTTACGGCCTCGGCGCCTTGGTCGACCGGGTGCCATGGCTGTTCCACATCACCATCACCGATCGCCATTCGATCGAACCCTTTGCCGAATTCGGCATCATTCTGCTTCTATTCTCGATCGGCCTCGAACTGTCGTTCAAACGGCTGTGGGCGATGCGGCGGCAGGTGTTCGGGCTGGGCGCGGCCGAGCTGCTCGGATCGGGGCTCCTGATCGGCCTTGCCCTGATGGTGATGGGACAGGCGAGTGCTGGCGCGATCGGCCTCGGCCTTGCGCTGGCGCTGTCGTCGACCGCGCTGGTGCTGCCGATGGCAGGTACGACCGGACCGGTCGGGCGCACCGCCTTTGCCATGTTGTTATTCGAGGATCTGGCACTGGTCCCGATCATCTTCGCGCTGGGCGCGCTGGCACCGACTGCGAGCGACGATGGCTGGGCGGGCCTCGCCAACACCGCGCTATGGGGCGGGGTCAGCGTCGCCGCGCTATATCTGGCCGGGCGGTTCATCCTGCCGAAGCTGTTCGCACAGGCGGCGCGGACCAAGAGCCCCGAACTGTTCCTGTCGGCCAGCCTGCTGGTCGTGATCGTCGCCAGCCTCGTCACCACCGCTGCCGGGCTGTCGCCGATCGTCGGTGCGCTGCTCGCCGGCCTGCTGATCGCCGAAACCGAATATCATAGCGAGGTCGAGGTCATCACCGCGCCGTTCAAGGGGCTGGCGTTGGGGGTCTTCCTCATCACCATCGGCATGAGCCTCGATATCGCGACGATCATCGAGAATTGGCCGGAACTGCTCGGCGCGATCGCCGGTGTTGTCGTCCTGAAGGCGGTGGTGACCAGCGCGCTGCTCTGGGTCAACGGGGTGCGTCCCGGCACCGCGACCGAAACCGGACTGCTAATGGCCAGTCCATCCGAGACCACGTTGATCGTGCTTGGCGCAGCGACCCAGGCGCAGTTGATTCAGGCATCGACCGCCGCCTTCTGGCAGACGGTGACCGCTATCGGCCTGACGATCACGCCGCTGCTCGCGATGCTCGGCAAGCGCGCATCGCGGCGGATCGAGCGGCGGACCGGGACCGAGGAGGCCCCGCCGGTAGACCCTACCGGATCGGGCGTGGTCATCATCGGCTTCGGCCGGGTCGGGCGGCTGGTTGCCGAAATGCTGAAAACGCATGGCAAGCGCTACATCGCCGTCGATTCGGACATCGACAATGTCGCAGCGGCGCGGGCGGAGGGGCATCCGATCCTGTTCGGCGACGTCGCGCGATCCGAACTGGTCGACCGGCTCAATCTGGGGCGGGCGACCGCCCTCGTGCTGACGATGGACGACCCGGTACTGACGGTGCGGCTGACGCGACGGGTGCGCGGATGGGTGCCGAACCTGACGATCCTCGCCCGCGCGCGCGATGCGGCCCACGCCGCCGAACTTTACGCGGCCGGGGTCAGCGATGCTGTTCCGGAAACGCTCGAAAGCTCGCTGCAATTGTCCGAAGCGGTGCTGGTCGATCTTGGCGTGGCGATGGGGCCGGTGATCGCCTCGATCCACGAAAAGCGCGACGAACTGCGTCAGTCGATCCGCGAACAGGCCAGCATCGAACGCGAACCGCGCATCCGCCGCTTGCGCCGGGTCGACGACCCGGCGTGACAGCTCAGCCGCGGCCGATCAGGCGGCGAGCGATGGCGTCGGCGACTTCGGAGTGCGGACGACCGCTGGCGTCGCTTTCGTCCCACACTTCGACCAGTCGGTCGGGGATGCGGGCGATGCGGCTCTCGACCTCGGCACGGTCGCCCTGCCCCAGATATTCGAGCGCGACGTTGATGATGCCGCCGGCGTTGATGACGTAATCGGGCGCGTAGAGGATGCCGCGCTCCTGAAGGCGCTTGCCGTCCCCTGCCGTCGCCAACTGGTTATTGGCGCCGCCGGCCACCGCCTTGCACTTGAGGGCTGCGATCGTTGCCGCGTCAAGCACAGCGCCTAGCGCATTGGGGCTGACAATATCCGCCTCCAGCGTCAGCACCGACGCCGGATCGGCGGTGGTCGCCCCCAGTTCGCTGGCGAGCGCTTCAGCCCGCGCTTCGTTGACGTCGGCAAGCGTCAGTACCGCGCCGTCCTTCGCCAACAGGCGCGCAAGCCCACCGCCGACCGAACCGACGCCCTGCACCGCGACGCGAACGCCGCGCATATCATCGCTACCCAGCGCCCGCTTCACCGCCGCGCGGACGCCCAAATAGACGCCCAATGCGGTAAACGGCCCCGGATCGCCGCCGGCATTGCCGGCCGCAACCGGCAGGCCCGACACATATTTGGTCGCGCCGGAAATGGTGATCATGTCGGCTTCGGACATGCCGACGTCCTCGGCCGTCACATAGCGCCCGCCGAGCGATTCGACCGCGCGACCGAATGCTCCCAGCAGTTCGGGCGTCTTGGCGCCGCCCTCGGGTGCCAGCACCACGCCCTTGCCGCCGCCCATCGGCAGTCCGGCCATCGCGTTCTTGAAGCTCATGCCGCGCGACAGGCGCAGCGCGTCGGTCACCGCCGCGTCGCTGCTCGCATAGCGCCAGAACCGCACCCCGCCCGCCGCCGGTCCGAGCGCGGTCGAGTGCACCGCGATGACACAGCGCAGGCCGGTCTTGTGATCTGAGAACAGGTGGATGCCTTCGTGATCGTCGAAGTCGGGATAGCCCCAATCGGTGTGCACGGTGGCGGCTCCAGCGCTGTAAGGGATGGGGCGACCGACGGGACTTGAACCCGCAACTTCCGGCATCACAAGCCGGCGCTCTAACCAATTGAACTACGGTCGCCGTGGAAGGGCGCGCTTAGCCGGACCGTACGCATCGGTCAAGCAGTGGCATGCAGACAATCGTTCTGGCAGGAAAAAGACGATGGAAACGGCCCCGCCCCCTGCCCCCGCCCGCCCGAATCTCGGTTCCGGCTTTCCCAGCGAACCGGTCGTCGACCACATCATGACCCAACCGGGCGTGCAGCGGGTCCCGAGCGCCAAGCTGTCATTGTTCATCCGCCGTGGCCTGATTCCGGCTGATCTCTGCGCCGCGTTGATCGAGCGGATCGACGCGAAACGTCGCCCGTCGACCATCGCCGATGCCAATGGCGACCCGACCTTCCGCACCAGCGAGACCTGCGACCTCGATTCGAGCGATCCGGTCGTCGCTGCCGCCGAAGCGCTGATCTTCGATTTCTGCGGCCTTGACCCGGCGCACGGCGAACCATTGCAGGGACAGCGCTATGCCGTCCGGCAGGAGTTCAAGGCACATACCGACTATTTCGATCCGCAGGGCGGCGACTTCGCGCGCTTTTGCTCTGTCGCGGGCAATCGGACATGGACGGTGATGCTGTACCTGAACAAACCGGGCGCGGGCGGCGCGACGCGTTTCAAGGTGATCGACAAGATCGTTCAGCCCGAAACCGGCAAATTGCTGGCCTGGAACAATTTGCGCTCCGATGGCAGCCCCAATCCGGCGACATTGCACCATGGGATGAAGGTGCGCGACGGCACCAAATATGTGCTGACCAAATGGTTTCGCGAACGCCCCTGGGGATGAGCAAACGGGCCGCCGGCATCGCTGCCGACGGCCCGTCCCTACCCTGTCGCTCGATCAGAACTGAGCGGTGATGCCGAGCGAAAACACCCGGCCCAGATCGTAGCGGTTGATATAGACCTGATTGCCGCCAAAATTCTGGCTTTCGCTGTAGCGTGTACCGGTCAGGTTGCGCGCTTCGGCCTTCACTTCGAGCTGCGCACCGGCAACTTCGAAGCCCTGCCGTCCGACCAGATCGAGGCGGATGCCCGGACGCTCGACGATATCAGGCTGGAACCCGGCACCCGACAGGTTCGACGGACCGCGATTGGTTACGCGATCGCTGGCATAGTTGAACAATAGCGTCAGCTGCGACAGCGCGGCGGTATCCTCGACACCGATCTGGACATTGACCAGATGGTCCGACTGTCCGGTCAGGGGCGCGCCGTCGCGGAACAGCGCGTTCGCACGGCCGAAACCGGCCTGACACCCACCGATACCCGGCGAGCCGAGCGCCGCTGCCGGATTGGGCACGCAGGTGCCGTCGGCGGTGATCTGCGACTGGGTATAGGTATAGTTGGCGAGCAGCAGCAGACGGCGCGTAGCGAAGAAATTGCCGAGACCGCTCAGCGGTACGTACTTCTGCGCCTCAACCTCGGCACCATATAGCGTTGCCTTGGGCAGATAGGTGAAGCCGGTCTGCAACGTCGCGTCTGGGCTGGGATAAAAGCCCGCCTGTTCGATCGGGTTGTCGATCCGCTTGTAGAAGCCTGCGGCGGTGATGCGCTGATCGCGACCGAAGAAATATTCGTAGCGACCTTCGAGGTTCCATAGCTCGGAATCGCGCAGGTTCGGGTTACCGAAGAACAGGCGGTCCGAGTCGGGGTCGCGGAACTGCTGCGGGGCCAGTTCGCGGAACTGCGGACGTGAGATCGTCTTCGCACCGCTGACCCGCAACTGCATGTCCGACGCGAAATTCCACGTCAGCGTGCCCGCTGGCAACCAATAGGCGTTCTTGAGGATCGTCGGCGTCAGGTTGATCGGCGTGACCTGTTCGTTCGCGGTTTCATAGCGAACGCCCGCGACCGCACGCAGGCCGTCCGACACTTCGGCTTCCGCCTGGACATAGCCGGCATGGATTTCGAGGCTGGCATCGTAGGCATAGGCACCGGCCTGGGTATTGAACTGCAATTCGATCGTGCAGGCACCGGTGCCGCGCTGCGGACACGCGTTGAACAGCGAATCGGGCGACAGCAGATAGTCGGGCCGCAACAGATTGTTGGGGAAGCCCGGCGCAGTGCCGGCGCCGTCGCTGGTCTGGTAATTGAATTGCAGACGACGCGACGAACGGTCGGTGTTCGAATAGAAATAGCCCGTCGATACGGTCATCGGGCGATCGGTGGGCAGCTTGTAGGCGAGGTCCGCCTGCCCAGTGTACAGGTCTTCGTTCAGCTCGCTGAACACGACGCTGGCGAAGGGCGAGAAGCGCTGCGTCACCTGATAGGCGCCGTTGCAGTTGAAGCCACGCGACACCGGGGCGTCGGTTACCGTGACCGGATAGCCGTTGGTGGTCCGGTTCGAGCATAGATAGTCGAACTGGCGCTCATAGGGCGCATTGCGCTTCGAATTGGCGAAGGCGCCGCGGGCGTCGAATTTTAACGCGTCGGTCAACTTAAATTCGCCGACCAGCTGGCTCTCGATCAACTGGCGTTCGAACCAGTTGGTGTTCTGCTGCACGCGCAGGCCGCTGAAATTGTTGTAATTGTCCGAGGCAGCCAGACGCCCCTGCTTCAAGGTGTCGTGGATGTAGACGTTGGTCCAGCGCAGCGTGTTGTCGTTGAACTCATAGCCCAATCCGACCAGCCCGTTGGCAACGATCCGGTTGTCGGTCAGCACGGTGCGGAAGTCGTTGCGGACGGTGCCGTTCTCGCTGACGCTGTCCTGTTGGGTCGCATCGCGCGTGCGGAAGGTGTTGGACAGGCCGAGCGAGGCGATGACCCCCAACCGGTCGCTGCCGATATCGAACACCGACCCGCCCGCGATCTCGCCCGACAGGTTGGCGGGCAGCTGGTTGTTGACCTGCAACAGCGAGGTGCGGGCATTGTCGAGCTGTGCGACCTGCGCGACCGGGATCAGACCCGATCCCTTGTCGGCATTGCGGATGAACGACGGCACGCCGCGCGTTCCGTCGTCATAGCCGATCCAGTCGCTCTTGCCGCCGGCATAGACATAGCCGAGTTCGCTGGTCGTGACGGTATCGGCGGCGATCGACCCGCCGATCGACAGGAAGTTCTTCTTGGGGATCGCCTTCGACGTCAGGTTGATGACACCGCCGCCGAATTCGCCCGGGAAGTTGACCGAATAGGTCTTCTGGACCAACGCCGATCCGACGATCGAGGTCGGGAAGATGTCAAGCGGGACCGAACGACGCAACGGCTCGGGGCTGGGCAGCGGTGAACCGTTGAGCAGCGACGACGAATAGCGATCGCCGAGACCGCGCACATAGACGAAGCCGCCGCCGACGACCGACAGGCCGGTCACGCGGGTCAGCGCGCCGGCAATATCGCCGTCGCCGGTGCGGGCGATGTCGGCTTCGGACAGGACCGACACGATCTGCGGCGTGGCGCGGACCACGTTCGGGATGTTGCGACCGACGACGACGATTTCCTCACCGGCGGCTTCATCGAAGCCGGGCGACGAAACTTCGGCCGGGGCGTCGCTCGTCGTGCCGTCCTGCGTAGTGGAAGTCGGGTTATCGGGCTCGGTTCCCGTCTGGACGACCGGCGGCGTCGCGGCGGCGGGGGCGGCGGGCGTGGTCGACTGTGCCAGCACGGCCGGCGCAACCATTTGCGACGTCAGGAGAAGGAGTGTTGCGTAAGCGCGGCGGTGCTGCATGACCGTTGATCCACCTTGAATATCTGAAAGAGCGAATGCCGGGACGGGCGTATCGGCCCGCCCCGGCATCGGCGTGTCATCGCGGGCTACGCGACAGGTCGGATCAGCGGCCCTGGCAGGCGAAGTAGACCGACGAGAATACCGGCGGGCCGGCATCCTGCTTGGTGGTGTCCGCCGCACGGATGGTCGAGCGATCCGACGCGCTGGTTTCGCCGGCGATCAGGTTGACGCAGGCGACGTTGCCGACCGACTTCACCACGCCATTGACGTAGCGCATGTCCGAACCGCCGCGCTGACGGATTGCCGCCGGGGCGAGCGCGGTCTGGATGAAGGTGAAGTTGGCGTAGGTGCTGTACGTGCGCGGCAGCAGGTCTTCGCCGTTGTTCGAGTCGATCTCGGTCGAGAACGAGTCGGCGGTCGCGCCGACCAGACGCTGCGCAGCGATCATGAACTGCATGAAGCCGCGATAGCCGTTGTCGATGTCGAAGCCGTCATCGTCCGCGCCGGTGATGGCGATGTACTTCAGGTTGGTGGTGCCACCGAAGATTTCGATGCCGTCGTCAGCCGAGTTGTGGCTCTGGATATGATCCAGCACGGTGCCGCTACCGGTACCGCCCAGCGTCAGGCCCTGCAGTTCGTTACCGTCGCTGATCGCGATGCCCGAATAGCGAATCTGGACATAGGACATCTGGCCCGAATTATCGGCGGCGTTCGGCCCGCCATAGAAGCGGCCGGTGACGCCCTCAATCGCCTGCTGGCAGGTGGTCGACGAACCGTCGGCGTTGTTCGGTCCGGTACCGGTGGCGCAGACCGCGGTCGGCGCACGGCCGAGCAGGATGATGCCGCCCCACTGACCCTGCGACGCGTCCGACACGCCGTTGTTCACCAGATTCTGCTGCGAAGTGAAGATGATCGGCGCGTCGCGGGTGCCGATCGCGGAGATCTTCGAACCACGGTTAACCAGCAGCAGGTCGTTGGTGTTTTCCGACGAGTCGGCCGCGATCACCGAACCGGCGGCGATGGTCAGCGTCACGCCTGCGGGACCGGTGCTGCCGAGATCGGTACCGACTTCGGTCTGGCCGCGCAGGCGATAGACGACGCCAGCGATCTTCGGCAGCGACAGGTCGGTCGTGATGTTCTGCGGCAGGCGGCAGTAGCGGAAAGACGGGTTCGACGAGCTGTTCGTACCGTCGTCGATCGTGCCGGTCGGGCAGACCGAGGTCGCGGCGGCATAGGTGCCGATCAACGGCACCGCGGTGCAGCGCGCGCCCGAACCGCCGAATTCAGCCGAGGTCGAGTTGCAGGTCCATCCCTGGAAGGCGGTATCGGTCGGGCCGTTCAGTGCGCCGACATAGTTGGTGCTGGTGAAGAAGCTGTTGATCGTCGACGGATCGGTCGCGGTCGTCAGCGATGCGGCGCCGACCGGATACACGCCGTTCAGCACCGAACCGACGCCGTTGACGTTGTTGTTGGTGCCGGCGTTGACGATCGCCAGCTGTTCGTCCGACGTGATCGTGATGCCATTGACCGTCGTCTGCGCGGCGAACTGCGCCGCGGTGATCGCGCTCGGCGCGGTCGAGGTGGGGGTCGGCGTGGGGGTGGGCGCCGGTACGGTCACGTTGATGCTGCCCGCACCCGGCGAGGCGACGCCATCGGCGCCGCTGCACCCGGCGAGCGCTGCACAGGCCGTGGTCGCCATGAGAATAAAGCCGAAGCGCTTGCTGCTGGCCATCACCGATGAAACTCCCGAAAACTTGGTTGGTCGTTATGCGGGCGCGAGGCCCGGCGATCGTCCAAGGCTCCCCCTTCGGCCGACCCACGGCCGCCGCGTTAGGGATGCTGCATGACGGGAACATGCGATTCCGGTGAAGTTTCGGAGACGTTATGGTTTCGGTTTTATGACAGCGCCTTACGAACGGATGGCATAGCCCGGAATCAGAAACGGCCGCCCGGCCCGTCGCCTCTCAACAGAGGTCTGACGCGCCGGACGGCCGTTAATCTGGTGGGCGCGACAGGGATTGAACCTGTGACCCCACCCGTGTGAAGGGTGTGCTCTACCGCTGAGCTACGCGCCCGGAAACCCGGAGGCCGGCTCCCTAAAGGGGTCCGGCCATGGTGTCCAGAACTTAATTCACCGAATCCTTCAGGCCCTTGCCGGCCTTGAACTTCGGCTGCGACGACGCCTTGATCGTCATCGGCTCGCCGGTACGCGGATTACGGCCGGTCGATGCCTTGCGCTTCGATACCGAAAACGTCCCGAACCCGACGAGACGCACTTCGTCGCCCTTCTTGAGCGCCGCCGAGATGACGTCGAATACCGCTTCGACCGCCTTCATCGCATCGCCGCGGGTGAGCCCCGAATGGTCGGCGACCTGCCCGATCAGCTCCTGCTTGTTCATCCCGTGGAACCCCCTTCGTCTCTGAAAAAATATGACCAGACTCGAACGCGGCAATAAGGCCGCTCCGTCGAACGCTGTCAAAGCAAATTGGCATTGTTAGCGCAATCCAATGGATTGCGTAGCGTCGCCGGCGTACGTCGGTTCGACGAGGCCGGCGGGACGTCGTACCCGTCCCGCCGGCTCCGATCAATGCGGTCGCGATTCGGCGATACCGGGTACCGGCACCGGCGGTTGCGCGGCCAAATCGTCCGCTTCGGTCCAGTCGATCGCGGTCAACGGCTCGGTAAGCGCGAGTCGCAGCACCTCGTCGACATGCGACACCGGGATGATCTCCAGCCCGCTGCGGATGTTCGCGGGGATTTCCGCCAGATCCTTCTCATTCTCGACCGGGATCAGCACGGTGGTGATCCCGCCGCGCAACGCCGCCAGCAGCTTTTCCTTTAGCCCTCCGATCGGCAACACCCGACCGCGCAGCGTGACTTCTCCGGTCATCGCCACCTCGCGCCGCACGGGCACGCCGGTTAACGTGGATACGATCGACGTAACCAGCCCGATGCCCGCCGACGGACCGTCCTTCGGCACCGCCCCTTCGGGCAGGTGGATATGCACGTCCTTGCGGTGGAACAGGCTCGGCTTGATGCCATAGCCGGGCGAGCGAGCCTTGACGTAGCTCCACGCCGCCTCGACCGATTCCTTCATCACGTCGCCGAGCTTGCCGGTAGTCTTGACCGACCCCTTGCCGGGCACGGTGACGCTTTCGATCGTCAGCAACTCCCCGCCGACCTCGGTCCAGGCAAGGCCGGTGACCGCACCGATCTGATGCTCCTCCTCGCCCACGCCGAAGCGATATTTGCGGACGCCTGCGAACTCCGCGAGGTTATCGGGCGTAACGGTAACCGAAGTCGCCTTGCCCTCGAGGATCCGTCGCAACGCCTTGCGCGCCAGCTTAGCGATTTCACGTTCCAGCGTCCGTACCCCGGCCTCGCGGGTGTAATAGCGGATCAGGTCGCGCAGGCCCGCCTGGGTCAGTTCGAACTCGCCGGACTTCAGCCCATGCGCGTCGACCTGCTTGGCGACCAGATGCCGTTCGGCGATCTCGACCTTCTCGTCCTCGGTATAGCCCTCCAGCCGGATGATCTCCATCCGGTCGAGCAGCGGCTGCGGCAGGTTCAGCGTGTTCGCGGTGCACACGAACATCACGTCCGACAGATCGATATCGATCTCCAGATAGTGATCGTTGAACTTCGCATTCTGTTCGGGATCGAGCACCTCGAGCAGTGCCGATGCCGGATCGCCGCGGAAATCCTGGCCCAGCTTGTCGATCTCGTCGAGCAGGAACAGCGGGTTCGACGCGCCAGCCTTGCGCAGATTCGTTACGATCTTCCCCGGCAGCGACCCGATATAGGTCCGGCGGTGCCCACGAATCTCGGCCTCGTCACGCACCCCGCCCAGCGACTGGCGGATGAACTCGCGGCCGGTCGCCTTGGCGATCGACTTGCCGAGGCTGGTCTTGCCGACGCCCGGCGGACCGACAAGGCACAGGATCGGACCTTTCAGCTTGTTGGTCCGCGCCTGCACCGCCAGATATTCGACGATCCGGTCCTTGACCTTCTCCAGCGCGTAATGGTCCTCGTCGAGCACCGTCTGCGCAACGGCAATGTCCTTCTTGAGCTTCGACTTCTTGCCCCATGGCAGGCCGAGCAACACGTCAAGGTAATTGCGTACGACCGTCGCTTCGGCGCTCATCGGCGCCATCGTCTTCAGCTTCTTGAGCTCCGACGTCGCCTTGGTCCGTGCTTCCTTGCTCAGCTTCAGCGTGGCGATCTTCTGAGTCAGCTCGGCGATCTCGTCGCCATCGCCATCCTCTCCCTCGTTGCCGAGTTCGCGCTGGATCGCTTTCAACTGTTCGTTGAGATAATATTCGCGCTGGGTCTTCTCCATCTGCCGCTTCACGCGGCTGCGGATCTTCTTCTCGACCTGCAACACGCCCAGCTCACCTTCCATGAAGGCGAAGACCATCTCCAGCCGCTTGTGCGGATCGGCCTCGACCAGCAGCGCCTGCTTGTCAGCGACCTTGACCGCGATATTGCCCGCGACCGCGTCGGCCAAGCGCGAGGCGTCGTCCAGCTCGGACAGCTGGACCGCGGTTTCCGCCGGCAGCTTCTTGTTGAGCTTGGCATAATTTTCGAACTGGTCGACGACCGACCGCATCAGCGCCTTCAGCTCGGCGCTCGGCTGCGCGACGGCCTCGGCGACGCGTTCGTCCATGCCTTCATCGGCATCTTCCAGCGTCGTGCCGCCGGCATCGGCCGGCGTAACGGTCGCCACCAGATAATTGTCGACCGTCTCCAGTTCGGTCAGAGTCGCGCGCGCCTTGCCCGACACCAGCACCCGGACGGTGCCGTCGGGAAGCTTCAGCATCTGCATGACTTCGGCCGAGACGCCGACGTCGTAGAGGTCGTCGCGGGCCGGATCGTCCTCGCCCGGATCGAGCTGCGCCACGAGAAAGATTTCCTTCGATCCCGCCATCGCCGCTTCCAGCGCGGCTACCGACTTGTCGCGCCCGACGAACAGCGGCACGATCATGTGCGGAAAAACAACGATATCGCGCAGCGGCAGCACCGGCAGCTTCAGCGGCTCGGACGAAACGGAATTGGTATTCTCGGACATGGACACTCCACGACCCGGCCGAACTGCCGGACCCACACACCTATATGGTGGTGATTACCGCCCCATCAATCTCCGGTCGATGGGAAGCTGAATCGTGACAATCGCATTGGCGTTGCTATTGGCCGGCGCGGGGGCGCAGGCCCCCGCCCCCAAACTGCCCCCCGTCCCGCCGGTCCACCCAATGACGCTGCGCTCGGGGGGCGAGGTTGCGCCCGAACGCGCGGCGTTACGACTGTCACATGTCGATCTGGCGATCGAGGCGCTACCCGAACGCCGCGCGCTGTCTGGTCGGGCAGTGCTTACGATCGACGCACAGGCGGCGACGCCACGGATCGTCATCGATCTCGACGATGCCTTCACGGTTTCGGCGGTCGCGATTGGCGGAACCGTCCTTCCCGAGGCCCAGTGGCGGCAGGCTGGTGGTCAGATCGCGATTAACCGCCCGCTGACCGCCGGGCAGCGGGCGACGGTGGAGATCCGCTATGCCGGGCAGCCGCGCGTCGCCAAGCGCGCGCCATGGGACGACGGCTTCGTATGGAGCGAATGGCAGGGCAAGCCATGGTTCGGAACGACCGCGCAGCTCACGGGCTGCGATTTGTGGTGGCCCTGTCTCGATTTTCCGGCGGGTGAGCCGGGGGCGGCCGATCTGCACTTCACCGTGCCCGCCGGTCTGTCGGCCCCCGCCAATGGCGTGTTGCGCGGCATCGACCGGCTGCCCGACGGGCGGACGACATGGAACTGGCATTCCGGATCGGTGAACCCCTATGCGCTGGCGATCAGCGTTGGCCCCTATAGCGAGATCAAAGGCGAGTACCGCAGCCGCTACGGCAATATCATCCCGCTACAGCTCTGGCACCTGACGGGCAAAGAAACGCAAGCGGCGCAGTTGTTCGCCGAATTCGCGCCGACGCTCGACTTCTTCGAACGGGTCATTGGCCCCTATCCCTTTGCCGATCAAAAGGTGGGCGTGGTCGAGACGCCCTATCTCGGCATGGAACATCAGACGATCAACGCCTATGGCAACGGCTACAAGCCGGCGTCCGAAGGGTTCGACTGGCTGTTCCAGCACGAATTCAGCCATGAATGGTTCGGCAACCAAATGACGGCGGCCGACTGGGACGATTTCTGGCTCCATGAATCGTTCGCCGCCTATATGCAGCCGCTCTACGCCAAGTGGCGCGAGGGCGACGCCCGCTACATTGCGATGATGCTGATTCAGCGCGACCGGATCGCTGCCAAGGTGCCGATCGTGTCCGGCGTGCCTCGCACCGCGCGCGCGATGGAGGGGAAGGCAGGACCCAGCACCGATGTCTATTTCAAGGGCGCATGGATGTTGCACAGCCTGCGGCACCTAATCGGCGACCGGGCCTTTTTCGCCGCGACCCGACGACTGGTCTATGGCCGTCCCGATCCGAAGCCGGGCAATTTCCGCCCGCGCCTCGCCACCACCCGCGATTTCGAAACCGCCGTGGCACAGGAAAGCGGGCGAGATCTGCGCTGGTTTTTCGACGCCTATCTCCGGCGCGGCACCCTGCCAGATCTGATCGAGACCCGCGACGGCGATACGCTGACGCTGCGGTGGAAGGTGCCCGGCGACGGCCCCTTCCCCCTGCCGGTCGAAGTGGAGGTCGACGGCGTCGTGCAGACGCTGCCGATGGCGGATGGTAGCGGGACGATCGCCCTGCCCGCCGATGCCCATGTCATCGTCGATCCGATGGCGCGGTTGCTGCGCCGGTCGATCGCGGTCGAACGGATGCAGGCACCGATTGCGAAGCCGAACGTTGCAACCTCATGAAACAGCTTGGAAAACGATCGGCCGAAATGGCGGCAACCTTCATGATTGGCGACGGAATGCTCGGCCTGTTGCAGCCGCGCCGCCATGTCGAACTGTGGCAGGAGCAGGCGGGCGGCGCCGAAAGGCTGGTCCGACCCTTTGTCGGCCATCCCGGCCGTCGCCGTGCCTATGCGCTGTTGCAGATCGCCGCGGGACTGGCGCTCGCCGCCCGGCAGATCAGGGCACGACCGTGACGAAGATATAAGCGGCGAAGATCGTCAGGTGGACGATGCCCGCCAACACCGTGGTCCGCCCGTTGCCCAGCGTCAGCGTTGACACCAGCAGCGACAGTGCGAACAACACCGTCGACTTTCCGTCGATCCCCAGCGACAGCGGCCAGCCCATGACCAGCGACACGATCGCGACGCTGGGAATGGTCAGCCCGATCGTCGCCAGCGCGGATCCCATGGCGAGGTTCAGACTGGTCTGGAGTCGATCCTTGCGCGCCGCCTTCACTGCCGCGAGGCTTTCGGGGGCCAGCACCAGTGCGGCGATCAGAATACCGACCACCGCCAACGGCAGTCCCGCGCCCAGCACCGCCGCCTCGATCGTCGGCGACAGGTCCTTGGCGAGCAGTACTACACCGACCAGTGCAACCAAAAGCACGGCAAAGGCGATCCACGCGGTGCCGGCACTAGGCGGCTCGGCATGCGCGTCCTTCGGGAGCGACCCGTCGGTCGCCGGCAGGAAATAATCGCGGTGCCGCACCGTCTGCACCATCACGAACGTCGCATACAGAATGACCGACACGACGGCGACGAACGCCAGTTGCGACGCCGACAGCGTCGGCCCCGGCACCGTCGAGGTATAGTTGGGCAGCACCAGCGACATCACCGCCATCGCCGCCAGTACCGACAAAGCGGCGCTTACCCCACGCAGGACGAAGCGTTGCTCATGGTGTCGGATACCGCCGACCAGGACGCAAATACCCACGATGAAGTTCAGGATGATCATGATCGCTGCGAACACCGTATCGCGCGCCAGCGTCGCGACGTCGCCGGACCCCGACAGCATCAGCGACACGATCAGCGACACTTCGATCACCGTCACCGCCACGGCCAGCACCAGCGTCCCGAACGGCTCGCCGACCTTGTGCGCCACGACTTCGGCATGGTGGACCGCGGCAATCACGCAGCCGATCATCACGACCGCTGCCAGTACGGCCCCGGTTCCGCCGGCCTTGGCAAGGTCGATGAGGATCGCGATCAGGCCGAGCATTGGAATGAGCAAAGACCACCATGGCAAGGCCGTCCGGTCGAGCAACGCCCGCTTCGTCGCGGGCGGAACGACCGCTTCCGAATGCTCCACCGCCATCATCGCATCGTGATCGTTTGCTGCCGACATCATGCCTCCATGTTCGTTACGGTAAAGCAACCCATGGTCGGACCGATGTTTCCCTGTCGATCGGTTTATCCCGTCCGTTAGCGACCGATCGTATCGATCCAGTCCGGCAGTTCGGCCAGCGACGCCAACTGCCGGAAACGGTCGTGCTCGGCCGGTGGCGGCGCGGCCTCATGCGACCATGCCAAAGCTTGTGGCACGAACGCCGCCCATGCCCCCGCGGCAAGCGCGGGCAACACGTCCGACCGCATCGAATCGCCGGCCATCATCGCCCGTTCGGCGGCAACGCCATAGCGTTCGAACAAGCGAGTGAAGGTTTCGGTCGTCTTGTCGCTGACGATCTCGATGCCCGAAAAGCGATCGCCGAGGCCCGAAGCCGCCAGCTTCGCCTCCTGATGCAGCAGGTCGCCCTTGGTAACCAACACCAGCCGGCCGCGTTCGGCCAGCGCATCCAGCGTCGCTTCGATATCGTGCAGCAGTTCGACCGGATGCGCCAACAGCCGCCGCCCGGCCGCCAGCAGATCGGCGATCACCCCACTCGGCAGCCGCTCGCCGCCCAATTCGAGCGCGGTTTCGATCATCGAAAGGGTGAACCCCTTGGCGCCATAGCCATAGAGTTTCAAATTGCGCGCCTCGCACGCCTCAAGCGTCTCGATCGCCACATCGGCGGCCGCAAAGGGTTCGAGCATCGCGACGAAGGCGTCCTGCGCCTCTTCGAAATGGCGCATATTGTGCCACAGCGTGTCGTCGGCATCGAGGCAGATGAGTTCGATCGCCATGACAAAGCCGGTAGCCGACGAATCAGCCCTTCGAAAGCCCGCACAAACGAAATGGGCGCCGGTTGCCCGACGCCCATCTCTATCGATGGTTGGCGATGCAGCCTATGCCGCGTCGCCCGCTTTCTTCTTCTCCGCATAGACGCGGACGGGTTCCTTGCGGCCCTCGATCACGTCCTTGTCGACCACGACCTCATCGACACCGTCCATCGACGGCAGGTCGAACATTGTGTCGAGCAAAATGCCTTCTAGGATCGAGCGAAGCCCGCGCGCCCCGGTCTTGCGCTCGATCGCCCGCTTCGACACCGAGACCAACGCCTCGTCGTTGAAGCCGAGCTTCACGCCCTCCATGTCGAACAACTTCTGATACTGTTTGACCAGCGCGTTCTTCGGTTCGGTCAGGATCTTGATGAGTGCCGCCACGTCGAGATCCTCGAGCGTCGCAATCACCGGCAGACGGCCGACGAATTCCGGGATCAGCCCGAACTTCAGCAGATCCTCCGGCTCGGTCTGGCGCAGCACCTCGCCGGTGCGACGCTCTTCCGGCGCGGCGACATAGGCACCGAAGCCGATCGACTTGCCCTGCAGGCGATCCGCGATGATCTTCTCCAGACCCGCGAACGCCCCACCGCAGATGAACAGGATGTTCGTCGTATCGACCTGCAGGAATTCCTGCTGCGGATGCTTGCGACCACCCTGCGGCGGCACCGAGGCGGTGGTGCCTTCCATCAGCTTGAGCAGCGCCTGCTGCACGCCCTCGCCCGACACGTCACGCGTGATCGACGGATTTTCGGCCTTGCGGCTGATCTTGTCGATTTCGTCGATATAGACGATCCCGCGTTGCGCCCGCTCGACGTTGTAGTCCGACGCCTGAAGCAGCTTGAGGATGATGTTCTCGACATCCTCACCGACATAGCCGGCTTCGGTCAGCGTCGTGGCATCGGCCATGGTGAACGGCACGTCGAGAATCCGTGCCAGCGTCTGCGCCAGCAGCGTCTTGCCGCAACCGGTCGGGCCGACGAGCAGGATGTTCGATTTCGCCAGTTCGACGTCGGCACCCTTCTGCCCATGGTTCAACCGCTTGTAATGGTTGTGAACCGCGACCGACAGCACGCGCTTTGCCTGCTTCTGCCCGATGACGTAATCGTCGAGCACGTTGCAGATTTCCTGCGGCGTCGGAACCCCGCCATCCTTCTTGGCGACCAGTGCCGACTTCGTCTCCTCACGGATGATGTCGTTGCACAGTTCGACGCATTCATCGCAGATGAACACGGTCGGACCCGCGATCAGCTTACGCACCTCATGCTGCGATTTGCCGCAGAACGAGCAGTACAGGGTGCTCTTGGAGTCGCCGCCGCTGAGCTTCGTCATTCAATTCATCTCCCGCGTCGCCGTGACGCGTCTTTCCGCCTGTCAGGATACACACAGGCTTGTATCCGGCAATGCCTTAAAACTTTACCCGACCGCGCCGCCGGTTGAGGCGCGGTCGGCCAGGCCGCTTACGCCGTCGGGGTGGCTTCCTCGGGCGCGCCCGGACGCTTGTCGAACACCTGATCGACCAGCCCGAACGCCTTGGCCTCTTCCGCCTCGAGGAAGGTGTCGCGGTCCATCGCCCGTTCGATCTCTTCCAGCGGCTTGCCGGTGTACTTCACGTACAGCGCGTTCATCCGGTCCTTGATCCGCTGGATTTCCTTCGCCTGGATCTGGATGTCCGACGCCATGCCCTGCGCACCACCCGAGGGCTGGTGGATCATGATCCGGGCATTGGTCAGTGCCACGCGCATGCCCGGCTCGCCCGCCGCCAACAGAAAGCTGCCCATCGACGCCGCCTGCCCGATGCAGACCGTGCCGACGCGCGGACGGATATATTGCATCGTGTCATGGATCGCCATGCCGGCCGTCACCACCCCGCCCGGCGAGTTGATGTACATCCAGATGTCCTTCTTCGGATTTTCCGATTCGAGGAACAGCAGCTGGGCCGTGATCAGCGAGGCCATATGATCCTCGACGCCGCCAGTCACGAACACGATCCGCTCGCGCAACAGACGCGAATAGATGTCGAAGCTGCGCTCGCCGCGGCTCGACTGTTCGATGACGATGGGGACAAGGGCGTCGTGAATATCGTGCATTGGGTTCCCGCTGAGTAGATTTCGACCCCTACATCGGCGCTCGCGAGAGGCGACGCAAGAGGCGACCCTGCCGCGGCGCACCCGGAAAGATGGTTAGTGGTCGCCGGGTGCCCGATGCGCGAGATAGGCGAGCCGCCGCACCTCGCGCCGGCCGCGCACCACCGTGTCGAGGATCAACCCCGAAAACAGGCAGAGCGACGCCAGTATCACAAGGCCGGTAGCGAGGATCGCGGTCGGGAAGCGCGGCACCAGCCCGGTCTGCGCATAGGTGATGGCCAGCGGTACCGCGAGGATCACCGCGAAAACGGCCAGCGCCAGCCCGATTGCGCCGAAGAACCACAAGGGCCGCTCGATCCGGTACAGCGTGGCGATGGTACGCGCGATCCGGAAGCCGTCGCCATAGGTCGACAGCTTCGACGCCGATCCCTCGGGTCGCGCGAAATAGCGCGTCGCCACCTCTGCGACCGGCATGCGGAGTTCCAGCGCATGGACGCTAATCTCGGTCTCTATCTCGAACCCGGCCGACAGCGAAGGAAAGCTCTTCACGAACCGTCGTGAAAATACCCGGTATCCCGAGAGAATGTCGGTGAAACTCCGCCCGAACAGCCGTGCCAGCATGCCGGTCAGCATCGCATTGCCGAACCGGTGCCCACGCCGATAGGCCAGCACCGCCTCGCTCACCCGTTGTCCCACGACCATGTCGAGTTGCTCGTCGACCAGTCGCGCGACCAGTTGCGGCGCTGCCTCCGCATCATAGGTCGCGTCGCCATCGGCCATGACATAGATATCGGCATCGACATCGGCGAACATGCGCCGGACGACCGCGCCCTTACCCTGGATGCGTTCGGTCCGGACCACTGCCCCCGCGCCGCGTGCAACGTCGACCGTACGGTCGGTTGAGTTGTTGTCATAGACATAGATGGTCGCCTGCGGCAGCGCGGCGCGGAAACCGGCAACGGTCGCGGCGATCGCGGCTTCTTCGTTATAGCAGGGCAGCAGGACGGCGACGGTCATGGACATGGCGCGCCGTACAACATCCTGCGCCGTCGAAAGCAAGCATCCCGACAGCAAAAGGCCGCCCGCTCCCGTTCAGGAAGCGGACGGCCTTCACGCCGTTCGATCGCGAGGGATCAGCCTTCGCTGGCTTCGGTCTCGACCTTCTTCTTCGCGCGAGGCTTCTTCGCCGGAGCCGGAGCGGCGTCGCCCTCGGCAGCGTCCGCAGCCTCTTCGGCCGGAGCCGCTTCGGCCTTCTTTGCCGGCGTCTTGCGGGTCGCGGCCTTCTTCTTCGGCGCTTCGGCCTCGGCGGGTGCGTCGGGCGCGGCCGGCTCGATGTCCTTCGCGGTCACCGGCGTGGCTTCGGCATGGTCATGATCGTGATCATGGCCGTGGTCGTGACCGCAGCCCGGGCCATGCACATGCGGCACCGCGCCTTCTTCGCTCTCGATCTCGGCTTCCAGTTCCTCGCGCGTCACTTCGCGGTCGGTGATCTCCGCCTTGCCGAACAGGAAGTCGACGACCTTGTCCTCGTACAGCGGGGCGCGCAGCTGGGCGGCCGCCATCGGCTCCTGCTGGACATACTGCATGAAGCGCTGACGATCCTGCGGGCTGTACTGCTGCGCAGCCTGCATGATTAGGCGCTGCATTTCCTGCTGGCTGACCTCGATGCCGTTGGCCTGCCCGATTTCCGACAGCAGCAGGCCAAGGCGAACGCGACGGACGGCGATCTGCCGGTAATCCTCACGCTCCGCTTCCAGTTCGGCGCGCGCCGCTTCGGGATCGGCTTCATGGCCGGCTTCGTGCTGAAGCTGCGCCCAAATCTGCTCGAACTCCGCCTCGACCATCGACGGCGGCACTTCGAAATCATGGCCGGCAGCGAGCTGGTCGAGCAGCTTGCGCTTCATATGGGTGCGGGTCAGGCCGTTCAGTTCCTGCTCGATCTGTCCCTTGATGAGGCCGCGCAGCTGCTCGAGGCTCTCGAGGCCCAGCGACTTGGCGAACTCGTCGTCCGGGCCGCCTTCGGCCGGGACCTTCACGTCGGTGATCTTCAGGTCAAAGGTCGCGGCCTTGCCCTTCAGGTTTTCGGCCTGATAATCTTCGGGGAAGGTGACGTCGATCGTCTTCTCGTCGCCCTTCTTGACGCCGACCAGCTGGTCTTCGAAGCCGGGGATCAGACGGCCAGAGCCGATCTCGATCGACATGCCTTCGCCCGTGCCGCCGTCAAAGGCAACGCCGTCGACCTTGCCCACGAAATCCATGACGACCAGATCGCCGGTCGCCGCTTCATGGCCTTCTTCGGCTTCGTCATGCCGCTTGTTGTTGCTGGCGAGCTGTTCGAGCTGCTGATCGACGACCGATTCGTCGGCCGGAACGGTCAGGCGCTCCAGCTTCAGCCCGTCGATCGCCGGGGCCGGCACGTCGGGCAGCACTTCGAGCGAAACGTTGACCGCAGCGTCCTGACCGGGCGCATAGGTGCCGTCCAGCGAAACCTGCGGCGCGGTGGCCGGGCGCAGCTTCTGTTCCGCGATCAGCGTCTGAATGCCGTCCTGGATCGAGCTGTTGAGCGCGTCCTGCGACAGCGCTTCGCCGTGCATCTTGCGGATCAGGTTCGCGGGCACCTTGCCGGGGCGGAAGCCGGGCATCTTCACGGTCGGCGCAACGCGCTTCACTTCGGCATCGACCTTCGCGTCCACCTCGGCCGCGGTGATGGTCAGCGTGTAGGCGCGCTTCAGGCCCTCGTTCAACGTCTCGACAGTCTGCATTCTCGAAGCTTTCGTCAAAGTAATCGATTCGGGGCGGCTCCAGCCTCGACCGGGCGGCGGCGTCACTGGTGCGGGCGAAGGGAGTCGAACCCCCACATCTTTCGATACTGGAACCTAAATCCAGCGCGTCTACCAGTTCCGCCACGCCCGCCGAGCGGACGCCGCCGGCACGGGCGCGTCTATAGCAGCCATGCACGCCGGGGCAAGTCGCCACGCTTCGCAGAGTTGCAATGCGACCGCAACCCGCATCCATCGGACGCGTTGGGTAGGGCGAAGGAGAGGATTTCCATGCCCGTCGAACCACCGATCCCCGCCGAAACCCCCGCGCCCGATCCGGGTGTTGCGCCGACCGCGCCGCCGCCCGAACAGCCCGTTCCGCAGACTGAACCCGGCCAACCGACTGCGCCGCCGCCCGAAATCGACGTGCCCGGCCCCGACATCGACGTGCCCAGCCCGACGCCCGGCGGCGATCCGGGCGTAACCCCGGTACCCGGCCAACCCGTGATGAAAGGAAACTGACATGAGCGATCGCGATCGCAGCAGCCATCCAGACAGCCCGCCCGAGGGCGAAACCGATCGTCGCAGCGACATCGAGAAGGCGGTCGACTCCGTCAACGGTGACGTCGAGCGCGGCGGAACCGATATCGGCGCGACGTCGCCGACCGAACCGACCGTCTCGCCGGATACGGCAGGCGGTTCCGGCGGGGTGGTCCGCAATCAAGAGGGGGACGGGCAGTAATTCTGCCGCGTCCGGCGCACCTTCCTCGACGAAGAAGCTGCTACGGGGGGCCGGGCTTGCGGCGCGGGTTACGCTCCGGCGCAAACCGACCCACCCTTTCCGGCCGGTAATCAACGCTTCCCGCTAACTCGCAACCCGCCGCGCGCTAACGACCTTCACCGGCGCGGCGGGCATCTCCCCCTTGAAAGCACCGTTGCTCGCCTTTGCCGGATCGACTGGCGTGTCGAGGATCTTCAGCAGTACATCGCGACCGTCGACGATGCGGGCAAAGGCGGCATAGCCCTGCCCGTCCGCCGGCACGCCCGGTGCCGCGTCCAACGCGCGACGCTGATCGCCGACCGAGATCGTAAACTCGCCGCGCGCGGTACCAACTCCCAGTCGCGCGACCGACAACGTGCCATCGGTATGCGACAGGCCGGTTTGCGTCGTCGGTTCATGCTTGATCGGGGGCAGCATCTTCTTGGCATCGGTATGCGGACCGAACTGGACGAAGCCGAATTCCGGACCGACCTTGACGATGCGGTAGAAGCTGACGCCGTCTAGCCTTTTCTGGTCGACATAGCGCAGGAAATTGGCGGCGGTGATCGGCGCACGCTTCACTTCGACCTCGACGGTCAGCGTGCCGGCAGTGGTGACAATCGCGACACGCGGCAGCGGCGGTTCGGCGGGCGGTTGCGGAGCGGGCGTCTGGGCCCATGCCGGCCCGACACAGGCCAATGCCACCAGCAGCGCGCGTCGCGTCGTCTTCATCATCCCAGCGCCTTCTTCAGCAGATCGTTGACCACGCCGGGATTGGCCTTGCCGCCCATTGCCTTCATCGTCTGGCCGACGAAGAAGCCGAACAGCTTGTCCTTGCCGCCGCGATAGTCGGCTACCTTGTCGGCATTCTTTTCCATGACCTCGGCGATCACCGCCTCGATCGCGCCGGTGTCGCTGGTCTGCTTCAGCCCACGCTCTTCGACGATGGCATTTGCCCCCTGCCCGGTTTCGAGCATGATTTCGAACACCTGCTTCGACAGCGTGCCCGACAGCGTGCCGTTGGCGACCAGCTTGAGCAGTTCCGCGCCCTGCGCCGGCGATACCGGGCTGTCGCCGATGGTCTTGCCCAAACGATTCAGCGCACCATACAGGTCGGAAATCAACCAGTTGGCAGCCGACTTTGCCGGCACGTCCGAACCGCATTCCGCCAGCAGTGCCTCGAACCAGCGCGCCGTTTCGACCTCGGCGGTCAGCACCGCAGCGTTGTATGCCGAAAGGCCGAGTTCGCCCTCATAACGCTTGCGCTTGGCGTCGGGCAGTTCGGGCAGCGACGCGCGGCATTCCTCAAGGAACGCATCGTCGAGTTCGAGCGGCAACAAATCGGGATCGGGAAAATAGCGATAATCGTGCGCGTCTTCCTTCGACCGCATCGACCGCGTGACGCCCTTGTCCGGATCGAACAGGCGGGTTTCCTGCACGATGCGACCGCCATCCTCGAGCACCGCGACCTGCCGGTTCGCTTCATATTCGATCGCGGCCATGACGAAGCGCACCGAATTGACGTTCTTCGTCTCGGTCCGGGTGCCGAATTCCTCGCCTGGACGCCGCACCGATACGTTGACGTCCGCGCGCATCGACCCCTGGTCCATATTGCCGTCGCACGACCCGACGTAGCGGAGAATCGTTCGGAGCTTCGACAGGTAAGCCCCTGCTTCGGCGGGAGAACGCATGTCGGGACGGCTAACGATTTCCATCAGCGCCACGCCCGAGCGGTTCAGGTCGACATAGGAACGCGTCGGGTGCTGGTCGTGCATCAGCTTGCCGGCATCCTGCTCGACATGGATGCGCTCGACCCCGATTGCCTTGGGGACGCTGTTCGGGTCCTTTTCGTCGAGCACGATCTCGACCACGCCTTCCCCGACCAGCGGATGGTAGAGCTGGCTGATCTGATAGCCCTGCGGCAGATCGGCATAGAAGTAATTCTTGCGGTCGAAGCGCGACCATTTGTTGATGACCGCATCGATTGCCATGCCGGTCCGCACCGCCTGCCGAATGCATTCGCGGTTCGGGGTCGGCAACATGCCCGGCATCGCCGCGTCGACTAGCGACACCTGCGTATTCGGCTCGGCCCCGAACGCCGTTGCCGCGCCGGAGAACAGCTTGGCGTTCGAGGTGACCTGCGCATGGACTTCGAGGCCGATCACGACCTCCCAGTCGCCGGTCGCGCCACGGATGCGGTAGTTTGATTCAGTCATTTCGCATTCCTCTCGCACCGCACGCAGGCGGCGCGGCCAATCACCACCACTTATCTGCGCGAGCCACGAACCCGGCCCGCTGCTCGATCGCCAGCCCGGCGTTCAGCACGCCCTGCTCGTCCAGCGGCCTGCCGATGACCTGCAACCCCAGCGGCAGGCCGTCCTTGTCGACGCCACCCGGCACGCTCATCGCGGGCAGCCCTGCCAACGACGACGGCACGGTGAAGACGTCGTTGAGGTACATCGCAATCGGATCGGCGCTCTTCTCACCGAGCGCGAACGCGGCCGACGGCGCGGTCGGGGTCAGCAGCACGTCGCACTGTTCGAACGCCTGTTCGAAATCGCGCGCGATCAGCGTCCGCACCTTCTGCGCCTGCGTATAATAGGCGTCGTAAAAGCCGGCGGAGAGCACATAGGTGCCGATCATGATCCGGCGCTTCACCTCGTCGCCGAAGCCGGCGGCGCGGGTCGCGGCGTACATGTCCTGCAAGCCGGCACCATCGGGCAACACCCGCTGGCCATAGCGCACGCCATCATAGCGCGCGAGGTTCGACGACGCTTCGGCCGGCGCGATGATGTAATAGGCCGGCAGCGCATATTTGGTATGCGGCAGCGAGACCTCGACGATTTCCGCCCCGGCATCCTTCAGCCAGTCGATACCCTGCTGCCACAGCGCCTCGATCTCCGCCGGCATTCCGTCGACGCGGTATTCCTTCGGAATGCCGACGCGCTTGCCGCGCAGGTCGGCGTTCAGCCCTGCTTCCCATGCGGGCACGGGCAGGTCGAGCGACGTCGCATCCTTCGGATCGAATCCGGCCATCGCCTCCAGCATGATCGCGCAGTCGCGCACGTCGCGCGCCATCGGCCCGGCCTGATCGAGCGAGGAGGCGAAGGCGACCACGCCGTAGCGCGAGCAGCGGCCGTAGGTCGGCTTGATGCCGGTGATGCCGACGAACGCGGCCGGCTGGCGGATCGAACCGCCGGTATCGGTGCCGGTCGCCGCCGGGCACAGCCGCGCCGCGATCGCCGCCGACGACCCGCCCGACGAACCGCCGGGTGCCAGCGGCGCTGTATCGCCCGGCCGCCGCCATGGCGAAATGACGTTACCGAACGCGCTGGTTTCGTTGGACGACCCCATCGCGAACTGGTCGAGGTTCAGCTTGCCCAGCATCCCCGCACCGGCATTCCACAGATTGCCGGAAACGGTCGATTCATACTGGGGAACGAACCCCTTCAGAATGCCGCTCGCCGCCGTCGTCTCGACGCCCTGCGTGCAGAACAGGTCCTTCATGCCGATCGGCACGCCGGCCAGCGGCTTCAGCGTCTCGCCAGCGGCGCGCGCATCGTCGGCCACCTTGGCGGCGGCACGGGCATAGTCGGGGGTTTCGACGAGGAAGGCGTTGAGCGGCTTCGCAGCGGCAACCGCGTCGATGAACGCATCGGCGACGTCGCGGGCGGAAAATTCGCCGCCGCGCACGCCGTCGCGGATCGCGGCGACGCCAAGGTCGGTCAGGTTCGACACTATTCGATCACTTTCGGAACGGTGAAAAAGCCATGCTCGCCCTGCGGCGCATTGGCGAGCACGCGGTCGCGCACATCGCCATCGGTGACGACATCGTCGCGCAAGCGCAGATGATTGGGGATGACGGCGGTCATCGGCTCGACGCCGCTGGTATCGACCTCGCCCAATTGCTCGATGAAGCCGAGAATATTGCCGAGTTCGGGTGCCAGCTTTTCGGCTTCGGCATCGGTGATCGCGATACGGGCAAGGCCGGCCACGCGTTTGACGGTTGCAGGTTCGACGGACATGGCACGGCGGCTAGCATCCCGCCGCGCCCCCCACAAGCACCGCAAAGCGGTTGCACGGGAACGCCGCTTCCCGCACTCAAGGCGCAATCACCAGCGGAGATCGGTTTGGCGCGCAAGTTCCTGTATGTCGTGGCGGCGCTGATCGTCCTCGCGATCGCGGCGCTGTTCGCGTTTCGCCTGTTCGGCAATGACCTGTTGCGCCGCGCGATGGTGCCGAGCGTCGCGTTCCGCGCCGAACCGGCGATGCCCGCCAACGCCTATGCCGACCGCGCCATGTGGTTCGCGCGGCCGGGACTGACCAACACACCGATCGACTGGCTGCCGCAGGGCGTCACGAGGACGGCACCCGGCAATGCCGAAATCTTCTTCATCCATCCGACTTCGTTCGTCGGGACCGACCGGTGGAACGCCGCGCTGGACGACAGCGAGACCAATGGTCGCGCGCAGGTGTTCTTGCGCGGACAGGCCAGCGCGTTCAGCGGCGCCGGGCAGGTCTGGGCACCGCGCTATCGGCAGGCGACGTTCGGCGCGTTCCTGACCAGCGATGCCGCTGCTACCCAGGCGCTCGACCTCGCCTATCGCGACGTGTCGGCCGCGTTCGATACCTTCGTTGCCGAAGCCGACCCCGAACGGCCGATTATCCTTGCCGGGCATAGCCAAGGCGCCCTCCACCTCACGCGCTTGCTGCGCGAGAAAGTCGCCGGCACCCCCCTCGCCAGCCGGATCGTCGCCGCCTATGTCGTCGGCTGGCCGATATCGAGGGTGACCGACCTCACCGCGCTCGCCCTGCCCGAATGCGCCACTGCCGATCAGGCCGGTTGCATCCTGTCATGGCAAAGCTTCGCCGAACCTGCCGACCCGACGCTGGTCGTCGAGCAATATGATGCCTCGACCGGTTTCGACGGCAACCCGCGAAAGGGCACGGCGATGGTCTGCACCAACCCGTTGACCGGCACAGCCAACGCCGCCGCGCCCGCTACCGCCAACCGAGGCACGCTGATCCCCGACAAAGAACTGACCGACGCGACCATGGCACCGGGACTGGTCCCCGCACGGTGCGACGAACGCGGTTTCCTGCTGATCGGCGACAATCCGCCCGATCTCGGCCCCTATGTACTGCCGGGCAACAACTGGCACGTCTATGATTACAGCCTGTTTTGGGCGGATGTCCGCGCCGATGCACTGCGCCGGTTGGCGGCTTGGGAGAAACGATGATTACCGAAGACCGCGCCGTCTTTCGCGACGCGCTGCCCGATGGCGGACGGCTGATCGGGCTGGACGTCGGCACCAAGACGATCGGCACGGCTTTGTGCGACGCCGGGTGGAGTTTCGCTAGCCCGGCTGTGCTGGTGAACCGCACGAAATTCACCGCCGACAAGGCGCAACTCGGGACGCTGATCCGGCAACAATCGGTGCGCGGCATCGTCATCGGCCTGCCGCTTAACATGGACGGCAGCGATTCGCCGCGGACGCAATCGGTCCGCGCCTTTGCCCGCAATCTTGACGATACCGGCATGCCGATCTTCCTGTGGGACGAACGCTGGTCGACGGTCGCGGTCGAACGACAGATGATCGCCGAGGATCTGAGCCGCGCCAAACGCGCCGAACGCGTCGACAAACTCGCCGCCGCCTATATTCTGCAAGGTGCGATCGACGCGCTGGTCAACGTTCCGCTCGCCTGAGCTTGCGCGCGCGCGCCCTCCGGCTTAACCGGTCGCTTCGATGCCTAGCTCAGACCACCGCCCCGCCGCCATGATCGATGGGGGTGCCGTTTTCCCGCATCGCCACCTGACCGGGATCGAGGGGTTGCAGCCCCATGAGATCCTGTTCCTGCTCGACGAAGCCGAACAATGGATCGACGCCAATCGCAGCCGCGGTCCCAGCGACCACTGGCTGGACGGCGTGACGCAGATCAACGCCTTTTTCGAGAACAGCACGCGCACGCTGCTGTCGTTCGAGATCGCCGGCAAGCGGCTCGGCGCAGACGTCGTCAACATGCATGCCGGCCAGTCGAGCGTGAAGAAGGGCGAGACGCTGATCGACACCGCCGTCACCCTCAACGCGATGCGCGCCGACGTCATCGTCATCCGCCACAGTTCGTCGGGCGCGGTGCAGCTGATCGCCGACAAGGTCGACTGCCCGGTGCTGAACGCTGGCGACGGCTGGCACGAACATCCAACCCAGGCGCTGCTCGACGCACTGACCATACGCCGGCGGTTGGGCGAGATCGCCCATAAGCGCGTCGTGATCTGCGGCGACATCCTCCATAGCCGCGTCGCGCGGTCGAACATTCTCGCCCTCACCACCCTCGCCGCCGAAGTCCGCGTCGTCGCGCCGACGACGCTGATGCCGCAGGCGATCGAATCGATGGGCGTCACCCCCTTCACCGATTTCGATGCCGCGTTGGAAGGTGCCGATGTCGTGATGATGCTGCGATTGCAGAATGAGCGGATGAATGGCGGCTTCATCCCGTCGACCCGCGAATATCATTTGCGCTACGGCCTGACCCGCGAACGGCTGAAGCGCGCCGAACCGCACGCGATCGTCATGCATCCCGGCCCGATGAACCGCGGGATCGAGATCACCAGCGACGTCGCCGACGATCCCGAACGATCGACGATCACCGAACAGGTCGAAATGGGGGTCGCGGTCCGCATGGCATGCCTCGACGTGCTCACTCGACGCAGTCGCGGCGTGGAGGGCTGGGCATGAACATGTTCTTCACCGGCGGCACTTTGGTCTGCCCCGACCACGGCGTTCTCAACGGCGATCTGTCGGTCACTGGCGACACGATTGCGCAGGACGCGCCGGGTGCCGACCCGATCGACATAACGGGCAAGCTGCTGGCGCCCGCGATCGTCGATTTGGGCGTATTCGGCATCGATGCGGCGGCATGTCGTGCGGGCGGGATCGTTCGCGTCGGCCTGATGCCCGATCAGGCACCTGTCCTCGACGATCCGGGCATCGTCGCGCGGGCCGCGCATATGGGCAAGCCCGACATCTGGATTCATCCGCTGTCGGCAGCGACGCAGGGGTTGCGCGGCACCGACCTCGCCGAAATGGCGATCAATGCCGAAGCCGGCGCGGTGGCGGTTGCGACCGGCCGGCGCTGGATCGCCGACAGCGGCGTGATGCGCAAGGTGCTGGCCTATGCGCGCGATTGTGAACTTGTCGTTGTCGCGCATGCGGAGGATGGCGGTCTGGCAGGCGACGCAGTGGCGACGTCGGGCGAAACCGCGACCCGGCTTGGCCTGCCCGCGGCGCCGGCCATGGCCGAGGCGCTGGCGATCGCTCGCGACGTGATGCTGGCCGAGGATACCGGCGCGCGGCTGCATTTCCGGCAGGTGACGACCGCCGCCGGATTCGACCTGGTCCGCGCGGCGAAGCGGCGCGGGGTCCGCGTTACCTGCGGCATCACCCCGGCCCATCTCTATTTTTCCGACATCGCAATGAGCGATTTCCGCACCTTCGCGCATCTCTCCCCGCCGCTGCGCGACGAAAGCGATCGGCGGGCGGCACGCGCCGCGCTGGCGGACGGGACGATCGACGTGCTCTGCTCAGGCCATGACCCGCGCGGACCCGAGGCAAAGCGCCTGCCCTTCGCCGATTCGGAGCCGGGCATGGCGGGGGCGGAGACGCTGCTGGCGTTGGGACTGGGGCTGGTCCGCGACGGGCTGATCGGGCTCGATCGCCTGTTCGCGCTATTGGCGCGCAATCCTGCGAAGCTGCTCGGGCTCGATTCGGGCACGCTGACGATTGGAGCGCCGGCCGACCTGATCGTCGTCGATCAGGATTTGCCGTGGCAGGTTCGCGCCGATGCGCTGGCGGGCAAGGCGGCAAACACCCCGTTCGACGGGCTGCCGGTGCAGGGCCGCGCAGTGCGGGTGATAAAGGGCGGCGCGTTCCTGTAACGGAACGCGCCGCCTCCTCCTGGGAGAGGCTCGGGAAACTGGTTTAGCGCGATGCGAGCCGCTCGGGACCGGCCCAGCTCGCAATTTGTTCGCCGGCATGGGTGCGAACGAAGCAACGGTCGCCCTTCGCCCGGACGCTGCCGCACAGCGACGCCGCATCGGCCCGCGCGAACCCGCCGACCGACAGCCGATAGAAGCTGGCGCCACGGACACTCGCCTGCATACCCTGCGGCGACATTTCGGCAAGCCGGGGTACGTTTCGACTCAGACGCCGCCATGCCGTACGAGCAACCGCCGCACTGTCGAACGCGCCGAGCTGCACATAATAGCCGCCCGTGCTGCGCGGTGCGGCGGCCATACGAACCGGTGCAACGGAACGCCCGCCTGCCCCGCGATAGTCGCGCGGCAGGGCCTGTACTATCTCCTGCCGCGGAGCGAAGGTGATTGCCGGCCGTACGATCGCCGCCAGTTGCGTCGGGGCCGCTTCAGGCGCCGACGGCACATCGACCGGCTCGGCCGGTGCCTGCGCGACCGCCACCGGCGCCGCATCGCCCGGCGCTGCCAAGGCGAGTTGCACCGGCTGCCCGCGATCGACCACCGGCGTCACGCCCAGCAAGGCCGCCACCTGCTGCGCCGCCGATTGCGGCCGCGCGAAGCCCGCCCATTCGACCAGTCGCGCATCGACCTGTTCGGGCGACATATCGACCGACGCGATCGTCCGTGCCTCGACCCAGCGCCCGTCGAGCGCCAGTGCGAGCGCCAGATTCTGCCGCATTGTCGCCGTCGCCGCCGGATCGCGCGCCGCATTGCCGAGCAACGCGATGCCTCCCGCCGGATCGCCCGCAAGTGCCAGCGCCAACCCGCGATCGGCATCGGTGATCCGCGCGGCATGGGCGTTCAGCGTCTGGCGCGCAGCCACCCATTCGCCGGTAGCCGTCTGCGCCAGTGCGAGGTTCAGCGCCGCGCGACCATCGGCCGGGTCCAGCGCCAGCACGTCGCTGAACGCCTGCGCCGCGGAAGCGAAGCGACCAGCCTGTAGATAGGATTTGCCCAACAGGGTGCGATATCCGGCATCGCCCGGCATCAGGGCGACCGCCTGTTCGGCAAAGGTAACGGCTTCGTCACCGCGCCGCTTCGCCAGCGCTTTCGCCGCTTTGCCGGCCAGCTTCTGCGCCATGCCCTGCTCCGACGACGCCACCGCCATGGTCCCGCTGGCAACGAGCGCCAGCGAACCGCCAAGCATCGTCGCGGCAAGGCCGATCGATACGAACAAATGGGTCTTCATTGCGCACCCTTTGCGGCCCCATCGGGGGCAAGGCGCTGAACGAGCGCCGCGATGTCGGACGTCGACGGGAGGGACCGGTCTAGTGTTTCGAGAATAAACGCTTCGGGCGAGAGATCGCGCACTGTCGCCGCCAGCCGCAGCCGTAACAGCCGATCGGCGTCGAGCCGCAGCGTGATCGCCTCACCGGCTGCCGCCTGCAGTTTCGCACGCTCGTGCAACACCGCAGGAACCGGCATCGTCTCGCCAAGATCGTTCCAGCCGAGATCGTCGCCGGGATCGATCGCATCGCCGGTCCCATGCGGTCGCATCGCCGGACGCGCCTCGCCCTTGCGTGCCAGCAGACCCGGATTGATCTGCGTCGGATTGCGCGGTGCCGCCATGACTAGCCCCGCACCCGACGGCCGAAACCGCCCGTCGCTCGCGGTCCGCCCGGCAGCGTCGGCACCGCGAACACGGTGCGACGGAAATTCTTTTCCAGCCGGTCCTGAATATAGGACCACAGCGCCTCGATCTCCGCACTCGACTTCGACGTCGGATCGATCTCCATGACCGTGCGACCGTCGACCATCGACGATGCGAAATCGACACGGTGATGGATCGTCACCGGCGCGACGGTGCCGTGCTGCGACAGCGCCATTGTTGCCTCACTCGTGATCTTCGCCCCCGGCGTCGCGGCATTGACCACGAACACCAGCGGCTTGCCGGCACGATCGCACAGATCGACCGTCGCGCCCACCGCGCGCAGATCGTGCGGGCTCGGTCGGGTCGGCACGACGATGAGTTCGGCGACGGCGATCACGCTCTGGATCGCCATGGTGATGGCCGGCGGCGTATCTATCACTGCCAGTTTGAAGCCGTGCCCGCGCAGCGTCTCCAGATCGGCGGCCAGTCGTGCTACCAGCGTGTGCGCAAAGGCGGGTTCGTCGGAGACGCGGGCATTCCACCAGGCGGCCAGCGACCCCTGCGGATCGATATCGACCATCACGACCGGCCCGGCGCCCGCCCGCTCCGCCTGCACAGCGAGATGGCCAGACAAGGTCGTCTTGCCCGATCCGCCCTTTTGCGATGCCACCGCCAGAACGCGCATGCCGCCAACGTCTCCCTTCTCTTGACGCCGGGAGTCGCATGGTCGTCGCTAAAATGCGGTTAACGTCCGGTACGGGGACGGCGGATCGCGAAAGCCGTTCCGCCGATCGACAAGCGCTGGTAATGGATCGGCATGATCGCAAAGGGAATTAGAATGCGCGGTGCGAAGGGGCTGGCGATGGCGGTGGCGATGCTGGCGGCGCCGGCGTTGGCCGATGTGAAGGCCGGAGTCGAGGCGTGGTCGCGCGGCGACTGGGCGACGGCGGTGAAAGAATGGCGCGATCCGGCAGTCGCGGGCGACGCCGATGCGCAGTTCAATCTGGGGCAGGCGTACAAGCTCGGCCGCGGCGTGCCGATGAGCCTGACCGAAGCCGAAACATGGTATGCCCGCGCTGCCCAGCAGGGCCATCGCCAGGCCGAGGACAATTACGGTCTGATCCTGTTCCAGAACGGCAAGCGTGCCGAAGCCGTCCGGTGGCTGGAGAAATCCGCCGAGCGGGGCGAGGCGCGTAGCCAGTTCGTGCTCGGCACCATGTTGTTCAACGGCGATGCCGTCCCGAAGGACTGGCGGCGCGCCTATGCGCTGATGACGCGCGCGTCGTCGGCCGGATTGCCGCAGGCGTCGGCGACGCTGGCACAGATGGACCGCTACGTCCCGTTGCCCGATCGGCAGGCGGCACTGGCCATGGCCCGCGATCTGGAACGCGGCGCGGGACGCCCCGCCCTGCCCGTCGCGACCGTGCCACAGGCGCAGGCAGCGCCGGCCCCGCCCGCCCCGGTCGCGAAGCCTGCCCCCGCCCCCAGGCCCGTCGCGAAGCTGCCGGTCGCCAGCGGCGATTGGCGCGTACAGCTCGGCGCGTTCCGTGATGCGGGCAACGCGCGGCGGCTATGGGGAGAGGTTGCGAGCCGGTTCGCCGGCCGTCAGCCCTTCTATGACGATGCCGGCGGCGTCACCCGTTTGCAGATCGGCCCGTTCGCCACCAGTGCCGAGGCGGGCCGCGCCTGTGCCGCGATCCGCCCGACGACCTGCGTGCCGGTCAAACGCTGACCTTCAGTCCGCCGCCCAGGCGGCGGACGCGATCCCCTGTATATAGAGCAGCGCGGTCAGGTCGTTATGGTCGATCCGCACGCCTGCTTCGGCGGCGACGATCGGCTTGGCGTGATAGGCGACGCCCAGCCCCGCGCGACGGATCATCGGTAGGTCGTTGGCACCGTCGCCCACTGCCAGGGTCACCGCCGGATCGATCCCCAGTTCGTCGATCGCCTGGAGGAGCGTGACCTCCTTGGTCGTCGCATCGACGATCGGCTTGCGGACCTTGCCGGTAAGCTTGCCGTCCTCGATCAGCAGGCGGTTGGCGATCATCCGGTGAAAGCCGAGGTCGGTCCCGACCGGTTCGGCGAAGCGGGTGAAGCCTCCAGAGACGAGGATGGTCATGGCGCCGCGCGCGCGCATCGTCCGGATCAGCGTCTCCGCGCCCGGCATCAGCTTGACCCGTTCATCGAGGCAGCGCTGGATCGCGCTCTCGTCCAGCCCTTCCAAGAGTGCCACCCGCGCGTCGAGTGCCGATGCGAAGTCGAGTTCGCCGCGCATTGCGCGCTCGGTCACTTCTGCGATCTGGGCCTTGATGCCGGCATAGTCGGCCAGTTCGTCGATGCACTCGACGGTTATCATCGTCGAATCCATGTCGGCGACCAACAGCTTCTTTTCGCGGTTACTGGCGGGCTGGACGGCGACGTCCGTACCGGCAAACACGCATTCTATCGCGGCCCGCGCGGCGCGCGGTTCGTCGGCGAAGCGGATATCGGCAGCCCGGCCCTCGTCGATCCACGTCCAGCCCTCGACCAGACAGTTAGCCCCATCGAGCCGGTCTGCAGCGGCGGAAATATCGCCCGCGGCGATCGATTCAGCTGCTATCAGCGTGGCGATGAACATGGCGAATTCTCCTGACCGTCCGAGGGTCGCGCTCATCGCAGGCCCGACCGCCAGCGGCAAGTCCGCGCTCGCGATCGAAATTGCCCGCGCGCATGACGGCGTCGTCATCAATGCCGACAGCGCGCAGGTCTATCGCGACCTGCGCATCCTCTCCGCCCGCCCGTCCCCACAGGAGGAAGCACAGGCGCCGCACCGGCTGTTCGGCCATGTCGACGGCGCGGACAGCTATTCGGCGCCAGCATGGGCGAAGGACGCCATCCGCGAGATCGACGCTGCCCATGCGGCTGGCAAGCTGCCGGTACTGGTCGGCGGCACCGGCCTGTATCTGCGCACGCTGATCGACGGTATCGCGCCCGTCCCGGAGATCGATCCCGCCATTCGCGAAACGGTCCGGGCGCTGCCGGTCGCGGACGCGGCCGAAGCGCTGCGATCCGCCGACCCGGAAGCTGCCGTGCGGCTGAACCCCGCCGACACCACCCGTATCGCCCGCGCCCTCGAAGTGGTGCGGTCGACCGGACGGACGCTTGCCGACTGGCAGCGCGACCGCACCGGCGGCATCGGCGATCGCATCGCCATTTCGCCGATCATTCTTCTGCCAGAGCGCGACTGGCTGACGGAACGCTGCGACCGTCGCTTGGCGGCGATGTTCGATGGCGGCGCGGTCGAGGAAGTGGCGGCGCTGCTGGCGCGCGACGATATCGCGTCACAGGCCTCGGTCCGTCGTGCGATCGGCGTGATGGAGATCGAACGCTGGCAAAACGGCGAATGGACCCGCGACGAAGCGCTGCGCGAAGCCCGTTTCGCAACGCGGCAATATGCCAAACGGCAATATACGTGGTTCCGCAACCAGCCGCCGGACGATTGGCTTCGCACCAGCGAAACCGAAACATGCGGACTTTTGGACCAATTCGACACTTTATTACGTCGATGACGGTTGACACGTACATTTATGGCGACTAGCGACACCGCTCCAACGGTGCTATCGCGCCTGCGAAATTGTTTGAGGAGTTGAAGACCCATGACCGAGAAGAGTGGAGCCGCCATTTTGGTCGAGGCCCTCGTCGACCTCGGCGTGGAAGTCGTATTCGGCTATCCGGGTGGCGCGGTCCTGCCGATCTATGATGCGCTGTTCGAACATAGCCGGATCAAGCACATCCTCGTCCGCCACGAACAGGCTGCCACCCATGCGGCGGAGGGCTATGCCCGTTCGACCGGCAAGCCGGGCGTCGTGCTGGTCACTTCGGGTCCGGGGGCGACCAACGCCGTCACCGGCATCACCGACGCGCTGCTCGACTCGATCCCGATGGTCGTCATCACCGGACAGGTTCCGACCGCGCTGATCGGCACCGACGCGTTTCAGGAGGCCGACACCGTCGGCATCACGCGCCACTGCTGCAAGCACAATTATCTGGTGAAGGATCCGGCCAAGCTCGGCCATGTCATTCACGAGGCGTTCCACATCGCCACGGCCGGTCGCCCCGGCCCGGTCGTGATCGACATTCCCAAGGACGTGCAGGTCGCGACCGCGCGCTATACCAAGCCCGGCCCGATCCAGCACAAGACCTATCGCCCGAAGGTGAAGGCCGACCGGGCGGCGATCGAACAGGTCGTCGACATGCTGGCCGCCGCGGAACGCCCGGTGCTCTACACCGGTGGCGGTATCATCAATTCGGGTCCGGGCGCGTCGCAGCTGCTGCGCGAACTCGCGCGGATTTCGGGCGCGCCGGTCACTTCGACGCTGATGGGTCTGGGCGCCCTGCCCGCATCCAGCCCGCAATGGCTGGGGATGCTCGGCATGCACGGCACTTACGAAGCGAATATGGCGATGAACGAGGCCGATCTGGTCGTCGCGATCGGCGCGCGCTTCGACGACCGGGTGACGGGGCGGCTCGATGCCTTTTCCCCGCGCAGCCGCAAGGTCCATATCGATATCGACCGTTCCAGCGTGAACAAGATCGTCCGTGCCGATCTCGGCATCATCGCCGATGCCGGTCACGCGATGGAGGACATGGTCCGCGTGTGGAAGGCGCGCCAGCATCCCAAGCCCGACCTGTCGGCATGGTGGTCGAAGATCGATGGCTGGCGGGCGAAGCGCTGCCTCGACTTCCCGGAGTCGACCAAGGAAATCATGCCGCAGCGGGCGATCCGTGCGCTGTACGAGGCGACCAAGCATCGCGCGCCGATCGTGTCGACCGAAGTCGGTCAGCACCAGATGTGGGCCGCGCAGCATTTCGGGTTCGAAGCACCGAACAAGTGGCTGACCAGCGGCGGTCTCGGCACGATGGGCTATGGCTTGCCCGCCGCGATCGGCGCGCAGCTCGGCAATCCGGGAGCGCTGTGCATCGACATCGCCGGTGAGGCGTCGATCCAGATGAACATCCAGGAGCTGGCGACGGCGACGCAATATCGGCTGCCGGTCAAGGTGTTCATCCTCAATAACGAATATATGGGCATGGTCCGCCAGTGGCAGGAACTGACCTATAGCTCGCGCTACTCGAACAGCTATTCGGACTCGCTGCCCGACTTCGTGAAGCTGGGCGAGGCCTATGGCTGGAAGGGCATCCGCATCGAAGGGCCGGATCAGCTCAAGGCCGGCATCCAGGCGATGCTCGACCATGACGGCCCGGTGATCGTCGACTGCATGGTGGCGAAACTCGCCAATTGCTTCCCGATGATCCCGTCGGGCGCGGCGCATACCGACATGATCCTGCAGGCCAACGAAGTCTCGGGCGAGATGGACGACGAGGCCAAGGCGCTGGTTTGACCTTTTAGTTCCTCCCCGCTCGCGGGGAGGGGGACCGCTCGAAGAGCGGTGGAGGGGGATCGTCTCATACGTAGCGCTGGTGGAGGTCCCCCTCCACCAGCCTGCGGCTGGTCCCCCTCCCCGTGCCGGGGAGGAATTTTTCAGAATGCACATCAAGACCGAAAAGACCGAACGGCACACGCTGGCCGTGCTCGTCGACAACGAACCTGGCATCCTCGCGCGCATCGCTGGGCTGTTCTCGGGGCGCGGCTATAATATCGAAAGCCTGACCGTTTCGGAAATCACCGTCGACAAGGCGGTTAGCCGGATTACCATCGTCACCAGCGCATCGCCCCCGGTGATGGAACAGATCATCGCCCAGCTCGACCGGCTGGTGCCGGTCCACAAGGTCGTCGACCTGACCGTGCAGGGGGCGCATGTCGAACGCGAGTTGGCGCTGGTGAAGGTCGTCGGCACCGGCGAGCAGCGCATCGAGGCGCTGCGCCTCGCCGAGGTCTATCGCGCCCGGGTGGTCGATGCGACCGTGTCGAGTTTCGTGTTCGAGGTGACGGGATCGATCGAAAAGATCGACAAGTTCACCGAATTGATGGCTGAAGTCGGTCTGGTCGAGGTTGCTCGCACCGGCATCGCCGCCATCGCCCGCGGACGAGAGGCCGCCTGAACCCATCCATCGCGCCCGAAACCGGGACTGCGCCAATTTCGAAAGGGAACCCACATGCGTGTCTATTATGATCGCGACGCCGATCTGAACCTCATCAGCGACAAGAAGATCGCGATCCTCGGCTATGGTTCGCAGGGCCATGCCCATGCGCAAAACCTGCGCGGTTCGGGCGTCAAGAACGTCGCCATCGCGCTGCGCCCCGGTTCGGCCAGCGCCGCAAAGGCCGAGGGCGCGGGCTTCAAGGTGATGCCGAACGCCGAAGCCGCCGCATGGGCCGATATCCTCATGATCCTCGCACCCGACGAGCATCAGGCCGCGATCTATGCCGATGACATCCATGCGAACCTGAAGCCGGGTTCGGCACTGGCCTTCGCTCATGGTCTGAACGTCCATTTCGGCCTTATCGAACCGCGCGCCGACGTCGACGTCATCATGATCGCGCCGAAAGGTCCCGGCCACACCGTGCGCAGCGAATATGTAAAGGGTGGCGGCGTGCCCTGCCTCGTCGCGATCCATCAGGACGCATCGGGCAACGCCCATGACATCGCGCTCGCCTATGCGTCGGGCGTCGGCGGCGGCCGTTCGGGCATCATCGAAACCAATTTCCGCGAAGAATGCGAAACCGACCTGTTCGGCGAGCAGGCCGTGCTGTGCGGCGGCGTGACCCACCTGATCCAGGCCGGGTTCGAAACGCTGGTCGAGGCCGGCTATGCCCCGGAAATGGCCTATTTCGAGTGCCTGCACGAAACCAAGCTGATCGTCGACCTGCTGTATGAGGGCGGCATCGCCAACATGCGCTATTCGATCTCCAACACCGCCGAATATGGCGACATCGTCACCGGCCCGCGCATCATCACCGACGAAACCAAGAAGGAAATGAAGCGCGTGCTCGCCGATATCCAGTCGGGCCGCTTCGTGAAGAACTTCGTCCTCGACAACCGCGCCGGCCAGCCCGAACTGAAGGCAGCACGCAAGCAGGCGGCGGCGCATCCGATCGAGAAGACCGGTGCGGAGCTGCGCGCAATGATGCCGTGGATCGGTGCCAACAAGCTGGTGGACCAGTCGAAGAATTGACTGAGCGCAGCGGTACACCGCTGCACTCGACAATTCTTCGACCGGCCGGCGCGACAAAGCCCGCCCCTCGGGGCGCGGCTTTGCCGCGACCGACGGGCGGGCCGCATCCATCGCCCGTCATCCCGGCGAAGGCCGGGATCCATGGACGCGGCACAGTCGCGACCAATCGATACCACCCGACACAATGGATCCCGGCTTCCGCCGGGATGACGGGCGCGTTGCTATACCGTGAGCGCCAACCCACGGCACCGAAACCGAAACCGATCGTTTCGCATCCGGTATTTGACCAGAAGCGCGGCGCCCCCGACAAAGGCGGCATCCTGACTTCGCTTCAACCGGAGAGCTCCAAAATGCGCACGCCCCTGATCCTTGCCGCCGCCCTGTTCGCCGTCGCCGCCCCGACGGTCGCTCAGATGCCGGGCGCGCCCGATAAGGCCCGCGTCACCGCCGGCAACTACACCGTCGACACCGCCCATACGCAGGTCGCCTGGCGCGTGAACCACATGGGCTTCTCGATGCTCGACGGCCTGTTCGGCGCGACGGGTGGCTCGGCGACGATCGACCCGAAGAACGCCGCTGCGAGCAAGGTGACGATCGACTTCAACATTGCCGACTCGCTGACCGTGACCAGCCCGCAATTCGCGAACCATCTCAAGTCGAAGGACTTCTTCGACGTCGCCACTTATCCGACCGCCGAGTTCGTCTCGACCCGAATCCAGCCGATGGGCGATCACTGGATGATGGCCGGCAATCTGACGATCAAGGACCAGACCAAGCCCGTGCAGTTGACCGTCCGCTTCATGGGCGCGGGCGAGAACCCGATGAACAAGAAGAAGAATATCGGCTTCGTTGCTACGGGTTCGATCAACCGGAGCGACTTCGGTCTGGGCTTTGCCGTACCGGCAGTGTCGGACAAGGTCGACCTGACGATCAACGCTGCCTTCGTCGCAGCCTGAGGCGGTGGCGCGCGGTTCAGGCCGCGCGCATTCCCGCAAATCCCTCGAAGGTGCCGCGCACGCTCGGCGCGGCGCCTTCGACCAGCTTCCCTACCTGTGCGACCGCGGTCCCGCTGCCATCATCGGTCGCCATCGCCCAGTCGCCGAATTCGCGTGCCTCGACCAAGCGCCGCGACAGCACGACAAGGGCGAAATGGCGCGGATCCCCGGCGATGCGGGCATAAGCCGCTTCGACTTTGACCACATCGCCCTCCAGCGCCTGTAAGAACCGCCGCCCCTTCGCATGCAGCAGCCCGGTGATCCCGTCGCGTCGATTGTTACGCCGCGATTTGGCGAGAATGTCGTCGAGATCGATCGTCTCACTGCTTCGCGCCGTACTCACATAGATTAGTTGCAGCATGACATTCCGATGCGTTGCCCGTCCAACTTATTGGCACTGAACCACAAAATATTACCAACCGGTGTCTTTGCCATCGGCGCTGGACATTCGGCCCGCTTTTGCCCACAGACGCGCCATGGTCCGCGCGTTCGCCAGCCTGCTACGACTTAGCCGCCCTTAGGGCAGGATCGCACGCGCGTGCGCCTTCCCTGAGGGAGTATCGAACCTTTTCGGCAGATACCGGCGTCCGCACGACGCCCCCAGACAGGCTGTAGACGACATGTTGCGCGATCCTTCGACCAAATACCGCCCCTTCCCGACCATCGACCTCCCCGACCGGCAATGGCCGTCGCGCACCATCACGACCGCGCCGCGCTGGTTGTCGACCGACCTGCGCGATGGCAATCAGGCGCTGATCGACCCGATGGGCGCCGAGAAAAAGAACCGCTTCTTCGACCTGCTGCTCAAGGTCGGGTTGAAGGAGATCGAGGTCGGTTTTCCATCTGCGGGAGCGACCGAGTTCGACTTCATCTCCGGGCTGGTGCAGCAGGACCGCATCCCCGACGACGTCTGGGTGCAGGTGCTGACCCAGTCGCGCCGTGACCTGATCGAACGCAGCTTCGAAAGCCTCGACGGCGCGAAGCAGGCGATCGTACATCTCTACAATGCGGTCAGCCCGGCTTGGCGGCGGATCGTGTTCGGCATGGAACGTCCCGAGGTAAAGGCGATCGCGGTCGCCGGTGCCAAGGTGCTGCGCGATGAAGCCGCGAGGCGGCCGAACACCGACTGGCGCTTCGAATACAGCCCTGAAACCTTCTCGACCGCCGAACTCGATTTCTCGGTCGAGGTCTGCGCGGCGGTAATGGAGGTGTTGCAACCGACGCCGGACAAGCCACTGATCCTCAACCTGCCCGCGACGGTCGAGGCGGCGACGCCCAACGTCTATGCCGATCAGATCGAATGGTTCTGCCGCAACGTGCCGAACCGCGACAGCGTCGTGATCTCGCTGCACACCCATAACGACCGCGGCACCGGCGTCGCTGCCGCCGAACTGGGTCTGATGGCGGGAGCCGACCGGGTCGAGGGCTGCCTGCTCGGCAATGGCGAGCGGACCGGCAATTGCGACCTCGTGACCGTCGCCTTGAACCTGTACACACAGGGCGTCGACCCGGCGCTCGACCTGTCGGATATCGACGAAGTCGTGAATACGGTGAATTACTGCACCGCCCTGCCCGTCCATCCGCGCACGCCCTATGCCGGCGATCTGGTGTTCACCGCCTTTTCGGGCAGCCATCAGGACGCGATCAAGAAGGGCATGGCTGCGCAGGCGGTGCGCAATGACGGGCTTTGGGAAGTCCCCTATCTGCCGATCGACCCCGCCGATCTCGGCCGCAGCTATGAAGCCGTGATCCGCGTCAATTCGCAGTCGGGCAAGGGCGGCGTGGCGTGGGTGCTGGAACAGGACAAGGGGCTTAAACTGCCCAAGCGGTTGCAGGCCGATTTCAGCCGCCATGTGCAGGCGATGGCCGATAAGCTCGGCCGCGAGCTGAACGCCGCTGATATTTGGGCTGCGTTCCACGACGCCTATCTGCCGCATGGCAAGGACCGCTATGCCCTGATCGACTATGCCGAGACGCATGCGCCGGGGGGCGGGCCGCCACGTACCTTTGTCGGGCGCGTCCGGCTGGACGGAGAAGAACGCTCGATTTCGGGCAAGGGCAACGGCCTGCTGTCCGGTCTCCTCGCCGCGCTGCGCGAAGAGGGCGGCATCGACATGGACGTGATCGATTATAGCGAGCATGCGATCGGCCATGGCGCGGATGCGCAGGCCGCCGCCTATCTCGAATGCAGCCTGCCCGATGGCCGGCGCGTATTCGGTGTTGGCATCGATGGCGATGTCGCGACCGCAACGGTCCGGGCGGCGCTGAGCGCGGCCAACGCGGCCGCGCGGGGGTAAGCCCACACCTCGTCCTCAAATCTATCCCCGCGCAAGCGGGGATACGACTATCTCGCGAAGGTCAAAAAGCGAAGCGCGCCCGCGCGAGCACCCGGTCGCCACTATTCCCGCGATCACCGATAGCGCTGACCGGCCGCCCTTCGGCCAGATCGGTCCCGACATAATCGAGCGCCAGTGTCAGCGGTCCGGTCACATGCTCCACGCCCAGCCGCCAGTCGCGATAGCTGCCCCCCGGTCGCAGCCGGTCGGCACGCGTGGGATCGTCGACCGTTCCCGCCGACCGTCCGACCCCGCCGACCAGCGTGAACGGCGTCATTGGGATGCCCGCCACCGCCTGCGCCGACATATACAGGTTGCTGCCCCCGATCGCGTCCTGCGGCGGTGCGTAAAGGGCACCGGCGATCAGTTCCACCGGACCCAGCGTGTAGCGCGCATCGCCGCCGATCTCGCCATAGTTCATGCTGCTCCGCGAGCCGGCAAAAACATGGCCGATGGCCCGCGCGCGAAGCTGGAACGGCCCGACACCCGTCACGAACGCCGCGCCCAGATCGGCCACCGCATCGGCACCGTCATGCCGTATCGATCCGCGCAGCGCCGCAATCCGGGCGTCCAGTTCGATCGTTCCCAGCGTGACGGCGAGATCGCCCGACACCGAAGCCCGGCCTTCGCTCCAGCTAAGTCCGCGACGCCGCTCGTCGATCGTTGCTTCGACACCGCCGGATGGCAGCGACTGCGCATGCGCTGCCGCCAACGGCAGCAACGACGCCGCACCTAGCATGATCCGGCCGATCATCCGGCCTGGGTCGTCCCGTGCATCCGGTCGATTTCGGCATGCAGCACGCCATGATCGTCCTGCGCCAATCGAACCAGCCGCTCGCGCAACTCGGGCTGCCGGGCGGCGACCTCCTGTGCGATCGAACGCTGCTGCGCGCTGCACCAGCCTGGCCGACTGCCCGCGACGACGCCGTCATGCGCAAACGTACGAGCCATGGTCGACCCCGACGCATGCCGCGCCTGCCGGTCGACGACCAGCCCCGCGCTCCACAAGCAGCGCAGCGTCGAGGGGCGGCCGCCGACGCCGACCGTGCCGACCTGTTTGTGCGTGATGCGGACATCGGCGATGTACTGTGATTCCACCGTGCCGGTGCGGTGGTCGATGCGGACCTTGTGCTCGATGCCGCTATCTGGCGCGGCCACCATTGCACCCAGCAACAGCCCGACCATTCCGAACGTCATTCCCGTTCTCCTTGTCCTTCTGCGGATGGTCCCGGCCCATGCTGACCGGTGACCGAAATCGGACTTCCGTCCGATACGTACATAACTGATCGCAGCGAGGCCGCGCTCCGAAATTTCCGCCGGCAAAGCTTTGTTACGAAACGAAAAACGCCGCCCGGCATCGACCGGACGGCGTTCGGTTCGTAACGGCGGCGCGGGTTCGCGCCGGACGACGTTACTTCATGTGCGCGCTGAGCAGCTTGTTCATTTCGAACATCGAGCACGATTTCTTGCCGAACAGCTTTTCGAGCGTTTCGTCGGCGAGAATCTCACGCTTGTCCTTCGGATTCTGAAGGTCGTGCTTCTTGATATATTCCCACATCTTGCTGACAACTTCGCTGCGGGGCAGCGGGTCGGATCCGGTAATCTTCGCCAGATCGGCCGACGGCGTCACCGGCTTCGCGATTCCGCCCCGGGCGCCGCCGGTCGTCGTGGTTTCCTTGGCCATAATATTTCTCCTATCCCCCTGCAGGGCCGCACCCCGTGGGCACGGCAGGCCGACGGTTATGCAAGGTTACGCTACGGTTGTCGCGGGGGAAAAGCGACAAACCGCTCCAACGATTCCACGATTTTTCCGCTCGATCCAGCGTATACCGCCTATCGCGCCGTCAGAAGCCGAACCGCGCGCGCACGCCGTAGAAGCGCGGCATGGCCGGATAGACGCCATAGGTGCCGGTCTGCTCGGGGATCGCGAAGCCCGAGATATTGTAATATTGGTTGGTGATATTTTCGACGAAGAATTCGAGTTGCTTGCGGCGGTCATCGGTCGCGATGCCGATCTTGCCGTTCAGCAGCGGATAGCCGTCATTGCCGACCGTGGTCGCCCCTGTGCCGTCGCGCACGATCGACACGTCGCTGTTATAGCGCATATCGACATGGAACAGCGCGTTGAGCGTGCTGGTCAGGCGCGGCTGCCATGTCGCCGCCACGGTCACGACGTTGCGCGGCTGGTTCAGGAATTGCCGCCCTTGCTGGTTCTGGAGCGGGGTCCCGCTAAAGTCGTTATCGGCATCGTAGGACGCGTCGAGCAACGTATAGCCGAAGCGGAAGCTCAATTCGCGGATCGGCTGGATCAGCGATTCGAGCTCGACGCCCTTGGCGGTCGATCGCGGCACGTTCTGTACGACGAAGCTGTTGCCGGCAAAGATCAGCGACTGCAGCCCCTTGAACTTCTGGTAGAACAGCGCCGCATTGAATGAGAATTGCCGGGTGAAGCTGGTCTTGAAGCCCAGTTCGTAGCTGTCGACCGTTTCCGCCCCGAATTCCAGATCCGTCGCTTGTGCGCCGTCGCCGCCCAGTACCGTTGTATCGAAGCTCGCCTGATCGAGATTGTAGCCGCCCGATTTGAAGCCACGATCATAGCTGGCATAGCCGAGGATATCGGGCGTGAACTTGTACGCCAGCTTGGCGGTGCCGGTCAGGCGGCTTTCCGAGCGATCATGGGTGTAATTGCCGTTGAATTCGCTCGACACTGCGGGGTTGCAGCTAAGCAGGAACAGGTTCTGGAACAGGGCCGGGCTCGCTGCACGGATCGCGTTGCGATAGGTGACCGCGCGCGGATCGTTGCCGAGGAAGAAGCCGCACGCCGCCGGATTGCTGTTGACCGTCGCCGCCAGCTCCTTGCGCTCGTAATTGTAGCGCAGGCCAAGCGTGAGCGAGAGCTGGTCGGTGATGTTGACGATATTATGGGTAAACAGCGCGAAGGCGTTGGTATCGACTTGGAAATCGTCATTGTTGTTGCCCTGCCCGGCGACGTTCGGGGTCAGCGGCGTGTTGAAATAGGCGAACAGCGCCGGGTTAGCGGCACCCGCCGCCTGCAACTGCGGGCTCTGCGCATAGAGGAGCTGCGAGAATAGTGGCACCGTCCCTGCCGGCAACGCCGCGCCGCCGCGCAGCGAAGTGACGAGCTGCGTAAAGGTCGGCACATTAAAGCTGCCATAGAATTGCGCCGCGCGTCCGATTCCGCCGGCGGAGGCCGGCTGTCCCAACACGCCGGCCAGCAGCGTATCGACATAGCGATTGGCATCATTGCCCAGCCGCACCGTGTCGCGCAGCTTGAGCTGTTCGTTTAAGTAAAAACCACCGACGAGGAAATCGAGCTTCCCGTCGAACAGCTGCCCCTGCAACCGCAATTCCTGCGTGATGTTGCGCAGCGACGACCGGTATCCGTCGCGATAGGCGCGATCGATGCCCGAATAATCGATATCCTGGTTCCGCAGCACCCGGAAGTCGCGATAGGCGCTGATCGATGTCAGTTTCATCTCGCCGACATCGGCGTTTATCTCGCCCGACACGCCCCAGTCGCGCACCGCCTCGCCATAATCGCGATTGGGCGACGCGGCCATGCGCCGGTCGGAGGGCGGACCGGTATAGATGCCGGTGCGGCCCTGCTGCGCCGCAATTGCCTGGATCGCCGGGGCGGTCGCCCCGCGGGTGCCGCTGACCACGCCGCAGCATTGTTCGTCGGTCTGGTAATAGTCGCCGATCAGCCGGAAGCTGAAGGCCGACGTGTCGTACAGCGCCTGTCCGCGCACATACCAGCGGCTGATGTCGTTGAACGCACGGTCGGAATTGACGTCCTGGATATAGCCGTCGCGCTGCCGCCAGCCGCCGTCGACGCGCAAGGCGAGCTGTTCGGACACCGGCCCGGTCAGGGCGCCCTTCAGTTCATAGGCGTTGTAATTGCCATATTCCCCCTCGACATAGCCGCCCAGATCGAATTTCGGCATCGCCGTCGTCACCGAAAGCGCGCCTGCCGAAGTGTTCCGCCCGAAGAGCGTGCCCTGCGGCCCGCGCAGCACCTCGACCCGCTCCACCTCGGGCAGTTCGGCGATGGCGATGCCGGCGCGGGCGCGGAACACGCCGTCGATGAACACCCCGACCGCTGGTTCGAAGCCGGGATTATCGCCTGCGGTGCCGACACCGCGAATCGACAGCGACGTCGACACCGCCGACGATTGACCGGTCGTGGTCTGCAGCGACGGGGCGAGCTGTTCGAGGCCACGAATGTCGCGCACCCCGGCGTCGTCGAGCAGCTGCGCATTCACGGCGGTTACCGCGATCGGCACGTCCTGGATCGGTTCGGCGCGACGGTTGGCGGTGACGATGATCTCGTTCCCCCAATCGTCATCGGTCGTGGTCGTCCCTTCCGACTGGACGGTCGCGGGTTCGGTCGCCGGAGTCGCGGTCTGTGCGATCGTCGGGCTGGTGCCGGCGACTATCGAGAGAGCGGTTGCGGCCAGCAGTTGGAACTTCGTCATGACATCCCCTCATCCGCGCTGCCGATATCGTCCGGCTAATGCAGTTGGCATTTGGTGACGGAGCATCTATCCCGCGTCAACGGGCAACCTGCACCTTCGCACAGCTTTTATCGGCGAACGGGTATGGAAGCCACAGTCGCGCCGATGCAGGGATTTTATGCGGCGGATGCGAACAAGTTCGAATATCGGGAATGGACGAAGATCATGTGTGACGCGAATGACGATGCCGGGACCGGCGACCTGGTGGCATCGGCGCCGAAGATTCCGGTGCCCGACGACGTCGCAGAAGCGATCCGCACCCTCATCCGCTGGACCGGCGAGGACCCGAACCGCGAAGGGCTGCTCGAAACGCCGCTGCGCGTCGCCCGCGCGTGGAAGGAATATACGCAGGGCTATGCCGACAATCCCGCCCGCCACCTCGAACGTGTCTTCGAGGAAGTCGGTGGCTATGACGAGATCGTCCTGCTTCGCGACATTCCGTTCCAGTCGCATTGCGAACATCACATGGCGCCGATCGTGGGCAAGGCGCACATCGCCTATCTGCCAAAGGATCACGTCGTCGGCATTTCGAAGCTGGCGCGCGTCCTGCACGGCTATGCCCGCCGGTTGCAGGTGCAGGAGCGGCTGACCGCCGAAGTCGCCGACTGCATCTGGAACGGGCTGCAGCCGCGCGGCGTCGCGGTGGTGATCGAGGCGACCCATGGCTGCATGACCGCGCGCGGCGTTCGCACCCCGGGCGTCACCATGACGACCAGCCGCATGATGGGCGTGTTCCGCGACGACGAACGCAGCCGCGAGGAAGTGCTGGCCCTGATCGGGCGCGGATGACGGAACGGCAGCGACCAGTCGACGTTCTCGAACGATGAACCGTTTCGCCTCGCTGCTGCTCCCGTTCACGCTCGTCGCCTGTTCGGCCGAGCCGCCCGCCGACGCCAACGCGACGCAGGCAGCGATGCCGGTCGGTTCGTTGGGCGGTGTCGATCCGGCGGCCAATGGCGCGGTCGTTTCGACGCGCGGTGTGCCGACATCGCCATCGCTGCATCCGGCGTCGGAATTGCAGCCGCTCGTCTATGACGACTTTAAGGACAAGGATCTGCTCGGTTCGGGCTGTGCCTTCCGTGCCGGTGCCGGTACGCCCACGTTGTTGATGGTCCGCGACGAAGGGGACGGTCTAGTCAAATATGACAAGCGTTTCCATCGCATCACCGCCGCCACACCCGGCCGCGACGCGATACAGGGTGGTGCGATCCTTGCCGGCGACGGCGTATCCTTCACCGTCGCACGCCAGCTTGGCGACCCGGTGCAGGCAGGCGCCTCGATACAGGCATGGCCGGCCACGCTGACCATGCGCACCGCCGATGGGGGCGAGCGGCTCTATCGCAACGGCCGCTGGGAATGCGGCAGTTGATCGCCACCGTTGCGCGAGGGGCGACGGCATTCTACAGCGCACGGACGGTCTCGTAGCTCAGCTGGACAGAGCGCCGCTTTCCTAAAGCGGGCGTCGGGGGTTCGAGTCCCTCCGAGACCACCACCCCACTGGGGCGATCGAAAGGGACGTGTGCGGCGAGCGTCGTCCGTCGAAAGGCGGCCGCATGTCGGTCACCGTCATAACGTGGTGACAAGAGGTAGATCCGTTCGTGCTGAGTAGGGGCTGAGCGAAGTCAAAGACCCGTATCGAAGCACACGCTACGGGCTATCCTTCGATACGCCATTTCGACAAGCTCAATGGCTACTCAGGACGAACGGGTCGGGTTCATCCTCTCCGACCCTAATTCGCCCGCTCGGGCGGCACGACTGGCAGCAACAGCGGCGCTACGGCCACGCCCTCCTCGATCAGCGCCTTCGCCTCGGCACGGGTCGCCTGGCCGTGGATCGTCGCCGGTTCAGCATCGCCAATATGCATCGCCCGCGCCCGATCGGCAAAGGCGGTGCCGACCCATTCGCTATTCGCCAACGCCGCCTGCTGCGCCTGCGCCAGCGTCTGCAGCGCCGCCTTCATCATTTCGGGCGTGGGGGCGGCGGCGCGATCACCCTTCGGCGCGATATTGGGCGCCATCACCGCCTTCTCGATCGTCGCATCGGTACAGATGGGACATTGAATCAGGCCCCGCCCCCGCTGATCGGCGTAGGCATCGCTGGAGGCGAACCATGCCTCGAACACATGGGCATTGCCGCAGCGCAGGTCGAACACGATCACGCGACGATCCCGACCGGCGGGATCGCGCGGCGATGCTCGATCGCCGGAATCCGTGCCCGCACCGCATCGACCTGCCCCGGATCGATGTCGACGAAGCCGACGCCCGCCGCCTCACCCATATCGCGCAACACCTTGCCCCACGGATCGACGACCAGCGAATGGCCATAGGTCGTCCGGCCGTCCGCGTGGCGACCGGTCTGCGCGGCAGCGACGACGAACGCCCCCGCTTCGATCGCACGGGCTCGCAGCAGCACATGCCAATGCGCCTCACCGGTCGGCACGGTGAACGCAGCGGGCACCGCCAGCATCGTCGCGCCGGCATCGCTCAGCGCACGGAACAGGTCGGGAAAGCGCAGATCGTAACAGATGGTCAACCCCAGCCGACCGGCCGGGGTCACCACCACCGTCGCCGATTCGCCCGGCGCATAGCTTGCCGATTCGCGCCAGCTCTCACCGGTCGGCAGCGTCACGTCGAACAGGTGCAGCTTGTCATAGCGCGCGCGGATGACGCCGGTCGCATCGATCACATAGCCGCGATTGGCCAGTCGCCCGTCCGTCCGCCGCACCGCCAGCGACCCCAAATGCACCCAGATACCGGCCCGCGCCGCCGCCTCGCTTACCGAATGCAGCACCGGATCGGCGTCTTCGCTCACGATCGACGCGGCTGCGCGCTCGCGGTCCCGGTCGATCAGGCCCGACATTTCGGGGGTGAACAGCATCGTCGCGCCACCCGCCGCCGCCTGCTCGATCGCCTTCACCAACACGGCAGCATTGGCGTCGCGGTCGATACCCGCCGTCATCTGGAGCAGCGCGATACGGGTCACGCCAGCAGCGCGTCCAGCTTGCCCGCGCGTTCCAGCGCCGCCAGATCGTCCGACCCGCCGACATGGGTGTCACCGATGAAGATTTGCGGCACCGTCGTCCGGCCGTTGGCGCGCGCCAGCATCTCCTGCCGCTTCGACCCGCCGAGCGTGATGTCGATCTCGTCATAGGCGGCGCCCTTCTCGTCGAGCAACCGCTTGGCGCGGGTGCAATAGGGGCAGAACGCCTTCGTATAGATGATGATATTAGCCATGCTGGTTCAGGTGTGTCCGGCGATCGGGCTTGTCAATCGTCTGCACCGACGACGCGTGCCCAGCAAAGGATCGTCACCCGCGTCGCACCGGCGGCACGCAGCACCTTGGTACAGGCGGCAACGGTCGCGCCGCTGGTATGAACGTCGTCGACGAGCACCACCGCCTGCCCGGCGACCCGCCCCGGATCGGACGCCATGAACGCGCCGCGCACTGCCTGCGATCGCCTGCGACCGTTCATCCCCTTCAGCGCCGGCGTGGGGCGCGTCCGTCGCAGCGCGTCGCGTGCGACCGCGACGCCCGACAGGCGCGACAGTCCGTTGGCGATCAGCAGCGCCTGATTATATCCGCGGGTCCATAATCGTCGTCGATGCAGCGGCACCGGCACGATCAGGGTCGCGTCGTCCGGCAGGTGCCGGTGCATCAGCCGCGCTATCGTCTCCGCCAGCGCCAGTCGACCGCCATATTTCAGCTTCAGCGCGACATCCCGCGCGACCGGGCCATAGGCGACGGCGGCGCGCAGTCCGTCATGCGCCGGTGGCGCGACAAGACACGGCGCGCAACGCGCGTCTCTTCCCCGATCGATCGCAAACGGCGCGCCGCAGGTCGCGCATGCCGGATCGCCCAGAAAACGCAATCCCGACCAGCACTTGGCACAAAAACGATGATCGGCCTCGACCACCTCGCCACAGCCCGGGCAGCGCGGCGGCAGCGCCAGAGCGACCAGCCGTTTCAGTGCTACGACAGGAACGCGGGCAAACGGCATGCCCCCTTGTCGCCGCGCGCGCCACCCGGCACAAGCGGCGTCGTGAACGCCCCCGATATCTTCGATCGTCAGCGCCGCCGCCTGCATCGCGACCGTGCCCAGGCCGGCTTCGCGCGCGCCAATTTCCTGCACCGCTACATGCTGGAGGGGATTGAGGACCGGTTGCAGGCGGTGACGCGGCAATTCACCGACGTGCTCGACCTCGGCTGCCACGACGGCGCCTTCATGCCCCCGCCGGGCGCGCGCATCGCCCGCTTCGATCCGGGTTTCGCTTTCGCTCGAGCAGCGGACGGCGTGCAGGGGGACGAGGACCGGCTGCCCTTTGCCGATGGCGCGTTCGATCTGGTGGTATCGGTCGGCGTGCTCGACAGCGTCAACGACCTGCCCGGCGCACTGACGCTGATCCGGCGGACGCTGCGCCCCGATGGCCTGTTCCTTGCCGCCTTCACCGGTGGCAGGACGCTGGCCACGCTGCGTCAATCGCTGCTGACTGCCGAGGGCGATCGGCCGGCCGGCCGTGTCCATCCGCAAATCGACCTGCGCTCGGCCGGCGACCTCCTCGTCCGGGCCGGGTTCGCGCTACCCGTCGCCGATTCGGAAACGCTGACGGTCCGATATGCCGGGCTGGGTCGCTTGGTCGACGATCTGCGCGGCATGGGCGCGACCGGACTGCTCGATCCCGCACCGCTGGGTCGCGCCGGATTGATGGCAGCGGCCAGTGCCTTTGCCGACCGCGCCGATCCCGATGGCCGGACCGTCGAACAGTTCGAGGTCATCTACCTGACCGGCTGGGCCCCCGCCCCCAGCCAACCGCAACCGGCCCGCCGCGGCAGCGCCACCACCTCGCTCGCCGCCACGCTGCGTCCTGGAGCATGACGTGAGCTTTACCCGTTCGTCCTGAGTAGCCATTGAGCTTGTCGAAATGGCGTATCGAAGGACCGCTCGTGACCAGGTACTTCGATACGGGTCTTCGACTTCGCTCAGCCCCTACTCAGCACGAACGGTTCTACCTATTGTCATCTCACTTTAAATGAGCGCTTCGAGCAACCCGATCAGCGGCCGATCGGCAGGCGGCATGGCAAGGGCATGCAACTGCACCGGCCGCAACCATTGTAGTGCGGTCGCATGGCGCGCGACGGGTATCCCCTGCCATTTGCGCAGCGCGTAGAGCAGCAGCAACAGATGCCGCTCGCCCAACGCTTCGCTGGCAAAGGCCGCCGGCGCCAGACAGCTATGGTCGACGACGATCCCCAATTCCTCGTCCAGTTCGCGGACCAGCGCCGCCTCGGGGGTCTCGCCCGGCTCGATCTTGCCGCCAGGAAACTCCCACAGCCCCGCCATCGCCGTCCCGGGCGGGCGTTGCTGGACGAGCACCCGGCCGTCGCCGTCGATCATCGCTGCGGCGGTCACCATCAGGAAGTGGGGTGGAAGCGACAATTTCTTAACCTCGCCGGCGTTAGGGGTCGAATCGGTCTTGGCGGAGTAGAAGGTCCATGCGTTGCGCGCTGCGCCCGCTATACAGTCTCTGGCGCGATCGGCGTGGGGCCACTGCCGTCGAATATGGTATGATCCTCGCGATGGTCGCGATTGCGATCGCTGCTGCCATCGCCGGCGTGGGCGACATCAACGGCAGCATATGGAACGGGGTCGCGGCCAACGTCATCGAACATAGCCATGTTGGTTAAGCATCGAAATATTGTCGGTAACCTTCCTGCTTAAAACTTTATCAACCGAGTTCTTCGTACACTGCGCCTGCTGACCGGGCATCGTCCGAACGGCCGGGAAAATTGAAGTACGCAGAACCACGGAGACCGATATGCAGAAGATCCGCACCTTTCTGAAGAATAGCAAGGGCGCCACCGCGATCGAATACGGCCTGATCGCCGCGCTGATCGCCGTTGCCGCCATCACCGCGATGCAGGGTCTGGGCAACCAGCTCAGCAAGACCTTCAACAACGTTTCGGGCCAGATGCAGGCGACGAAGGCCGGCGGCTGATCCTTACGATCACCGAATGCAAAGGGGCGGCGGGACTTCGGTTCCGCCGCCCTTTTCATGTCGGTTACAGCCGGCCCATCTTCAGGAACTTCTGCCGCCGCGCCTGGCGCAGCGAAGCGGCCTCCATGCCCGACAGCTCACCCAGCGCCGTATCGATCGCATCGCCCAGCGCCGCGATCGCCGCACCCTTGTCGCGATGCGCCGCACCCAGCGGTTCGGGCACGATCCGGTCGATCACGCCCAGCGACTTCAAATCCTGCGCCGTCACCCGCATCGCCTCGGCCGCTTCCGGCGCCTTGTCGGCGGTGCGCCACAGGATCGATGCGCATCCTTCGGGCGAGATCACCGAATAGACGGCGTGCTCCATCATCAGAACGACATTGCCCGCCGCCAGCGCGATCGCGCCGCCCGATCCGCCCTCGCCCAAAATTGCCGACACCATCGGCACGCCGAGGTTCAGCGCCGCCTCGGTCGAGCGCGCGATCGCCTCCGCCTGTCCGCGCTCCTCAGCCTGAATGCCGGGAAACGCGCCCGACGTATCGACCAGCGTCACCACCGGCAGCGCGAAGCGGTCGGCGAGCTGCATCAGCCGGATCGCCTTGCGATAGCCCTCGGGCTTGCCCATGCCGAAATTGTGGCGGAGCCGGCTGGCGGTATCGTCGCCCTTTTCATGACCGATCACCACCACCTTGCGCCCGCGGAACCGCCCGATCCCGCCGAGGATCGCCGAATCATCGGCAAAGGCGCGGTCCCCACCCAGCGGCATGAAATCCTCGACCAGCGCCGCGACATAATGTTTGAAATGCGGCCGCTCGGGATGGCGCGCGACCTGCGTCTTCTGCCACGGGGTCAGTTTGGTATAGGTTTCGCGCAGCAGCCGGTCGGACTTGGTCTGCAACCGGCCGATCTCGGTCGCGATGTCGAGCTCGCCATCGGCGGCGGTATCGCGCAGTTCGTCGATCCGCGCCTGCAATTCGGCGATGGGTTTTTCGAAATCAAGGAAGCTAGCCATGGGTCCGCGCCCTATGGCCGTGTCCGCCCGGCGTCAATCAGCGGGTGCCGCTCGTTGACCAGCCGCACCAGCCGCGACGCATCGACATGGGTATAGATTTCGGTCGTGGCGATATCGGCATGACCGAGCATCGCCTGCAACGCGCGCAGGTCGGCGCCGCCCTCCAGCAGATGCGTTGCAAAGGCGTGGCGCAGCACGTGCGGGCTGATCCGGTCGGGCGCGATGCCGGCCTCGCCCGCAAGCGCCCGCACGATCTGATATAGTCGCATCCGGCTGAGATGCCCCTTGCCCGACGGGAACAGCCACGGACTGTCCGCCGGGACATGCGCGCGCCAGCGGACTACGGCGGCCCGCGCGCGATCCGACAGCGGCACCATCCGCTCGCGCCCGCCCTTGCCCTTGAGGATCAGATAGGGCCGGTCCGAAGCAATCGCGCCGCGCGGCAACGACACCAGTTCGGTCGCGCGTAGCCCTGATCCATAGAGCAGCTCGAACAGCGCCGAGAGCCGCAAATCGTTGCGATCGGGCGGCACGCGCGCAATCCGCACCTCGATCGCGGCGAACATCGCATCGATATCGCCGCTCGACAGCGTTTTCGGCAGCGGCCGCGACGTCCCCGGCCGGGGCAGCGCATTACCCGGATCGTCGGCGCGCAGCCCTTCATCGGCAAGGAATGTAAAAAACCGCCGCAGCGCCGCCGCCTTCCTCGCCACCGTCGACTTGGCGAGGTCGTCCCAGCCATCGGCCAGCCGGCCGATCGCCGCCGCGTCGGCCTCGGCCAGCCGTCCGCCCAGCGCCCCGGACGCCAGCGACAAATCGGTGCGATAGGCGGCGACGGTATTGCGTGCGGCCCCCGCTTCCGCCGCCATCATTTCGAGGAAACGGTCGATCAGCACGCGATCGCCGCCGACGCCGCTCACGTCCGCGCGATCGCCTCGGCGGCGATCATCCGCGCCTCGCCCTCACGCCCCGCCGCGCGCAATGCCGCGACGATATGGAACAGCGCCACCGGCGACACGCCGCGCCAGTCGCGCGTCTGCATGCCCGTAGCCGCCAGCAACAGCACCGTGCCCGCCTCACCACGCACGCCCGACCGGTCGATCGCATCGGTCCACGCGTTGCGCGCGCCGATCGGGACGTTCAGGTCGCGCGCCAGTCCCTGGACCTGATCCTGCGGCAGCCGGCCAAGCCCCGCCAGCCCGGCGAACAGCAACTGCCCCTTACGCCCATTCTGCCCGGCATAGTCCGACACCGCCCCGACCGGAACCGAACGCCCCATCGGATCGGCCAGTGCCAGCATTGCCCAGCCATCGCTGCCGACCGGCGCCACCGGCCGCCAGCGCAGCGCGGGCAGATCGAGACCCGCGGTCAGCATCGACGCGATCAGCTGGTCCGCGTCGCCGACATGATCGGCAACCGGCGCAATCATCGCCGCCGCTCTGGCCGTCAGCACCCGGCGGGCATGGCCGAGCGGCGTCGTCGCCGCCGGTTCCCAGAACTGGCGCAGCATGGTCAGCCGCTGATCGTCATTGCCGGTAAAGGCGGTCCGCAAGTCGGTCGCCAGCGCACTCTGCGCGCTGCTGGCGTCTTCGTCGGCCAGCAACTGCGCATACAGGTCGACCAGCGCCTCGCTCGACAACACGCCCTGTGCCGCGGCGAACTCGCCGTCGGTCAGCCGGACATTGGACGCGAATTGCGGCGCGGTCGCATGCCAGTAGCGGACCTGCGGACCGACCCCGTCGAACAATTCCACCGGCACCGGCGTCGCACTGGCGGCGGCCATGCCATATCGCCACGCGGTCAGCCGGTCGACACCGTCCCATTCGATCGTCGCCGCCCGCCTGCCCTGTGCCCCCTTGCCAACCAGCTTTTCGGCGAGCGCCACGTCGATCGCACCGCCGCCCGGCGCCTGACGCCGTGCCTGATCGACGATCCGCCCCGCCTCGCGCGCCTCGCCTTTCAGGCCGAGGCAGACGGCATTGGCCAGCCGCCATCCGCGCTCGTTCGACACCCGCATCGCCGGTGCAACAAGCGGGCACATGCCACCCGGATCGCCGGTCGCCAGCAACGCCTGCATCGCGACCTGATAGAGTTTGGGGGTATAGTTATCGATATCGACCGACTGGACCAGCGCGCGTGCGGCCGGTCCCTCGCCCATCCGTACCAGCAGCCATGCCCGCTCGGCGGCGAAATCCGCACCGTCGACGCCGCCCGGCGTATCGATATCGGCGACCAGCGCCCGCCGCAGCGCGATCGAGAGCCAGCGCGAGGCGACCGGCGCGTCGAGCGAGCGCATGATCCGCTCCAGCCACGGCCCATCGGCCGCGCCGAACGCGTCGCGCCTGAAGTCGCTGCCCTGCCCCGCAATGCCGATATTGTTCAGCGACCGGCGCGCGAAATCGGGCAATTCATATTGCCGAAGCGCCTCGGCATCGATCGGCACGGTCGATGCGGAAGGGGTCGGCGTGGGCGTCGGCGTCGCGCCCGGCAATCCCGGTATCGGTTGGACGATCGCGGCGGGCGGCGCGAAGTTCGGCGCACCCGGAGCTGCCGAGCTACTGGGTCGCGGCGTCGGCGTCGGGGCCGGCGCATCGCCGAACCCCGGCGGCAACAGCGATTCAGGTACGTCCTGACCCGTTGCCGGTACCGCGATCGCGATCAGCGCCGCTGCGGCGACCCCGATCCGCAACCGGTCAGTTGGCGAGATTTTCAAGCGAGACCGCCTTTTCGATCTGGGTCGGCTGCTGCTCGGTCGAACGTCCCGCCAGCAGGAACATGCCCGCGATCAGCGCGACCACGACGACGAGAAGGATGACAAGCGAACGCGACATGGATCAAATCGTCCCGGTAATTTGGCTCGAACAAAGAAGGCGACGCGCCTTTTGCCCGATCGGTTGGGCGGCTGTATAGCCCATCGTTCGATGCTGCAAATTCAAGAATCCATTCCCCAGCCGCCACCGCCCTGGACCGGACGCCCGATCGTCCTGGTCGGGTTGATGGGCGTCGGCAAATCCACCGTCGGCCGGCGGCTTGCCCAACGCATGAAACTCGATTTCGTCGACGCCGATCACGAGATCGAACATGCCGCCGGCATGACCATTGCCGAGATCTTCGAACGGTTCGGCGAGGCGCATTTCCGCGACGGCGAACGCCGTGTAATCGCCCGACTGATCGACGGCACGCCCAAGATCATCGCGACCGGCGGCGGCGCGTTCATGCAGGAGGAGACGCGCGCGCTGATTCTCGACCAGTCGCTGGCGATCTGGCTCGATGCCTCGCCCGAAATACTGGCCGAACGCGTCCGCCGCCGCGACACGCGTCCGCTGCTACGCGGAAAAGATCCGCGCAAGGTGCTGACCGAACTCGCCCGTATTCGCAATCCCGTCTATGCGCTTGCACCGATCCACATCGTCAGCCAGCACGCGCCGCACGACGCCACCGTCTCCGCGATCCTGAAAGCCATCGGCCAATGACCGTCATTCCCGTCGCCCTTGGCGACCGCAGCTACGACATCGTGATCGAGGACGGCGTGCTCGCCCGTGCCGGCGGCCATCTTGCCCCCATCGCGCGCGGGCGACGGATGGTGATCGTCGCCGATGCCAATGTGCCGATGCACCTCGCGACTCTGCGGCAATCGCTTTCGGCGGCGGGCGTGGCGAGCGAAGCGATCGAGATTCCGGCCGGCGAAGGCTCGAAAAGCTGGGCGACGCTCGAAAGTCTGCTCGATTCGCTGCTCGCACTCGGCGTCGAGCGCGGTGACCATATCGTGGCGCTGGGCGGCGGGGTGATCGGCGATCTGGTCGGTTTCGCCGCCGCGATCCTGAAGCGTGGCTGCGGCTTCGTACAGGTGCCGACGACCTTGCTCGCACAGGTCGATTCGTCGGTCGGCGGCAAGACCGGGATCAACACCCGCGCCGGAAAGAACCTGGTCGGTGCCTTTCACCAGCCGGCACTGGTGCTGATCGACCCGACCACGCTCGATACGCTGCCGCCGCGCGAGGTCCGCGCCGGCTATGCCGAGGTCGTCAAATACGGCCTGATCGACGATCCCGACTTCTTCGCCTGGTGCGAGACGAACGGTGCCGCGCTGCTGGCCGGCGACCCTGCCGCCCGCGCCCACGCCATCGCCCGGTCGGTGACGGCCAAGGCCCGCATCGTCGGCGCCGACGAACGTGAGACGACAGGGACGCGCGCGCTGCTCAACCTCGGGCATACCTTCGGCCATGCGCTGGAGGCGGAGGCCGGGTTCGACGGATCGCTGCTGCATGGCGAGGGGGTGGCGGCCGGTATGGCGCTGGCCTTCGCCTATTCGGCCGAACATGGGATGTGTTCCGCCGCCGATGCCCATCGCGTGGCCGCGCATCTGCGTGACGCCGGCCTGCCCGACGGCCTCGCTGCCGCCGGCATCGCCGCCTCGGGCGAAACGCTGGTCGCGCACATGCTGCATGACAAGAAGCGGGAGGGCGGCACCCTGCCCTTCCTGCTCGCGCGTGGCATCGGGGCGACCTATCTCGACCGCTCGGTCGATCTGGAACAGGTCGCCGCCTTCCTGAACCGCTGCCCTCGCTGATGCCGCGGGGCGTCGCCAAGCGCGATCTGCCGACCAAGATCTGCCCGGTATGCGAACGGCCATTCGCATGGCGCAAGAAATGGGAACGCGACTGGGACAACGTCGTCTACTGCTCCGACCGCTGCCGTCGCACGGGGCGGGCGTTAACCGATCCGCAGTAGCGCCATGCTACAGCGCTCGCCTCCAGCGTAATTCGGGGGCCGGCTTCATGGAACACCAACGACGGGCGCGGCTGGGCAACGGATCTATGCTGGCGTGGCTCGTCGACCCCACGACGAACATCCCCGCCGACACTCGACCGATTCTGCTCGGCTCGCTGCTGTCCGCCTCGGGCGTCGTTTTGGTGGGTGCATTGTCGGGCATCTTCGTCGCGGTCGCCGCCGCATGTCGCACCGGATCGCGGCAATTCTGGGTGTTCGCCGCGATCGAGGTCGTGCTCGTGCTGCTGCGGCTGCGCGCGATCCGGCGAAGCGAACGCCATTTCCGCGCGGGGACGCTGCCAACCGTCGACCGTTCGGTCCTGCTGACCATCGGCTGGTGCGCGCTGCAGGGCATCACCGGATTCGCCATCGCGCTGACCGGTGATCTCGTGATGATCGTCATCGCGACCGCGTTCATCCTTGGCCTAGTCGCGCCGATTTGCGCCCGCAACCACGCCGCCCCGCGACTGGCGGTCCTGCTGGTGATGCTGTGCGATCTCCCGTTGAAGATCGGGCTGGCCTTTTCGGGCCATCCGGTCTTGTGGGTGCTGATCCCGCTTTGCTTCCCGCTGTTCGCCAGCATCTGCGTGCTGCTGCGCAACGTCGCGGCGGTCATGGCCGCTTCGTTCAACGCCGCCGAACGCAACCGCTTCCTTGCCGGACACGACGCACTGACCGGTCTCGCGAATCGCTACGGCCTCGACGAGCGGATCGCGGCGATGGCCGTCCGCCCGTTGGCGCTGCTGTGTCTCGACCTCGACCGGTTCAAGTCGATTAACGACCGGTATGGCCATGGCGCGGGCGATGCGGTGCTGGTCGCGGTCGCCACGCGGCTGCGCACTGTGGCGGGGGATGGGGCGCTGGTCGTCCGGCTCGGCGGCGACGAATTTTTGCTTGCCGTCCCCGACCTCGACCCTGCACAGACTGAAGCGCTCGGCCGGGATATCGCCGCCGCCATCACCGACTGCCATATCCCGCTCGACAGCGGCGACCATGTCGCGATCGGGACCAGCATCGGCTATGCCTGTTTTCCCGAAGACGCGACCTCGGTCACTTCGCTCCGAACCAACGCCGACGACGCGCTCTACGCCGCCAAGCGGGCCGGCGGCGGCGTCCGCCGGCATCGGGCGGCGGCGACGCTCCCCGACGCCGCCTGACGCATTAAGGGATATCGCGCTCGGCCGCCTGCTGCTGACGCCGCTCGGCGAACCATTGGCGCAGCATCGCCTGGGTACAGCCGGTTTGGCCGCCGGTGCCGATCACCGAACAGCTATTGGGCCGCGTCGCCCGCGCCGCCTCCATCGCCACATCGGCGCGCTGCGCCCAGCTCGCATCCGCCGACCGTTGCGACGGCGGGTCGCGGAAGCGCTTCGGAATGCGATAGCGTTCGTTTTCGTTCAGCCGCGCGCACACCACGATCTCGTCGTCGCTATCGGGCTTGGGACATTGCTCGTCGCCATAGACGGTCGCGTTGCGCACGCGTTGCGGCGGATCGGCCGGGGCATCCTGTGCGAGTGCCGGCCCCGCGATAGCCAATGCCAGTCCCGCCAAAACCCAACGCGCCATCGCAAATCTCCTCGACGCCGACCATAACGACGCGCCCCCATGAGCGCAGGCTGAACGGCCGAAACGTTCGGAGCGTTGCACACCGCCCACGACGCGCTATGGCGGTGCCATGATCCTCGTCATCGACAATTACGACAGCTTCACCTGGAACCTCGTCCATTATCTGATGGAGCTGGGCGTCGAGGTTCGCGTCGAACGCAACGACGCGATGACTGCGGCACAGGCGGTCGCCAGCAACGCGCAGGGCTTCCTGATCTCGCCCGGCCCCTGCACCCCGACCGAGGCGGGCATCTCGCTCGACCTCGTCGCCGCCTGCGCGGAAACCCGGCGTCCGCTGCTCGGCGTCTGCCTCGGCCATCAGGCGATCGGCCAGCATTTCGGCGGAAAGGTCGTGCGCGGCGGGCTGATGCACGGCAAGACGTCGCCGATCGAGCATGACGGGACCGGCCTGTTCGCCGGGCTGCCTTCGCCCTTCACTGCCACCCGCTATCATTCGCTGATCGTCACCAAGATTCCCGACTGCCTCACGGTCAACGCCACCGCGTCCGACGGCAGCGTCATGGGGTTCCGCCACCGCGACCTGCCGATCCACGGCGTGCAGTTCCACCCGGAAAGCATCGCCACCGAGCACGGCCACGCCATGCTCGCTAATTTCCTGAAGGACGCGGGCCTGCCCGCGACGATGCCGGCATGACCGTCACCACCCTGCTCCCCGATCCGTCGACCCCGCTCAGCCACGAGAGCGCGGCCGAAGCCTTTGCCGCGATCCTCGACGGCACCGTCGGCGACGAAGCCATCGCCGCCTTCCTGACCGACCTTGCCATCCGCGGCGAGACCAGCATCGAGATTGCCGAGGCGGCGCGCGCGCTCCGCGCGCGGATGATTCCGATCGCACCGGTCCCCGGTGCCATCGACGTCTGCGGTACCGGTGGCGACGGGCATCACACGCTCAACGTCTCGACCGCCGTCAGCCTCGTCGTCGCCGCATCGGGCATCCCCGTCGCCAAGCATGGCAACCGTGCCGCCAGCAGCAAGGCGGGCGCCGCCGACACGCTCGAGGCGCTCGGCCTCGACATGGTCGTCGCCGGGGCGATGGCCGAATCGAGCCTGCACGATATCGGCATCGCGTTCCTCTTCGCCGCCAACCACCATCCGGCGATGCGTCGCATCACCCCGATCCGGCAGCGGATCGGCCGGCGCACCATTTTCAACCTCATGGGTCCGCTCGCCAATCCGGCGCGTACCACCCGCCAGCTGATCGGCATCGCCCGCCCCGATTATGCCACTGTCTATGCCGAGGCGATGGAATTGCTCGGCGCCGAGACCGCGCTGATCGTGTCGGGGGAGGAAGGGCTCGACGAAATCTCCGGTGCCGGCCCGACCATCGTCGTTCCCGTCGGCATGACCATGGCCGACCGCATCGTCCCCGAGGATGTCGGCCTGCCCCGCCATCCGATCAGCGCGATCCGTGGCGGCGATGCGGTGCATAACGCCGCCGCCCTGCGCGCGCTGCTCAAGGGGGAACGCGGGCCCTACCGCGACGCCGTCCTGCTCAATGCCGCCGCCGCCCTGATGATCGCCGACGCCGCCACCGACCTGCGCGACGGGGCGGAGCGTGCCGCCGACACCATCGATTCCGGCGCCGCCGACCGCCTGCTCGACCAATGGATCGCCTACGCATGACGATGCTCGACACCATCCTCGCTACCAAACGCGCCGAAGTCGCCGAGCGTAGCGCCAGGGCGAGTATCGCCGATCTCGACGCCCGCGCGACCGAACGCAGCGCCCCGCGCGGCTTCCGCGCCGCGCTCGACGCGAAACCCGGCCATGCGCTGATCGCCGAGATCAAAAAGGCCAGTCCGTCCAAAGGGCTGATCCGCCCCGATTTCGACCCGCCGGCCCATGCCCGTGCCTATCAGGCGGGGGGTGCCGCCTGCCTGTCGGTGCTGACCGATGTGCAGTATTTTCAGGGCGCCGACGACTATCTGGTCGCTGCCCGCGCGGCGTGCGACCTGCCGGTACTGCGCAAGGACTTCAACGTCGATCCGTGGCAAGTGGCAGAGGCCCGGTCGCTGGGTGCCGACGCGATCCTCATCATCGTCGCCGCGCTGTCCGATACGCAGATGGCGGAGATCGAGGCGGCGGCGATCGAACGCGGCATGGATGTGCTGGTCGAGGTCCACGACCGCACCGAACTCGATCGCGCGCTCATGCTCCGCTCGCGGTTGATTGGCGTAAACAACCGTAATCTGAAAGACTTCTCGGTCAGTTTTGACCGTACCTATGAACTGGTCGGCCATGCTCCGGCCGACTGTACCTTCGTCGCCGAAAGCGGCCTGAGCGCCCGCGCCGATCTTGACGCGATGGTCGAACACGGCGTCCGCTGTTTCCTGATCGGGGAAGCACTGATGCGACATCATAATGTCGAGGCGGCAACGCGAGCGATGATCGGATGAGCCTTACCCATCTCGATGCCGATGGCAGCGCGCATATGGTCGATGTCGGCGGCAAGGCGGTTACCCAACGCATTGCCGTCGCCACCGGACGCATCACCATGTCGCCCGAGGCGCTGGACGCGATCCGCGACGGGCTGGTGAAAAAGGGCGATGTCCTCGCCGTCGCGCGTGTCGCCGGCATCATGGCCGCCAAGCGGACCAGCGACCTGATCCCGCTCTGCCACCCGCTGCCGCTGACCAAGGCATCGATCGACTTCGCGTTCGAGGACGACGCGATCCGTGTCGGCGCGATTGCCGCGACCGAAGGCAAGACCGGCGTGGAAATGGAAGCGTTGACAGCGGCTTCCACCGCATTGCTCACCATTTACGACATGGCCAAGGCGATCGACAAGACGATGGTGATCGAGGGTGTGTGCCTGCTGGAGAAACAGGGCGGCAAGTCGGGCGACTGGCTGCGCGGTTGATCCACCGCGGAAGCCCCATCGTTACCCTGGGTCGCCCCAAACCTCTCCGAAAATGCGGGACGGAGCCAAAGTCAAACCGTACCCCGGCGAAGGCCGGGGTCTAGTTGGGGGACGTGAGTAACCTACAGAAAACCCTTCCCAACTGGACCCCGGCTTTCGCCGGGGTAAGGCTAGTTTGTGGATAGATTTGCGACTTCCATAGTAGCTTCGATAAAGTCCCCGCTGAAGAAATCGCCTACGCGCCCCCTTTGAAAAGGCCCACCCATGAGCCTCCTCCCCGTCGCCGAAGCCCAGTCCCGCGTCCTTGCGCTCGGCCGCGCCCCGCTTGCCGAAACCACGCCCATCGCCGACGCCATCGGTCGCTTCGCCGCCGCCGACGTCGTCGCCCGCCGCACCCAGCCCGCGCGCCCGCTATCGGCCATGGACGGCTATGCGATCCGCTTCGACGACCTGCCTGGACCATTCGCCGTCATCGGCGAAAGCGCCGCCGGTGCCGCCTTTTCCGGCGCCGTCGGTGAAGGACAAGCCACCCGCATCTTCACCGGCGCGGCAATGCCGACCGGCACCGACTGCGTGCTGGTGCAGGAGGAAGCGACGCGTGACGGCGACCAGCTTCATTTGTCCGGTGAAGGCCCCGTACGTGGCGGCAATGTCCGTCGCGCCGGCCTCGATTTCCGCGAGGGCGAACTGCTAATCGCCGCCGGCGAACGCATCACCCCCCCTCGCGCTGCACTGGCGGCGATCGCCGGTCACGGCACGCTGCCGGTCGGCCGCCGCGTCCGCGTCGCCATCGCCGCGACCGGCGACGAACTGGTCCCTGCCGGACAGCCGATCCGCGACGACCAATTGCCCGAAACCAACGGACTGATGCTCGCCGGTCTGCTCGGCGACCTGCCGGTCGACCGCATCGACCTCGGCATCCTGCCCGACCGGCTGGAGGCACTAGTCAGCGCCTTTGCCGCGGTCGATTGCGACCTGCTGGTCACCACCGGCGGCGCCTCGGTCGGCGACCATGATCTGGTCCGTCCGGCACTGGCGGCGGCGGGCGGGACGCTCGATTTCTGGCGGATCGCGCTGCGGCCGGGCAAGCCGATGCTGGCTGGAACGCTTGGGCAGGCGGCGGTACTCGGACTGCCCGGCAACCCGGTCTCGGCATACATCACCGCCCTGTTGTTCGTCCGGCCATTGGTCGCGCGCCTTGCCGGCGCGACCAACCCGCTGCCCCGCACCGTTCGCGCGACAATGGCCCACCCGCTACCGGCCAACGGCCCGCGACAGGACTATCTGCGTGCGACGCTGGTCGACGGACAGGCATCGACCGCGGCCATCCAGGACAGCTCCATGTTGCGGACGCTGGCGCGTTCGGACTGTCTGATCGTCCGCCCGCCGTACGCCCCGGCAGCCGATGCGGGCGACTCGGCGGAAATCCTGCAACTCGCTTGACGGCAAGCAAATCGTTTCCTATTGGTTCCACGTCTGTTCCGACGGAGGACCCCATGCTGACCCGTAAGCAGCACGAGCTGATCTGCTTCATCGACGACCGGTTGCGCGCGACCGGCGTATCGCCTTCGTTCGAGGAGATGAAGGAAGCGCTCGACCTCAAGTCCAAGTCGGGCGTTCACCGCCTGATCTCGGCGCTGGAGGAACGCGAATTCATTCGCCGCCTGCCCAATCGCGCCCGCGCGCTCGAAGTGTTGCGGATGCCCGAGCGGCCGGTCGCCAAGAAGACGGCGGCCAAGCCTGCCGCCGCCCCCCGCCCCACGCCCCAGCCTGCGAACGACGTCATCGAACTGCCGCTGCACGGCCGCATCGCCGCCGGTGTCCCGATTGAAGCGATCGAGGGACAGGCGACGTTGCCCGTTCCCGCGGCGCTGCTCGGTGCTGGCGATCATTATGCCCTTGAAGTTGCGGGGGACTCGATGGTCGAAGCCGGCATTCTCGACGGCGACTATGCGCTGGTTCGCCGGACCGAAACCGCCCGCGACGGCGAGATTGTCGTGGCGCTGATCGAGGATAGCGAGGCGACGCTTAAATATTTCCGCCGCGAAGGCGCAATGATCCGTCTCGACCCCGCCAACCGCAGCTACGATCCGCAGCGCTATCGTCCCGAACAGGTGCGCGTGCAGGGCAAACTCGCCGGCCTTCTCCGCCGATACTAACCTCCATTCCCTTCCCCGGCGGCGAGGAAGGGAGCGGCAACGCCGTGGAAGGGTGAGAGCGATCTAACCCCTACAAACCGCCTGTTAAGATTCAGTCGCGATTGCAAACAAACCGCGCGCAAGTGTGAACTTAGTGAACTTTGGCGCCCCGCCCGGCTTCTCCAGCCGGGCGGGGCCTCACCGTTACTTGCCGTTTCCCGGCGCCCATGGAGTCCGTATCGCCTTGTAATAGCTGGCCGGATGCGGCGGCGGCGTTACCCCGGCCGGGATCGGACGGCCCGACACTTCCGCGAAGTACGCGATGCATGCATCTCGCCACCACTGCGCCTCCTTCCGCTGGATCGCGAGGAACTGGCTGACCTCGGCAAAGCGCTGCGCATCGACCTTCCCCTCCATCGCCGCCCATTGCGCCTGCATCGCTGCGACCTCGGCCACGCCCCGGTCGTAATGCGCGACCAGGTCCTCCCACAGCGTCCGCCCCGACGCCATTCGCCGGTCCCATGACGCGTGATGGAACCACAGCAGCAGATTTTCGGGCACTGCCCTGGGATCGCTGAACTTCTTGGCCAGCACCGGCGCATATTGCGCGGCGGCATTACTGCCCGACGGCGTCCGATCGAACCCGATGCCGTTCCGGTCGGCCTTGTGGAAATAGACCGGGTTCCAGTCCTCTCGCGCCAGATCGTCGACCCAAGGCCCCGGTCCGTAATGATGTCCGGTGGCGAACAGGTGGTTGAGCCCCAGCGGCATCATGTAATCGACGACCGCCTCATGCGACCGCATCATCATCGCGACGATCGGGTCGGCCGTCGCCTGCCCCCATGTCATCGCCGCCCAGTCGCGCGCGATCTCGCGCGCATCGCCGTCCGGGTTCCACGCCAGCCGCCCGAACGCATACCAGTTCGCCTGATCGAATTGCGATCCCGACCAGTTGCGATCGGTGCCGATGTTCGACACCCCCGCCATTCCCGTCAGCGCACCCGGCCGTACCGGCGTGTCGAGCACGTCGGCGACCGTGGCGCCCTTGCGCGGACGATAGGTGTCGCTGCGCAGAACCTCCTGCCACAGGGTCCCTAGATAGACGAGGTGCGTGGCGAACCCCATATATTCCTTGGTGATCTGCACTTCCATCATCAGCGGCGTGCGCGGCGTCGCCCCGAACAGCGGATGGAAGGGTTCGCGCGGCTGGAAATCAATCGGGCCGTTCTTAACCTGCACGATCACATTGTCGGCGAACTTGCCGTCGAGCGGTTCGAACTCGCTATAGGCCTGCCGCACCCGGTCCTCGGGCTTTTCATTGGCGTAGACGAACGCCCGCCACATCACGATCCCGCCATGCGGCTTTAGCGCACGGGCCAGCATGTTGGCGCCATCGGCATGGCTGCGCTTGTAGTCGCCCGGCCCCGGCTGCCCCTCCGAATTGGCCTTGACCAGGAACCCGCCGAAATCGGGAATGCGGGCATAGATTTCGTCTGACTTCGCCTTCCACCATGCCGCGACCTGCGGATCGAGCGGATCGGCGGTCTTCAGCCCCCCGATCTCGATCGGTGCGGAGAACCGCGCCGAAACATAGACCTTGATCCCCCACGGCCGGAAAATGCCGGCCAGCTTCTCGATCTTTCCCAGAAATTCGGGCTTCAGGATATCCGCGCTGGCATTGACGTTGTTCAGCACGGTGCCGTTGATGCCGATCGAGGCATTGGCGCGCGCATAGTCGGTGTAGCGCGGATCGGAAAAGCCCGGCAGCTTCTGCCAATCCCAAAGCGACCGCCCGGCATAACCCCGCTCGACATAGCGATCGAGATTGTCCCAGTGGTTGAGCATCCGCAACCCAAGTTTCGGCCGATCCACCACCGACAGATTGTCGATCGACCCGCCGGTCTGCGCAATACGGAGCAACCGGAACGCGCCATATAATACACCGATCGGGGTGTTCGCGGCCACGACCGTCACCGGTTTCCCATCGACCGTCGCCGACCGCACCACGAAACCCTCGTCACCTGCATCCGCCAACGGCAACCGTAAGGCCGCGATTCGCGCAGACCTGGCCGTGCCAATCACGATCGCGCCATTTGCTACGTTGCCCGCAGCAACCGCGCGGCCGGTCAAACCGGTCATTCCCCGAACAAGTTCTGCCGCCGCAAGTTCGATCGTCGGATCCGCTTCGTCACGCACTACCGATGTCGAACGCGCAGCAACGGCGGTCGCCTGCGCCGGTGGCAGCGGCCGGTACCGCAGCCAAAGGTCATACCCGTCCTCGGCCCGCGCCGGCGCGGTCCATAGCCCGCCGATGACCGCGATCCATCCCAACCATTTCAGCATCAGGCATCCTCTTTGCGTCCCGTCTGACCGACGGCGTTGACACGGGCATATCATGCCGACCATGGTAGCGCTACCACGTCCAAGAGCGTGGAATCGGAGAGCGCATGACCCTGAATCCCCCCGATCGCGCGGGAGCATCCGCAGTTGCGGGCAGTTCCTCGCCGCCCTTGGCGAAGCCCTCCGGACGGGTACGCTGGATCGTCTGCGCGATGCTGTTCTTCGCGGTGGTGCTATCCTATGTCGACCGGCTGGTGCTGGCCGTGCTCAAGCCCGATCTGGCGCAACAATATGGCTGGTCCGAAACCGGCTATGCCGACCTCGCTTTCTACTTTCAGCTTGCCTACGGCCTCGCCTATGTCGTCGCCGGTCGTATCGTAGACCGGATCGGGGCCAAGGCCGGCTATGCACTGGCGATGATCGTCTGGACGATCGGCCACGTTCTGCACACGGCCTTCACCTCGACCAGCGGCATGATCCTCGCGCGGATGCCGTTGGCAGCGGGCGAGGCCGGCACCTTCCCCGCCGCGATCGCCGCGACCAACGAATGGTTTCCTAAGCGGGAGCGGGCGTTTGCGATCGGGATATTCAACGCCGGGTCGAATATCGGGGCGCTGCTGACGCCGTTACTGGTGCCGTTTATCGTTGTGACGCTGGACCTTGGCTGGCGGGCGGCGTTCTTCGTCACGGGCGCGCTGTCGGCCGTCTGGCTGGCGGCGTGGTTCGCATTCTATCGTCGGCCGCGCGAAAAGGCGTCGTTGTCGGCCGAGGAACTGGCGTGGATCGAGGCCGACCCGGTCGAGCCGCAGCGCCACGTCCCCTGGGCACGGATGTTCCGCATCCGCCAGACCTGGGCCTATATCGCCGGGCGGTTCCTGATCGACCCGATCTGGTGGACGTTCCTGTTCTGGCTGCCGGACTTCTTTGCGAAGTCGTTCAACCTGTCGATGAAGGAATTCGGCCCGCCGCTGATCGCGGTCTATCTGCTTGCGGACGTCGGTTCCGTCGCGGGCGGGTGGCTCAGCACCCGGCTGATCGGCAGCGGCATGTCGATCGGGCGCGGACGCAAGTCCGCCATGTTCTGCGCCGCGCTGTGCGCCGTGCCGATCGCCGGCGCAGTCTATGCGCCGAGCATGTGGATCGCGGTAGGGCTGATCGGACTGGCCTGTGCCGGGCATCAGGGTTTCTCCGCCAATCTCTATGCGCTGCCCGGCGACCTGTTCCCCCGCTGGATGGCGGGGTCGGTGGTCGGCATCGGCGGGCTGGCCGGCGCGGTCGGCGGCATGCTGATGGCGAAGTTCGCCGGAGCAATTCTCGAAACCGTCGGCAGCTACCAACCGATCTTTATCGTCGCCGCCTGCGCCTATCTGCTCGCGGTCGCGGTCATCCACCTGATCGTGCCCAACTACACCCCCGTCGATGGAAAGGCCGTCGCATGACCATGATCGATCGTCGCAACATGCTTGCGGGTAGCGCCGCCCTCCTCGCCGCCACGACGGTACGCGCGGCGGATGCGCCTACCGATACGCTAAAGGCCGCCGCCGCCAGCAAGGGCCGTCGCTTCGGATCGGCCTTTGCGTGGAGTCCGCCGGGCGCCGATGCCGGATCCTTCGCCAACCCGGCCTATGCCGCGTTGCTAAAGCGCGACTGCGATGTGCTGGTCCCCGAAAACCAGATGAAGTGGCAGGCGATCCGCCCCGCCGCCGACCGGTTCGATTTCAGCCGCTTCGATCCGATGGTCGAATGGGCGACGACCAACGGCTTCGCCCTGCGCGGTCACACGCTGCTCTGGGCCTATTCGAAATGGTTTCCGGCATGGCTGAACAATCATGATTTCGGCCAGCGGCCCGCGGTCGAAGCCGCCCGCATCCTCGACCAGCATATCGATACCGTCACCAAACGTTATGGCGGCAAGATCGAGAGCTACGACGTCGTCAACGAAGCGGTCGATCCCGATACGGGGGGCTTGCGCGAAACATCGCTGTCGCGGGCGATGGGCGGCACGGCGGTCGTGCTGGACCATGCGTTCCGCACCGCCCGCGCCGCCGCGCCACATGCCGAACTGGTATATAACGACTATATGAGCTGGGAAGACGGCAACGCGAAGCACCGTGCGGGTGTGCTCGCGCTGCTCGAGGAGTTTCGCCGTCGTGGCACGCCGGTAGATGCGCTGGGCGTCCAGTCGCATATCGGTCTGTTCAAGCCGACAACCGATGCCGGCGCGGTAGCGAAGCGGCTGGAGCCCGAATGGCGGGCGTTCCTCGACCGGGTAACGGGCATGGGATACCGGCTGGTCATCACCGAGTTCGACGTGCGCGACAAGGGGTTGCCGGCGACGATCGCCCCGCGCGACAAGGGCGTGGCCGACTTCGCGCGCGCCTATCTCGACATCATGCTGTCCTATCCGCAACTCGGCGATGTGCTCGCCTGGGGGATGAGCGACCGGTATAGCTGGCTGCGCGGGTTCGAACCGCGCACGGACGGGGTGATCGCCCGCGGCTGTCCCTATGACGTGGATTTCAGGGCGAAGCCGTTGCGTGGGGCGATGCTGGCGGCATTGGCCGGGGGCGTAGAACGGGCTGCCAGGGAGCGGTAGGCGGCTTCATAAACGGCATTATGCCGGAGCCGAAGCCGGTCGGGCTGAGTATCCTTTGCGCCTGTCGAAAGGGCGTATCGAAGCACCGCTCGTGGCAGGTGCTTCGATACGGTGCTTCGACAAGGTCAGCCCCTACTCAGCACGAACGGTTCAATCTGATATCGTCACGCTTGGGGCGTGGGTCGGTTTCGGGCGGGGTAACGCTTCCTCACCGACTGGCCATCCCCGCCGCCCTTCCAAGATTAAACTCGACCAGCTTCGGTCGCCCTCACCCTTCCGCGGCTACGCCGCTCCCTCCCTTTCCCGCCGGGAGAGGGACAATATGCCGAAGGCGGATCTATCGCGACTTCATCCGGGACGATGGGACCGGCGCGCCGAACGTCGCGCCGGCCCGCCCCGTCAATAATCCCGACTATACCGCACCGAGGCGTTCGATCCGCCGAACGATCCGGTCTGCGACAGCACGCTGAGCGTACGGGTCAGGGCGATCTGGATCTGCGTGGCGGTGAAGCCGCGGGCGTCGGTGATGATCTCGATATATATGTCGTCGGTCAAATATTTGCCCGCGGCGAGCGAGGTGCCGCGGCCGGTCGCCTCGTCGCCGCCCAGCACGCGCAGCCGGTCGAAGCCGGTCGCCGAGCGGAGCTTGCCGAGCGGGTTGAGCCCGCCCCCGCCCGACCCGCGCAGCGAGTTGAGCGCGGCCGCCAGCTGGATCGCCTCGGTCGCCGACAGGTTGGTGACCGAGCTTCCGAACAACAGCCGCGACAGCACCTCGTCCTGCGCCAGCGCCGGGGTCGAGTTGAACGCGATCTGCGGCGCCTGCGCCGTGCCACTGACGTTGATCGACGCGGTGATCCCCTCGGCGGTCGTGCTTGCGACGATGTCGATGACCGGGTTGGTGTAATTCTCCCCTTCGAAGCGGATGATGCCGCGTTCGACCTCGAACCGCTTGCCCGCGAAGGAATAGGTGCCGCGTACCAGCTGCAACTGGCCGTTGATCGTCGGCGCGGCGGAGGTGCCACCGATGCGGAGATCAGCCTCCCATTCCGATTCCAGTCCCATGCCCGACACGTAGAGCCGGTTGTCGGCGCGGACGCGCAGCGCGAGGCGGAACAGCCCGGCCGATGCGGCCTGCTGCTGCGGACGGGTGGCGGCGGGACGATTGGCGTCGCTCTTGCGCCGGACGCCGGTCAGTTCGGGGACTTCGGCCGCACCCTGGCGGATGATCTGATAACGCGCCTCGGGAATGGTGAGGTCGCCCGAGATCAGCCCGCCATCGGCACCGTTCTGGATGCGAATATCTCCGGTCGCCGATGCCCCGAGCGCATCGCTGCGTGCGAGTTGCGCGTCGCGAAGCTGGGCCCGGATATCGATCGGGAAACCGCTGTTCGACGCCAGCCCGACCGTACCCTGCGCGGCGATCGTGCCGTCCCCGGCACGGGCGCGAAGCTGAGTCAATTCGAACCGGTCGTTGGTGAAGCGGCCGTTGATGCCCATGTTTGTCAGCCGGGTGCCCAGCGTCTCATTCTCATAGGTCAGGTTGTTGGCCCGGACGACACCGGTCAGCTGCGGCGCCTGCACCCGACCGCCAAAGTCGGCGGCGATGCCAATCGGTCCGCTCAACTGCTGGTCGGCGATCCCCGCAAAGGAGAACAGCACACCCGCCGGCCCGTTATAACGAATGCCGCCCGACAGCGGAGCCGCCAGCATCCGCGTGACCCACGAACCGCTGCCCGGGGGCAACGGCCGCAGGTTGGCGACCATCCGGCCGACCGTGGTCGTGCCGCGCCGGATCAGCGCCCGGCCGCTGCCGCCCTCGGGCCGCAGGTCGCCGGCGAACACGATATCGACCGGTTCGGAGACCGAGGCGAGGCTGGTCCGCTGGAAATTTCGGATCGTCAGCCGGGCATCGGCACGCGGGAAGCTCTGATCGGCGGCCTGCGCGAAATCGAGGCTGCCGGTCGCGGTGCCGCCGATGCCGGTGCCGGGCATGAAGGCATTGATGATGCTTAGGTCGAGCCGGTCGAGCCGGGTCTGGATCGACATGCCGTTGCCATAAACGCCGGCGGCACGGATCGACCCCTGCGCGAAATCGATGCGCGTCGGGTAGAGACGATAGCCGCCCGGCGCCGATACGATCCGTGCCGGATTGATCGTCTTGAACGGGATCGAATTGGCGACCCCCTGCAACGCGATTAGATAGTCATTCGGACGCAGGCGCGCATTGGCGGCGACACGGAACGGGACGCCCGACGATCCTTCGGCGAACAACTGCGCCGTGCCGTTGCCGCCGCGATAATTGACCTTGGCGCGGCTGCGTTCGAGCAGGAAGTCGCCCATCGACAGGTTGGCGACCTGCGCATCGGCGACGATTTCGGGCTGGTCGTACAACACGGCGGTGGCGGTGACGATCGCGCGGCCGATGCGGATACCCATATTGCCCGGGATCACGGCGTTCGATGCCTGTGCGTTCACATCGGCGCGTTGATAGCGGCCCTGTGCCGACAGGCGGGCGATGCCGGCAATGCCCGATCCGGCGAAGTTGATGCGTCCGGCAAATGGTCCGGCATTCGTCGCCTCGACCCGGCCGTCGATATTGACGCCGGCAAAGGTGGCGGAGCGGATATCGGCGACGAGGCGCGGTGCGGTCGACACCAGCACATCGGCGCGGAACGGGCCGTAGTTCGTGCCGCCGGTCGCCTGGATCGCATAGCGATCGCCCTGTCCGCGCACTCGCGCTTCGAGATTGACGAGGCCGACGCCGACGCCCGGCCGGGCCGCGCGCAACAGCACCTGCGGCGCGGCGACCGATCCGGTCACCCGCGCCGACAGCGGGCCATATTGCGTCGAATAGGCATCGGCATTGACCAAGAGCGGTCCGGCCGGATCATAGCGACCCGATCCATTGGTGATGCGGAACTGCGGTGCGTTCATCCGCAGGTTGGAAAAGGTGATGATCCCGTCCGGGGCGACGCCGACATCGACGCGGGTGGTCGAGACATTGCCGCCGAGGAAGTTGCGAACCCCTTCGTTGAACAGGCGCGTGGTCTGGGCCACGACGCGCCCCTTGATACCGAAGACGCCATTCGGCGCGGCATAGAGGCTGGCGTCGGTCGACAGGTTGAGGATGCCGATGCTGGCGACCTCGTAATCGTTGATCCGGCCCTTGATCGCCCCGGTATAACGGCCGGTGGTCAGGTTGGCTGCGACGATCGCGGTCGCATCGATCCGGTCCGAACGGATGCGCAGATTGTCGGACAGCACCTGATCACCCGAAATGGCGAGGTCGCCGTTGATCGAGACGTTGGTGACCAGCCCACCGACCGCGGCGTTGAGACCGGTGATGCGGCGCGCCTTTGCCGCGATCGGGATCAGGATTCGGTCGGCATCGACGGTCGCGCGACCTTCGGCGTAGAGTTGCTCGACCACGGTCTCGCCAAAGCCGAGGGCGGCGGCCTGAATCTTGTAATCGACGGTCGGGGTGCCGAAGCCGCCGTCGAGGACGACGGCGGCACGGACCGAGCGGCCGTTGAGGTTGGGCAGGATCGCGCCGGGGGTGAGCAGCATCGCTTCGGTGCGAAAATTGCCGAATCGGCTGTTGCCGAGATCGAGCAGACCGGCGGCGTTGACCGCGAGCGCGCTGGAGCGCAGCTGGATGCGGGTGTCGGCCTTGCGATCCGCCAGCGCCGCGTCGATCGCGACGTCGAGGCGCGGTGCGGTCAGCCGTTCGACCGGCCCCTGCAGGATCAGCCCCGGGCGGGTCGAACCGCGCACGGTGAAGCGGCCATCGCGTCCGGTCACCGCCAGATCGGCAAGCTGCTGCCCGCCGAGCGTCCCGGCCAGGCGCCCGCGCCAGTTGTTCCAGTCGCCCTGCCCGTCGATCGTCGCGGCGATCGGTGCGGTCAGCCCGGCCATGCCGGCGATCATGCCGTTCGCCGGACCGAGGATGCGGGCGTCGATGTCGAAGCGGTTGTCGTCGGGGACCGCGTCCAGCTTCAGCGCGACGCTGTCGCCGCCGGCAATGCCGGGTGCGGCGATGGTTGCGGCGTTGGCGGTCACCTGCGCACGGCGATCGGCGATATGCACTTCGCCGTCGAGGCGGGCGATATGGCGCTGGCCGGTGACGGCCTGGCCGACCTCGATCCGGTCGACTCGCAGGCGGTTCACATCGATATCGTAATCGGGGAGCAGCGGCGCGTTGGGATCGCCGGGCGGCGTGTCCTTCAGCACCGGATTGCGGGCATAGCGGACCAGCGGGCTGGTCAGGCTGCGGATATCGACATGGCCGTTGGCGAAGGCGAACGGCCGCCAGTCGAGCGCGATGGCGGGCGAATCGGCGAAGACCCCGCGCGTATCACTCAACCGCAGGTCGCGGATCGTCATCGCTCCGTAGAGCGATCCGTCGATCCGGCCGATATTGATCTTAAGGCCGGAAGCGGTGGTGTAGCCGTCGAGCTTGCTGACGAGGAAGCCGCGACCGGGGCCGGTGTTCAAGGCTAACACGAGTGCGACGACCAGCAGCAGCAGCGCGACGATCGCGATGCCGATCCATTTCAGGATGCGGAGCCACAGCGGGCGGTCGCGGACGATGACGGTGTCGGCGGCGGGCAGTTCGGCGTCGGTCATCAGAAGGCCTGCCCGATCGAGATGTAGAGCGCGATCTTCGATTCCCCCGGCCGTCGGGCGATCGGCGTGGCGACATCGACGCGCAGCGGCCCGAAATTGGTGTAGAACCGGCCGCCGATCCCGGCACCGAAGCGGAGGTCCGAACCCTTGGGCAGGCTCGATTCATAGACCTGCCCGGCATCGAGGAACGGCACGATCCCGAAATTGCCGAAGCGGTAGCGCGCCTCGATCGCGAATTCGTTCAGGCTGCGGCCGCCGATCGGGCGGTTCAGGTTGTTGCCGTCCTCGTCGACCTCGGGCGTGCGGGGGCCGAGTTCCTGGAACCCGAAGCCGCGCACCGACCCGCCGCCGCCGGCATAGTAACGCCGTGATGGGGCGAGGTCGTCGCGGGCGATGCCCTGGATCGACCCCGCGCGGGCGCGGCCGGCGATGACGATGCTCTCGCCGATCGGGTAATAGCCGGTGCCCTCGACCATGAACCGGCCATAGGGACGCGCGGCGCCCTGCACCGATGCTTCGGGACTGACGTTCAGTTTCAGCCGGAAGCCCTTGGTCGGGTTGAGCAGATTGTCCGAGGTATCGAAGCCGGCGAACAGCGGCAGTGCGGCGATGCCATAAGTCTTGCGACGGCGCGCGCCGACGTCGAAATCGTAGGTGTCTTCGTTGGTGCCGATCAGTTCGGCGCCATAGGCATAGGTGAAGCGCTTCTGCCAGATCGGCGTCGAGTCGTAGGACCAGCGGATGCCGAGCGTACCGGTAAACGCCTCGAACGCGTCGTAATTGGTGCGGCTGGCATTGGCGAGGATCTGGAACGTGCGGTCGCGGCGACCGGCGTTCGAGCGGCGGAAGGTGACGCCCGCGCCCTGTTCCTGCGTACCAGCGACGCCGCGCACGATCAGCGCGCCTTCGGGCGGGAACAGGTTGCGATGGGTCCATGACCCTTCGAGGCGGATGCCCTGTCCGGTGCCATAGCCCGCCTCCCCCGCCAGCGTCCGTGCCGGCCCGGCATCCTGCCGCACCAGCAGGTTCACATATTCGGTGCCGTCGGGCGCAAGCTGCCCGGTCCGCTGCGGCTCGACCGAGACGCTGGAGAACAGACCCGTCGACACCAGCGCGGCGCGCAGATCGTCGACCTTGCGATTGTCATAGAGTTCGCCCTGATCGAACCGGGCGAGCACGCCGACATGTTCGGCATCGAACGCCAGCTTGCCGGTGGTCGAATAGGTGCCGAACGACGAACGCGGCCCGGTCGTCACCGGCAGGGTGTAGGCGCCGGTATAGGCGGTGTCGTCGAGCAGGATATCGCGCTGTCCGACCTCGACAAAGGGATAGCCTTGTTGCGGCAGCTTCAGGCTGACATTCGCCTCCGCCGCCTGGATGCGTTCGGCATCGACCGGATCGCCGACCTTCAACGGCAATTCGCGCTGGACGAGGTTGGGCGGCACGGTCGGCTGCGTATCCACGCGGATCGACCCGAGGGTGAACTGCTTCCCCGGAATGGCGGTGACGACGGCGCGGATGCGTTCGCCCGGCGGGTTTTCGATCGCCGAGGTCGCGGTGCCGTCATAATAGCCCTTGGCCCGCATGATGCGGATCGCAAGCTGTTCGTCCTCGCGGGCGCGGGCCTGTACCATCGTCGCGTTCGCGGCCTTGCCCTTCCCCTCCTGCAACGACGACAGCGCGTTGAACTGCGCGGCGCCGTCGATCTCGTCGAGGCCCCGAATGACCGTGTCGTACCGGATCTCGACCGCCCGGCCGTCGTCGACGCCTGCGACCTCGACCGGGGTCACGTCGAAGGTCGACAGAGGCGGTAACGGCTGGGCCAGTTCGGGCGCCTCGGGCAGGACCGCGTCGGGCAGGGTTTCGGCTGGCACCGAAGCCTCGGTCGCGGGCGCGGCCGGTGGCGTCACCGTTGCGGGAGCGGGCGCGGCGGCCTGGGGCTTGGCGGACTGCGGCGTCGGCGCGGCCGGCGAATCAAAACCGGACATCGGTTCGAGCGGCGCATTGATGTCGCCCGACAGCGTCGGCAGTGCCGCGTCGAATTCGAGATCGGGGACGATCGCGCCATCGGCGGTCGTACCCTGCGGCGTAGAGGGAGCCGCCACCGGTGGCGGGTTCTGGGTCGTCTGGGCCAGCGCGGTCGGGGCAGTCATCGTTCCCGCCAGCAACATATAGATCGTCCGCGCGCGAAAATCCCCCAACGTTCCGTCCCCGTCCCCTTGTCCCGAGCATTGCAGCGCACAATCCCCGACGGCTTACGAAACGCCGCATCGAAGAATTGGTTCATATTGAAATTACGCTGCATCCCAACAAAGCGCGACGCGTTGGTTGCGATAGCGAAGGGGAAGAACGTGACCGACACCGCGACATCGATCGATCCGGCAACGATTCCGGGGAGCCAGTCGACCCATCCATGGGCCCATCCGTGGCCGGCGTGGCGCGCGATCCTGTTCCGCGTATATACGATGGTCGGCTACCATAATCTGACGCTGATGGCGGCGGGGGTCGCCTTCTACGCGTTCCTGTCGTTCGTGCCGCTGCTGGGTGCGATCGTCATGACCTATGGCCTGGTCGCCGACCCTTCGACCGTGTCGCGGCACATGCAGACGATCTTCGAACTGGTACCGGCCGATGCCGCCCGGCTGATCTCCGACCAGCTGATCGCGGTGGTGACGACCGCGTCGTCGCAGGCGGGCCTTGGCCTTGCCGTCGCGCTGCTGTTGTCGATCTATGGCGCGATGCGGGCGGCAAGCGCGATCATCCAGGCGCTGAACGTGATCTACGAGGAGGAGGACGAGCGCAGCATCATCACGACCACCCTGTTGTCGGCGATGATTACCGTGGCGGCGATCATCGCGGCACTCGTTGGCATCGTCTCGGCGGGCGTGTTGACGTGGATCCGCAGCGAGACCCAGTTCCTCGGCACCGCCGGCGCGATCTTCATTCAGGGTGCGACATGGCTGGTCGCAGGCGGGATCGCCAGCGCGGCGATCGCCTTCGCCTATCGCTACGGTCCCGACCGCGCGCGGGCGCAGTGGCGGTGGCTGTCGGTCGGGTCGGTTGCGGCGACTTTGCTATGGCTGCTGGCGACCGTCCTGTTCGGCATCTATGCCGCCAATTTCGCCGATTACAATGCGACCTATGGCGCGCTGGGCGCGGTCGTCGTGCTGCTGATGTGGCTGTTCGTATCCAGCTTCGCGATCCTGATCGGCGCCGAGATCAACGCCGAGGCCGAACGCCAGACCGCGATCGATTCGACGGTCGGCCATCCCCGACCCATGGGCCGGCGCGGCGCGCGGCTGGCCGATACGCTGCCCACTAAGCATCAGGCCAAGCCGCGCCGCGACCGCTACTGATCGAGGGTCCGGCGTTCCATGGCATCGGCGGCGACCTGTACCCGTTCGAGCATGTCGCGCAGGACGTCGATCTCGCTTGGCGTAAAGGACGCGAACAATTCCTGTTCGATCAGCAACGCCTTTGGCGCGACCTGTTCGTACAGCGCGCGGCCCGACGGGGTCAGTTGCAGCAGATGCGACCGTTGATCGCCGGCATTGGCACGACGTTCGACCAGCCCGCGATCGACCAGCGCGATTGCGCCACGGCTGACCGTCACCTTGTCCATGCGGGTCGCAACGCACAGCGATTGCTGGGTGATCCCGTCGCTTTCGGCGATCACCGTCACCAGCCGCCATTCGGGAATGCGCAACCCGAACAGCGAGCGATAGGTCGATGCGATCGCGTCCGACACGCGATTCGAGGCGATGGACAGCCGATACGGCAGGAAGTCGTCGAGAAGCAGGCGTTTGTTCACGGACCGGATTGTTGCCGCGCCGCTTCCACTCGTCAACCGTCGCGGAACCGGTGTCAGGGGCGAAACGTACTCTCCATCCAATAACCGGGTCGGGACCTCCGAAATATGTTCAACTGGAAGCACGAAGCGCAGGATCGCCTGCAGGCGATGTTGTTCGAGCATGTCGATGACCGCGCCTTCCCCTGTGTCGGGGCGAAATCGGCGATGGCGAAGGGGACGCTCGACGTGCTGGCCTGCTCCCGCATCGATAGCGCGTGGGACGATGTCCGCATCCATGATTCGCTGATGCGACTGGCCGAGAATTACCGGCGCGATCGCGCGATGTATCGTAGCTTTGCGGTGATCTTCGACGGGCCGGGCGATCTGAGCGAGGCCCAGTTCGAGCATGCGCTGTGGCAACGTGTCCAGTCGCTGTCGGACAAGGATGTGTGGCGCGGGCAGGATTATGACGCCCGGGTCAGTGCCGATCCCGACAACCCGCATTTCTCGCTGAGTTTCGGCGGCGAGGCGTTCTTCATCGTCGGCCTGCACCCGCGCTCAAGCCGGCCGGCACGACGGTTCGACCGCCCGACGCTGGTGTTCAACCTGCACGACCAGTTCGAGCGGCTGCGCGCCGAGGGCAAGTACGAGACGATGCGCGAGAAGATCCTGGTGCGCGACGAGGCGCTGGCCGGCAGCCGCAACCCGATGCTGGCGCGCCACGGCGCGGCGAGCGAGGCGCGGCAATATAGCGGTCGGCAGGTCGACGACCGCTGGGCCTGCCCGTTCCACTATTCGGGAGAGGCAAAGTGAACGTCGTCATCCCTGAACGCTCGGGTACCGCCTTTCGACTGCAACAGGGCGAAACGCTGGTGGTGATCGATCCGCGCGGCTGTCAGGTCGCCGATCTGCTGGCGTTCAATGCCGACGATCTGGACGAAGTCATTTCGTCGGGCCGGACGCTCGATTACGCCGAGACGATCCGACTGACGACCGGGCACAAACTTTATTCCAACCGCAGCCGGGTCATGCTGGAGATCGTCGACGATATGGTCGGGATGCATGATTTCCTACTGACGCCGTGCTCCTACGACACCTTCGATCATTTCTATCCGAACCTGCCGCCGCATCGTGGCTGTTTCGGCAATCTGGCGGCGGCGCTCGAACCCTATGGCGTGCGGCCCGACCGGATACCCGTGGCATTCAACTGCTTCATGAACGTGCCGATCGACGGTGCGACGGGGAAGCTGAGCGTCCTGCCGCCGATCAGCAAGGCGGGTGATTCGATCACCTTTCGCGCGACGATGAATCTGGTGATCGGGCTGACCGCCTGTTCGGCGCCGGCATCGAATGGCGGCAGCTTCAAGCCGATCGAATATCGGGTCGAGGCGGCCTAGGCGGAGAGTGCCCAGTAGAGGAAGGCGGCACCGGCGAGCAGCGTGCCGAGCGGCAGGCGGTCGGTCACGGTAGGGCGTCGGCCGGCAACCGCCATCACCAGCACGACCGCCAGCCCGGCCAGCGATGCGATAAGCAACACAACCGGCAGCGCCCGCCAGCCGAGCCAAAGACCGATCGCGCCGAACAGCTTCGGGTCGCCGCCGCCCAACCCGGTCCGGCCGCGAATCTGTCGATACAGTGCCGCGATCAGCCAAAGGATGACAAAGCCGCCCGCCCCGCCAATCAGCCGTTCGCCGAGATCAGGCGCGGCCCCCGCCATGCCGCCGACCAATGCGGTGATGGCAAGGGTGAGGGTCAGGCGATCGGGCAGCCAGAAAGCGGCGAGATCGACTGCGCCCAGTGCGAGCAGCAACCAGCCGCACACTGCGCCTGCCACGCCGTCGAAACCGGGGGCGGCCAGACCCGCAATGATACCGATCGCCGCGCCGAGCAGTTCGGTCACGACATGGCTCGGCGCGATCCGCGTGCCGCAACGGCTGCATCGCCCCCAAAGGGCGACAAAGCTCGCCAGCGGCAACAGTTCGGTTGCGCGCAACGTCCGGCCGCACCCGTCGCATGCCGACCTGCCGACCGCGACCGACCGGCCCTGCGGCCAACGGATGGTGAGCGTCGCGATGAAGCTGCCGAATACCGCCCCCAGCACGCCGAGCAGAACGGGCCAGACAATGGGGGGAAGTGCGGACAACATCGCCCGCCCCTATCGGCAATCACCGGCATTTGCGAGGCGGCGGCCTTGCCCCTAGATATGATATCAAACGAAACCAGAATCCGTTGGAGAGCCGCATGTCCGATCCCGTCGTCATCCTGTCCTATGCCCGCACCCCGATGGGCAGCTTTCAGGGGTCGCTGAGCGGGGCGAGCGCGACCGAACTGGGCGCGGCGGCGGTGGGCGCGGCGGTGGCGCGCGCGGGCCTGTCGGGAGAGGCGGTCGAACGCATCTATATGGGCTGCGTGCTGCCGGCCGGTCTTGGCCAGGCACCGGCGCGGCAGGCGGCACTGGGAGCAGGCCTGCCGCAGCATGTCGAGGCGACGACCGTCAACAAGATGTGCGGGTCAGGGATGCAGGCGGTGATGATGGCCGCCGACACCATCGCCGCCGGATCGGCCGACATCATCGTCGCGGGCGGCATGGAGAGCATGACCAACGCTCCCTATCTATCGCAGCGGCACCGCAGCGGCGCGCGGATCGGGCACGATCGGCTGTTCGACCATATGTATCTCGACGGGCTCGAAGACGCCTATGAACCCGGCCGGTTGATGGGCAGCTTCGCCGAGGAGACCGCCGCCGCCTATGGCTTTACGCGGCAAGCGCAGGACGACTTCGCCATCGCATCGCTGACCCGGGCGCAGGCGGCGCAGGCCTCGGGTGCGTTCGATCGGGAAATCGTGCCGGTAGAGATTGCCGGTCGCAAGGGCAGCACGACCATCCGTACCGATGAACAGCCGACGCGCGGCGACGCGTCGAAGATCCCGACGCTCAAACCGGCCTTTGCCAATGACGGCACGATCACCGCCGCCAACGCATCGTCGATCTCGGACGGGGCGGCGGCGCTGGTGCTGGCGCGAGCTTCGGTCGCCGACCGGCTGGGCCTGACCCCGGTCGCGCGGATCGTCGCGCAGGCGGGCCACGCCCATGCGCCGGCCCGCTTCGCGACCGCCCCGGTCTTCGCCATGCGCCGTGCGCTCGATCGGGCCGGCTGGGCGAGCGGCGATGTCGACCTGTTCGAGGTCAACGAGGCGTTCGCCTGCGTCACGATGGCGGCGATGCACGACCTCGGCCTCGCGCACGATATCGTGAACGTGCATGGCGGCGCCTGTGCGCTCGGCCATCCGATCGGGGCGAGCGGCGCGCGCGTCCTGGCGACGTTGCTGTCGGCGCTGGAGACGCGCGGATTGCGACGCGGGATGGCGTCGCTGTGCATCGGCGGCGGCGAAGCCACGGCAGTAGCGGTCGAAATGGTCCATTAACCTCTGGAACTTCGTTCATCCTGCTGCGTACCCTACGCCGGATGGCGTGGCGAAGGGATGAATGTGGCGGATCGCGATGATGTGGTGGGATATGACGGTCCCGCCGGCGGTTGGGGTTCGGTCAAGGGGATGTCGAAAATCCTCGGGAAGGAGCGCAACCGTCCCGCCGCGCTCGCCCAGCTCGCCCGCCAGAACAAGCCCAAAGGCTTCATGTGTACCTCCTGCGCATGGGGCAAACCGGCCGAGCCGCACCCGTTCGAGTTCTGCGAGAATGGTGCGAAGGCCACGTTGTGGGACCTGACACCCAATCGCTGCACCCCCGAATTCTTCGCCAAACATTCGGTCAGCGAGCTGAAGAGCTGGAAGGATTTCGATCTGGAGCATCAGGGGCGGCTGACCCATCCGATGCGCTACGATCATGCCACCGACCATTATGTCGAATGCAGCTGGGACGAGGCATTCGCCGCGATCGGCGCCGAGTTGCGCGCGATCGATCCGAAGAAGGCGATCTTCTACGCCTCGGGCCGGGCAAGCCTGGAAACGTCGTATCTCTTCGCCCTGTTCGCGCGGCTGTATGGGCATAACAACCTTCCCGACAGTTCGAACATGTGCCACGAGACGACGTCGGTCGCGCTGAAGAAGACGATCGGTGCGCCGGTGGGTACGTCGATCCTCGACGATTTCGAACATTGCGACGCGATGTTCTTCTTCGGGCAGAATACCGGATCGAACAGTCCGCGGTTCCTTCACCCCTTGCGCGATGCGGTGAAGCGCGGGTGCAAGGTGGTGACGTTCAACCCCGTCAAAGAACCGGGTCTGATCGCCTTTACCGACCCGCAAAACCCCTTCGAGATGGCGACGCGCAGCGAGACGAAGATTTCCTGCCAGTATCACCAGGTCCGACCCGGCGGCGACGTGGCGGTCATGATCGGTCTCGCCAAGCATGTACTCGCCGCCGAAGACAAGAGCTGGGCAGAGCACAAGGTTCACGTCCTCGACGTCGATTTCATCGACCAGCATACCGACGGCTTTGCGGCGTTCGAAGCGATGGTGCGCGCGACCGAATGGGCGGACATCGAGCGTGAGAGCGGACTGAAGCGCGCCGATATCGAGGCAGCGGGACAGGTCTATGTCGAAGCGGATCGGACGATCGGCATCTACGGCATGGGCCTGACCCAGCAGGTCAACGGGTTCGACAATGTCGCGACCTATGTGAACCTGTTGCTGATGAAGGGAAATATCGGGCGCGTCGGTACCGGCATGTCGCCGGTTCGCGGACACAGCAACGTGCAGGGCCAGCGCACCGTCGGCATTTCCGAAAAGCCCGAACTGGTGCCGATGGACCGGCTGCGCGAATTGTTCGATTTCGAACCGCCGATGGATCACGGCCACAACACCGTGACCGCGTGCGAAGACATATTGAAGGGCGAGATCGACGCCTTCGTCTCGCTCGGTGGCAATTTCCTGCGTGCGATCCCCGATCTGGAGCGGATCGAGGCGGCATGGCCCGACATCCGCCTGACCGTCCAGATCGCGACCAAGCTGAATCGCAGCCACCTCATCAACGGCAAGACCGCCTATCTTCTCCCCTGCCTCGTCCGGACCGAGGTCGACAAGCAGGCGGGCGGCGAGCAGATCGTGTCGATCGAGGATACGTTCAGCCATATCCACGGATCGATCGCCACGCACGAACCGGCGAGCGAGCATCTGAAGTCCGAAGTCGCGATCGTCGCCGGCATGGCGAAAGCGACGCTCGATCCGAACCCGAAGGTCGACTGGGACGGGTGGACGGGCGACTATGCGAAGATCCGCAAGCTGATCGAAGCGACCTATCCGGAAGAGTTTCACGACTTCGAGGAACGCATGTTCACGCCGGGCGGCTTCTACCGCGGCAATTCGGCGCGCGAGCGGGTCTGGAAGACCGAAAGCGGCAAGGCGGAGTTCACCGTGCCACGCTCGCTGTCGGGAACGACGATCGACGATGCGCCAGGACGGTATCGGCTCGTGACGCTCCGTTCGAACGACCAGTTCAACACGACGATTTACGGCTATGACGATCGCTTCCGTGGCATTTCGGGGACGCGCGACGTGTTGATGATGAACCCGGCCGAAATCGCCAAGGCCGGCTTGCACAAGGGACAGGTGGTCACGCTGATCGGAGACGCGGAGGATTGCGTCGATCGTCGCGTCCCCGGATTGAAAGTCGTGCCGTTCGACCTGCCCGATGGTTGCGTCGCAGGCTATTATCCCGAACTCAATCCGCTGATCCCGATCGGCTGGCACGACCATGCGTCGCAGACTCCGGCCGCCAAAGCGGTGCCGGTACGCATCGTCGCCGGATGATACACGCCGATACGACCATCCGGCAGTTCGACCGGTTGGCACCAGGGGGGGGACGCACCTTGTACGACCGCGCCGTCGCGGTCGAGGCACCGATCGCAGTCGAGGTGAACGGGCTGGGCTATGCTGTGCTGATGGCAACGCCGAGCTATTTGGACGACCTTGCCCATGGGTTCGTGCTGGCAGAACGTCTGATTGACCGGGCGGAAGAGTTGATCGACGTCGATGCGCACGCCACCGATGCCGGTACGCTGCTGAGAGTAACGCTGGCGGCCGAACGCCACGGCCGGGTGGCCGATCGCGTTCGGCACCGCGTATCCGAATCGTCGTGCGGATTGTGCGGGATCGAGAATCTCGAACAGGCGCTGCGCCCGTTGCCGACCGTCAGCGCGCGTTCCACGGCGGATGATGCCGCGCTGTTCGCCGCCGCCGCTGCGCTCCGCGATCATCAGCCGCTGGCGCAGGCGACCGGAGCAACCCACGCCGCGGCGCTATGCGCGCCAGATGGCCATATCCGCCTGGTTCGCGAGGATGTCGGCCGGCACAATGCGTTCGACAAGCTGATCGGAGCGATGCGCCGCGGCGGACTCGACTGGGACGGCGGGTTCGCGCTGCTGTCGTCGCGCTGTTCGTTCGAACTGGTCGAGAAAGCGGTGCTGGCCGCATGCCCGATGCTGGCCACGCTGTCGGCCGCGACGACGCTGGCGCTGGACCGCGCGGCAACGGCCGGACTGGCTTTGCGGACGCTGGTCCGATCCGATGCGATGCTCGCATCATGACACGGGTCTTGGGAGCGATCATCGCCGGCGGACGATCGAGCCGTTTCGGCAGCGACAAGGCGCTGGCGGCGATCGACGGCCGCGCGCTGATCGATCATGTCGCCGATGCCGTCGAGCCGCAAGTCGATGCGCTGATCGTCGTGGGACGCACGCACCCGGGGCTGGAGGCGGTTCCCGATCGCCCCGCTCCCCATCTCGGGCCACTTGGCGGGATCGCGGCGGCGCTGCACCATGCCTGTTCGGAGGGGTTTACGCACGTGCTGACCGTGCCATGCGATACGCCGTTCGTACCGAACGATTTGCGCGCGCGATTGGCAGCGGCGGGTCCGGCTGCGTATCTGCCCGACCTGCCGGTCGTCGGGCTATGGCCGGTCGATGCAGACACGACCTTACGCACGATGCTGCATGGCGGCGGGTCCAGGTCGGTGCGAACCTTTGCCGAGTGGATCGGGGCGGAGCCGGTAACCGGCGCCGACGAGATAGCCAACGTCAACACGCCGGACGATCTCGTACGGATCAGCGCGCAACGCGACTGACAGCGGGCCGTACCCGCGATATAGCAAGCCGCGATGACTGCATCGTTCCTGATCCTGCGCATCGGTGATACCCGCCTGGCGCTGCCGTTGTCGGCGGTGCGCGAGGTGCTGCCGATGCTGCCGATCGATGCGTCGCCGGGACTGCCCGCGCCCATATTGGGCTTTGTCCTGTTGCAGGGCGCGCCGGTGCCGGTGCTCGCCCCGCTGTTGCTGCTCGATCCGACGGCGCGGGTCGATACCGTCGCCTTGTCGGCGCATCTGGTGCGGCTGCGGAATGGCGGACCGTGCCTGCTTGTCGACCGGGCGGAGGACGTCGTGTCGGGCGGGGTCGCGCCGATACAGTCCGGGCACAGCCTGAACGCGGCCATCGTCGGCGAATTGCCAGTCGGAGACGACGTCGCGCATGTCATCGCGCCGGATCGCCTGCTCCTCGACGGCGAACGCGCGACGCTGGCCGCGCTGACGGCTGCGGCCGCTCAGCGTGCCGGTCAGTGGAGCGCGGCATGATCCACGACGAAGCCTTTGCCGCGGTCAAGGCGCTGGTGATCGGCCGCACCGGCCATCATTATTATGTCGACAAGGATGCGCAGTTCGCCGAGCGCATCGCCCACCGCATGGCCGAAACCGGCGACGCGACGCTCGCGCGCTATCGCGATCGGCTGCAAGACCCGCATGATGCGGAATGGCCGTTGCTCGAAAGCGCGGTGACGATCAACGAGACCTTCTTCTTCCGCTTCGCCGAACAGTTCGACGCGTTGCGCAGCGTCATCCTGCCGCAGCTCATCCGCCGCAATGCCGCCGAGAAAAGGCTGCGCATCTGGAGCGTCGGCTGCTCGACCGGAGCCGAGGCGCATTCGATCGCGATCGTCCTGACCGATCTGCTCGGCGAAGCTGTCGACGAATGGCGGATCGCGCTAACCGGTACCGATATCGACGAGGCGGCGCTGAACGCGGCGCGGCAGGCGGATTATTCGTCCTGGGCGTTGCGCACCGTCGGCGAAGGCGAGCGCGCGCGGCTGTTCGACCGAAGCGGCGAGCGGTACCGGTTGAAGGAGCGCTATCGCGGGCTTGCGCGGTTCGAACGGCATAATCTGATGTCGATGATCGACGGAACCGGGGCGCTCGGCTTCACCGATTACGACTTGATCCTGTGCCGCAACGTGCTGATTTATTTCGCGCAGGAACATGCGACCGCGGTCGTGGGAGCGTTGGTCGAGCGGCTTGCGCCGGAGGGACTATTACTGCTGGGGCATGCCGAACCCAATCCGGGGTTCGACGCCGTGGCCGATCCGGTGCAGGCCGGGGGCGTTCTGGCGTATCGCCCGAAGGGTTCGGTCGAGCGGCCGGCGCCGGTCGTGCCGGTATCCGTCGCAATGCCAAAGCCACTGCCCTCGCCGTCCCCCGCCCGGCCGCGACGGGTGGTGGCCGCCAAGCCACTGCCCGTTCCCGCGCTCGTCGTCGAGCGGATGTCGGATGCGGTTGCGCGCTACTTCGCCGCGCTCGACGCGCTGGCCAGCGGCGACAAGGATTCGGCCGAGCGGGCGTTTCGCGATGCGCTGTATCTCGACCGATCGTTCGCGATGGCGCATTATCAGTTCGGCCATTATTTGTTGGCGCAGGGGCGGCAACCCGATGGGAAACGCAGCCTGACCAATGCGTTGCGCGTCGCCGCCGCGCTCGATCCAGCGACCGAACTGGCAGAGGGCGACGGCATGACCGCAGGCGCGATGACCGCCGCGATCCGGCATATCATCGGGACCACACGGTGAGCGCGCGCCCGATCGTCGCCGAGGGGATGGATGCCGATGCCGTCGCGGCGGTGCTACGCGCGCGGCAGCAGGCGGTGGCGGCGGAGCGGACCCTGCGCGATACGCCGACCGAGACGCTGCTGGCGTTCGCGCTGGGCGGGGTGGCGCACGGGCTGCCGATCGCGCAGGTCCGGGCGGTGGCGATGGTGCCAAAGGTTACACGTGTGCCGCATGGTCCGGCCGCCCTGCTGGGGCTGGTGGCATGGCGGGGGGCGGTGGTGAATCTGTTCGATCCGGCGGGGCTGCTGGCGCGCGAAGTTGACACGCCTGCCGCGATGATCGTCCTGCGCCACGACGCGCCGCGCATCGCGCTGGCGGTCGATGCCCTGCTGGGCGTGATCGATGCGCCGCTGCACGACACGGCGCCAACTTTGTCGCGTCTGGTCGAGGGAGATGGCGAGCGCCTGACCCGTATCGACCCGGCGCTGCTGATCGAGCTACTGCTCCCCGCCCGTCTTCAGGAAGGATAAGGTTTGTCCGTTTCCACCCGGATCGCCGCCGGCTTCGCGGCCCTCACCGCAATCCTGCTCGCCCTCGGCCTCTATGCGTTGATCCAGATCGGTGAGGTCCGGTCGACCGTCGACCTGATCGTCGAACGCGACCTGTCGTCGATGGAGGCGCTGAACCGCATCGATCACGCCTTGTCGCGCAAGGTCGAACAGCGCGCGGCACTGGTTCGCGGGTTCCTGACCGGCGACAACGCCGGCACGCGCGAAGCCACCGCCGGCTGGCGGGCGGCGGTCGACGACGCCGCGCGCGGAATCGTCGAACAGGAGCGCGCCGCCGAAACCTATCGCGCCAACGCCGTTACCGGCCTGCGGTCCGAACAATGGGCGCGCATGGGTCGTCAGCTGGGCGATGCCGGTCGGGCGCTGGCCCGCACCCGCAACGATGTCGAGACGCAGCTGACCGCGATCCAGGCGGGCGACCGGGCGGGCGTGTTGGCGGCGGAGGACGAGATCGTCCGCGACCATGCCGCGACGGTAGCCCGCGTCGGGCAGGCGCGTGAGACGCTCAACGCCGCGATCGAAAAGGGCCGCGATGCGACCCGCGACGTCTACAATGCCAGCCGCGTGTCGATCATCATCGGGCTGATCGTCGCAATCCTGGTCAGCGTCGCCGTCGCGATCACTATCCGCCGGTCGATCGTCCGCCCGCTCGACGAGTTCATGGGGTTCGTCGGGCGGATCGGCGGCGGCGATCTGTCGACCACGACCGATGCGACCGGCAAGGACGAGCTGGGCCAATTGGGGCGGACATTGAACGAGATGGTCGCGGGACTGCGCACCATCGCCGCGCAGAACCGCGCCGCGACCACCAACCTGAACGCCGCGACCAACGAGATCCGCGCATCGACGCAGGAACAGGCGGCATCGGTCGAGGAACAGCTGGCCGCGGTGCAAGAAACCGCCGCGACCGTCGACGAAATCACCCATAGCGGGGCGCAAATCAGCCGTCGCGCGCAGGAGGTCATCGCGCAGGCACAGGCAACCGCACAGGTCAGCGATGCCGGGCTGAACGCGGTCGGCGACACCGCACGGGCGATGGACGCGATCCGCGAACAAGCGGAAGCGGTCGCGACCAACATCGTCGCGCTGTCGGAAAAGACGCAGGCGATCGGCGACATCATCGCCACGGTCAACGACGTGTCCGAACGATCGCACCTGCTGGCGCTGAACGCGTCGATCGAGGCGGCGGCGGCGGGCGAACAGGGGCGCAGCTTCGCGATCGTCGCGGCCGAGATGAAGCTGCTGGCCGATCAGGCGAAGGGCGCGACCCGCAACGTCCGGTCGATCCTGGGCGACATTCAGCGCGGCATCAATTCGTCGGTGATGCTGACCGAGGAAGCGGTCAAGCGCGTCGCATCGGGCAAGGAGCGGACCGATGCCGGCCATGCCGCGATCGAGGAACTGGCGACGCGGGTGCAGGAAAATGTCCAGACGTTCCAGCAGATCGTGGCATCGACCAACCAGCAGCAGATCGGCATCGAACAGGTGACGATCGCGCTGCAGAACATCCGCGAGGCGTCGCAGCAGACCGCGTCGTCGACCCGGCAGCTCGACCAGGCGGCGGGCGATCTGGGCGAATTGTCGCGTACGCTGGTCGGGCTGACCGAACGCTACCGGCTGTAAGCCATGGACGAATTGCAGGCCGAATTGATGGCGGCGTTCGCGTCGGAGCTGGCCGAGCATATGGCCGGGATCCGCGCGGCGCTGGCCGATGCCGATGCCGGGCGGCCGGTCGACCTGCGCGAGTTCAGCCGGCGGGCGCACAGCCTGAAAGGGGCGGCGCGCGCCGTCGAACTGGCGGCGACCGAGGCGGCGGCGCATGAGGCAGAGGCGCTGTTGCTGGCGGTCGAGCGCGGCGACCGCGCGCTGGATGCCGCCGCCATCGCCGAATTGCGGACGCTGGCCGATGCGATCGAGGACGGCGCCGCGCCCCCGTCGGTCGATCCGACGCGCGACCATGAACCCGAACGCCGGGTCGCGATCGCCGGGCACCGAGTCGAACGGTTGGGCCGATCGCTACACGTCATGGCGACGCAGGTCGCCGAACAGGGACAGGTCGCCGAGCGGCTGGACGCACTGGCCGAGGATCTGGCGGCGCTGCATCCGTTGCTGGCCATGGGTGGCGACAGTGAGGCGGCGCGGCGGCTGCGACAGGCTACCGGCGAACTCGACCGCATCCGTCGGCTGCACGGTCGGCTGCGCGATGCGCTCGACCGGTCGAGCGCCGAGCTGGAGCGCGATGGCGAGCGGCTGTTGCTGCAACCGGTCGCGACGCTGTTCGACGGGCATGAGCGGGCGGTCCGCGACCTTGCCGCCGCAGAAGGCAAGATTGCGCGATTGCAGGTGGCCGACAGCGATGGCGAGGCCGATCGCCGGGTGCTGAACGCGCTGCGCGATCCGCTGCTGCACCTGCTGCGCAACGCCGTCCGCCACGGGATCGAGACGCCGGCGGTGCGGCGGCGCGCGGGCAAGGAGGATGCCGGTACCATCGCCGTCGACGCGCGGATCGATCGCGGGCGGATGACGATCACCGTGCGCGACGACGGCGCGGGGCTGGACGATGCCGCGATCGTCGCGCGCGCACGTGCTGCCGGGCTGCTCGCGACCGACGCGCCGGCGCCGCGCGGGACCCAGCTGCATGCACTGCTGTTCGAACAGGGATTTTCGACCGCCGACCGTCTGGACGAAGTCGCCGGGCGTGGCATCGGCCTGTCAGTCGTCGCCGAGGTTGCACGGCGGCTGCACGGAACGGCCACGATCGCGCGAAGCGCGCCTGGCGGAACGGTCGTGTCGATCGCGGTGCCGGTCGCGTTGACCCGGCGGACGTTGTTGTTGGTCGAGGTCGGCGACATGCGCGTCGCGCTGCCGTCCGACGCGGTCAGGCAGGTGCGGCGGATCGACCCGAGCGAATTGACCCCCAGCGGCGGCGACACGATGCTGACCATCGATGGCGAAGCGGTGCCGGTCGGGCGTCTGAGCGACGTGCTGGGCGTTGCGCAGGGCGTGGCGAACGGCACCCTGCCGGCGGTGCTGATCGCGGCCGAAGGCGTCCGGCGGATGCTGGTCGTTGATGCCCTGAGCGACGTGCGGGCATTGCTGGTCGGCGACGTCGCGGCAATCGCCGCCGATGTACCGCTGGTGCTGGGCACGGTGCTCCTGAACGGGGAAATCGTGCTGGTGCTCGACCCGGCGCAACTGGTGCGCGACCGGCCCGGCATCGTCCGGCCGCCGATCGCGGTCGCCGCCGCGCCGGACGCCCGCAGTCACACGATCCTGGTCGTCGACGATTCGATCACGACCCGCACGCTGGAGCGCAGCATCCTCGAAGCGCAAGGCTATCGCGTGCTGATCGAGGTCGATGGGCTGGCGGGACTGGAGCGATTGCGATCCGGCCTCGACGCGATCGACCTGGTCGTGGCCGATGTCGAAATGCCGCGTATGGACGGGTTCGGATTGCTCGGCGCGATACGGAACGATCCGGCACTGAAAACTTTACCCGTCGTCATGATGACCTCGCGCAACAGCCCCGACGACATCGAGCGCGGCCTCAGCCTCGGTGCGGATGCCTATGTCACCAAGCAGGACTTCGATCAGGGCAAGTTGATCGCCGTCGTCCAGCAATTGCTCTGACCCGCCGATGCGCGATCGTACCCATCCGGCCCGCGTGATGATCGTCGAGGATTCGATCGTCGTTCGTACCCTGCTGACCCACATCATCAACGACGATCCCCGGCTGACCGTTGCCGGTGCCTTCGCCAACGCCGAGGAAGCGATCGCGGCGATGCCGGTGGTACAGCCCGACGTGATTTCGATGGATATCCGCCTGCCCGGCATCGACGGGCTGGAGGCGACGCGGCGGATCATGGCCGACCGTCCGACGCCGATCGTCGTCATTTCCGCCAGCATGGACGGCGGGGCGATGGGCAACAGCATGGACGCGCTGCGCGCCGGCGCCCTTTCGGTCGTCGAAAAGCCGGTCGGGCTGGGCGATGCCGCCTATTCGCGAGTCGCGCAGGAAATCCGCACGCAACTGGCGATCATGAGCGAGGTGGCAGTCGTCCGGCGGCGGATGCGGACTTCCCCGGTGCTGCCGGTACCGGTGTCGCGACAGCGCGCGCCGCAGATGCTGCTGGTGGCGGCATCGACGGGCGGCCCCCCTGCCCTTGCCCGGCTGTTCGCGGCGCTGCCCGCCGACCTGCCGATCCCGGTACTGCTGGTCCAGCATATGGGGGCGAGTTTCATGACCGGCTTTGCCAGCTGGCTCGACAGCGTCGTGCCGCAGCGGGTCGAGATCGCCGGGCATGGCGAAGCGCCGCGCGCGGGCAGCATCCACGTCGCGCCGGGCGACGCGCACCTGACCGTCAGCCGCAGCGGCACGATGCTGGTCGGCCGCGACGCACCAGTCAACGGCCAGCGTCCCTCGGCCACCCGCCTGATCGAAAGCGGGGCCGGCGCACTGGACGGGGCAGCGATGGCGGTGGTCCTGACCGGCATGGGCGAGGATGGCGCGGTGGGCGTGCAAGCGCTGCTGGCGGCGGGCGGACAGGCGGTGGCCGAGGATGCGACCAGTTCGGTCGTCTATGGCATGCCCGCCGCTGCGCACCGGATGGGGGCGCTGTCGCTGCCGCTCGACCTGATCGCGCCGCATATTCGCCGCGTGCTGGAACGGACACGGTGATGGAAGGTGCGTCGATCCTGCTGGTTGAGGATTCGGAGACACAGGCGCTGCAACTGCGCCGGATGTTCGAACGGGCCGGGTTGCGGGTCGCGCGGACCCGCGATGCCGAAACCGCGCTGGCAACGCTGAACGATGCCCGGCCCGACCTGCTGGTGGTCGACTACCGGCTGCCGGGCATGAACGGCGACGAACTGGTGCGGATCGTGCGGCAGACCGGCGCGACGCGGACGCTACCGATACTGATGCTGACCGGCGACGATGCGTCGGAGGTCGAACGCCAAGGGCTCGACAGCGGCGCCAACGCCTATGTGCCCAAGCGCGGCGGTGGCGAGTTGATCGTGTCGCGCATCCGCGCGCTGCTTCGGCAGACGCGCGGACGACCGATCGAGGACGGGCCGGCGCCGGCGCTGCGGCAGGCGCGGCTGATGCTGCTCGATACCGATGACGCGAACCGCGATCCGCTGGTCGGGCGGCTGTCGGCGGAGGGGTATCGGGTCGATTGCTGCGCCGATCCGGCGGTGGCGCTGGCGGCGATCGAGGCGGACGATATCGACGGCATCCTGGTCATCGAGCGCGAGCGGGATTTCGCACTGTCGGCCCGGCTCGACGGATGCCGGGTTGCGCGGGCGAGCGGGATGGCGCTGGTCGCGCTGACCGACGATGCCGAACCGGCGACGATGCTGGCCGGGCTGGCAGCGGGGGTCGACGATGTCGTGTCGCGGCGCAGCGACGGCGACATGCTGTTGGTCCGCATCCGTGCCATCGTCCGGCGCAAGCTGGCTCGTGACGAAGAGGCAGCCGGCATCGCCCGCGAGCGCGCGCAGGCGATCGCGCTGGCGCAGGCACGCGCGGAGGCCGATTCGGCAGACCGGCTGGCGCAGGCCAATGCCGAACTGGCCGGCGCCAACGCCCTGCTGCGCGAGACGCAGGCGCAGTTGGTGCAATCGGCGAAGATGGCGTCGCTCGGCGAACTGGTCGCGGGCATCGCACACGAGATCAACAATCCGCTCGCCTTCATCCTCGCGCATCAGGCGACGGTCGAACGCGCGGTGGCGGGGGCGCGCGAGGCTGACGATGCGACGCGGGCGACGCTGTTGACCAAGGCGGCGGACCGGCTGGGATCGATCCGGTCGGGGCTGACCCGCATTCAGGAACTAGTGGTCAAGCTCCGGCGCTTCTCGCGACTCGACGATGGCGAGGTCTCGCAGATCGACATTCCCGATGCGATCGATGCGGTGCTGACGCTGTTGGCACCACGGCTGGGCACGGTGCGGGTGGTGCGCGACTATGGCCCCGCGCGGATGCTCGAATGCTCGGGGGCGCTGGTCAATCAGGTGGTGATGAACATCGTCGCCAACGCCGCCGATGCGGTCGATCCGGTGGCCGGGGAAATAGCGATCGCGACCGGGTCCGCCGACGGCCAGTATCTGATCCGGATCGACGACAACGGCCCCGGCATTCCCGAGGACAAGCGCGAGCGGGTGTTCGAACCGTTCTTCACCACCAAGGATGTCGGCGCCGGTACCGGGCTGGGCCTTGCCATCGCGTACGGCGTGGTACGATCGCATGGTGGCACGATCGAGATCGGACGTGCGGCACGGGGTGGCGCGTCGTTCGCGATCAGGATACCGGAACAATCATAATGGAAACCGCCGGTACCCCGCCTTTGCTGCTGCTGGTCGATGACGAGCGCGAGATCCTCGTCGCGCTGACCGACCTGCTCGAAGATCGGTATCGCATCCTGTCCACCACCTCGCCGGTCGAGGCGCTGGGCATGATCGCAGTCCATCCCGACATTGCCGTAATCGTTTCCGATCAGCGGATGCCCGAGCTGACCGGCAGCCAGTTCCTGGCGCGTGCGCGCACCGCGACCGATGCGGAGGCGATCCTGCTGACCGGCTATGCCGATCTGTCGGCGGTGGTCGCGGCGCTGAACGAGGGTGCGATCAGCGGCTATGCCAACAAACCCTGGGACGCCGAGGCGCTGCTGGCGATGATCGCCGCCGCCGCCGAACGCCACGCGCTGCGCCGGGCGCTGGCGTTCGAACGCGCCGCCTTTCGCGGGCTGGCCGACAGTTCGGGCGATGCGGTCGCGATCCTCGACGCGGAAGGGCGGATCGTGCGCGGCGCAAGCGATGCCGGCGTCGACGCGCGCGATCTCGCGGCGCTGGCGCAGGACCGAGTCGATGACGAGGACCGGCATTACCCGGCGCCGGGCGGTGACCGGTGGACGCATGTCCGGCGCATTCCCTTCCAGGCGGGGAACGACCGCTACCTGCTGCGGATCGAGCGTGACGATACCGATCGCCGGCTGGCGCAGCGGCGCCACCACCAGTCGGAAAAGCTGGAGGCGCTGGGCACGCTGTCGGGCGGCATCGCCCATGACTTCAACAACCTGCTGGCGGCGATCATCGGTAATCTGGAACTGGCCGAACGGCGCATCGACGATCGCGACCGGCTGAAGCGCTATCTGGCATCGGCCGGAGAAGCCGCCGGGCGTGGCAGTGCGATCACCCGCCGCCTGCTCAGCTTCAGCCGCCAGCGCGACCTTGCCGCCGAGGTCTTCCGCCCTGACGCGGCGATCCGTGCGATCGAGGAGCTGATCCTGCGGACCACCGCCGGACGCATCCGCGTCGCCTATCGTTTCGCCGAGGAGCCTTGGTCGGTGCGTACCGATCCGGGACAGTTCGAACTGGCGCTGCTGAACCTCGCCATCAATGCACGCGACGCGATGGACGGCGGCGGGACCGTGGGCATCGCGACCGAAAATATCGCCGATGTTGCCGCGCAACTGCCCGAATTGCGCGGACCTTTCGTCCGCATCTCCGTCAGCGATACCGGCAGCGGCATCGACGATGCGGTGCGCGAACGCGTGTTCGAGCCGTTCTTCACCACCAAGGCGCAAGGCGCCGGCACCGGTCTGGGCCTGCCGATGGTGCGGGCAATGGCACGCGCGGCAGGCGGCGAGGTAACGATCGACAGCGTCGTCGGTCAGGGTACGACGATCCATTTGTGGCTGCCGCGCGTCGAGGCCGACAGTGCGACCACCGCCTTGCCCGATCCGCACGCGGTGACGCCGCGCCGGCTATTGCTGGTCGAAGACGATGCTGAAGTCCGCGCCGTGGTCGCCGCGCAACTGGAGGCAGTCGGGCACAGCGTCACCGTACAGGGTTCGGCCCGCGCGGCGGTCGAGGCGCTGGAGGCGGGCGCGCGGTTCGACCTGGTGCTGACCGACTTCGCCATGCCCGATCTGTCGGGGATCGATGTCGCCAACCGGGTCCGGTGCTGCTGTCCCGACGTGCCGGTGCTGCTGATTACCGGGTTCGCCGAGATCGGCGACACGCCGGTCGGATTGCCGGTGTTGACCAAACCGTTCACCGGCGACCAGTTGCATGCGGCGATCGCCGCGGCGCTCACTAGTTCGGACAGCGCACGCGGCTGATCGGTCGGCCGTCGGTAGCGATGGTCAGTCGGTTGCCGGTTACCCGCAGCGTCTGCGTCGCGGTCCAGCGTTCGCCCTCGCCGTCATAATCGGCGGTGATCCGGACACGGTCGGGCGCAAGCGGTTCGACCCGCGTCACCCGGCCGGCGCTTTCGTGGAACAGGATTTCGGACGGCGTGACCCGCACCCCCTCGATCGACATCGCGGGGTTGGCGCAGGCGGCGGCGTCGCTATTCCATTCACCGAGGAAGATCGCGGGGATGGTCTCTGCCGTCTCGGTGTGTAGCGGTGCCGGCGTACCGGTGAAGGCACAGCCGCGCACGGTCCGGTCGCCAAGCGTCAGCGTGCCCATGAAGTCGCGCGGCGCGCCCGACATGTCGTCTTCGCAGGCAGTTCGAATTGCCGTTACGATCAAGGTCCCGCGATCGTCGCGCGCGGTCCAGCTACGGCGATCGGCAGCAATGGCACGATCGACGATCTTCAGGCGACGCTCGGGCAGGTCGACCCCGGTCAGCAGCACGGCGTCTGCGGCTACCTTAACCGAGTAAAAGGGTTCGTTGGTCGTCACCGTTATCTGGTCGGGTACGGTCGAGGTAATCGGCTTCGAGGTCGCGGTCGGCTGCCGCGTCGCGGTCGGTTGCGGCGTCGGGGCAGGCGCCGGGTCGCGGCGCTCGTTGCAGCCGGCCAGCCAAAGGACGATGACGGAGATACCGATGCTAGCGCGGGTCGGCACGCCGGCCTCCCATGCTGACCCGGTCATCGCGACCGGCGAGCATCGCCACCTCCGCCTCCAGCCGCGGAACCGGATCGGCGGGGCGATAGGCGGGAAAGGCGATGACATCGTTCACCACCGCCACCTGGCCGCCCAGCGCCGTCGCGGCGAACAGTGCGCGGGCAAAGGCGGTCGGGATGCGGATACAGCCATGCGACGCGGGAAAGCCCGGCAGATTGCCGGCGTGCAGCGCCACGCCGTCCCAAGTCAGCCGCTGCATGAACGGCATCGGTGCGTTGTCGTACAGGTTGGAGCGATGGAACGGTCGCTTCTGCAGGATGGTATATTCGCCGATCGGCGTGGTCTTGCCCGATTTGCCGGTCGATACCGTCGACGCGCCGATCAGCGCGTCGCCGCGGTAGACGAACAGCATCTGCATCGGCACACTGACGACGATGCTGACCGGTCCGGGCAGGCGCGGATCATCGGCCCAGCGATGCGCCCCCGGCCGCATTGCCATCGCCGCACGCTCGACGGCCAGCGCATCGCTTCGCTGCGCCAGTGCCGAAGAAGGCAACAGCGCCAGACATAGGCCGAGGCGGAGTGCGACGTTCATGCATGGACTATCCTCCAGCGGCGCGACGAACGCAAATTCATGCGGTATCGTTTGCAACGGAGTCGACCGCCCGTGGCATCGTCGCGACCAGTGACGGCGCGGATTACCCGGCGTTAATTGATTGGAACCGCCTCGTCCCGTATCTGGGGGAGCCATAACGGTTAAACGAGGATTTGGATGCAGGACGAAGCGGTTCGATCGCGGCGGGCGGTGCTGAAGGCGGCAGGGGGTCTTGCCGGGCTCGTGCTGGCACAGGGCTGCACCAAGAATGCGATCGTGCCCGTCGCGCAGAATCTGCCGGTCGCGCCGGTGCCGCAGCGGCTGGCATCGGCCCCGCTGCCCGCCGCCCCCGTAAAGAAGATGCTGGCGCCGCCGACCGTCAATGCCGGCCTGTTCGAACGCGCGCACGCCGCCCTGCAACGCCATGGCGGCACGATCGGCAAGACCGACCGTATCGCCATCGCCGACTTCGCGCTCGATTCGGCGCATCCGCGCTTCCAGTTCATCGATATGCACAGCGGCGTCGTGTCGGCGATGCGCGTGTCGCACGGCAGCGGATCGGACCCGCGCCATCGTGGCATGCTCGACCGGTTCAGCAACGTGCCCGACTCGAACGCCACGTCGGAAGGCGCCTTCGTCACCGAGAATTACTACGTCGGCAAGCATGGTCGGTCGCAGCGTCTGGTCGGGCTGGACCATACCAACGACAATGCGCTGATGCGCGCGATCGTCATCCATGGTGCCTGGTACGCCAATCCGGAAATGATCGCGCAGCATGGCAAGCTCGGTCGCAGCCAGGGTTGTTTCGCGGTCGCCGAGGGTGATCTGGCGCGGGTGTTCGACCTGCTCGGCGAAGGGCGCATGCTGTACGCCGCGAAGGTTTGATCCGGACGAGGACCGTTCGCCCTTCAGCCATACCGGCGTAGTTCGTTGTTCCCGCGCCGATGGGACCTGCGCGAAAGTCCTCGGCCTATGCCCGAACCCTTCCGTACCTCGGCGAAGGCCGGGGTCCAGTTGGGAAGGCTTTTGCACATCTTACCGACGTTCCCCAACTGGGCCCCGACCTTCGCCGGGGTACGAGAAAGGACTTTCGGAAACGGTTCGCGCAGGCAGAATCCGCCGCTGCTACGGTGGCGCTTCGGCGCAAACGATCCCCCTTAGCATTACGAACGGTTTCGCTTTCCAGCGCCCTCCCCTACGTTGCGGTCCATGACCGCCCACCGCTTCCATTCGATCCACACCCATGGCCTGCTCCGCGTTGGGGCCTGTACCCCGCTGGCGAGCGTCGGCGATCCGGCCGCCAACGGCCGGGCCGCGATCGCGCTGGCGCGTGAGGGCCATGATGCCGGGGCCGACCTGCTGGTCTTTCCCGAGCTGAACTTAACCTCTTACGCGATCGACGACCTGCATTTGCAGGACGCGTTGTGCGATGCGACCGAGGCGGCACTGGCGGGCGTCGTCGCGGCCAGTGCCGACCTTCGCCCCGCCTTGCTGCTGGGCGCGGCGCTGCGGCGCAACGGGCGGCTGTATAATTGCGCGGTGGCGGTGGCGCGGGGGCGCATCCTCGGCGTGGTGCCGAAAACCTATCTGCCCAATTACCGCGAATATTATGAGAAACGCTGGTTCGCGCCCGGCGCTGGGCTGACCGGACTGACGATGCGTGTCGCGGGGCAGGAGGTGCCGTTCGGGACCGACCTGATCTTCGCCGCCGACGACCTGCCCGACTTCGTGTTCCATGCCGAAATTTGCGAGGATTTCTGGTCCCCCCTGCCCCCGTCGACGGCGGGCGCGATGGCGGGGGCGCTGGTGCTGTGCAACCTGTCGGCATCGAACATCGTCATCGGCAAGGCGCGCGACCGCGAAATGCTGTGCGCGTCGCAATCGGCGCGGACAATCTCGGCCTATGTCTATTCGGCGGCGGGCATGGGGGAGAGCACGACCGACCTGTCATGGGACGGACAGGGCAGCGTCCACGAACTGGGCGAGTTGCTGGTCGCCTCCGACCGGTTCGATCGTTCGGCCGGCATCGTCTATGCCGATGTCGATCTGGAACGGTTGCGGCTGGAGCGGATGCGGACGGGGACGTTCAACGACTGCGCCACCGCCAGCGGCCATCCCGAAACCCGCTTTCGTCGGATCGGGTTCGACCATGCGCCCCGCCACGACGATATCGGCCTGTTGCGGCCGGTCCGCCGCTATCCCTTCGTACCGAACACCCCCGACCGGCTGGACGATGATTGCTACGAAGCATTCAACATTCAGGTCGAGGGGCTGCGCCAGCGGCTGATCGCGTCGGGGACGAAGCGGCTGGTGATCGGCGTGTCGGGCGGGCTGGATTCGACCCATGCGCTGATCGTCGCGGCCAAGGCGTTCGACCGGCTTAAGCGACCGCGCACCGATATTCTCGGCTTCACCATGCCCGGCTTCGCGACCGGTGAGGCGACCAAGGGCAATGCGTGGAAGCTGATGCGCGCGCTGGGCATCACCGGCGACGAGATCGACATCCGTCCCGCCGCGACGCAGATGCTGGCCGATATGGACCACCCCTTTGCCAAGGGCGAGCCGGTCTATGACGTGACGTTCGAGAATGTGCAGGCGGGGCTGCGCACCGATTATCTGTTCCGGCTGGCCAATCAGCGGCAGGCGCTGGTGCTGGGTACCGGCGACCTGTCGGAACTGGCGCTCGGCTGGTGCACCTATGGGGTTGGCGACCATATGAGCCATTACGGCGTCAACGCCGGCGTGCCCAAGACGCTGATCCAGTATCTGATCCGCTGGGCGATCCGCACCGACCAGTTCGATGCCGATACCGATGCGGTGCTCGACGCGATCCTGAATACCGAGATTTCGCCCGAGCTGGTGCCGGCGGATTCATCGGGCAAGATGCAGAGCACCGAGGACCGGGTCGGCCCCTATGCGCTGAACGATTTCTTCCTGCACCATGTCGTGCGCTACGGGATGCGGCCGTCGAAAATTGCGTTCCTTTGCTGGCATGCGTGGCGGGATGCGGCGGCGGGGCGCTGGCCGATCGATTTCCCGGAGGAGGCGAAGGGCAGCTACGACCTGCCGATAATCGCCGCGTGGCTGGAAAAATTCCTGTGGCGGTTTTTTCAGACCAGCCAGTTCAAGCGGTCGGCACTGCCCAACGGGCCGAAAGTGTCAGGCGGCGGCGCACTGTCGCCACGCGGCGACTGGCGCGCGCCCTCGGATGGCGTGGCCGGGCCATGGGTGGCGGAGTTGCGCGCCGGGTTGCCGCCGCTCTAGCTCACGACGACACGAGCCTGACCCGTTCGTCCTGAGTAGGCAATGAGCTTGTCGAAATGGCGCATCGAAGGATCGTCTCGCCCATGTGCTTCGATACGGGTCTTCGACTTCGCTCAGCCCCTACTCAGCACGAACGGTCTACCTGTTGTCATTCTGCTCTAACCCTGTGCGCGCGCCGTCCGTTCGGACGCCGATCCGCCCAGTGCCCAGCGCAACACCCGCGCCATGCCGTGCGCGCCGGTGCGGACGCCGACGCTGTGCGGCTGCAACTCCAGCATCGCCCTTGCCCACGGCGGCAGAAGGTCGATCGCCGCGGCGGTATTGAGCGCGCCGAATCCCTTTAGCAGCGGATTGGGCAGCGGCTGGTGCAGTAGGGCGTCGCGCACCGTCCGCGTGCGTTCGTCGCAGCGCAGTTCGCGCCGGACCGCTAGCAGCCATGCATCGACCGCTGCCCGGCTGTCGGGGACATTGGTCGCGCCCAGCCGCTCGGCAACAACCACATTCTCGGCGAAATAGCGGTCCTGATCGGCCCGCGACAGGTTCGGATCGCGGTAGCGCAGATAGGCGCGCAGGAACGAATCGGTTTCGGCGACATGCACCCAGGTCAGCAGATGCGGGTCGTTCGCGTCATAAGGCTTGCCGTCGGGCAGCACGCCGTGGACCCGGTCGTGAATCTGCCGCACCCGGCCGATCAGCCGCTCGGCCTCGGCGGTGCTGCCATAGGTGGTGGCGGCGATGAACTGGGCGGTACGCTTCAGCCGGCCGAGCATGTCGCGCTGGAAATTGCTGTGATCCCACACGCCCGCCAGCGCACCGGGATGGAGCATCTGCACCAGCAACGCCGCCGTACCGCCGATCATCATCGACGAAAAATCGCCATGCACGCGCCAGCTTACCGATTGCGGGCCGAACAGCCCGTCATCGCCGGGCGGGCGGGTCAGGTCGATCGCACCGTCCCCTGCCCCGGTCAACGCGCGGACCTGTCGGGCAATGGCTTGGCGGACGGGATTCATACGCGATGCAACGAGCGGCGCGGCGATCCGGGTCCGAATGGGCGGAACCAAAGCCGCCGTTCGCGATCTTTAGCCGAGAACTCGAACCGGTAGACTTCGTCCATGCATTCGCCGTCCAGTCCGGAAAAGCCCCTCGATCCCGTGCATCGCCAGCCGGCGATGGCGGAGGGAGACATGCACGACCCGGCGAACGGAATCTTCTTCGCGGCGGTCAAGACGACGCGGATGCCGATGATCGTGACCGATCCACGGCAGGACGACAATCCGATCATTTTCGCCAATCCCGCCTTCCTGCAGATGACCGGCTATGCCGCCGACGAGGTGCTGGGACGGAACTGCCGTTTCCTGCAAGGACCCGATACCGATCCGGACACCGTCGCCGAGATTTCCGAAGCGATCCGCCGGCACCGCGAGACGTCGGTGGAGATCATCAACTACAAGAAGAACGGCAGTGCCTTCTGGAACGCGCTGTTCATTTCGCCGGTGCTCGATGGCGAAGGCGAGCTACGCTATTACTTCGCCTCGCAGCTCGACGTCACTCGCCGCCGCGATGCCGAGGAAGGCTTGCGGCAGGCGCAGAAGATGGAAGCGGTCGGCCAGCTGACCGGGGGGATCGCGCATGATTTCAACAATCTGCTGACGGTAATTCAGGGGTTTACCGATGTCGTGCTGACTCAGGTCGAGCGCAGCCACGAAAAGCCGATCGACCCCGCCCGCACCAGCCGGTCGCTGCGCGCGGTGGTCGAGGCGGCGGAGCGCGGTGCGGAACTGACGCAGCAATTGCTCGCCTTTTCCCGCAAGCAAAAACTGTCAGGACGGGTGACCAGCATCGACGATCTGGTCGCGAACCTCCTGCCGATGCTGAAGCGGACGATCGGGTCGGCAAAGATAGAGATCGAGGTCAACCCGTGCAGCAGCGAATGCAACGCGCGGATCGATCCGGTCCAGGCGGAAACGGCGATCCTCAACATCCTGATGAACGCGCGCGACGCCATGCCCGACGGCGGCAGGGTGACGATCTCCGCCGAGCATGTCTGTGTCGACGGCACCGACCCGCGTTTCTCCGATGCGCGGCAAGGCAAGTATATCGGGCTGTCGATCGCCGATACCGGAGCGGGCATGTCGCCGGAGGTTTTGGCGAGAGTGACCGAGCCGTTCTTCACGACCAAGGACCAGGGACAGGGCACAGGCCTCGGCCTTTCGATGGTCTATGGCTTCATGAAACAGTCCGATGGTGCGTTGAGGATCGAGTCCGAGGAAGGCAAGGGCACGACCGTCCACCTGCTGTTCCCCGCAGCGAGCGACGCTGCCGAACCGATCCGTCGCCGCCGTACGCACAGCGAGCGCGACTCACGGGGTGACGAGACGATTCTGGTGGTTGAGGACCAGCGCGACGTCGGCGATCTTGCCGAGGCGATCCTGAACGATTTCGGCTATACCGTCCTGCGCGCCGGCAACGGTCCCGAAGCGATCGACATCCTCGAACGCGGAACGCCGATCGACCTGCTGTTCACCGACCTGATCATGCCCGGCGGGATGAACGGGGTGATGCTGGCGCGCGAAGCCCGGCGGCAGCGGCCCCGGCTCAAGGTGCTGCTGACCACCGGCTATGCCGAGGCGTCGATCGAGCGGGTCGACGCGCGCGGAACCGAGTTCGACCTGATCGGCAAACCCTATAAGCGTCCCGATCTGGCAGGGCGGGTGCGTCATGTGCTGGACGGCCCGACCGGAGCCGGTTGATCGAACGCCCTAGTCCTTTTACTGCAAGCACTTCCCGCTGCGAACTTCGTCGTCGGGTCGCATCATGACCACGAAAGGCCGACCGTTGGCGACGAATGCAGACTTCGATGCGCCGCGGCAGGCAGATGCCCATTCGGCATCCGATCTGGGACCCGATCTGACTGCGTGCGATCGCGAGCCGATCCATATCCCCGGCGCGATCCAGCCACACGGCGTGTTGCTGATCGTCGATCCCGTGCAGGAGCGGATCACCGGCGGCGCGGGCGACGTCGCCGCGCTGCTGGGCGACGCTTGGCTGGGCGGATCGGTCGGGCCGCTGATCGGGGACGAGGCAGTCGGCGTCCTGCGATCGACGATCGCCGGCCCGGTATCGCTGGGCACGATCAACGACCGGGCGTTCTCGGTCGTCGCGAGCCGTGCCGGTGCCCAGTGGCTGGTCGAGATCGAGCCGACCGCACCGGGCCAGCCGGGAACCGAGGACGCGCTGACCTGGATCGAACATGGCGGCGAGGAGTTCGCGCGCGCCGTCGACCTCGACGATCTGAGCGCGCGCGCCGCCGCGATCTTCTCGCGGCTGACCGGGTTCGACCGGGTAATGATTTACCGTTTTCTCGACGATGACTCGGGCAAGGTCGTCGCCGAACGCCATGCCCCCGACATGGACGGGTTCCTCAACCATCATTTCCCGGCGTCCGACATTCCGCGACAGGCGCGCGCGCTATATGTCCGCAATCGGGTGCGCGTGATCCCCGACGTCGCCTACACCCCCGCCCCGATCACCGGCATCGACCCGGCAATGCGCAATATCGACCTGAGCGATGTAGGTCTGCGTGCCGTATCGCCGATCCATGTCCAGTATCTGCGCAATATGGGCGTCGCGGCATCGGCGTCGGTATCGATCGTCAAGGACGGCATGTTGTGGGGGCTGGTCGCCTGCCACCACCGCACCCCGCGCAGCCTGTCCTATCTCCAGCGCAAGACGTGCGAACTGGTCGCGGCATCGTTCGCCCAACAGGTCAGCGCCAAGGAAGATGCCGCCGAATATCGGGAACGGCTGCGGCTGCGCGCAGCCGAGGATGCGCTGGCCCAGCGGCTGGCACTCGACAGCGACCCGGACCAGACCGCCGCGCTGATCGGTCACGACCTGCAACGCATGCTGGGTGCCGACGGCTTCGCCCTGCAACGCGGTGCCGTCCTGCATACATCGGGCCATGTGCCGGCGCGTGAGGATATCGCCGACCTGTCGCGCTGGGTTCGGCAGCAGGGTTCGATCCTGACGCATAGCGCCGCACTCGAACTACGCCTGCCCGAGGCGCACGCCTATCGCGACCTGGCCAGCGGCATCCTCGCGATCACGCTGTCGGCCGAGGAGCCGGTGGTGTTGATGTGGTTCCGCGCCGAGACGTTGCAGACGATCCAATGGGCCGGCAACCCGCACAAGGCGGTCAGCGACACGCCCGACCAGCCGCTGACCCCCCGCGCGTCGTTCGCCGCGTGGAGCGAGGAGATACGCGGGCGCGCGCGTCCGTGGACCCCGGCGGAGGTGGAGGCGGCGCACCGGCTGTCGCGCCTGTTGTTCGACGTACGCCAACGGCGACGGATCAGCGAACTGAACCGCGAATTGTCGCGGGCGGTCACCGACAAAGACGCGCTGCTCGCGCAGCAGGAAACGCTCATCAAGGAGGTCAACCACCGGGTGCAGAACAGCCTGCAACTGGTCGTCGCCTTCCTTGCGATGCAGGCGACCGCCGAGAATGACGAGACGCTGACCCGCCATCTGGGTGAGGCGCAACGGCGGCTGTCGGCGGTCGCGCTGGTCCATCGCCGGCTCTATTCCGATGATACCGTGACCGTCATCGACCTTGGCCGCTATATCGAGGACCTGTTGACCGAGATGCAGTCGTCCATGGGTGCCGAATGGAACGGGCGACTGACGATGGATCTGTCGCCGATGCTGATCTCCGCCGATGCGGCAGTGCAGGTCGGGCTGGTGCTGGTCGAGCTGGTCATCAATGCCCAAAAATATGCCTATGAGGGCAAGCCGGGTCCGATCGCGGTGACGCTGGAGCGGTTCCGCAATCGGTTCCGCCTGACGGTCAGCGATCGCGGGCGCGGGCGCGTCGGCAACCGCACCGGCTTCGGCACGCGCATGCTGACCGCGATGGTCAAGCGACTGGATGGCGTGATCGAGGAAAGCGACAATGCGCCGGGGCTGCGCTTCACCGTGTCGGCGCCGATTGGTGGACCGGACGGGGGGTAGACCTCCGTCGTCTTGCCGTCAGGTGCGGCTCGCTTCCCAACCTCCCCCTTCGATGGAAGGGGTGGTTCGGCAGCAATTCGGCGATGCGCCACCAGATATCGACCAAAGAAAAAGGGCGCGGTGACCGATGGCCACCGCGCCCCATTGGCGCAATCACGCCCGCACCGATTACTCGGCGGCGGTCGCCTTGACCGGACGCGGATCGCGGCGTTCGGCGATACGCGCCGACTTGCCGGTACGACCGCGCAGATAATAGAGCTTCGCGCGCCGCACGACACCGCGACGGACGACTTCGATCGAATCGATGTTCGGCGAATAGAGCGGGAATACGCGCTCCACGCCTTCACCGAAGCTCATCTTGCGGACGGTGAACGACGAACCCATGCCGGCGTTCGAACGTGCGATGCACACGCCTTCATAGTTCTGCACGCGGGTCCGCTCGCCTTCGACGACCTTCACGCCGACCTTAAGGGTGTCACCGGCGCGGAATTCGGGGATCGACTTCGATTCAAGGAACTTGGCGATCTGTTCCGCTTCGAGCGTCTGGAGGAGGTTCATTTCTTCTGACCTTCGTCTTGCCTGTGCGCGCCAGAGGGCGACTGGACCCGAGCGTCGACGTGACGCTCCCACAGATCCGGCCGCCATAGCCGTGTGTCGGATTCCGATCGTGACTTGCGCCACGCGGCGATCCTCGCATGATCCCCCGATCGCAACACTTCGGGGATCACACGCCCTTCCCATTCAGCAGGTCGGGTATATTGAGGATATTCGAGAAGGCCGCTTTCGAAGCTTTCCTCGATACCACTCGAAGCCGCGCCCATTACGCCGGGAAGCAGCCGAACGCAAGCATCGAGCAGCACCAGCGCGCCCATTTCGCCACCCGACAGCACATAATCGCCGATCGCGACCGGCTCGATGGCGCGTGCTTCGAACAGCCGTTCGTCGAACCCCTCGAAACGGCCGCACAGCACGATCGCGCCCGGCCCCGCCGCCAGTTCGCGTACCCGGCCCTGCGTCAGCGGCTTTCCACGCGGCGTCATCGCGAGCACCGGGCGGCCATCGGTCACGCTGTCGAGCGCGGCGGCCAGCACATCGGCGCGCAGCACCATCCCCGCCCCGCCCCCGGCCGGCGTATCGTCGACCGAACGATGCTTGTCGGTGGCGAAGTCGCGGATCTGCACCGTGTCGAGCGACCAGCGTTCCTCACGCAGCGCCCGGCCGGCCAACGACAAGCCGAGCGGCCCGGGAAACATTTCGGGATAGAGAGTCAGCACGGTCACGGCGAAAGTCATTCGGCAGCCTGTGCCCGCTTGTTCGGGGGAACGAAAGCCCATCCGCTTCATTTGCGCCTCCATGCCGGCGACCTCCCATGCCCCCGATCCCGAAACGGTTGATTGCGTCATCGTCGGCGCCGGCCCCGCCGGGCTCACTGCCGCCATCTATCTCGCACGGTTCCACCTGACGATCCGCATGTTCGATTGCGGATCGAGCCGGGCAGCGATGATCCCGCGCACCCATAATCATGCCGGCTTTCCCGGTGGCATTGCCGGCAAGGAATTGCTGGCGCGGATGCACGAACAGGCGCGGACGTACGGCGCGACCTGCACCCCCGCGACGGTCGACGCGATCGAGCGCGACGGCGAGGACTTCCGCATCGTCACCGCCGACGGCGTCGTGGCAGCGCGCAGCGTGTTGCTCGCGACCGGGGTCGTCAATCATCGGCCGCGCGGGCTGGAAGACGCCATCCATGACGTGGCGCTGGCGCAGGGATTGTTGCGCTATTGTCCGATCTGCGACGGATATGAGGTCACCGACCGGCGGGTCGGCGTGATCGGCACCAGCGATCACGGCATGCGTGAAGCGCTGTTCCTGCGCGGTTATACCGCCGACGTCACGCTGATCGCCCCGGACAGCGACCATGATCTCGACGATACCTGTTTGGAAAAACTCGACGCAGCCGGCATCCAGCGCGTCGACGGACCATGCGGCGACTATCGGATCGATGGCGACCGGTTCGTCGTGCGCACCGCCGACGGCGAGATGGCCTTCGACAGTGTCTATCCGGCGCTCGGATCGCACATTCGCTCCGAACTGGCGGTTGCGGCCGGGGCGCGGGCGAGCACGGACGGCTGCCTGGAGGTCGACGATCACCAGCGCACGTCGCTCCCGGGGCTGTTCGCGGCCGGCGACGTGGTGAAGGGCCTAGATCAGATCAGCCATGCGATGGGCGAGGCCGGGGTTGCGGCGACGACGATCCGCAACCTGCTGAGCGAACGCCGCCCGTTGCGGCGGTGAGGTCGGCACGGGCCGAATTTGGTCCGGCGCCGACCATTCCGGATTGGGAACGATCGGCGACCGCGAAGTGACTTGATCGAACGCGGCGGGAACCGTATCCGATGTTTGTGACCGCGCCGCCCTTTCGTCAGCTATTCTACGCCAGCCGGTGCGCACCCGGTGTCGATGTCGACCGGATCGTGCAGCAGTCGCGGCACAACAATGCCGTCGACGGGGTTACCGGGTTGCTGTGGTATCAGGACGGCCTGTTCCTGCAGGTGATCGAGGGGCCGGAGAGTAGCGTCGCCGCCACCTTCGCCCGGATCGCCGCCGACCCGCGGCATGAGGAGCTGACGATCCTGTCCGATCGTCCGGTCGAGGCCCGCGAATTCGGTTACTGGAGCATGGAGCGCGCTCAGAAAGGCAGCGCCGACACCGACGCGTTGCTCGCGCGGCTCGAACGGCGATTGTTCAATGCGCCCGAATCGGTGCGGCAGGCGTTCACCGCCGCTGCCAATCGCTGATCAGTCGGCGGCGAACAGCGCGTCGACCACCAGCCGTTCGGCGTTCCATTCGGGGACCGCTTGCGGCTGCATCGGTACCATGAAGCGCTTGCCGTCGGGGCGTTCGATTTCGATCACGTCGCCCGCGCCGAAATCGTCGATCGCGACGACCTGGCCCAGCGTCTCGCCCTCGCTCGACACCACCGGCAACCCCAGCAGGTCGGCATGGTAATATTCGCCCTCGCCCAGCGGGGGCAGTTGGTCGCGGCCGATCCATAATTCGGTGCCGCGCATTGCCTCGGCTTTGGTCCGGTCGGCGATTTCACGGAACTTGCCGATGACGCCGTTGGTGGCGGGACGCACCGACATCAGCGTCAGTGCGCCGCCGTTCAACTTCGGGTATGCCGACAGATCGTCGGTGAACAGCTTCAGCCGAACCTCGCCATTCAGCCCATGCGCACCGGCGATCGCTGCCAGCACGACCCGGTCACGGACCGCCGCCGCCGGTTCAGGCGTCGGGCGAGCCTTCGCCGCCCGCGGGGGCGTCGTCGCGGCCTTCGGCGGGTTCTTCCGCCGATTGGCCGGCATTGGTGGCGTCTTCGTCATGGTTCGACTGCTGTTCGGGATCGATCATCATTCATGCTCCTGTTCAGGTAGATCCGGAACGCATGACGACGATCATAGGGTGCCGGCGCGCCCGAAAAGACGCGCCGACGGAACCCCTTATGCTTCGGCCGGAGCGGCGGCGGCTTCTTCGGCGGCCTTCGCCTTTTCGGCACGCTCTTCGGCGCGCTCGACGGCCTTCTCGCCCGGCTTGCCCTTGTTCGGGTTGTTGCGGGCAGCGCGTTCCTTCACGCCGGCCTTGTCGAGGAAGCGGGCGACGCGGTCGGTCGGCTGCGCGCCGACGCCCAGCCAGTGGGTCGCACGCTCGGCATCGAGCACGACGCGCTTCTCGTCTTCCTTGCCCAGCAGCGGGTTGTAGGTGCCGATCTTCTCGATGAAGCGACCGTCGCGCGGGCTGCGCGCGTCGGCGACGACGATGCGGTAGTACGGACGCTTCTTCGAGCCACCACGCGACAGACGGATGCTGAGTGCCATTATTCTTCTTCCTTCGTTGGTCTGTGTAAGCCGGTTCCGACCGGCGGTTACTTCTTCTTGATGAGGTTTTCGAAGCCGGGGGGCAGTTGCGGCATGCCCTTGCCACCCGTGAGACCCGGCAGGCCCGGCATCTCGCCGCCTGCCTTGCTCATCAGGTCGCCGAGCCCCGGACCGCCCAGCGCGTTGCCGAGGCCGCCCATGCCGCCCTTGCCGAGCATCGCCATCATGCCCTTGATGCCGCCCATCTTCTTGAGCTTCTTCATCGCGGACTGCATTTCCTGATGCATCTTCAGCAGTTTGTTGACGTCCTGCACCGTGGTGCCCGACCCCTTGGCGATACGGATCTTGCGCTTGGCGTTGATCAGCTCAGGCTTGGCGCGTTCCTTGACCGTCATCGACGTGATCATCGCGTCCATGCGCAGCAAGATCTTTTCATCGACCGCGCCCGAGGCCATCGCCGCCTGCGCCTTCTTCATGCCGGGGATCATGCCGGCAAGCGCACCGAGGCCGCCCATGCGCCGCATCTGCGCCAGCTGCCCGCGCAGGTCGTTCATGTCGAACTGACCCTTGGCGAGGCGACCAGCCATGCGCTCGGCATCTTCGGCCTCGATCGACTGCGCCGCCTTCTCGACCAGCGAGACGACGTCGCCCATGCCGAGGATCCGGCCGGCAACGCGCTTCGGGTGGAACGGCTCGATCGCATCCAGCTTTTCGCCGGTGCCCGCGAACTTGATCGGCTTGCCGGTTACGGCCCGCATCGACAGCGCGGCGCCACCGCGCGCATCGCCGTCCATGCGCGTCAGGATAACGCCGGTCAGCGGCACCTGTTCGGAGAAGTTCTGCGCGACGTTGACCGCGTCCTGACCGGTCAGCGAGTCGACGACCAGCAGGATTTCGTTCGGCCGGGCGATCTCCGCCACCGCCTTCATCTCGTCCATCAGCGCCTGATCGACGTGCAGACGGCCCGCCGTGTCGAGCATGACGACGTCATAGCCCTGCAGCTTCGCCGATTGCAGCGCGCGCCGGGCGATGTCGACCGGCTGCTGCCCGGTAACGATCGGCAGCGTTGCGACCTCGACCTGCGTGCCGAGCACTGCCAGCTGTTCCTGCGCCGCCGGGCGATTGACGTCGAGCGACGCCATCATCACCTTCTTGCCCTCGCGCTTGGCGAGCAGCTTGGCGAGCTTGGCGGTGGTGGTGGTCTTGCCCGAACCCTGCAGACCGACCAGCATCACGACGGCGGGCGGCGTGACCGCGACGTCGAGTTCGGCCGTGTCCGGCCCCAGCATGTCGACCAGCGCGTCGTGGACGATCTTGACGACCTGCTGCCCCGGCGTGATCGAGCGTAGGACGTTCTGGCCGACGGCCGCTTCGGTCGCCTTCTCGACGAATTCGCGCGCGACCGGCAGTGCCACATCGGCTTCGAGCAGCGCGACGCGGACTTCGCGCATCGCGGTGCGAACGTCGGCTTCGGTCAGTGCGCCACGACCGCGCAAGCGATCGAACACTCCTCCCAGCCGGTCACTCAGACTCTCGAACACGCGTACCACTCCAGCCTTGCCGTACGAGAAACGCTCAAGCAAAACACGCCGGCGGACGAAACCTCGTCGGCCGGCGTCGCCCATGGGCGGCAATGCTGAACGTCTCCGCACGGAAACGATCCGGGGCGCCTATCCCAAAACTCGGTTCGGCGCAAGTGACGACGATCTACGACCGGTCCATGGCGGACGATGGGGCGGCTTTAACCGCTTCTATACCGATGGTCGGGATAAGAATTGCCGATGGAATGGGATCGTCAAAGAGGAACCGAGGGCATCAGCCCTGCTCCGGCGGAACCGCGGGAAGGCGGCGAACGCTGGACTCTGGCGATCTGCGTCTCGGCGATCCTGCTGTTCGTCGGCCTCAGCTTCGCGGTCATTTCCGGGCTGCTCGACCATCGATTCTATGGCGGCGAACCGGTGGCGCAGCCGCTGGTGACCGCGCTGCTCATCAATGCCGCGCTGGTCATTTTCGGCTGGCGCCGCCACCGCGCCGTGCGGATCGAGATGCATGGCCGATCCGCCGCCGAGGAACGCGCGCGCATGTTGGCGTCGCGCGACCCGCTGACCGGTTTCCTCAATCGCCGCAGCCTCAGTGAGGCAGGTGCCGCGCTGATGCGGTCGGCGACGAAGCGCGATCAGGCGGTGGCGCTGCTGATCGTCGACCTCGATCATTTCAAGATGGTCAACGACATGCACGGCCATGCGGCGGGCGACAGCGTGCTGCGCAGCGTCGCGCTGGAGATTGCCGGCGCGATGCCCCCCGCCGCGCTGACCGCGCGGTTCGGCGGCGACGCCTTCGCCTGTGCCTTCGTCTTCGACGCGCGCGATCCGGCGGTCGTCGAACGCATTGCCGGCCGGGTCATCACCGCGCTGTCGCAGCCGATGTTCGTCGACGATCTGCGCATTCATCTGAGCTGTTCGATCGGCATCGCCCGGTCGGACTTTGACGGGGGCAGCATCGACACGCTGCTGCGCGCCGCCGATATCGCGATGTATTCGGCCAAGAAATCGGGTCGCGGCGACTTTACCTGGTTCAACCGGACGATGGAGAACGCGCTGATCGACCGCAACGACATCGAAAGCGGGTTGCGCCAGGCGATCCCGGCCGGACAGGTGGTTCCCTTTTTTGAACCGCAGGTCGATCTGGCTACCGGCCGGCTGTGCGGGTTCGAAGTGCTGGCGCGCTGGGTGCATCCGACACAAGGGCCGATCCCGCCCGATCGTTTCATTCCGGTCGCGGAGGAAGCCGGGCTGATCGGCGACCTGTCGCTGTCGATCATGCGTCAGGCGTTCGCCGCCGCTCGCGACTGGGACCCGGGCATCACCCTGTCGGTCAACATCTCGCCATGGCAGTTGCGCGACGCCTGGCTGGCGCAGAAGATCATCAAGACTACGGTCGAATCCGGTTTTGCCGCGAACCGGCTGGAGATCGAGATCACCGAAAGCGCGCTGTTCGACAATCTGCCGCTGGCGCAATCGATCGTGGGATCGCTCAAAAACCAGGGTGTCCGGCTGTCGCTCGACGATTTCGGCACCGGTTATTCGAGCCTCGCACATCTGCGGGCACTGCCGTTCGACCGGATCAAGATCGACAAGAGCTTCGTCCTGTCGCTGCTCGACAACGGCGATTCGGCGGCGATCGTCCACGCGATCATCGGTCTGGGCGAAAGCCTGAACCTGCCGATCACCGCCGAGGGGGTCGAGAACGACGCGATCGCCGAACGGCTGGCTGCGCTCGGTTGTGCCAAGGCGCAGGGCTGGGCCTATAGCCGGCCGTTATCGGTGGCCGACACCCGGCGGATGCTGGCGGCACGCGGGCTGCTCCATTGCGGCGGGGGGAGCGATCCCGAACTGACCGACCTCACCAACCGGCGTCGGGCCGGCTAAGATAGGCGCGCTCCGCCGCGGTCGATTCGCGGCCGAGCGCGGCGTTGCGCGACGGATAGCGGCCGAAGCGTGCGAGGACGTCGGCATGGTCGCGGGCGAATTGCAGGTTCACCGGATTGCCCAGCGACTCGAAGCAGCGCAGCGAGAAGCGCGCGACGCCGGCATCCTCGCTATGCATCAACGGCATGTACAGGAACGAGCGTTCGAGTGGCGGGAATTCGCGGTCGTCGCCGCGCGTGATGCCGATCAACGCCAGTTCCAGCGCGAGCGGGTCGGCGGCAAAGGCAGCCGAGGTCCCGCGATGGATGTTCCGCGAAAACTGGTCGAGCAGGATCACCGCCGCCAACAACGTGTCGCGATCGTGGCGCCAGCCTTCCGCCTCGGTCGTCAGCACCGCGTCGCGCAACGCCCCGAATCGCTGCGCGATCGTCGCATCAAGCGCTTCATCCTTGGCGAAATGCCGTTCCGGCCCGACCTCGTCGAACCAGAAGTCGAGCACGCTCCGCGCGTTCGCGTGGACTTCGCGTGTCCCTGTCCCTAGATCACCGCCCATGCCATCCTCCGCTGGTCCCACAATCATCACGCTCGGCTGTCGGCTGAACATCGCCGAAAGCGATGCGATCCGCGCGCTGGTCGTCGATCGCGACGTGACCGTGGTCAATAGCTGTGCGGTCACCAACGATGCGGTCGCCGCCACCCGCCGTGCGATCCGTCGCGCCCGCCGCGACCGGCCGGCGGCGGAACTGATCGTTACCGGTTGCGCGGCACAGATCGATCCGGCGCAGTTCGCGTCGATGCCCGAAGTCGACCGGGTCATCGGCAATTCGGACAAGCTGAACCCGGTCGCGTGGGGTTCGACCGATCCGATCGTCGTCCGCGACTTCGCCCGCGTGCTCGACACCGCGCCGCAACTGGCAGGCGGGTTCGAAGGGCAGACGCGGGCCTTTGTCGAGGTCCAGAATGGCTGCGACCATCGCTGCACCTTCTGCGCGATTCCCGCGGGGCGCGGTCCGTCGCGCTCGGCGACAATCGACGGCGTGGTCGCACAGGTCGCGGCGCTGGTTTCGGCCGGCCATGCCGAGGTCGTCCTGACCGGTGTCGACCTGTCGAGCTATGGCGAAGACCTGTCCGATACGCCGAGGCTCGGCGATCTGGTCGCGGCGATCGTCGCCCGTACGCGCCTGCGCCGCCTGCGTCTTTCTTCGCTCGATCCCGCAGCTATCGATGCCAAGCTGTTCGATTTGCTGACGAACGAACCACGGGTCATGCCGCACGCGCATCTGTCGTTCCAGGCGGGCGACGATATGGTGCTGAAGCGAATGCGCCGCCGCCACAGCCGCGCCGACGCGGTCGCGCTGGTCGACCGGCTCAAGTCCGCCCGTCCCGATATCGCGATCGGCGCCGATCTGATCGCCGGCTTTCCGACCGAGGATGACGCGATGGCGGCGAACACGCTCGCACTTATCGACGATTGCGACATCGTCCATGCCCATGTCTTTCCTTACAGCCCGCGCGCCCGCACCCCCGCCGCGCGGATGCCGCAGGTGCCACCGCCGGTCGGCAAGGCGCGCGCACAGGCGTTGCGCGTCGCCGCCGAACGTCGCCACCGCGATTGGCTCGAACGGCAGATCGGCACTACCGCCGAAATCCTCGTCGAACGTCCCGGCACGCGCGGGCACAGCCCTGGCTTTGCCGATGTCTCGCTTCCCCCCTGCCCGCCCGGCTCGATCGTGACCGCGCGGCTGACCCAGATCGAAGGCAATCAGTTGATCGGAATGCCCCTATGAGCCTGTCGTGGCATGAACGCCTGCTCGGCGGCCTGAAGAAGACGTCGGACCGACTGACCGGCAACCTTGTCGGCCTGTCCGCCGCGCGGCTCGACGACGCGCAACTCGACGATATCGAGGAAGCGCTGATCGCCTCCGACCTCGGTCCCGCCACCGCCGCCCGCGTCCGACAGCGCCTTGCCGAAGGGCAGTATGAGCGCAACATGGAGGAACTGGGCATTCGGCTCGTCGTCGCAGAAGAGATCGAAAAGGTCTTAACGCCGGTCGCCAAGCCACTGGAAATCGAGGCGTTTCCGCGTCCGCAGGTGATCCTCGTCATCGGCGTCAACGGTTCGGGCAAGACCACCACCATCGCCAAGCTCGCCAAGACACTGGTCGAGCAGGATTATGGCGTGATGCTGGCGGCGGGCGATACCTTCCGCGCCGCCGCCATCGGCCAGTTGCGCACCTGGGCCGAACGCATCGGCGTACCGATCGTGAGCGGTGCCGAGGGGGGCGACGCCGCCGGCATCGTCTATGAAGCGGTCAAGCAGGCGACGGCGACCGGCATCGACGTGCTGATCGTCGACACCGCCGGGCGCCTGCAGAACAAGCGCGAACTGATGGACGAACTGGCCAAGGTCCGCCGTGTCCTCGGCCGGCTCAATCCGGCAGCGCCGCATGATGTCGTCCTCGTCCTTGATGCGACGACGGGCCAGAATGCGCTCAACCAGATCGAGGTATTCAAGGAGATGGCGGGCGTCACCGGCCTCGTCATGACCAAGCTGGACGGTACCGCGCGCGGTGGCGTGCTGGTCGCGGCGGCGGAAAAGTTCGGTCTTCCGATCCATGCAATCGGCGTGGGTGAGACCGCCGACGACCTGCGCGGCTTCGACGCCAACGAAGTGTCGCGGATCATCGCCGGTGTCGAACGGGTGCGCAAATGACCGCGCAGCGCCAACCCGCCTCGCCGCTGTTCCGCATGGCGCTCGATTACGGGCCTCTGGTCGTGTTCTTCGTCGCCAACCTACTGGCCGGAAAGATCGGCCTGCCCGACATGGTCGATTCGCTGGCGCAGGTGATCATCGCCAGCACCGCCTTCATGATCGCCAGTGTCATCGCGATCATCGTATCGAAATGGAAGACCGGCCATATCTCGCCGATGCTCTGGCTGTCGGCGGGACTCGTCGTCGTGTTCGGCGCGCTGACCCTCTATTTCCGCGACGATACCTTCATCAAGATGAAGCCGACCATCGTCTATGCGATGTTCTCGGCGATCCTGACCTTCGGGTTGGTGACCGGACGCCCGTTGCTGCAACAATTGCTCGAAACCGCCTATCCGGGGCTGAGTACGCTTGGCTGGCGCAAGCTGACGGTCAACTGGGCGGTGTTCTTCGCGTTCATGGCGGTGCTGAACGAAGTCGTATGGCGCCATTCGACCTGGGATTTCTGGGTCGGGTTCAAGCTGTGGGGGGCGGTGCCGCTGACGTTGCTGTTCGCGGTGGCGAATATCCCGATGCTGTTGAAGCATGGGCTGAAGGTCGGGGAAGACAGCCCGCTTCCCCCGGCGGACTAACTCCCTCTCCCCTTCAGGGGAGAGGGCCGGGGAGAGGGGACGCCCCAAGCGTCGCGCCCACGAAAAAGGGACCGTCCTCGCGGACAGCCCCCTCTCCCAACCCTCTCCCCTGAAGGGGAAAGGGCTATTGAGGCGGATTACTTCACCGCTGCGTCGTACCGCTGGCCGACCTTGTCCCAGTCGACCACGTCCCACCACGCCTTGAGATACGCCGGACGCGCATTGCGGTAGGTGATGTAGTAAGCGTGTTCCCAGACGTCGTTGCCAAGGATCGGCGTACCCTTGACCGGCGCGACGTCCATCAGCGGATTGTCCTGGTTCGGCGTCGAGGTGATGGCGAGCTTGCCGTCCTGGCCGACGATCAGCCACGCCCAGCCCGATCCGAACTGGTTCGCGCCCGCCGTGTTGAACTTTTCCTTCAGCGCGTCGAGACCGCCGAACTGGTCGTCGATCGCATCCTTCAACGCGCCCGACGGCTGCGATCCGCCACCCTTCATCGTTTCCCAGAAGAAGGTGTGATTCCAGAAGCCGCCGCCATTGTTACGCAGCTTGGCCGAACCGCTGCCGATATTGGCGAGCAGTTCCTCTATCGACTTGCCCTCGAGGCTCGCATCTTCCGACACGGCTTCGTTTAGCTTGTCGGTATAGGCCTGATGATGCTTATCATGGTGCAGCGTCATCGTTTCCTTGTCGATGGTCGGCTCCAGCGCGTCATAGGCATAGGGCAGCGGCGGAAGTTCGAACGCCATGGCAATTCTCCTTAGGAAAAGAACTCGCTCGACCGAACGCGGCGGACCCCGCTTGGCTCCGGTCGTTACGCCTGCGAACCCATAGGCGTGGCCGGCGGTGTCGAAAAGGGGGTCAGCCGCCCTGCCCCAGCATTCCGTGGCGCTTCAATGCATGGCGCAACTGGTCATAGGTCAGCCCGATCGCATCGGCGCAGTTGCGCTGATTGTAGCGCGCCTCCGCCATCGCGCGTGTCAGCAATTGCCGTTCGAAGCGGTTGACGCGAGTCTTGAAATCCTCGCACGGATCGTCGGGCGCAGCAGATTCGATCGTCGGCGTTCCCACGACCGGCGCAGCCCCCGACGCGGCAGGACTCGCATTGGATCGCGGACGGAAGGGCGAGGCGAACGGATCGATCTCGACCAGATCGATCGGCCCCGGCCGTTCCCAGCGATAGACCGACCGTTCGACCGCGTTGCGCAACTCACGGACATTGCCAGGCCAGCGATGCTCCATCAATTGGTCGACCGCATTCGGCCCGAACCCGACCCATTCGTCGCGCCCGATCTCCGCCGCCATGCGCCGTCCGAAGAAATCGGCCAGCACCATGATATCCCCCGGTCGCGCCCGCAACGGCGGCAGCGTCACCACCTCGAAACTTAACCGGTCGAGCAAGTCGGCGCGGAACGTGCCGCATTCGACCCGGTCGGGCAGATGTTCGTTGGTCGCGGCGACGATGCGGACATCGACCCGGATCGGCCGCGACGACCCGATCCGCGTCACTTCGCCATATTCGACCGCGCGCAACAACCGCTCCTGCGCGCCCATCGACAGCGTACCCAGTTCGTCGAGGAACAGCGTGCCGCCATCGGCCTCCTCGAACCGCCCTGCCCGCGCCTTGGTCGCGCCGGTGAACGCACCCGACTCATGACCGAACAATTCCGCCTCGATCAGCGTCTCGGGCAGCGCCGCGCAATTCATCACCACCAGCGGCTGGTCCCAGCGCCCCGACAGGCGGTGCAGTCGTTCGGCGACCAGTTCCTTGCCCGTTCCCCGTTCCCCGATCACCAGTACCGGGCGGTCGAGCGCGGCGGCACGGCTGGCCCGTTCGAGGGCATCGAGAAACGGACCGGACTGGCCGACGACCTGGGTTGCGCGCTCCATGCCGATGATGTGGCGTATTTTCCCAATAGTTCGCAAGGGGCCAAATGCGCCGACGCCGATGATCTATGAAAAGTGACGCAAATCCGTCATTTTTAGATTTGGCACGGCTCCTGCAATGTATTGTGCAAGCCCGACACGGGGCGCACGCTACAGCTTCAGGGAGTTCCACCATGATCCGCATCAACAAGAACGTGACCACCCGCCAGTCGCTCCTCAGCCTGATCGGCGCGGTTGCGGTCTGCGTTACTGCCTTCGGCGTTACGACCGCACCCGGTCCGATCGCCACCACCCATGCCGCCGCGCCGATCGCGTAAGGCGGCAGGCCGGGGCGGTTCTGCCCCGTTCCGTCCCGACCACCCACGCATTCTTCAGGAGTAACCGATGGGCATTTTCTCCCGCACCCGCGATATCATCGCCGCCAACGTCACCGACCTGCTCGACAAGGCCGAAGACCCCGCGAAGATGATCCGCATGATCATCCTCGAAATGGAGGAAACGCTGGTCGAGGTCCGCGCATCCGCGGCGCGCACCATCGCCGACCAGAAGGAAATGCGCCGCCACATCTCCAAGCTCGACAAGCTGCAGGAAAGCTGGACCGAAAAGGCCGAGCTGGCGCTGAGCAAGGATCGCGAGGATCTGGCCAAGGCGGCACTGGTCGAACGCCAGAAGGCGGTCGACATGATCGAACAGCTCAATTCGGAGATCGTCGTACTCGACGACGCGCTGCGCGCTTCGGAAGCCGATATCGCCAAGCTGCAGACCAAGTTGCGCGAGGCGCGGACCCGGCAGAACGCTATCCAGACCCGGATGGAAAGCGCCAACAACCGCACCAAGCTGCGTGAAATGTATGCCGGTTCCAAGACCGCCGAGGCGTTCAGCCGCTTCGACGTGCTCGAACGCCGCGCCGATCTGGCCGAGGGTCGCGCCGAAGCGGCCGGCATGGGTCAGGGCGGCAAGAGCCTTGAGGACGAGATCGCCGAGCTGCGGCAGTCGGACAAGATCGATGCCGAACTGGCCGCGCTCAAGGCCCGCCTGAACCGGGAGGGCTGATCGCAATGGGCGATTTCCTGATCGGCATGGTCGCCGTCGCCGCACTCCTGATCGGGCTGCCGTGGCTGATCCTCCACTATATCACCAAGTGGAAACAGTCGCCGACGCTGACCAACGAGGACGAGCGGCTGCTCGACGACATGCACCTTACTGCCCGCCGGCTCGAAGAGCGGCTCCAGACGATCGAGCGGATCATCGCCGCCGACAATCCGGACTTCCGCCCATCGATGCCGCGCCGGGAATATCCGGAAAGCGATTTCCGCAACCACGATTACACACGGAGGGACTGATGTCCGGCGCACGCACCAAATTCTATGTCGACAAGGCGAATGGCAAGATGTCTGGCGTGTGTGCCGGCATCGCCGACTATACCGGTGTCGAGGTCATGTGGATCCGCATCGGCACGGTGTTGCTGACGCTGGCCGGTGGCTTTCCCTGGACCGTGATCGCCTACTTCATGATCGCCTGGATGGCGCAGAAGAAGCCGCATGGCCTGTACGAAAGCCGCGAGGACGAGAAATTCTGGCAGGGCGTGCGGTCGAACCCGACCCGTACCGCGTCGGAAATGCGCTCGACCTTCCGTGACATCGACCGTCGCCTCGCCGACATTGAAATGTACTATACCAGCCGCAACACCCGTCTGGCGGACGAGATCGACAGCCTGCGCTGATCCGATCCCCGCCGGGGCAGATTTAGGGGAGAAGGACAATGAATTCGGGTGGACCAGGGTTCGTGCTGGCGATCATCACGATCGTCATGATCGCGAGCATCGTGAAGACCGCGATCCGGGCGAAACATGGCTATTCGCTGGATCGCGACGGGGGCAAGCGTCGCAGCCGCCACGACGAGATCGACGCGACGCGACAGGCACGGTTGATGGCCGATCAGAACGAGCAGCTGCAGGCGAAGGTCCTGCGCCTCGAAGAGCGGATCGCCGTCCTCGAACGCATCGCCACCGATCCCGCCACGCGAACCGCCCGCGAAATCGACGCGCTGCGCTGAACGCAAGGACGACCGACATGATGAGCACCAACCCCGACTTCATCCCGATGATCGTCACCATTTGCCTGACCGGCATGGCGGCGTGGGTCATCACCACCTGGCTCCGCGTCAAGAACGGCTATCCGCTGCAGGGCAGCTGGGGGCAGAGCGTCTATCCCCGCGCCAATGACGAGACGGTCGAACGGGTCAAGCTGCTGAGTCAGGAAAATGCCCAGCTCAAGGCCGAACTGGGATCGATCAAGGACCGGCTCGCCAATGTCGAGCGGATCGTGACCGACGGTGCGCACAGCCTCGATCGCGAGATCGAACAGCTGCGCGGCCGGACGAACTGAAAGGACCGACCATGAGCCCCTTCATCATCCCCGCCCTCGCCCTGATGATCCCGATCGTCGCGATCCTCAGCAAGCTAGTCTTTCAACCCTGGCTGGAGCTGAAGGAGCGCGAATTGCAGGTCCGCGGCACCGAGACCGCCGAAAAGGCCGCGCAATATGCTGCGCAGACCGAACGGCTGGAACAGCGGGTGCGGGTCCTCGAACGCATCATCACCGACCGCGGCGTCGACCTCTCCGACGAGATCGAACGCCTTCGCGACAAACCGCTGAACTGACAAACCCGACGAAAAGGGCAGTCCGATGAACCTGACTCTTACCCTCGCACTCGCCGCCACCACCCTTGCCGCCGTGGCGATCGTCTCTGCTACGCTGCTGTCGGGCTGGCGCGGCTGGCTGGCCCTGCAACAGCAGCGTATCGGCGACCGCACCATTGCCCAGCCCGCGCCCAATGCCGGCACCCGGATCGAGATCGCCGACTTGAAGGAACGCATCCGCAAGCTCGAAGCAATCGCTGCCGGGGTGGAACTCTAACGCGCAATGCCTATAGCGGCGTCATGCAGAGCATCGACGATATCCGCGAAGAATATGACTTTCTAGACGGCGACGACCGCTACCGGTTGCTGATCGATCTGGGCCGGCAGCTGGAGCCGATGCCCGCCCCCCTCAAGACCGATGCGACGCTGGTCCGGGGCTGTTCGGCATCGGTCTGGGTCTATCCCCAGCAACAGAGCGACGGCACGCTCCACTTCCTCGCCGACAGCAACGCCGCGATTACCAAGGGGATCATCGCGCTGGTTCTGGCAACCGTACAGGACCGCAAGCCCGACGCGATCCTGTCTGCGGACATCGATGGCACACTGGCCCCGTTCGACCTGCGCAACCAGCTGAGTTCGAACCGCACGCAGGGGATACCGAACATGATCGCCCTCATCCGCGAAACCGCGCAGCGGTTGTTGTAGAGCGTCGGCGCGCCCCTCGACGTCGCCCTGGACTTGATCCGGGTTCTCGCTTCTTCTTCTACGGCGGCCAAGCGGGACGCCAGCTTAGAACGGGACCTGTTCGAAAACCTCGGGGTCGTACCCCGGCGAAGGCCGGGGCCCAGTTGGGGGACGTTGGCAGTTACGGAAAAACCTTCCAAACTGGACCCCGGCCTTCGCCGGGGTACGCTGCGGGTTTGGTTCCGTTCGAGACCTTGCAAAGGTCTCGATGAAGTCCGTGATGACGTCAAACAAGAACGATCGTTACGACCTACGCCAACCCCAGCCGCGCCGCCACCGCATCCAGATCGTCACCCGGCCGCACCAGCAGCCACTCGCCCGGTCGCGCTCCGTCCACCACGACCACCGCGCCCTTGGGACACACGTCGAGACACTTCACCTCGACCACGCCCGCCGCGCCCTTCGGTCCGCTCTTCAGCCTCAGATGCTTGCGCAGCGCCTTGGCCAGCGGTTTGCCGCTATCGCCGAAGCCACCGTCGAGCTTCTTCGAACATTTGGCGCAGACCAGTATCGCCTTGCTCCAGCGCGAACGGACCTCGCGCTTCACGCCGGCTTCCAGCTCCGCCGTTCCTCGGCAACGCGCAGCACGTCATAGGCCGCCTGGATCGCGTGGAATTTCTTCGCCGCCTCGGCATCGCCGGGACGGACATCGGGGTGGAAGACCTTGGCCAGCTTGCGCCAGGCCAGGCGGATGGTGTCGAAATCGGCGTCGGGATCGCATTCCAGCACTTCCAGCGCGCGCATCTCGTCGCGCGATCGGCTTCCGTCGCCCGACCCGGCCCACGCGTTCGATGCAGACGCGGCATAGCCATTGGCGGTGCGCCGTTCGGCCTCCTCGCGCGCCTTGGCTTCCTCTTCGTTCAGCCCCTCGAAGTAGTTCCAGCCCTTGTTGTATTCGGCGGCATGGGCTTCGCAGAAATACCAGCGATCGGGGTTGTTCGGCGATTTGGGCGCCGGGCATTTGCCGGGTTCGGTGCAGCCATGCCGGTCGCACAGCTTCACCGTCTGCGCCTCGCGGCCCTCGCTATAGCCGCGCCAGCGGGGAAAACCCCAGTCGTTCGATCGCGTATGTCGTGCCATTGTCTTCGAAATAAGCTGCCGTGCGCCCCACGCAACCCATCGTCGCGTGCGAATGTCAGAGGGTCTGTAAGCCGGGTTCTGTCCACCCGCCAAAGCGGGATAGGCGACCATTCCTCTCGGACGACGCTTGCGCGCCGTCTCCAGCAACCAACCCGGGCAGCGGGCCGGAACATGCCCCGAAGCGCTTGCGCGCCTCATGCCGCCCCTATTCGGTCTTGCTCCCGGTGGGGTTTGCCATGCCGCTGCCGTTACCGGCCGCGCGGTGCGCTCTTACCGCACCCTTTCACCGTAACCCGGCCGAAGCCAAGGCCGTCTGCTCTCTGTGGCACTGTCCCTGAACCCCCGACCGAAGCCGGAAGCCCGCCGGGCGTTACCCGGCACCGTCGTTTCCGTGGAGCCCGGACTTTCCTCGGCACGCTCATCGCGTGACGCGGCCGCCCGACCCTCTGACGGCGCCTCCCCTACCCCCAAGCGCGGCCGCGTTCAATCGTCGCCTTGTGGCTTGGGCAGCAACAGCGCCAACAACAGCATCCGGCATTCGCCGTCCGCGATCCCGTCGATCATCTCGGGACGGAACCGCCGCTGGAACGCGGTGATCGCCGCTGTGGGATCGGACACATCGTAGCCGAAGCGTTCGAGCGCCAGCAGGAAGCCGGCATCGCTCCATCCCGGATCCATCAGGTTGCGCGTCGGTCGCGGCAGCGCGAGGCGCAGCCGCGCCAGCCGGTTCCACGGGAACAGCTCGCCCGGATCCTGCTTGCGCGTAGGCGCAATGTCCGAATGGCCGACGACGTTGCCACGGGTGATCTGGTGCCGGTCCTTGATCGCGTGAACCAGCGGGATCAACGCGTCGATCTGCGCCTCCGGGAACTCGCGATAGCCGAACTCGTGGCCCGGATTGACCAGTTCAATGCCGATCGACGCGCTGTTGATGTCGGTGATCCCGCGCCAGTGCGATTTGCCGGCATGCCAGGCGCGCTTGTCCTCGGCAACCAGTCGATGGATCGTGCCGTCCTCCTCAATGACATAATGCGCCGATACCTCGGCGGCCGGGTCAGTCAGCCGCGCGATCGCCGATGCCGCATCAGTCATACCGGTATAGTGCAGCACCAGCATCGTGACCGGCAGGGTGCGTTCGCCGAAATTGGGCGACGGCGTCTCGATCATCTGCACGCGACTCTTTCCCCTCACGCCACTGCGACCCGATTGCGGCGGGACGCGGGGAAAGGCAAGGTCAGTGCGCCGCCGGCCGGTACAGCCCGCGATAGCGTTCGGAGGGGACCAGCGCGTCGGTGTGACCGATCACCGTCTCGCCCGCGCCCAGCACCAGCAGGCCGCCCGGCCGCAGCACCGGAGCGATCCGGTCGAGTACCACGCCGCGCATCGCGGGCGACAGGTACATCAACACGTTGCGGCACAGCACGATATCGAACTTGCCCGCCGGCATCGGGTCGGCGATGAGATTGTGCTGGCCATAGAGCAGCCGGAAGCGCAACTCCGCCTTCGCCTCCCACAGATCGTCGCGCGGTTCGAACCATCGCATCATCCGCCGGATCGGCAGTCCGCGCTGGATTTCGAACTGGGTATAGCGCGCCGCCCGCGCCCGCATCAGCGCGCGCATCGAAATGTCGGTCGCGCGGATTTCGGGCGGCAGGATACCGGTCCGCTCGCTTGCTTCGGCGAACAGCATCGCCATCGACAGCGGCTCCTGCCCGGTCGAGCAGGCCGCCGACCAGATGCGCAGCCGCCGCGGCGCCTCCGCGACCATGTCGATCGCTGCCTGCACGACCGTGTCGAGCGTTGCGGCGTCGCGGAAGAAGGATGTCTCCTGATTGAGCAGCGCATCGACCACCAGATCGGCCAATCCGCGCTCGCCCGCCGTCCGATCGTTGATCCGCGCAACCAGTTCGTCGAGCGTGGTCAGCCCGCGCTCGCGCAGCATGGGTTGCAACGCGCTGTCGATCCGCCATGCGCGTCCGGCGTCGAGCTGTTGCCCGGTCCGCTGTTCGAGCAATGCGACGATCGCGTTCGCGGCGGGGCCGAGCGGGCCGGCGGGGCGCGCCACGGTCATGCCGGCCGCCGCCGCCGCGCGACGAACGCGCCCAGTTGCGCGGGCGTGCCGATGGTGTTGGCCAGCCCCGCCTCCGCCACCGCCCCCGGCATCCCCCAGACCACCGAACTCGCCTGATCCTGCACCGCGACCACTCCCCCTGCCGCACGGACGTTCGCCGCGCCGCGTGCGCCATCGCGGCCCATGCCCGACAGCACGATCGCCAGCGCCCGCGCGCCGAACACCTGCGCCACCGAATCGAACATGGGATCGACCGACGGCATGCACCCGCTGATCGACGGCCCCCGATCGAGTCGCGTCGCCGCGCCGTCGCTGGTCGGCACCACCCGGATATGCGCATCGCCCGGCGCCACGATCAGCCGTCCGCGCTGGATGCGCAGGCTGTCGCGCGCGACGTCCACGGGCCGCCGCGCCAGCCCGGCCAGCTGCTGCGCGAAATATTCGGTGAACGTTCCCGGCAGATGCTGGGTGACGAGGATCGGTATGTCGAGCGCGGGCGGAATCGCCGCCAGCAATGGCGCCAGCGCATGGATGCCGCCGGTCGACGCGCCGATCGCGATGACGTCGAATACGTCGCTGCGCGCCTGGGCCAAACCACCGGTCGCGCGCGGCACCGTGCGCATCACGCGTTCAACCAGACCCTCCAGCCGCGCGGCGAACCCGCCCGCCAGCGGCGAGGATTCGGGCTTGGCCAGCGTCGCCGCCGCGCCCAGCGACAGCGCATGGGCGGCGGTCGGCGATCCGTCGGCACAGTCGGCCGACAGCACGATGACCCGCGCCCCCGGCGCCGCCGCCAACAGGTCGGGCAACCCCGACAGGCCGTCGATGCCGGGCAAATTAATGTCGAGCAGGATCAGGTCGGCGGTCTCGCCCGTCAGACTGCCAGTCGCCTGCACGATGCCGCCGACCGCCGCGACGACACGGTGTCCGGGCATCGTCTCGACGATGCGGGTCAGCACCGCGCGGGTCACCGCCGAATCGTCGACGATCAGGATCCGTACGGCCGTTCCGTCCGCTGCGGCGGTTCGGGCGAACGGGGCGTTCACGACGTGGTTTCGGTCTGGATCAGGCGACGCCGACGATCTGAAGCTTGCTCTCCAACGTCTCGCGGTCGAACGGCTTCATGACATATTCGTCGGCCCCGGCCTCGATCGCCGCACGGATATAGGCCATGCCGTTCTCGGTCGTGCAGAACACGACCTTGGGCTGCATGCCGCCCTCGCTCTGGCGCAGCGCGCGCAGGAAATCCATGCCGCTCATCACCGGCATGTTCCAGTCGAGCAGGATCACGTCAGGCTGCGCCTTGGCGCATTGGTCGAGCGCCTCGCGCCCGTCGCCCGCCTCGCGCACCTCGAACTGGAGCGTTTCGAGAATATGCCGGGCGACCTTGCGGATCACCTTCGAATCATCGACGACCAGGCAACTCTTCATGATGACACCCCATGTTGGTACGCGCGACAGTAGGACGCTTTCGTAAGCGCCGCGTTAAAGTTCAGGCGGCGACCCGTCCCGCATCTGCCGCCCGTGCGACGATCGCCGGCAGGTCGAGGATCAGGACGACGCGCCCCTCATGCTCGATCAGGCCGTTGGTGATCGCCGCCCATGCCGCCCCCGGCAACAGCCCCGCCGACAACGGTTTGGGTACGAAGCGATGCGCATCGTCCAGTGCGTCGACCAGCAGCGCGTAGTGATGCCCGTCGACCTGCGTCACCACGGCGCGGCGGCGCGCGGCCGGCGATGCCGCTGGGTCGAGCACGATCGCGGTATCGACCACCGTTACCACCCGGCTGCGCAGTGCCGCCAGTCCGCGCACCGCGCGCGACGTGCGCGCGACCGGCGTGATCTCGCCGATATCCACCACCGATTCGACGTGATCGGACCGGATGGCGACCTCTTGGCCGACGATGGTCGCAAGCAGGAACAACTGGGGCATGCTCAACCTCCCGCCGCAATGCGCAGCGCCCGCAACACGCCTTCGCGGTCGTAGCGATAGATGCTGCCGTCGCCGATATCGGCGGGCGACGCGCGCAGCCTTACCACTGGCGCGCCAGCAACCGGGGTCGGCACGGCGATATCGGCCTGTGCCAGCACCAGGGTCGGGCGTTCGCCCTCCTCGACCCGCTCGACGATGCGATAGCCCGCCTGCTCCAGCATCGGACGCAGGAAAGCACGCATCCACCCGCTGCCGCCATCGGCCAACAGACAGGTCGGCCGGCCGCGCGTGACCAACGCCGACGCCGCCTCGCGCGCATGGCGTTCGAACAGCCATAGCGGATCGACCTGCTCGACCTGCTCGCCGTCGAGCAGCACGATGCCGGCGATCGGACCCGGCACCTCGCCAGTCGGCGCCAATTCGGGAAGCATGACGATGTCGACCGCGTCGACGATCGCATAGGCGACTTCCATCACGCCATCGGTCAGGCGCAGCACCGTCGTCACCCGCTCGATCGCCATCGGATCGCTGGCCTCAGCCGGCACGATCCGCCCATCGATCGCCAGCCGGATGCGCCCTGCGCTCTGCTGGAGCGATCCGGCCCGGATGCGCTCGATCCGGTCGATCACCGCCAGCGGGATGAGCCGCCGCCGCCCGTCAAGATCGTCGAACAGCAAGGCGGTGACGCGGTGGTCCGCTTCCGCCGCTTCCTCGGCCTCGATCTCCAGATCCATCGCATCGGCAAAGCTCAAGCCCGCCGCCTGCGCCACCCCGGCGCAATCGAGCATCAGCATCGGCCGCCCGGTATCGGGCAGCGTCTGCCCGGCATACAGGCCGGTCGCCATCACCGCGGGCGCGGCGGGCTTCACTACCAGTTCCTCAGTATCGAGCACCTCGTCGACCGCGATGGCGAAATCGCCCGCGCCGATCGTCACAACCACCAGCATCTTGGGCGTGGCGGGTGCATCGGCGGCCACGCCGATCACGTCGCACAGATCGACCACCGGAATGCGCCGGTCGCGGATGCGGGCGATGCGATTGTCGCCCAGCTGGTCGACGCGGATATTGGCGGCGCGTTCGTTGACGATCTCCCCGATCGTCTGCCGCGAAATGGCGAAGCGATGCGCTCCGGCGCGCACGACGATCGTCGACACGATCGACAGCGTCAGCGGTACCTGCACCGCGATCCGCAATCCCCGCCCCGGCTTATTGTCCAACGTGATGCGTCCGCCAATCTGGTCGATCGCGGCGCGCACCACGTCCATGCCGACGCCGCGTCCCGAAATCTCGGTCGCGGTATCGCGCGACGACAGCCCCGGCGCGAACACCAGTTCGCAGCGCTGCCGATCGTTCAGCTTGCGCAGTTCGCTCTCGCTGCGCTGCCCGGTCGCCGCCAGCTTGGCCATCAGCCGGTCGGTATCGATGCCGCGCCCGTCATCGATGATCTCGATGACGATCTGGTTGCCCGATTGGCGCGCCGATACGTGCAACCGCCCGCTCTCGCGCTTGCCCGCCGCGCGGCGCTCGATCGGCGTCTCGACGCCATGGTCGATCGCATTGCGCACCAGATGGACCAGCGGATCGCGCATCACCTCGATCATCTCGCGGTCCAGCTCGACGTCGCTGCCGTCGACGGTCAGCGTCACCGCCTTGCCGACCACCGCCGCCGTGTCGCGGACGATGCGTGGCAGCGGCGAAAACAGCGTCTCGATCTTCTGCATCCGCGTCCGCGTCACCGCGTCGCGCATATCGGCTACCGAGCTCGACAGCCGTTCCAGCGCCGCCTCGATCGCGGGGTCGAGATCGGTGTCACGCAGGCGCCGGACCAGTTCGTTGCGGACCAGCACCATGTCGGACATGCCGCTCATCATCCGGTCGAGCAGATCGACGTTCAGCCGGACGCTGCGCAGCGGTGCCCGCCCTGCCGCCATTGCCGCCGCCGCCACCGGGGTCGCTGCCGTCGCGGGATTGCCGACCCTCGGCGCGAGTGCGGCGATAAGATCGTCCTCGCCCTCATCGGTCAGCGGCAAACCGGCATCGATCGCCTCGACCAAATCGCCGATCCGGTCGACGATCGCGAGGACCGCATCGACCAGCGCGCTGTCGGGACGCCGCTTGCCGTCGCGTACCTCGCACAGCGTGTCTTCGGCGGCATGGCTCAGCCGCGACAGTCGCGGCAGATCCAGGAAACCGCAGCTTCCCTTCACCGTGTGGACGAATCGGAAAATGGCATCCAGCCGGGCACGATCGTCGGGCGCGGCTTCCCACGCGACGATCTCCGACGACAACGCCTCCAGCGTTTCGCGGGTCTCGGCAATGAATTCCTGTAACAGATCGTCCATGCGGCCCCGTCCGGTTGTGGACGCGACCATGGCGTTCGATAGGTTAAGACGGGGTTAGGATACGAAGGACAGCGGGAAACTCTCCGGCACGCAGCAACTTACTGCGCCGCGAACGAAGCCCCGAACAGCAGCACCGGCGAATCGCTAGGCGACACCTGCAACGTGCCGCCGCCCTGCTCGACCAGTTCGCGCGCCAAACAGGCCGCCGCCGCGCGCGGCGTCATCATCGCCGCATCGCCCAGCAACGCGCCGCGCAACTCGGCATCCAGCACGATCCGCGGCCCATCGGCGCGCACCGCGATATCGATCCCGGTCGCGGTGACTTCCGCCCCGACGTCGAGCTGCCCGCCGCGCACCAGCGCATCGCCGGCAATCAGCGCCAGGTTCAGCAGAACCTTGACCGCCGGCTTGGGCAGCGACGGCGCCTCGACCATCCAGCCGAGCTTCACCCGGTGATTGTCGCCGAACAAACCCTCCAGCGCCGCGCGCGCCTCGCGCGTATCGATCGAATCGCCGAACCCGCCGGCCGCGCCAAAGGCAAGGCGGAAAAATTTCAGCTTATTGGCCGATGCCCGGGCACTGTCGGTCAGCAGTTCGAGACAACGAGCCCGCATGTCGGGATCGGTCTCGTCGGCCAGCAGTTCGAGGCCGTTGTTGAGCGCCCCGACCGGGCTCAACAGATCGTGGCATAATCGCGAACACATCAGGCTGGCGAATTCGGCTGGGCTGATGTTCAAAGCGACGATCCCTGCGCTGCGCCGAACGTCATCGTGCGGCCGCTGATGTCCATCTGCACCGCCTCGCAGTTATTTTCAACGTGGCCGGCATCGATGACGTCGAAACGAACGGGGTCGAATCGGCCATGGCGTTCCCCGTTCGCGACCGCCCGCCACAACCGCGCGATGCCACCGCCGATAATCAGCCACAACCGACCGTCCACCGCTGCCTGCGCAGCATCGGTCGGTGACGGATCGGCGCTGCCGGATGGATGCGAATGATAGCAGCCGAGCACCGCCGCACCGCCGCCCCGCGCATCGCGATACGCCTTCAGCAGCGCCGCCGGATCGATCTCGAAATGGCGCGCGGGGTCGGCAGCGACGTTGCGGGCGGGCTGCGCCGTCTCGATCCGGTCGCCCGTCCCCCGCAGAAGCCCGCAAACCTCGTGTGCGCTCGCCGCCGCCTCGGCCAGCAGCGCGCGGATCGTTTCGCTTGTAAAATTCGGTCTCATTCCCATCTTTGTAGGCAATGGACCGGGGGGTTTCCACGATAGAGGCGCGCATTACCGATGCCGCGCACGGGCTCAGGATCGACAAGGCACTGGCCGAGGTCGTGACCGATTTGTCGCGCGAACGAATCAAGGCGCTGCTGGCATCGGGACACGTCGCCGGTTCCGACGGCCCGGTGTCCGACGGCAAGCGCAAGGTTGCGGCGGGCCAGCATTTCGTCATCACGGTCCCCGCGGCGGTACCGCTCGACAATGTGGCGCAGGATATTCCGCTGGTCGTTGCCTATGAGGACGATCATCTGATCGTCGTCGACAAGCCCGCCGGGCTGGTCGTGCATCCGGCGGCGGGCAATCTCGACGGGACGCTGGTCAACGCGCTCCTGCATCATTGCGCGGGCAAGCTGTCGGGAATCGGTGGCGTCGCACGGCCGGGCATCGTCCACCGCATCGACAAGGACACGTCGGGGCTGCTGGTCGTCGCCAAGAGCGACGTCGCGCACGAAGGGCTGGCGCGCCAGTTCAAGGATCACAGCATCGATCGCCGCTATCTGGCGATCGCGGCGGGTCGGGTGTCAACTTCGGCGGGAACGGTGGACGCGCCGCTCGCGCGTTCCCCCAATGATCGCAAGAAGATGGCGATCGTCCGCTCGCCCACCGCCAAACACGCCATCACCCATTGGCGTAAACTTCGCCAACTTCGGGAGGCGTCGTTGATCGAATGTCGGCTGGAAACCGGGCGGACGCATCAGGTGCGGGTGCACATGGCGTCGATCGGCCATCCGCTCCTCGGCGACCCGGTCTATGCCGGGCGGAAACCGGCGCTTCGGGCCGAACTCGAAACGCTTAATTTCCGGCGACAGGCGTTGCACGCCGCACATCTCGGGTTCATTCATCCTGTGACAAAGAACGCTTTGGCGTTTGATAGCGATCTTCCGGCAGACATGCAGGAACTGTTGGATCATCTTCTCGTATAGATTACGCCAATGCCGCGATGCGGCGTGGCCTGAAGACAAAGGGAGTTTTGACGATGGCAACTGGCAGCAACGTCCCGGCGACGATCCCGGCGCTTGGCGGCGAAGCGAGCCTCAACCGCTATCTCTCCGAAATCCGCAAGTTCCCGATCCTCGCGCCCGAGCAGGAATATATGCTCGCCAAGCGGTTTCAGGAACATGGTGATCCGGAAGCGGCGGCCCAGCTCGTCACCTCGCACCTGCGTCTCGTCGCCAAGATCGCGATGGGCTATCGCGGCTACGGCCTCCCCGTCAGCGAACTGATTTCCGAAGGGAATATTGGTCTGATGCAAGGGGTGAAGAAGTTCGAGCCCGATCGCGGCTTCCGCCTCGCCACCTATGCGATGTGGTGGATCCGCGCCTCGATCCAGGAATTTATCCTGCGGTCATGGTCGCTGGTGAAGATGGGCACCACCGCCGCGCAGAAGAAGCTTTTCTTCAACTTGCGTCGGATGAAGTCGAAGCTCGACGCGTTCGAGGATGGCGATCTGTCGCCCGAGCATCTGCAGAAGATCGCGACCGACCTCGGAGTGACCGAGGAGGAAGTGACCTCGATGAACCGCCGCATGGCGATGGGCGGTGACACGTCGCTCAACGTCCCCATGCGCGAGGATGGCGAGAGCCAGTGGCAGGACTGGCTGGCGGATGATAGCCCGCTGCAGGACTCGGTCGTCGCCGAAGCGCAGGAGGCCGATGTCCGCCACGGCATGCTGGTCGAGGCCATGGACGACCTCAACGATCGCGAAAAGCACATCCTGACCGAACGCCGTCTGACCGACGATCCCAAGACGCTGGAAGAACTCAGCCAGGTCTATGGCGTCAGCCGCGAACGGGTCCGCCAGATCGAGGTCCGCGCCTTCGAAAAGCTGCAAAAGGCGATGATGCGGCTCGCCGGCGACCGCAGGATGTTGGCGGCGGTTTGACCCGGTGCGGGCGGGCATAGCGACCCGCCCCCATCGTCGTCCCGGCAAAGGCCGGGACCCATAACCCATCGCGTCCGACACGCCTTTCCCAACCTATCGACACACTGGCCCCCACATCGTAGCGAGCCGACATGGCCGCCCGAACCCAACGCCCCCCCCCCAAACCCGCCGGCACGCCGCGCGGTTGGACCCGCCGCCTCCTCGGCTGGGCGATCAAGGTCCTGCTCGGCTTCGTGGTCCTCTCGGTGCTGTGGGTCCTGCTGCTGCGCTTCGTGCCCCCGCCAATCACCCTGACCATGCTGGGCGACGTGCCGACCGGCCACGGCGTCACCAAATCATGGCGCAGCCTGTCGAATATCGACCCGGACATGCCCCGCGCGGTGATCGCGGCGGAGGACAGCAGATTCTGCGGGCATAACGGCTTCGACTATGCCGCGATCGCCAACGCTGCGCGCCGCAACGCGCAGGGCGGCCGCATCCGCGGCGGCTCGACGATCAGCCAGCAGACCGCGAAGAACGTCTTCCTCTGGCAGGGCGGCGGCTATTTCCGGAAGGGCATGGAAGCCTATTTTACCGTCCTGATCGAGGCGCTGTGGGGCAAGCGGCGGATCATGGAAGTCTATCTCAACGTCGCCGAAACCGGCATCGGCACCTATGGCGTCGAGGCCGGATCGCAGCGCTATTTCAAGCACGGCGCGACCAAGCTCTCCGGTCGCGAAGCCGCCCAGATCGCCGCCGTCTTGCCGCTGCCCAAGAAACGCGCCGGCATCGCTCCAACCGGCTTCACCCGCCGCTACGCCCGCACGATCGAACGCCGCATCGGCATCGTCCGTCGCGAGGGACTCGATCGCTGTTTGAATTGAAACGTCGTCCCGGACCGCAGCCGGGGCAACGCACGATCGGTCCGTTACTTCGTCGCGCGTTCGACCGCATCGCCGGCCTTGTCCGCCGCCGACCCGACGCTCTTCGCCGCCGACGTGACCGCATTGGTCCGCGCCGTGTCGTTATTAGCGTTGTTCAGCAGGAAATAGGCAGCCACGATCACCGCGATCAGCACGGCAAGGCCAATCAACAGCCCGCCGCCCGATCCACGTCGTTCGATGATCGTCGTATGCGGCGCGCCGTTGGTGGTGGTTTCGATACGATCGGGTTGCATGGTCATCCTCCCTACAAACTGATCGCTCGAAAACACCCGGCATAACCGCTTGTTCCAGCAGCGTTCCGATCGCTCAGAACGGCAGCTTGAACCCCGGCGGCAACGGCAGGCCGCTGGTCAGCTTCGACATTTCGGTCGAGCTGGCCGCATCCGCCTTCGCCCGCGCGTCGTTGAACGCGGCGACGATCAGGTCTTCGAGCATCTGCTTCTCCGACGGCTGCAGCAGCGAGTCGTCGATATCGACGCCGAGGATGCGCCCCTTGGCCGATGCGCGGACCTTCACCAGTCCGCCGCCCGATTGTCCGTCGACCTCGATCGTGTCGAGGTTGGCCTGTGCCTTGGTCAGTTCGCTTTGCACATTCTGCGCCATGGCCATGATGTCGTCGAGATTCTTCATCGCGCGATACTCCCGTCGCTGCGTTGCCAATGATCGAGGGTGGCGTCCGGAAACGCCTGTAATGCCGCCTGTACCAGCGGTGACTGCAAAACCTGTTCGCGTTCCGAATCCGCCTTGGCCGTTTCCTGTTCGCGCAGGGTAGGTGCTCCCGCCCCCTCGCCGATCAGAACGCGCCAATGGCTGCCGGTGATCCCTTTGAGCGCATTCTCCAGATCGCGCGCGAAATCGGCGGGCAAGGGCCGCGATCCGCTGAGTTCGATCAGGTTCGGCTCCAGCCGGATCATCCGCGCGCAATTACGAAACTGCGCCTCCAGCGAATGGCGGCCATGTTTCGCCAGCAGGTTCACGACCTGCTCCATCGTCTCGGGCACCGGATCGACCGCGACCTCTGCCGCCGCCGGGGCGGACGAAGCGGCTGCGGGCGCCATCGCCGGCACCTGCCCCGCCGCCAATTGCTTCGCCAGCGTCCCTGGATCGGGCAGCGACGATGCATGGACGATGCGCAGCAACGCCATCTCGCACGCCTCGATCGGCAGCGCCGCGCGCGACACTTCCTCATGCCCCTTCAGCAACAACTGCCACAACCGATGCAGCATCGGAAACGACAGCGCGCTCCACGCATCGAACGCCGCGCGTTCCTCGGCCGACTGGCCCGGCCCGCGATCCCCGCCGACCTTGACGATCGTCACCGCATGCACGGTTTCGAGCAGCGTCCGCAGCACCGACGCCGGATCGACGCCCAGATCATATTGTGCGCGGAGTGCCCGGAGCGCCCCCGCCGCATCCGCCTTCAGCAGCAGGTCGAACAGCCCTCGGATCGCCCCGCGATCCGACAGGCCCAGCATCTGCCGCACCGCATCGGCGCGCACGCCCTCGCCCTCCAGCCCGCCATGCGCGATCGCCTGGTCGAGGATCGACAGCCCGTCGCGCGCCGACCCTTCCGCCGCCCGCGCGATCAGTTGCAGCGCCTCCGGCTCGGCTTCGACCCCCTCCGCCTCAACGACATGCGCGAAATGCCCGGCCAGCAAATCGGCCGGTATCCGCCGAAGGTCGAAGCGCTGACAGCGCGACAACACGGTCACCGGCACCTTATGCACCTCGGTCGTCGCCAACAGGAATTTGACATGCGCGGGCGGCTCTTCCAGCGTTTTCAGCAGCGCGTTGAACGCCGGCGTCGACATCATGTGCACTTCGTCGATGATGTAGATCTTGAAGCGCGCCGACACCGCGGCATAGCGCACCGCCTCGGTCATCTCGCGCACGCTGTCGACGCCGTTGTTCGACGCGGCGTCGATCTCGATCACGTCGATATGCCGCCCCTCGGCAATCGCCCGGCACGGCTCGCACACCCCGCACGGATCGATCGTCGGCCCGCCCTGCCCGTCCGGCCCGATGCAATTGAGTGCCTTGGCGATCAGCCGCGCGGTCGACGTCTTGCCGACCCCGCGCACCCCGGTCAACAGGAACGCATGGGCAAGGCGACCGCGCTTGATCGCATTGCCGAGCGTCGTGACCATCGCATCCTGCCCGATCAGCTGGCTGAACGTCTGCGGCCGATATTTGCGCGCGAGCACGCGGTACGGCTGCGCGGCGGCAGGCTGTTCGGGGATGTCGAGGGCGAGGAAGGAGTCGGACATTGCGGGTGTCTTAGCGCGCGAAAGCAGCGATGTCGCGCTTGGCGCGAACCATTAAGAAAGAGGTGCTGGTCAATCCCGACAGCATGATCCCCTCCGACCGGTAAATGTCATTCTCGGCATCTACCAAATCTATCGACGTCTGCCGAACCCCATACGTTCACTGACGGCATCAAAGGCCGCCGGATATCCGATTACCATTGCAAGAAGGAGAGCAGCAACGCACGTCCCGAGCCATCCATACACAACGGTTTCGCTTTGCATGAAGGGCAGGTTACACAAAGCGAAGGCAAGAAATATTCCTACCCAACCGAAAGCAGCCAACGCTAAGCCGGCAACTACTCTTATCCGCCGACTGAACCTGTCGGAATACCAAAATATCAGTCCACCAACACCAATGATTGCAGTCGCGGCAATTAAATCCAGAATACTCACGAAGCACCCCATCGCGTAAACGCACAGGTGTCAACCTGCAGGCCAATGAACACGATAGAGCAAACTACCCTATCGTCGTCAAAGCCGATTGCCGCAAACGTCTGCCACGACGGAAAACGCATATCGAGGCGCGGGGCACATTACGCCGCCAAAGCCTCCAACGCCTCGTTCGCCTCCATCCACTTCGTCTCCGCCACCTCGATCTCGGTATCCAAACTCGCCCGCCGCTTCATCAACTGCGCCATGGTCAGCTTGGCCAGCGCCGGGATCGCATTCCCCGCCATCGCCGCGTCCAAAGCATCACGCTGCTCGGTCAGCCGCGCCAGATCGCGCTCGATCGCCTGCGCGCCCTTCTTCAGCACCTGCGCCTTTTCGCGCGCCTCCGCGGCGGCTTTGCGGTCGTTTTTCTTGTTGGCCTTGGCCGCCTTTTCCTTCGCCGAATTGCCGAGCACCAGCGCGATATAATCGTCGATCGTCCCGTCGAACTCCTTCGCGGTCCCTTCATCGACCAGAACCAGCCGATCCGCCGTCGCCTCCAACATATGCCGGTCGTGGCTGACCAGCAGCACGCAGCCGGTATAGGCGTTGAGCGCCTGCACCAACGCCTCGCGCGCATCGACGTCCAAGTGGTTGGTCGGCTCGTCGAGGATCAGCATATGCGGCGCGTCGCGCGTGATGAGCGCCAACGCCAGCCGCGCGCGTTCCCCACCCGACAGCTTGCCGACCAACGTCGTCGCCTTGTCCCCCGAAAACCCGAACCGCCCAAGCTGCGCGCGGACGGCAGCGGGCGACGCGCCTTTCATCTGCCGCGTCATATGCTCCAGCGGCGTGTCGTCGGTGCTCAGTTCCTCCACCTGGTACTGGGTGAAGTACCCGACCTTCATCTTGCCCGCGGCATTCATATCGCCGTCCATCGGCGCCAGCTGCGCCGCCAGCAGCCTCGCCAGCGTCGTCTTGCCGTTGCCGTTGCGCCCCAGCAGCGCGATGCGATCCTCGGGATCGATACGCAGGTTCAGCCGCTTCAGGATCGGCGTCTCGCCATAACCGACGCTCGCCATGTCGAGCGTGATGAGCGGTGGGCGCAGTTCGTCGGGATCGGGGAAGTCGAACGACAGGCTGGGGTCCTCTGCCATCGCCGCGATCGGCTTCATCTTGGCGAGGATCTTCAGCCGCGACTGCGCCTGCTTGGCGGTCGAGGCACGCGCCGAATTCTTGGCGACATATTCCTGCAGCTTGGCCCGCTGCGCCGCCTGGTTGGCGCGCGCCGCTTCCAGTTGCGCCAGCCGCTCGGCGCGCTGCTTCTCGAACGCGTCATATCCGCCCGGATACAGCGTGATCTTGCCCTGGTGCAGATGCAGGATATGGTCGACGACGTTGTTCAGGAAATCGCGCTCGTGGCTGACGACGACGATCGTCGCCTTGTAGCCTTTGAGGAAATCCTCCAGCCACATGACGGCTTCGAGGTCGAGGTGGTTCGACGGCTCGTCGAGCAGCAACACGTCGGGCTGGCTGAACAGCAGTGCCGCCAGCGCCACGCGCATCCGCCAGCCACCAGAATAGCTCTCCAGCGGCCGCTGCTGCATCTCCTCGTCGAACCCCAGCCCGACAAGAATGCGCGCCGCCCGCGCCGGCGCGCCGTACGCGTCGATCGCCAGCAGCCGCTCGTGAATATCGCCAAGCCGGTCGGGATCGGTCACCGTCTCTGCATCGTGCATCAGCTTGGCGCGCTCGACATCGGCTTCCAGGACCGTGTCGAACGGCGTCGCCTGTCCGGCCGGCGCTTCCTGCGCGACATAGCCGAGCCGGCTCCCACGCGGCATTTCCGCCGTGCCGGTGTCCGGCTCCAGCTGCCCGGCGATCACCCGCACCAGCGTCGACTTGCCCGCGCCATTGCGCCCGATCAGCCCGACGCGGCTGCTGGGCGGCAGCGCCGCGCTGGCATTGTCGAGGATCGTCCGCCCGCCCAGGCGCACCGTGATACCGTTCAGATTGAGCATGGCGGCGCGCCTAGCATTTTTCGCCGCGTTTGCGAAGAGCGCGGCAAGACCGCTTTCCTACAGCGCCGCTCCGCCGCATGCTCCGCCCCGGCCGCATAGCGCGCCCGCTCTTTGACAGGTTATTCTTGCAACGCTCCTTCACCCCTGACGAGCGCTGAAAAGGACGAGCGCCGCTTCGTGTGAAAGCGCTTTGCGAACCGATCGCATTACATGAGCGAAACGCCGGCAAGTGTGAACTTAGTGAACTTTGACCGCGTCAACCTCCGCAAACATTTGGCGTAGTTCGCTTTTTACGATCTTCCCATTGGCATTGCGTGGCAGCACCGTGTCGGAAAAGCGCACCGCCACCGGCACCTTGAACGCCGCCAGCCGGGCGCGAACGAAGTCCTGCAACTCGCCCTCGCTCGCGGCACAGCCGGGGCAAAGATGCACCACCGCCACCGGCACCTCGCCCAGCACCCGGTCGGGCACCCCGACCAGGGCCGCATCGGTAACCGCGGGGTGCGCGTACAGCACGTCCTCGACCTCGATCGAGTAGATATTCTCGCCGCCGCGGATGATGATGTCCTTGGCCCGGTCGACAATGTAGCAGAAGCCTTCATCGTCCAGCCGCGCCAGATCACCGGTGCGGACCCACCCGTCGACAAACGTCTCGGCGGTCGCTTCGGGGCAGTTCCAGTAGCCCTTCACGATCATCGGCCCGCGTGCCCACAGTTCGCCGACCTCTCCCGCCGGCAGTTCGCGCGTGCCGTCGGGCGACATGATCTGCAGATCGGCGACCGGCACCGGCGGACCGCAACTGGTCGGGCGGTTCAGATACTCCTCGGCACTATGCTGGGTGACGGTCGCCATTGTCTCGGTCATGCCCCAGCCATTGCCGGGCATTGCGCCGAACACCTCATAAATCCGCCGCACCAGATCGGGCGCGGACGGCGCACCGCCATATTGTACGACCTCCAGCGACGACAGGTCGTATCGCTCGCGATCGGGATGCTCCAGCAACTGCCACGCGATCGTCGGCACCCCGCCGGTCACCTGCACCCGCTCGCGCTCGATCAGCGCCAGCGCCTGTCCGGCGTCCCATTTGCGCATCAACACCAGTGTCGTCCCGCTGGCCATCGCCCCCATCAGCGACGCGCTGCACGCGGTGACGTGGAAGAAGGGGATGACCAGCAACCCGACCTTGGGCTGCGGCGCGGGCGGCGGCATCTCGCCTCGCCGCAACATCGCCCGTGCGGCGATATAGGCGCTGGAAAAGATGTTGGTGGCCAGATTGCGATGCGTGCCGAGCGCCCCCTTGGGCTTGCCGGTCGTACCGCTGGTGTAAAAGATCGTCGCATCGTCCTCAGGCGCGATCGCCACCGCGGGCAGCTCGACCTGCGCCAGCGTCGCATAGTCGGCACAACTGCCGATCACCTCCTCAAGCGCCCACGCCGGTGCCGCCAACGCTTCGCGCGCCCGCGCCACGATAACGCTCTCCAGCGCCGGCATGGCGGAATAGTCACCGCCCAACCGGTCATGCCGCTGTCGATCGACGATCAGCATCCGAGCGCCCGAGTCATTCACGCCGAACGCCAACTCCTGCGGGCTCCACCATGCGTTCAGCGGTACGCAGATCGCTCCGATCGCCACGATCGCGAAGAAGGCCACCGGCCATTCGGGCATGTTGCGCATCGCCAGCGCCACGCGGTCGCCCTTCCCGATGCCGCTATCCTGCAGATGCTTCGCCAGCGTCGCGATCGCGCGATACTGCGCCTCGTACGTTACCCGCTGGTCCTCATGGATCGTCGCCAGCCGCTCTCCATGGCTGCGCGAAAAGGCGACCAGTTGCGCGAGGTTCGCCGGCGCGTTCTTCCATATCCGCGTCGGCACGCCGCGGATCGTCTCGGTCATCATTTCGAACGGCGCACCCGGCGCGGTCAGCGCCGCCTGCACCTGCGCGATCGTCATGCGCGGCCAATCGGCCGCTACCGGAATTACCGCTTCGCCTGGCTGCAAGACACCGCTCCTGTTCGGCGACCCTAGAATATCGGGTTTGCCCGATCGGCCGTTACCATGCAGGTTGTTATTGATTATCCGACCGGCAAAGGCAATAGAATGCGCCGAACGCGCCCCGGTTTAGAAGGACCGGTATGGCAAAAGCTGGAGAAGGCCGAACATGTCCGTGAACACCGAACGTCATGGCGACATCCTGGTGGCGATGGCCGACAACCCGCCGGTCAATGCGTTGTCGGCTTCGGTCCGGCTGGGCTTGAAGGCCGCGATCGAGGAAGCCGCTGCGGACGACTCGGTAAGGGCCATCGTCATCGCCTGCGCGGGCAAGACCTTCTTCGCCGGGGCGGATATCACCGAATTCACCAAGCCGCCGGTCGAACCGCTCCTGCCGCAACTGGTCGACATGATCGAAGCGTCGGACAAGCCGGTTGTCGCCGCGATCCACGGCACGGCGCTGGGCGGCGGCTGCGAGGTCGCGATCGGCAGCCATTATCGCATCGCCGTCCCCAGCGCGAAGCTGGGCACGCCCGAGGTGAAGCTCGGCCTGCTTCCCGGTGCCGGCGGCACGCAGCGCCTGCCGCGCCTCGCCGGTGTCGCGGTCGCGCTCGAACTGGTCGCGAAGGGCGATCCGATCCCGGCGAGCAAGGCCAAGGACGCGGGCATCGTCGACCGGCTCGCCACCGAAGGCAATCTGCTGGAAGAAGCCGTCGCCTTCGCCCGCGAAGTCGCCGACATCCGCCCCCTGCCCCGCACGTCCGAAAAGTCGGTCACGCCCGACCCTGAGGCCGTCGTCGCCTTCGAAAAGGCCAATGCCCGCCGCTTCCGTGGCTATGAAGCCCCGGCCGCCAACATCGCCTGCGTCGTAAAGGCGAGCGAAACCCCCTTTGCCGAGGGGATCGAGTTCGAGCGGCAGCAATTCATGAAATTGATGTTCTCCGTCCAGTCGGCGGCGCAGCGGCATATCTTCTTCGCCGAACGCAAGGCATCGAAGATCGACGGGATCGCCGACGATATCGCGCTGCGGCCGATCGCCAAAGTCGGCGTGATCGGTGCGGGCACGATGGGCGGCGGTATCGCCATGAATTTCCTGTCGGCGGGCATCCCCGTGACCATCGTCGAGATGCAGCAGGAAGCACTCGACCGCGGCGTCGGCATCATCCGCAAGAATTACGAAGCGACCGCCGCCAAGGGGCGGATGAAGCCCGAACAGGTCGAGCAAGCGATGGGTCTGCTAACGCCAAGCCTGTCGCTGAACGACCTCGCCGACGTCGATCTGGTGATCGAGGCGGTTTATGAGGAGATGTCGGTCAAGCAGGACATTTTCGGCAAGCTCGACGCGATCTGCAAACCGGGCGCAATCCTCGCGTCGAACACCAGCTATTTGGACGTCAACGTCATCGCCGCGGCGACCAAGCGCCCGCAGGACGTGCTGGGCCTCCACTTCTTCTCGCCCGCCAACGTCATGAAGCTGCTCGAGATCGTGCGTGGCGACGCGACCGCCGACGACGTGCTGGCAACCGTGATGGCGCTGTCGAAGAAGATCCGCAAGGTCGCGGTGGTCGCCGGGGTCTGCCACGGCTTCATCGGCAACCGCATGCTCGAGCCGCGTCAGGTCGAGGCGATGAAGCTGTTGATGGAAGGCGCAACCCCCGAACAGGTCGACCGCGTCCATGTCGAATTCGGCATGCCGATGGGCCCGTTCCAGATGGCCGATCTGGCCGGCGTCGACATAGGCTGGCACCGCGATCCCTCGCGCATCGAAAATATTCGCGACGCCCTCGCCGCCGAGGGCCGCTGGGGTCAGAAGAAGGGCGCCGGCTTCTACGACTACGACGACAAGCGACAGGCTTCGAACAGCGCCCGCGTCGCCGAGATCATCGACGATTTCCGCGGCAAGACCAACACCCCGCAACGCGAGATCACCGACGAAGAGATTATCGAGCGCACCCTCTACCCGATCGTCAACGAAGGCGCGAAGATCCTCGCCGAAGGCAAGGCGCAGCGGGCGTCCGATATCGATGTCGTCTGGATCTATGGCTATGGTTGGCCGCCCTATCGCGGCGGGCCGATGTTCTGGGCCGATACCGAAGGCGCGGAGAAGATCGTTGCCGGTCTCGAAAAGCACGACTTCGACATTGCGCCGCTGCTGCGCGAGAAGGCGGAGACCGGCGGGCGGTTCAACAAATGAGCGACCTCGCCGCGTTCCGCGCCGACACCCGCGCATGGCTGGAGGCGAACTGCCCACCATCGATGCGTGAGCCGGTCCGCTCCGACAAGGATGTAACGTGGGGCGGGCGCAACCCGAGCTACGCCAACCCGGATCAAAAGCTGTGGCTCGATCGGATGGCGGCGCGCGGCTGGACCGTTCCCGATTGGCCGACAGCCTATGGCGGCGGCGGCCTGTCGCCGGCGGAAGCCAAGATTTTGCGCGAGGAAATGGCGGCAATAAACGCCCGCAACCCGCTCTATTCTTTTGGCATATCGATGCTCGGCCCGGCGCTGCTGAAATACGGGACCGAGGAACAGAAGCACGAGCACCTGCCCAAGATCGTGCGCGGCGAAATCCGCTGGTGTCAGGGCTATAGCGAACCCGGCGCCGGATCCGACCTTGCCGGGCTACAGACCAGTGCGGTCGCCGATGGCGACGACTTCATCGTCAACGGGCAGAAGGTGTGGACCAGCTATGCCGACAAGGCCGACTGGATCTTTTGCCTCGTCCGCACCGACCGCTCGACCAAGCAGGGCGGGATCAGCTTCCTGTTGTTCGACATGGCCTCGCCCGGCGTCACCATTCGCCCAATCAAACTGATCTCGGGCAACTCGCCCTTCTGCGAAACCTTTTTCGACGACGTCCGCGTGCCGAAGGCCAATCTGGTCGGCGAACTGAACAAGGGCTGGGACGTCGCCAAATATCTGCTCGGCCACGAACGCGAGATGATCTCGGGCATGGGATCGACCGGCAACGGCCCGTTGATCGCGAAGGCGATCGAGACGATCGGCACCGACGATGCCGGCCACCTCGCCGACCCGATGCTGCGGTCCGCCATCGCCACCTTCGACGTCCGCGCCCGCGCCTTTGCCGCCATGTCCGAACGCTTCCGTGACGAACTGAAGGCCGGCCGCGCCCATGCCGCGCAGCCCAGCATGATGAAATATGTCGGCACCGAACTGAACAAGACCCGTCACGAACTGCTGATGGCGGCGGGCGGTTCGGACGCGCTCGAATGGGAAAGCGCCGACAGCGATCATGGCGCGGCGGCGCGCGCGTGGCTCCGGACCAAGGCGAACTCGATTGAGGGTGGTACGTCCGAAATCCAGCTCAACATCATCGCCCGCCGCATCCTCGACCTACCGCTGCAATAATTGTCAGGAACACTATCCATGCCTTTGTTTCTGAACGAAGATCAGACGATGCTCGCCGACACCGCTCGCGAGTTTCTGGGTGAATCCGCCCCGGTCGCGCACCTGCGTAGCCTGCGCGATGCCGACGACCCGATCGGCTTCGATCGCGGCCTGTGGGCGAAGTTCGCCGAGATGGGCTTCACCGGCATGATGGTGCCCGAAAGCGCCGGCGGCCTTGGCCTCGGCCATGTCGAGGCGGGCATTGTGCTGGAGGAGATCGGCCGCAACCTGTCGCCTTCGCCCTTCCTCACTACCTCGGTAGCTGCCGTCGCCGCACTGACGGGGACGAGTGCCGGCGACCACTGGCTGCCGCGCATCGCTGCCGGCGAAACCATTGCAGCTCTCGCGATCGACGAGCGTGCCAAGCATGGCAGCGCGATCGCTATGCGCGCCGAACGCTCGGGCAACGGCTTCCGCCTGTCCGGCACCAAACAGTTCGTTGCCCATGGCCATGTCGCCGACCTGGTCCTGGTGGCCGCGCGCATCACCGGCAGTGCAGGCGATACCGAAGGCGTGACCCTGTTCGCGCTCGCCGCCGATATTCCCGGCCTGACCGCCGACCCCCGTCGCCTGACCGACAGCAGCATCGCCGCCCGACTGACGTTCGACAATGTCGAGGTAGATGGCGACGCGGTCGTCGGCAGCGTTGATGACGGCCGCGCCGTGCTCGACCGCCTGCTCACAGCGGCGCGGACCGGCGCAGCGGCGGAGTCGCTCGGCGTGGGAGAAGGCGCGACTACCCGTACGCTCGACTATCTCCGCCAGCGTAAGCAGTTCGGCCAGACGATCGGCAGCTTCCAGGCGCTGCAACACCGCGCCGCGCACCTCTATTCCGAACTGGAGGTCGCCCGCGCCGCCGTCCTGAAGGCGCAGCAACTGCTCGACGAAGGGGCGGCGGATGCCGACACCGCCGTCTCGGTCGCCAAGGCGATGGCCGGCATGGCGTCGATACTGGCGGTGCAGGAAGCGGTGCAGATGCATGGCGGCATCGGGATGACCGACGACGCCGATATCGGCTTCTTCATGAAACGCGCCCGCGTCCTGACCGAGATGTTCGGCGATGTCGGCTATCACAGCGACCGCATCGCTCGGATCGGGGGCTATTGATGGAGCCGACGCCCGCCGATCTGGTCGCGGGACTGGTTGCACTGCTCGATATCGACGAGATCGACACCGATCTGTATCGAGGCGCTCGGAATCCGGGTGGCGTCGGTCGCGTCTTTGGCGGGCAGGTGATCGGACAGGCGCTACAGGCGGCGCAACGCTCGACCGGCGGGGCCAAGATCGCCCATTCGCTGCACGCATATTTCCTCCGCCCCGGCGACGAGCAGCATCCGATCATCTATCGCGTTGTCCGCGACTTCGCCGGGCGCAGTTTCGCCAATGCCCGTGTGATCGCAATGCAGCGTGGACAGGCCATCCTCAACATGGCGGCGTCGTTCCAGTTGCCCGAGGACGGCATGGTGCATCAGGACGCGATGCCCGACGTGCCCCCGCCGGAGGCGCTGCGATCCGACCGGGAGTTGCGCGAAGCAATGCAGGACCGCATCCCGGACAAGTTCCGTCGCCTATTTCTGCGCGCCCGCCCGATCGAAATCCGGCCGGTCGAGGCCGACCATCTGGTCGATCCAAGCCCCCGCGCGCCGTTCCAGAATTGCTGGTTCCGCGCCGTCGCGCCGCTCGGCGACGATGCGACGCTGCACCGCGCAATCCTCGCCTATGCCAGCGACATGATGCTGCTGGGCACATGCATGCTCCCCCACGGCGTCCACTGGATGATGGATCAGGTCCAGACCGCCAGCCTCGACCATGCGCTATGGCTGCACGAGCCGTTCCGCGCCGACGACTGGCTGCTTTACACGACCGACAGCCCATGGGCCGGTCATGCGCGAGGCTTCAACCGTGGCCGCATCTTCGCGCGCGACGGGCGGCTGGTGGCGAGTGTCGCGCAGGAAGGACTGGTGCGGGTCCGGGGGTAGTCGCCCTCACCCCGGCTCGTGCAGCGGACAGCCGTTGAACCGCTCGCGATACTGAGCCGAATGGTCGTAGACCGGCTTCCGGACCCGGTTCACCCCGCCCAGCGGCTGATGCGCCGCCAGTCCGGTCCACACGCTGAACCGCAACCCTTCGTCGACCTCGGCTACCTTGTCCGCCGACCAACTGTCCTGCGGCTCGCAGCGCAGGGTTGCCACCGTCAAATACGGGCTGGCGTCCTCTGGCCACGGGGTCGCGGCGTCCTCAATGGGCTGCGCCTCGGGATCGCGCAGCAACTGCACGCGCACTTCCCACTCGCCTCGCAGCTTCGCCGCCGACGCTTGCAAGTCCTCGCGGATCGCGTCCGGTCGGCCGTTGGTATCCACGACCATATCGGTCAGCGCGGTCAGATCGGGCGATACCGGCACGACCTGATATTTCGCGACATAGGCACCATGCCGGAATGGCGTCGCCGAGAAATACGTCTCGCCCAGCGGATGGACGTTCTTCGACCCACCCATCGTCTTCAGCAAAGCGCTTTCGGTCCCGACCGCTTCCAGCGCCGCCTCGGCACCGCGCAGGACATAGGACAACGCCTTCTTCGCCCATTCCGCCTTGTCGGTGGTCTTTGCCAGCAGCTTCAGATTGCTGGCGAACTTCGCGGGCGTCGGCGCGGCAAAGGCGGGGGCGTTGACCATCACGAAATCCTGCGTGCGCCCGCCCGCACCGGGCAGGCGTTCGCCATCGACGTCCATCACCTTCCACGCGAGGCCACGCGGCAGGCCGATCGCATCGTCGAGGATATCGCCCGGATTGGTCGAAAAGCGCATCCAGACCGGATAGACACCCGGCGTGGCGAACAGCCCCTGCGCCAGCTCGGGCGGCAGGTCGTCATGTACGCTCAATTCCGCCTTCAATATGCCATGCGACTTAGCATGGACCGCCCGCACCGCCTTGCCATAATCCTTCGACGTGGTCGTCAGGATGGTGTCGAACGCCTGTTCCATCTCGGCGACCGTCTCCGCCTCGTCCGCTTGGAGGTGTTCGAGTGCGGCGGTGTAGCGCACCGGCGGTTTCAGCATGTCGGTCATGTGCGGGAACTCCTTCATCCTCGCACCGACAAGCATGGGAAACGGTATTCGTTCCGGACCGTTACACGGCGGTACGCCCATAGTCCTGGCGCGTGAATGGATGGCTGGATGACAGTCCGCCATCGACCACCCATGCCTGCCCGTTCACATAACTCGCCTCCCCCGAAGCGAGGAACAGGACGACACAAGCAATCTCCTCCGCCTCGCCACCGCGCCGCAGCGGGTTGAGGCGTCCGATCCGTGCTTCCTTCCCCGACTGGCGGGCATGGTCGTAAACCATGGCCGTCATGCCGGTCTCGATCAACCCCGGGCACACCGCATTCACCCGCACGTCCGATCCCGACAATTGCTGTGCGGCGGTCTGGACCAGATTGATGACCCCGGCCTTCGACGCCGAATAGGCCGCCCCGCCTGCGCCCGATCGCAGTCCGGCGACGCTCGCGGTACAGACGATCGCCCCGCCGCCCGCCGCCGCCATCACCGGGGCGGCATGACGGATGGCGAGGAACGGCCCGATCAGGTTGACGCGCAGGATTTCCGCCCAGTCCTCGGCGCTCTGCTCGAACAGCCCGGCCAGACCGCCCGAAATTCCGGCATTGGCATGAACGACATCGATTCCGCCGAACCGGTCGACCGCCAGCGCTACCGCCCGCGCGACATCCGCATCCGCCCCGGCATCCATCGAACAGGCGACGGCGCTACCGCCTGCAGCCTCGATCAGCGCGACGGTCGCGTCCGCCCCATCCCGATCGCCGCAGACCACCCCGGCACCTTCGCGCGCGAAAGCCAGTGCGCAGGCCCGCCCGATGCCGGATCCCGCGCCGGTGACCAGCACCGACTTTCCCGCAAACCGCATCACGCCCCCGCCTTTTCCGCAAAGCGCCACGCCGCCGCCGCAAGTTCGGGCACCCGCTCCGCCATCCTTGCCGCCTGCGCGCTCGACGCGTTGCCGTCGCGCACCCGCTGCTTGATCCCCTGCACGATCCCGGTCAGGCGGAAGAGATTGTACGCAAAATACCAGTCCAGCCCCGGCACGCCGTCGCGTCCGGTCGCCTCGCAATACCGCGTAACGACCGCATCCATCGTCGGAATGCCGCTATCGCCGCCGCTCAAACCCGCAATGCCCGACCGGCCATCGGCGGGCGTCATCCAGTTCATCAGCAGATAGGTGAAATCGGCCAGCGGATCGCCCAGCGTCGACAGCTCCCAGTCGAGCACCGCCGCCACCTGCGCCCCCTCCTCGGCAAAGATCAGGTTGTCGATCCGGTAGTCACCATGGACGATCGCCACCCGATCCTGCGGCGGCACCGTGCGCGGCAGCCACTCGATCAGCCGCTCGACATCCGCCAGATCGTCGGTCTGGCTGGCGCGATATTGTCGGGTCCAGCGCGCGACCTGCCGCTCGAAATAATTGCCTGGCTTGCCATAGTAGCCCAGGCCCACCTCCACCGGATCGATCGCGTGCAGCGCCGCCAGCGCATCGACCATCGCCTCGTAATGGGCGCGCCGTGCATCAGGGGACAGGTCGGGCATTGCCCCGTTCCAGATCGTCCGCCCCGCGACCCGCTCCATCAGGTAGAAGGGCGCGCCGATCACCGCCGCATCCTCGCACAGCCCGACCGGCCGCGGCACCGGATAGCCGGTCGGGTGCAGCGCCGCGATCAGGCGATATTCGCGTTCGATCGCATGGGCGCTCGGCAGCAGCACCCCGAACGGCTTTCGCCGCAGGACGTAGGAACAGGTCGGCAAATCGACCCGATAGGTCGGATTACTCTGCCCGCCCGGATAGCGCGTCACCGCGAGCGGCCGCTCACCCAACCATGTCGTCAGACGGTCGAGATCGAGGTCCACCTCACTGCCCACCGGACACTCGCGCAAACTCGGCCCGCGCGATCGCCCGGTTGTGGACCTCATCCGGCCCGTCGGCAAAGCGCAGCGTGCGGACCCCCGCCCACGCCGCCGCCAGCGGGAAGTCGTCCGACACCCCACCCCCGCCATGCGCCTGGATCGCATCGTCGAGGATCGCCAGCGCCATGGTCGGCGCCTGCACCTTGATCATCGCGATCTCGCCCTGCGCCGCCTTGTTCCCCGCGCGGTCCATCATGTCGGCGGCCTTCAGGCACAGCAGCCGCGTCATCTCGATATCGATCCGCGCCCGCGCCACCCGCTGTTCCCAGATCGAATGATCGGCGATCCGCTTCCCGAATGCGACGCGCGATTGCAGCCGCGTCGCCATCGCCTCCAGCGCCATTTCGGCCACCCCGATCGTGCGCATGCAATGGTGGATGCGCCCCGGTCCCAGCCGCCCCTGCGCGATCTCGAACCCCCGCCCCTCGCCCAGCAGCAGGTTGCCGGCCGGTACCCGGACCTTGTCCAGCACCACCTCGCCATGACCATGTGGAGCGTGATGATAGCCATAGACCGGCAGCATCCGCTCGATCCGCACCCCCGGCGTATCCATCGGCACCAGAATCATGCTCTGCTGCCGATGGCGCGGCGCGTCGAGGTCGGTCTTGCCCATCACGATCGCGACCTTGCAGCGCGGATCGCCGGTTCCCGACGACCACCATTTGCGCCCGTCGATCACATAGTCGTCGCCATCGCGCACGATCCGAGTCTCGATATTCGTCGCATCCGACGATGCCACTGCCGGCTCGGTCATCAGGAAGGCGGAGCGGATCGTGCCGTCCATCAACGGCCGCAGCCACGCCTCCTTCTGCGCCCGCGTGCCATAGCGATGCAGCACCTCCATATTGCCGGTGTCGGGTGCCGAGCAATTGAACACCTCGCTCGCCCAATGCCACCGCCCCATCGCCTCGGCGCACAGCGCGTATTCGAGGTTCGACAACTGGGTCCCTTCGAACGCGAAGGTCTCATCGACCATCGGCGCGCCCGAATGCGGCGGCATGAACAGGTTCCACAGCCCCGCCGCCCGCGCCCGTTCCTTCAGCGGCTCCAGCATCGCGACTGGTGCCCAGTGATCCCCGCTCGCGACTTCGCGATGATAGTGGTGGTCGGCCGGCGCGACATGCTCGGTCAGGAACGCGGCGATACGGTCGCGCCAATGGGCTTCGCGTTCGCTTAGCGAAAAGTCCAAAATCCGTCTCCCGCTGCAACCTGTTTTTGCCGGTCTATGCCATACCGCATATTCGGTAAAGCGCCGATGACGTCGCGTATCGGTAAGAAAATTGGACTTGGGCTCCACACCCGATCTGCTAGGGTCGCGTACATGACGACGACCGACGGGGCCACCAAACGCTATCGTGCCAAACGCGACGCCATCCTCGCGGCGGCAGCAGAGGCGATCAACGAAGCCAGTGCGAAGGGGATGACCTTCGCCGATGTCGCCCGTCGGGTCGGGCTGAACACCACCAGCGTCACCTATTATTTCAAGCGCAAGGAAGACCTTGCCGCCGCTGCGTTCGACCACACGCTCGCGTGGCTACAGGCGTCGCTCGACGAAGCCCTGCTCGAACGCTCTCCCGAGGCGCGCGTCGCCAAGTTCCTGTCGATCCATTTCGACCGCCAGCGCCGCATCGAAGCCGGCGAGGAACGCCCCGTCGCGATGCTCTCCGATCTGCGGGCGATGGAGGACCCGTTCAAGGCACGGCTGCTGTCCGGCTGGCGCGACGTCTTCCGCAAGACGCGGACCTTATGGGGCGATCCGCGCGACCGCATCGCGAAGGATATTCAGGGCGCCCGTGCGCACGTCCTGCTCGAAAACTGTTTCTGGCTGACCGTCTGGCTCGAACGCTACGAACCCGACCAATATGACCGGGTCGAGGCGCGGTTGATGGACGTGTTCCGCCATGGCCTTGCCGGCCCCGGCCAGCGCTGGACTCCCCGTCCGCTCGCGCCCGAGCAAGCCGATGCCGAACCGGCGCGCGACGCGTTCCTTCGCGCTGCCACCCGCCTTATCAACGAACTCGGCTATCGCGGCGCCTCAGTCCAGCGGATCGCCTCCGAGCTGAACGTGACGAAGGGGTCGTTCTACCACCATCTCGATGCCAAGGACGATCTGGTCATCGCCTGTTACCGCCGCAGCTTCGACACGATCGGCGCCGCACAGCGTGCCGCCGATCGCGACGGCGGCAGCCACTGGCAGCGCTTGTCGAGCACCCTCGCGATGCTGATCGATGCGCAGTTCACCGAACAGGGGCCGCTGCTGCGCACCACCGCCTTGTCCGGCCTGCCGACGACGGTGCGACAGGCGATGGTCGACCGCTCGAACCGAATCGCCCGCCGCTTCGCCGGCACGATCAGCGACGGCATCGCCGAAGGCTCGCTGCACCCCGTCGACCCATTGATCGCGGCGCAGGCGCTGATGGCATTGCAGAACGCGGCCTTCGACATGCGGGGCTGGGCCGCGACGATGCCGCGCGAACGGGCGGTTGGGTTCTACGCGTCGACGGTCATGACAGGCTTGTTTGCGGAGCCGATAGCTTGATGGCGCTCAATATCGTGGTGGCCGGCAAGTATCGCCAAGAAAGTCGATAGTCATCTGGACAAGATATCACTTCAGTGACAGCATTGTTTCTTCAACATTGCTGCCGGGGGGAGTGGCTATGTTCAAGCGAGCCCTATTATCTATCGCGTTACTGACGACAACCGCCACGGCGCAGTCGATGCCGACCGTTCCGCAGGACGCCGCACCGACCAAGCGCCCAGTGCGGACGCAAGACGATCTGCCGCGCCATCGCTATCCGGTAACGCCTTCGGCCGAAGCGCTGCTTTCGGCGGACGATGCTACTTTCAACGCATGGGCAGCACAGGTTTCCACCGATATCGACGCAACGCTGCGCGACTATGACATCCAAGACCGGGCGACGTTGCGCGAACTGCTGGGCCGGCGCCTGAACATCGAATTGCTAACCCATCGCAATGAAGCGGCACTTGCCACGATCGCGGCACTACGGGCGGCACAGGACAAACCCGACGCCAAACTGACCAGCGGCCTTCGCGCCGAAGCCATCGTTCGCGCCCGGATCGCAACCGGTCAGACGAGTGGCCCCGCGTTCGAACAGGCGTTCGCGAAGAACTATGCCGTGGCGCTCGACGCGCTGCCCTGGGCGATAACCGGCACGGCGCTGAAGGAAGACCGCCAGCGTGCGCAGCTCATGTCGCCGACGCTGGTCGATGGTTTCGTCCGAACCGATGTCGAACCGATCGTGACCCGGGAACGAGCGGTCAGTGACAAGCCGGCCGACGATCTCATCTGGGCGCGGATGATGCGGCAGGTCGATCTGCCCGTCCAGCCACTGACTATCACCGCGTTGGGAAAGGTCGTTGCCGCCAAGAATGTCGCAAAGCCCGACATATGGACGGCGCGCGAGGTAACGCTGACCCCGTCCGATCACCCGACCCCCATTGTGGTAGGCATTTGGGATTCGGGAACCGATGTCTCGCTGTTCCCGCAGCAGCTTTACACCGATCCACGGCCCAGACCGCCCGCCAACGCCCACGGCGTCGCGTTCGACATCGATGATAATCCCACCAATGGCACACTATACCCGCTGACGGCAGACCAGCAGCGCGTCTATGGTTCCGTCATCGCCGATTTTCAGGGGCTGAACGACCTCGAACAGGCGATCGACAGCCCGGCGGCGGACGCGGTTCGGCGTAAGATTTCGGGACTGCCCAGCGAGGCCGTACCGGCATTCCTCGAACAGATGAAATTCTACGGTCAATACATGCACGGCACCCACGTCGCCGGGATCGTCGCGCGGGGTAATCCCGCGGTCCGACTGGCCATCGCCCGACGCACCTTCGATTATCGCAACATCCCCGCCCCGCCGACCGACGCCAGCGTCGCGCGTGGCAACGCCGCCGCCCAGGCGACGATCAATTGGTTCCGGCAACACGGGGTGCGTGTCGTCAATATGAGCTGGGGCGGCACCGCCGGCGATTTCGAGAGCGACCTTGAAAAGAACGGCATCGGCAAGGACACGGCAGAGCGCAAAGCATTGGCGCGCCGGTATTTCGAGGCGAATCGAGACGGATTATACGCCGCGATCAAGGGTGCCCCGGAGATATTGTTCGTCGCCGCGGCGGGTAACTCCAATTCCGACAATGCGTTCGACGAGGCCATTCCGTCGTCCTTCGTCCTGCCGAACATGATTACCGTCAGCGCCGTCGATCGCGCCGGCGACGAAGCCAGCTTCACGACCTATGGCAGCAACGTCGCGGTCAGCGCCAACGGGTATCAGGTACAATCGCTGATCCCTGGCGGCACGACCCTGGAGAGTTCCGGTACATCGATGGCAGCGCCAAATGTCGCCAATCTCGCAGCCAAACTGATCGCACTCGATCCGAAACTGACTCCGGCGGCAACGATCAAGCTGATCCGGGACGGAGCGAGCGTCAGCGCGGATGGAAGACGTCACAATATCGATCCGAAGGCGTCGGTGGCGTTGCTCCGTACGCGACCGGCATTCGCCAAATAGCGTAACGATACCGGGCGGTCAGAAGGCCGCCCGGAAGCCGCTACCCCAAGACGTCCCGATATTCTTCCCGCAGCGCCGCCTTCTTCAACTTGCCCGTGGCGCTATGCGGCAGGACGTCGACGAAGATCACCCGATCCGGCAGCCACCATTTCGCGACCTTCGTCGCCAAATGCGCCAGCACGCCTTCCGCCGTCACCTCCGCCCCCGGCCGCTTGACCACCAGCAGCACCGGCCGTTCGTCCCAGCGCGGATGCGGAACGCCGATCGCCGCTGCCTCCGCGACGCCTGCACACCCGACCGCGGCGTTCTCCAGATCGACCGAACTGATCCATTCGCCGCCCGATTTGATGACGTCCTTCGCTCGGTCGGTGATCTGCATGGTCCCGTCGGGATGCAGCATCGCCACATCGCCAGTGTCGAACCAGCCGTCCGACGTCAGCGCATCCCCGCTTTCGTCGCGGAAATAGCGCTTCAGCACCCACGGTCCGCGCACCTGCAACCGGCCGGACGTCTCACCATCGCGCGGCAACACCGTGCCATCTTCATCGACGGTGCGCAGTTCGACGCCAAACGGCACCTTGCCTTGTCGACACACCTGATCAACCCGCTGGTCGAAACTCAGATCGTCCCAGTCCGCGCCCGGCGCGCCCATCGTCCCGATCGGCGACGTTTCGGTCATGCCCCAGGCGTGGTTGACCCGTACGCCCATCCGCATGATCCGTTCGATCATCGCGCGCGGCGCAGCGGAACCACCGATAGTCACGACCTTCAGATGCTCGGGACTTTGACCGGTCGCGTCCATATACTGGAACATCGCGAACCACACGGTCGGCACCCCCGCCGAATGCGTCACCCGTTCGCGGTTCATCAGATCGCACAGCACCGCCGGTTCGTTGACCGCCGAAAACACGATCTTCGCGCCCACCGCCGGCGCGGCGAACGGCAGTCCCCAGCCGACCGCATGGAACATCGGCACCACCGGCAGGCACACCGCGCGCTGCGACAGGTCGAACTCGTCGGGCTGCAATTCGGCAATGGCATGCAGCACGTTCGACCGGTGCGAATAGATCACGCCCTTCGGATCGCCGGTCGTGCCGCTGGTATAGCAGATCATGCAATGGTCGCGCTCGTCGCCTTCGACCCAGGCATAGTCGCCGGTTTCGGGCGCGGTCAGCGCAGCGAAGCCGTCCGGCCCATCGCCGTCCAACACGACGAAATGTTCGATGCCCGACAGGCGCGGCTTCATCCGCTCGACGATGGGCGCGAACACCGCGTCGTAGAGCAGCACCCGGTCGCCGGCATGGTCGGCGATATAGGCAAGCTGGTCGTCGAACAGCCGCGGATTGATCGTGTGGATGATCCCGCCCATTCCGATCACGCCGTACCATGCGATCAGGTGATGGGCATGGTTCATCGCCATCGTCGCCACTCGGTCACCCGGGCGGATGCCGAGCCGCTCCAGCGCCTGCGCCAGCCGGCGCGCATCGCGCGCGATCCCTGCCCAGTTCGTCCGCGTCTCGCTGCCGTTCGCCCAGCGGGTCACGATCTCCCGGCCGCCATGCTCGCGTTCGGCATGATCGAGTAAGCGGGGTACTCGAAGTTCGAAATCCTGCATTCCGCCCAGCACGCGCACTCTCCTTCGCGAACGGGGCTGTGCCGCCCCTATCCGACGGCGGCGATCGGTGGCTTCACCGTATCGAACGCCGCTTGCGCTACACCTTGCAGCCTGCCGACCCGTTCGGCAAGCTCGCCATCGATCCGGAAATCGCGACCCAGACATACCCGAGCTTCGATTCCGTCGATGGCAGGTACCGATACCCAGATTTCACCACGCCCGCCACGCTCGCCCATCACCAATCCCGCCAAGGCCGGATAGGCGGCAGCATCGTCGATGGTGAGGTCCAGCCGCAGCCGCACGTCGCGCGCGATCATATCGAACGGTTTGAGCGACTTGACGGTCGCCCGCGCGCTCTCGTCGCCCGCGCGGCGATCGAGTTCGAGCGTGAACAGGCCGCACCCGCCGACCTTGCCCGCCGCTTCCAGATCGTTCGCCGGTCCCTCGTCGAAACACGTCACCGGCACCTGTCCGGTCGCGTCGGACAGGGTCGCCATCATGTAGCGCTTGCCCCGCGCGGAGGTACGCCAGCGTGCATCCTCGACCAACGCCGCCACCGTCGCGCCGACTCGCCCGCCCTCGGGGACATGGGTATCGGCTAGATCCGCAATCTTGCGCGCGCCATGGGCGCTGGCGAGATGAGCGTAACGATCGAGTGGATGGGCAGAGAAATAGAAGCCGAACGCGTCCTTTTCCGCAGCGATCGCCTGTGTCAGCGACCAATGTACGTCGGGCATCCGGATCGCCGCCTCGACCGCGCCGCTCGCCTCGCCGAACAAGCCGCCCTGCCCGCTCGACCGGTTCGCCTCGGTCCGCTGCGCCGTCGCCATCAGCGCGTCGGCCAGCGCATGGACCCCGGCGCGGTCGAGCGCGATACAGTCGAACGCGCCCGCCGCCGCCAGCGTCTCGATCTGGCGCTTGTTCAAAAGCTTCGGGTCGACCCGCGTCGCGAAATCGTCGAGCGACTTGTACGGACCCTTCGCCGCGCGCTCCTCGACCATCAATTCCATCGCGCGCTCGCCAACGCCCTTCAGCGCCGACAGCGCATAGCGCACCGCAAGCCCGCTCTCGGTCTCCTCGACCCCGAAGGTCGCGTCGCTGGCGTTGATGCACGGCGGCAGGCACTCGATCCGCAGCCGTTTCATATCATCGACAAAAATTGCCAGCTTATCCGTCTGCGCATAATCGAACGCCATCGACGCCGCGAAGAATTCGTGCGGATGATGCGCCTTCAGCCAAGCGGTCTGATAGGCGAGCAACGCATAGGCCGCCGCGTGGCTCTTGTTGAAGCCGTAGCCCGCGAACTTGTCGATCAAGTCGAACAGTTCGTTGGCCTTGGCTGCCGGGATGCCGTTCACCTCGGCACAACCCTTCACGAAGATCGAGCGCTGCGCGTCCATCTCCGCCTTGACCTTCTTACCCATCGCGCGCCGCAGCATGTCGGCGCCGCCGAGCGAATAGCCGGCCAGGATCTGTGCGGCCTGCATCACCTGTTCCTGATAGACGAAGATCCCGTAGGTCTCCTTCAGGATCGGTTCGAGCAGGTCGTGTGGGTAGATCAACTCCTCGCGCCCCGCCTTTCTCGCGCCGAACGAAGGAATGTTGTCCATCGGCCCCGGCCGGTACAACGACACCAGCGCGATGATGTCGCCGAAATTGGTCGGGCGCACTGCGGTCAGCGTCCGCCGCATCCCTTCCGATTCCAGCTGGAACACGCCGACCGTGTCGCCACGCTTTAGCAGTTCGTAGGTCGCTTCGTCGTCCCAAAGCAGGCTGTCGAGATCGACCACGATCCCGCGCCGCGCCAACAATTCGACCGCGAATTTGAGGACCGAGAGTGTTTTCAGGCCCAGAAAGTCGAACTTCACCAGGCCTGCGCCTTCGACATATTTCATGTCGAACTGCGTGACCGGCATGTCGGAACGGGGATCGCGATACAGCGGCACCAACTGCGCCAGCGGCCGGTCACCGATCACCACGCCCGCCGCGTGAGTCGAGCTGTGCCGCGGCAACCCCTCCAGCTTCATGGCGAGGTCGAGCAGCCGCCGGACATCCTCTTCGCGCTCATATTGCTGGTTCAGTTCGGACACGCCGTTGATCGCGCGGTCCAGCGTCCAAGGATCGGTCGGGTGGTTCGGCACCAGCTTGGCAAGGCGATCGACCTGACCATAGCTCATCTGCAACACGCGACCGGTGTCCTTGAGCACCGCGCGTGCCTTCAGTTTCCCGAAGGTGATGATCTGCGCCACCTGATCGCGGCCATATTTCTGCTGAACGTAGCGGATGACCTCGCCACGTCGGGTTTCGCAGAAGTCGATGTCGAAGTCGGGCATCGACACGCGTTCCGGGTTCAGGAAGCGCTCGAACAGTAACCCGAGCTTGATCGGGTCGAGATCGGTGATGGTCAGCGCCCAGGCGACCGCCGAGCCTGCACCCGAACCACGGCCAGGTCCGACCGGAATATCGTGATCCTTCGCCCACTTAATGAAGTCGGCGACGATCAGGAAATAGCCTGGAAACCCCATCTGGCAGATGACGTCGAGTTCGAAGTCGAGCCGTTGGAAATAGTCGGGGAAGCGCGCGACCAGTTCATCCTCGGACAATTCCGGCACCTCGCCGGTCGCAGCGGGCGGCGGCGTGTCCTCCCACGGCGCAGGCGCCTCGACCGCTACCTCGGCGGTCACCATGCCCTCCTCCAGCGCGACGATCTTGCGAAGCCGGTCGACCAGGCCGGCGCGCGAATCGACGCGCAGCTTCAGCGCCTCGCCCTCGCGATCGCCGGCAAGGCTGGGCAGGATCGGCTTGCGCTTGGGCGCGGCCACCGCGCAACGCTGCGCGACGACCAGCGTGTTGGCCAGCGCTTCGGGCAGGTCGGCGAACATCTGCTCCATCACCGGCGCGGGTTTCAGCCATGCCTGGGGCGACGAACGCTGGCGATCCTCGCTGGCAACATAGCTGGACGATGCGATGCACAGCATGGCGTCGTGCGCGTCGTGGAAGTCGGCATCGGCAAAACAGCACGGATTGGTCGCTACCAGTGGCAGGTCGCGGGCATAAGCGAGGTCGAGCAAATGCGGTTCCGCCTTGGCCTCGATCGCATCGTCGCGTCGCGCGATCTCGACATAGAGCCGATCGCCGAACAGCGCCTGCAACCGGTCGGCATAGGCCGCGGCCTCATCCTCGCGCCCCGCCGCGAACAGCCGCGCCAGCGCGCCATCGCCTGCTCCGGTTAGCGCGACCAGCCCTTCGCTGCGCCCAACCAGAGCATCGATCGGCACATGCGCCGGAATCTCAACGGGTCGGTCGAGATGCGCCATGGAAACCAGCGCACATAGATTGTCGTAGCCGCGCGCGTCTTGGGCATAAAGCGGCAGCCAGTCGATCTCCGGCTCGACGCCCTCCGCGCCGCCCGGGCGCGCGACGGCCAGCAACGTGCCGACCACCGGCTGCACGCCCTGATCCTTGCACGCATCCGAAAACGCCATTGCCGCGTACAGCCCGTTGCGATCGGACAAGCCGGCGGCGGGAAATCCCAGTTTTCGCGCAACCTTGGCAATCGCCTTCGGATCGATCGCCCCTTCCAGCATGGTGAAGGAGGAGAAGATACGAAGCGGTACGAACCCGGAATGCGCCATCCGATGGACCTAACCATCCGGCCGTGATTCGACCAGTGGGGGAGCGGTTACAAATGCCCCCTCATCAGCCGGGGCATGTCGTGGAGCGGGTGCCGCGAAAGGCGGACATTACCTCAGCGCCGCGACGATCGCCCCTTCAAGGTCCTCCGGCTTGGTGGTCGGCGCGAACCGCTGCACCCGCCCGTCGCGCCCGACCAGGAATTTGGTGAAGTTCCATTTCACCCCCTCGCTGCCCAGCACGCCCGGCGCGGCCTTCTTCAATGCCCGGAACAGCGGCGCGGCCGCTGCGCCGTTCACATCGACCTTGGCGAAGACGGGAAAGCTGACGTCATAGGTCAGCGAACAGAATTGCGCGATCTCCGCCGCATCGCCCGGCTCCTGCCCGCCGAACTGGTTGCACGGAAAGCCAAGCACCGCAAAGCCCTGCGCGCCGAACCTGCGATACAACGCCTCCAGCCCGGCATATTGCGGCGTGAACCCACATTTGGACGCGACGTTGACGATCAGGAGGACCTTGCCGCGATACAAGGCCAGCGTCGAGTCGGCACCGTCGGCGCTCCGCACCGGAAGGTCGTACAGGTCGCTCATGCCAATACGCCGTCATGGAGCCGGACCACCCGGTCCATGCGGTTGGCCAGCCGCTCGTTATGCGTCGCGACCAGCGCAGCCGACCCCTGCCCGCGCACCAGCCGGATGAATTCGGCGAACACCACGTCCGCCGTCGCCTCGTCCAAATTGCCCGTCGGTTCGTCGGCGAGCACCAGTGCCGGGCGATTGGCCAGCGCCCGCGCCACCGCCACCCGCTGCTGTTCACCGCCCGACAACTGGCTCGGGCGATGGTCGAGCCGCTTGCCCAGCCCCAGCGCGGTCAGCAATTCCTCGGCCCGCGCATTCGCCTCCGCCCGCGTCCCGCCGCGTACCAGTTGCGGCAGCACGACATTCTCCAGCGCGTTGAAATCGGGCAGCAGGTGATGGAACTGATAGATGAAGCCCATCCGGTCGCGCCGCACCTCGGTCCGGCGATTGGCACCGGCCTTCGCGACCTGTTCGCCACAGACCAGTATCTCGCCTTCGAAGCCGCCTTCGAGCAGTCCAACCGCCTGCAACAGCGTCGACTTGCCCGATCCTGACGGCCCGAGCAGCGCGACGATCTCGCCCGGCGCGATGATCAGGTCGACACCGCGCAGCACGTCGATCGTTACCGCGCCTTGCGTAAAGCTCCGCTGCAATGCGCGGGTCTGGAGGACCGGTTCAGTCATAACGCAGCACCTGCACGGGATCGGTATTGGCCGCCTTGAACGCCGGATACAGCGTGGCGAGGAACGAGAAGAGCAAGGCGACCAGCGCGATCGTCACCACCTCGACCGGATCGACCTTCGACGGCAATTCGGTGAGATAGCGCATCGTCGGGTCCCAGATGTCGATACCTGTCACCGCGCCGATGCCCTCGACCACCTTCTGCCGGAAGGTCAGGAACACGAAGCCGAGGATCAGCCCCGCCCCCACGCCCAACGCGCCGATCGTCGTACCGACCGTCATGAAAATGCGCAGCAACCCCCCGCGTGTCGCCCCCATCGTGCGCAAGATCGCGATATCGCGCGTCTTGGCCCGGACCAGCATGATCAGCGAGGACAGGATGTTGAACACCGCGATCAGGATGATGATCGACAGCACGGTGAAGGTCACGATGCGGTCGACCGACAGCGCCTGGAACAGTTCGGAATTGAGCTGTCGCCAGTCGGTGATCTGGGCGCTGGCGACGTATTTCTCGCGTAAAGGTGCCAAAATGCGGTCGACATCGTCGGGGTCGGAAGTCTCCAGTTCGATCGATCCGACCGAATCGCCGGTCAGCAGCAATTGCTGCGCATCCTCGATCGGCATGATGACGAACGCCTTGTCGTAATCATATACTCCGACCTCGACGATCGCGGCGATGCGGTACGGTACCTGCCGGATCATCGTGCCGAACGGCGTCGTCGGCCCCTGCGGGCTGATAATCGTGATCTCGCTGCCGACGGTCACGCCCAGCGCCATGGCCAGCCGGCTGCCGATCACGACATTGCCGCTGCCCGGCGTCACCGCGTTCAGCGACCCCTGTTTCACATTGTCGCGGATCGTCGGGTTGTCGCGGATATCCTCGATCCGCATGCCCCGCATCAGGATGAATTCGGAACGTCCGTTATAAGTAGCGAACAGCGGTTGTTCGATCAACGGCGTCGCACTGGTCACGCCCGGCGTTCGCCTAGCTTCCGCCGCGATGCGCCGCCAGTCGGGCAACTGGTTGTTGTATCCCTGGATCAGTGCATGGCCGTTCAGCCCGACGATCTTGTCGAACAGCTCGGCGCGGAAGCCGTTCATCACGCTCATCACGATGACGAGGGCAGCGACACCCAGCATTACCGCGACGAGGCTGATCGATGCGACCAGCGCGATGAACGCCTCGCCCCGTCCGGGCAGGAGATAGCGGCGGGCGATCATCCGCTCGTAACGCGATAGCAGCATAAGGGCGGTCGGTGTCCTCGAACGGGGGCGTTGGTCGGGCTGTAGGTAGGCGCGGGTCCGACTTCAATCCATGCTGTTGCCAAATCGACACATGGTTAGGGAAACCGTAGCAAAGCTGCCGCAAAGCCGGTGACAGAATAGGCGCGGTTCCGTATCGAGAGTGCCACGAAGCGCAGGCAAGCAAGGCCACGGTTCGGGGAGGCCAACCGGCTCCGCCCTGGAAGGGGGGAAGGGGCGTAGAAGCGGTGGCAACCAAGGGGGCTGACGAGCGATCGTCACGCAGGCGGCCGGGCTGGCGACAGTCCGGCCGTTTGCCGTTTTGGGGCCTTGGGTTTCCGGGATGCAGGCCATGACGGGTTTCCGGCCTCCTTTGGCATCCGATCACGCGGTGGATCGTAAGTCACTTGGATCGTTATCTATTGTGGTTACTGCTGGCAGCAGCCGTGCGCCAAAGTTCACAAAGTTCACGCTTGCCGCAGTTCGTCGGGCCGACCGATACGATCGATAGAAGCGGCTAGAGCGGTTTCCGACCAGCTTGAACCACCGTCATCGCCCTACGGGCGACCGCTGACGCGGCGGGGCGATTTCGGCTCGGGGCAGCGTTGCTTCGTCGGTCACGATGCTTCGGCATCGCTCCCTCCTTGCGCCTCGCCGCGAACCAAAATCACCTCCGTGCCGGTGATCCAACCTGATCGGAAACCGCTCTAGAAGTCGATGTGCCGGCCGACCATCGCGCATGATGGCGCGGTCGCTTCTTGTAGGACAGCGGGCGATCCGCAACCTGACAACATTCACTCCATCACACGGGGCTTTGACCGACGCACACCCCATCGTCATTCCCGCGCAGGCGGGCGTCCATGTGCGCCAGGGCCGCCGATCCATCGGAGGCGATAGCGGCTATGGATTCCCGCCTGCGCGGGAATGACGAAGATGCGTTGCAGTCCCTGACTATCAATCACCCTTGTTCCGAGCAATCGGTCGCGGAGCGCCGCAAAAAATTCGCCGAAGATCCGCTTGAAGCTATTCATCTTCGAACCATATCGGTTCGCGAACGGTGCCTTTGTGGCCGTTCACGAACCGGCATCGCTTTGTGGATGCCGCTCGGTTCAACTCGCTTCATTCGGAGGATTTGACATGCGTAGCTTCGACTTCACCCCGTATCGCCGCTCGACCATCGGTTTCGACCGTCTGTTCGACATGCTAGAAAACAACGCGCGCGCGACCACGGGCGAAAATTATCCGCCCTTCAATCTCGAACGCCTCGCCGAGGATCGCTACCGCATCACGCTCGCGATTGCCGGGTTCAAGCGTGAAGAGGTGGACATCACCGCCCAGCAAAACCTGCTCGTCGTCTCGGGCCGCAAGGCCGACCAGACCGACGCACAGAAGAGCGCGGTCCTGCATCTGGGCATCGCCAACCGCAGCTTCGAACGCCGTTTCGAACTGGCCGATTTCATCGTCGTCGAACACGCCGACCTCGCCGATGGCCTGCTGACCATCGACCTGCGTCGCGAGGTTCCCGACGCCATGAAGCCGCGCCGGATTGCGATCGGCGGCACGACCGAACAGCCGGTCATCGCGAACGACGCGACCAAGACCGACGATCCGGCACACGCTGCCTAAACTACGGCGCGCTGCTCCCTTGCGCGCCGTGGGCGGGCGCCCGAACCGGATGGGTTCGGGCGCTCGTTCGTTATTCCAGCTCGCCGCCCTCCGGGGCAGTGAACTTTACGACGTCATCGCTGATTACCGCTTGCTCGACCGAAGACAGCGAATCCGCATCGGCCTCCCTGTCTAGTTGCTCCAGACTGGCGACGTCCGCACCCATGCGGTCCAGACCGGCGATGTCGACCTTGAGATTGAACAGGTTGTCGAGCCCGCCTGCCCCCGCCTGCGCAGGGAAAATCCGCATCTGCCCGCCTTTTTCCAGGATGCGGAACGCCTGAAATGCGAAGGTGACGTCGAGATCGCCGGTAAAGGCGATCGTCCGTTCGCTGGTATCCGACCATTTGGTATCGACCTTCGCACCGACCGCCTTACTGATGACGGGCAGATCAAGGCCGATCGAACGGCCGTACTGGTCTTTCGCTGACACTTCGAAGTTGCGCGAGCGAAGGACACGATTGGCGACATAGAGATGATCGCCAAGGTACCGGCCCGGCACCGAACCCCGGTCGCTGGTACCGGACTGGATATAGTCGTCCAGTTCGGCTTCGCTGACCTCGACCGATGTCACTTCGCCGTACCGGAACGTAACGGTGGACGCCGTGTCGAAACCGCCGCGGAGACCCAGCGTCCCGCCGCCAAGGGCAGCAATCAACCCGCTGAGAATATTGATCGTACCCTTCACCTCCAACTCTTTAACCTCCCTGCCTGAAAGATCGCCTTCAGGGCTTGGGTCTTTCGGGACAGGCGCGGACTTGGTGGGGTTGCGGACGAGATATTCGAGATCCGAGCTCCAGCCTCGATTGCCCTTGTGCTCGTAAACCAGCGACATCACGCCGAACCGCGAGGTCGGTGCGGCAAGGGGATTATACTTCAATTCGCGTAGATGCTGGGCGAATGCGTTTGGCACGACTTTCTCCTGCAAATCCGATCAGGGGATATCCTCATGATCGGTTGCACAGAATAAGGCCGGCTAGCGACGCTCCAATACGTCGTTCGACTTACACCAACCGCGACTGCTTCACCGCCGCCGCGATAAAGCTCGCGAACAGCGGGTGCGGGTTGAACGGCTTGGACTTCAGTTCCGGGTGGAATTGCACGCCAACGAACCATGGATGGTCGGGCCGCTCGACGATCTCGGGCAGCATCCCGTCGGGCGACATGCCCGAAAAGACCAGCCCGCCCGATTCGAGCAGGTCGCGATAGCCGGTGTTGACTTCGTAGCGATGGCGATGCCGTTCGCTGATCGTCGTGCCGCCATAGATCGACGCTACCACCGAATTGCCGGTCAGCGTCGCCTCGTAGGCGCCCAGCCGCATCGTACCGCCCAAATCGCCGTCCGATTCGCGCTTCTGGATGCCCTCGGGGCTCATCCATTCGGTGATCATGCCGACCACCGGTTCCTCGGTCGGGCCAAATTCGGTCGACGACGCATCCGGAATGCCGCCGGTCGTGCGCACGCCCTCGATACAGGCCATTTGCATCCCGAAGCAGATGCCGAAATAGGGCACCTTGCGCTCGCGCGCGAAGCGGACGCTGGCGATCTTACCCTCGGCACCGCGCTCGCCGAACGCGCCGGGGACGAGGATCGCGTGGCACGGCTCGAGTTCGGCGGCGACCAGATCGTGATCGCCTTCGAACAATTCCGCATCGATCCAGCGGATATTGACCTTCACCCGGTTGGCGATCCCGCCATGAACCAGCGCCTCGTTCAGCGACTTGTACGCATCCTGCAGCCCGACATATTTGCCGACCACGCCGATGGTGACTTCGCCTTCGGGGTTCTGGAGCCGGTCCATGATGTCGCTCCAGCGCGACAGGTCCGGATTGCCTTCCGGTTCGATGCCGAAGGCGCGCAGCACTTCGGCGTCCAGCCCTTCGGCATGATATTGCTCGGGCACCGCATAGATGCTCGGCGCGTCGAGCGCGGGGATGACCGCGCCCGCCGGCACGTTGCAAAACAGCGCGATCTTCGCGCGTTCGCTCGCCGGCAGCGGCTTTTCGCAGCGGCACACCAGCACGTCGGGCTGCACGCCCAGCGCCGCCAGTTCGCGCACCGAATGCTGGGTCGGCTTCGTCTTCAGTTCGCCCGCGGCCGCGATGTACGGCACCAGCGTGACGTGAATGCTGATCGAGCGGCCACGGCCCAGTTCGTTCTTGAGCTGGCGGATCGCCTCGATGAACGGCAGCGATTCGATGTCGCCGACCGTGCCGCCAATCTCGCACAGCACGAAATCGAGGTCCTGCCCGTCGTCATCGACGGTATCGGCCTGCGCGAACGCCTTGATCGCGTCGGTGACGTGGGGGACGACCTGCACCGTCGCGCCCAGATAATCGCCGCGCCGTTCGCGCTGGATGATCGTCTGATAGATACGGCCGGACGTTACGTTGTCCGACTGGTGCGCCGCGACGCCGGTGAAGCGTTCGTAATGGCCGAGATCAAGGTCAGTCTCCGCCCCGTCGTCGGTCACATAGACTTCGCCATGCTGATAGGGCGACATCGTGCCCGGATCGACGTTCAGATAGGGATCGAACTTGCGGATGCGGACCTTGTAGCCGCGCGCCTGCAAGAGTGCTGCGAGAGAGGCCGCCATGAGCCCCTTGCCGAGCGACGAAACCACGCCGCCGGTGATGAAGATATACCGCGCCATGGGAGATATCGCCTAGCGTCGAACGCCATCGCCGCCAAGCGCGGGATTGCTCCCACGCCCGCGAAATACGACGGACCGGTTGATGAAAGTGGGTTTAGCGGGCCAGCGGGACCGCGCCGTTGTCGGCACCCGTCAGATTGCCGATCGGATCGGCGGCCGGATTGACCGGCGCGCTGGCGGCGGGCGGCGGAGTCGTCGGCCGCGCCAGCGAGGTATCGATCGAGTTCGCCCCCCGATTCGCCGCGATCACCGCCAGCGCGATGCTCATCGCGATGAACAGCCCGGCGAGGATCGCGGTCGCCCGCGTCAGGAAATCGGCCGCTCCCCGCGCCGACATCAGCCCCGACGGGCTACCGCCGGTGGTCAGCCCGCCGCCTTCCGACTTCTGCATGAGGATCACCGTCACGAGCAGCGCGGCGATGATCGCATGGACGACGAGCAGGAAGGTGAACATGGTCGGGGAACATTTCCGAAAGAAAGGAGTGCGAGTTCGAAGCGCGGCACATAGGCGAGGCTGCCGCGCCAATCAACCGAGCGCCACCGATCAATCCGTAACATTATCGTATCGACCGGGAAACCAAGCGCGCAATTGCGACGTTCATCTTTCGACCCCGCCTCACGGCCTGTATCGACGTTAGGTTGCTGCGATGTTCCCCACGATCCCCTTGAAAAAATGGATGGACGGCCTGGTCGACTATGTACGCTCGGGCGAGCCGGACCTGACCAATCGCCAGATGGCGCTGATGATGATCGTCTATCTGCAACCCGGCCCTCATACCGTCCGCGGCTTAGCGCGTGCGCTGAACGTATCGAAGCCGGTCGTAACGCGCGCCTTGAATCGTTTGGGTACGCTCGGCTATCTCCGCCGCCAACGCGACGATGCCGACAAGCGCAACATCTTCGTCGCGCAGACCAGCGAAGGGGCCAATTTTCTTGCAGAGTTCGGGCAGTTCATGGGCGGCGACGGCGTCGGCGACTTCCAACGACGCGCCAGCGCGTAACCGCTTTGCCCTGAGCGGACGGTCGGTCGCGCTCGATTCCCGGATCGACGCGGTCCGTCGCGATCTGGCCGATATTCGCCTCGCCGACCGGGTGTTCGCGCCGCATTATGCCGTTCCCGCCCGTCGCAGCGTCGGTCTTACGACGGCGATCCTCGATGCGCCCGAGGGCATCGTCGTGTCGCAGGCGCTTGCCGGCGAACCGTTCGATGTGCTGGAATTCACCTCGACCCATGGCTGGGGCCGCTCGCCGATCGACGGCAGCGTCGGCTTCGTGCCGCGTGATATGTTGGTCGAGGCATATGACGCGACGCATGTCGTCGTGGCTGCCGAAGCGGTTCTGCATGCCGATCGGTCGCTCGACCGCCCCCTGCCCCTGTCGCTGCCGATGGGCTGCCGCGTCGCGGCGGTGCCGGCGAATGACGAATGGGCGGAGATCGACGGCGGGTATGTCCTGCGCGCGACGCTCCTGCCGCTCAGCGACGATCCCGGCGATCCGCTCGTCTACGCGACCCGGTTGCAGGGCGTGCCGACCGTCCCCGGAGGCCGGTCCGCCGAGGGTGTCGATGCCGCCGGTCTGATCTTTCTCGCCTTGTCACTGGCCGGGTCGCCCCCGCCCCGTTTCCTCGACCTGCAGGCCGAGACGATCGGCACGCCGCTGGTCGTCGGCGATCCGCTGCGACGCGGCGATTTGATCTACTTTAACGACCATGTCGCAATGCTGGTCGATAGCGATACCGCCATCCATGCCGACGACGTCGTGCGGTGCGAACCCGTCGCCGCGCTCGACCGGTTCGGCCCCATTCGCGCCCGGAGGCGCCCCGCATGACCGTTCGCGTGTTTATCGACGGTGCCGCCGGCACCACCGGACTCGAAATCGCCGACCGGCTGTCGGGCCGGACCGAGATCGACTTCATCACCCTTGACGATGCCCGGCGCAAGGACGCGACGGCACGGCGCGAGGCGCTGAACGATGCCGATTTCGTCATCCTCTGCCTGCCCGACGACGCGGCTCGCGAAGCGGTGTCGCTGATCGACAACGACCGGACCCGCGTGATCGACGCCTCGACCGCGCACCGCGTCGCTGATGGCTGGACCTATGGCATGGCCGAACTAGAGCCGGCGCAGCCCGGCGCGATCGCGACGGCGATGCGGGTGTCGAACCCCGGCTGCTATCCGACCGGCTTCCTCGCGCTGGTCCGGCCGCTGGTCCGCGCCGGGTTGATCCCGCACGAATGGCCGGTCAGCGTCAACGCCGTCTCGGGCTATTCGGGCGGCGGCAAGGCGATGATCGCCGCGTTCGAGAATGGCGAGACCGATACAGCGTGGCTCGGCTACGGCCTGTCGCTCGCGCACAAGCATGTGCCGGAAATGCAGCGCCACGCTCGCCTCGCCCATCCGCCGCTGTTCCAGCCTTCGGTCGCCCGCGCCTATCGGGGCATGGTGGTCGAGGTGCCGTTGCCGCTGTTCGCCTTTCACCGCCGCCCCAGCCTGTCGGCGATCGAACAGACGCTGCGCGAGGCCTATCGCGAATCGCCGGTGGTGCGCGTACTCGACGGCGACGACAGCGCGATCCCGATCGAAGCCGATGCCGGTACCGACCGCCTGTCGCTGCGCGTGTTCGGCAATATGGAGACGGGTCAGGCGCGACTGGTCGCGACGCTCGACAATCTGGGCAAGGGCGCGGCCGGAGCGGCGGTGCAGAATTTCAACCTGATGGCCGGGTTCGACCAGACGGCGGGACTGACGCTATAAGAACGGCCGGTTTGTAATATTCTGATAATCCTGCAATCGTTCGCATCACATACCTATGCTGCCTTCGCGTTTGCGAAATAGGCTGCTAGGAGCGCGCACGACCGAGTTTGAAGATAGGAGCACGCATGACGAGGCAAGCGGTAGCGAAGCTGCTGTTGTTCGGCGCGACCGGGGATTTGTCGCAACGGATGCTGCTCCCCTCGCTCTACGGCCTCCATGCCGATGGTCTGCTGCCCGAGGGGCTGACGATCACCGGCACCGCGCGGCACGAGCATGACGACGAAGGGTTCCGCGCGTTCGCCAAACACGCGCTCGACCAGTTCCTGCCCGACGATCGCAAGGACGAGGTCGCGATCGACGGCTTCCTCGCGCTGCTTCATTACCAGCCGCTCGACGCGTCGAACGTCGAAGGCTTTGCCGACCTCGCCACGAAGCTTGGCGACATTTCGGGCGGCCTCGCCATCTTCCTGTCGACCGCGCCGTGGCTGTTCGGCCCGACCATCACCGGGTTGAAGAGCGCCGGCCTCGCCGGTCCGAACGTCCGCATTAGCCTCGAGAAGCCGCTCGGCAAGGACCTCGAATCGAGCCGCGAGATCAACGACCTCGTCGCGGCCGCCTTTCCCGAGGAGCGGACCTTCCGCATCGACCATTATCTGGGCAAGGAAACCGTCCAGAACATCCTCGCGCTGCGGTTCGGCAATGCGATGTTCGAACCGGTGTGGAATGCGCGCGGCATCGACCATGTCCAGATCACGATTTCGGAAACGGTCGGGCTCGAAGGACGCGCCGGCTATTATGACGAGGTCGGCGCGCTGCGCGACATGGTGCAGAACCACGTCCTGCAATTGATGGCGTTGATCGCGATGGAGCCGCCCGCCAAGTTCGACGGCACCTCGATCCGCGACGAGAAGGTCAAGGTGCTGCGTTCGCTCCGTCCGATCGGCCCGGCCGAGGTCAATAGCCACACCGTCACCGGTCAGTACGACGCCGGCGCGGTCAAGGGCGAGATCGTCCGCGGCTATGACGAGGAACTGGGCAAGGATTCGGACACCGAAACCTTCGTCGCGGTGAAGGCGCATATCGACAATTGGCGTTGGCAGGGCGTGCCCTTCTATCTGCGCACCGGCAAGCGGATGCAGGATCGCCATTCGGAAATCTCGATCCAGTTCAAGCCGGTACCGCATTCGATCTTCGCCGATCGCGGCGGGCGGTTGCAGCCCAATACGCTGGTCATCCGCCTGCAGCCCGAGGAATATGTCCGCCTGCTGGTCATGGCCAAGGAACCGGGCCTCGACCGCGACGGCGTGCGCCTGCGCGAAGTGCCGCTCGACCTGTCGCTGACCACCGCCTTTGCCGGCACCCGGCGCCGCATCGCCTATGAGCGGTTGCTGCTCGACCTGATCGAGGGCGATCCGACGCTGTTCGTCCGCCGCGATGAGGTCGAGGCGCAATGGCAATGGATCGACGCGATCCGCGACGGGTGGAAGGCGAATGCGACCAGTCCCAAGGGCTATCCCTCAGGTAGCTGGGGACCGAATGCCAGCGTCGCGCTGACCGAACGCGACGGGGTGACGTGGAACGAGTGAGCTTTCGCGGACCCAAGACCCCTTCCTGCCCGTTCGTGCTGAGTAGGGACTGAGCGCAGTCGAACGCCCGTATCGAAGCACCGGCCACCGCCCTTCGATACGCCATTTCGACAAGCTCAATGGCTACTCAGGGCGAACGGCAGCTACGTAATTTTGGAGTGAACATGACCGAGATCGAATGGTGGGAATATGACGAGCCCGCCGAATTCGCCGAAGCACTGGCCGGCGATATCCAGTTCATCATCGAATCGGCGATCGATGCGCGCGGTGCGGCGGTGATCGCGCTGGCGGGCGGTCGCACCCCCGCCCCGATCTATGAGCGACTGATCAAGGCCAAGCTCGACTGGAAGCGGGTGACGATCGTCCCGACCGACGACCGCATCGTCCCGATGGGCGACGCGATGTCGAACGTCACCGGCCTCGCCAAGGTGTTCCTGCCCAAGGGCGCGCGGGTGATCCCGCTGACCGCCGAAAAGGCGGCGGACTATAAGGCCGCGGGCCGCGCCGCCGACGCGCGGTTGCAGGATCTGCACTGGCCGCTCGACCTGTGCTTGCTCGGCATGGGGGCCGATGGCCATACCGCGTCGATCTTTCCCGGCCCCGATCTGGCCGAGGCGCTGACCGGTCCCAAGGAGCGCCGCGCGCTGGGCGTCATGCCCGACCCGCTGCCGCCCGAGGCACCCGTTGCCCGCGTGACGCTCAGCCATGCCGCGATCGCTTCGGCGCGCGCGCTGATGATCGCCATCACCGGGGACGAAAAGAAATCGGTGCTTGAACGCGCTGTCGATCAGGGCGCATCCTCCACCTATCCGATCGGCCGCGTGCTGGCCGAAGTCGAACTTCCCGTCGATATCCACTGGAGCCGCTGATGGCCCTCAACGCCACGATCGCCGCCGTTACCGACCGCATCATCGAAGCGTCGCGCGACAAACGTGCCGCCTATCTCGCGCTGATCGATCGGGAGCGCGAAAGTGGCGTCGATCGGCCGATGCTCGGCTGTGCGAACCTCGCCCATGCCTATGCCGGCACCGACGAGGATCGCGATGCGATGCGGCCGGCCAACCGCATGAACATCGGCATCGTCACCGCCTATAACGACATGCTGTCGGCGCATGCGACCTATTACCGCTATCCCGAACAGATGAAGATCTGGGCGCGCGAGGCGGGCGTGACGGCGCAGGTTGCGGGCGGCGTGCCGGCAATGTGCGATGGTGTGACGCAGGGCTTTCCGGGCATGGAATTGTCGCTGTTCAGCCGCGACACCATCGCATTGTCGACGGCGGTATCGTTGAGCCACGGCACGTTCGAGGGCGCGGCGCTGCTCGGCATCTGCGACAAGATCGTGCCGGGGCTGCTGATGGGCGCGCTGCGCTTCGGCCATCTGCCGATGGTGCTGATCCCCGGCGGCCCGATGCGGTCGGGCATCCCCAACAAGCAGAAGGCGGCGGTTCGCGAAGCCTATGCCGAGGGTAAGGTCGGGCGCGAGGAACTGCTCGACGCCGAGATCGCCGCCTATCATGGCAAGGGTACCTGCACCTTCTATGGCACCGCAAATTCGAACCAGATGATGATGGAGGCGATGGGGCTGCACGTTCCCGACGCCGCCTTCGCCAATCCGGGGACGAAGCTGCGCCAGGAACTGACCCGCCATGCGGTCCATCGGCTGGCGGAGATCGGCTGGGACGGTGACGATTACCGTCCGATCGGCCGCGTGGTCGATGAGAAGGCGATCGTGAATGCGGCGATCGTGCTGCTCGCTACCGGCGGTTCGACCAACCACCTGATCCACCTGCCCGCCATCGCGCGTTCGGCCGGGATCATCATCGACTGGGAGGATTTCAACCGGTTGAGCCAGGCCGTGCCGCTGCTGACGCGCGTCTATCCGAACGGATCGGCCGATGTGAACGGGTTCGAGGATGCCGGCGGTCCGTCGTTCGTCATTCGCGAATTGCTGAACGGCGGTTTGATGCACGGCGACGTGATGACGATCGCGAAGGACGGCATGGCCGCCTATGGCCGCAAGTCGACGATCGAGAACGACCAGCTCGTCTGGAAGGAACATGGCCCGGTCAGCGGCGACGACACCATCGTTCGCACCGTCGCCAATCCGTTCAACGAAGAGGGCGGCTTCCGCATCCTGCAGGGCAATATCGGCCGGGCCTGCATCAAGGTGTCGGCAGTCGATCGCGATCGCTGGGTGATTGAGGCGCCCTGCCGCGTCTTCAGCGATCAGGCGTCGGTGCAGGCGGCGTTCAAGGCCGGCGAGCTCGACCGCGACGTCGTCGTCGTGGTTCGCCACCAGGGGCCGCGCGCCAACGGCATGCCTGAACTCCACAAGCTGACCCCGCCGCTCGGCGTGCTTCAAAATCGCGGCTACCGTGTCGCGCTGGTCACCGATGGCCGCATGTCGGGTGCGTCGGGCAAGGTTCCGGCGGCGATCCATCTGTCGCCGGAAGCACTGGGCGGCGGTCCGATCGGCAAGCTGCGTGATGGGGACATCGTCCGGCTCGATGCCGATGCGAATACGCTTGAGGCGTTGGTCCCGGCGGACGAATGGGCGGCGCGCGAACACGCGCCGGTACCGCCAGAGGCCGATGGCACCGGTCGCGAGATTTTCGCGATGATGCGGCAGGGGGCGAGCGAGGCCGAAGCCGGAGCATCGGCGATGCTGGCAGCGGCGGGGCTGTAATCGCCTAACGAATGCAATCGTACCCCCGCGCAGGCGGGGGTCCAGAGGTACAAGCGTCGACCTACGTAACTCTGGATCCCCGCCTTCGCGGAGATACGCAAAAGGGGTAAAGGGAGAGGTCATGGAAGTCGTTGCGGTAGATATCGGCGGCACGCACGCCCGCTTCGCGATCGCCGAGGTCGAGGACGGTCGCGTCGTCCATCTGGGCGAGCCGATCACGCAGAAGGTCGCCGAACATGGCAGCCTGCAGCTCGCCTGGCGTGCGTTCGAACGTGATCTCGGTCGCCCGCTGCCCAAGGCGGCCAGCCTCGCGGTCGCTTCGCCGGTCAACGACACGCTCATCAAATTCACCAACAATCCGTGGATCATCCGTCCGCCGCTGATGCAGGAACGGCTGGGCGTCGAAACCTGGACGATCATCAACGATTTCGGAGCGGTGGGCCATGCCGTGGCACAGGTCGCCGAAGCGGACTTCATCCACCTGTGCGGTCCCGAAGGTCCGTTGCCGACACGGGGCGTGACGACGATCTGCGGCCCCGGCACCGGTCTCGGCGTCGCGCAGTTGTTGCGGACCGAGGAACGATATCACGTCCTCGAAACCGAAGGCGGGCATCAGGATTTCGCGCCGCTCGACGGGATCGAGGACGCGCTGCTCAAGCGGCTGCGCAAGGCGCATGGTCGCGGCTCCAACGAACGCGCCTGTGCCGGCCCGTCGATCGTCGCGTGGTACGAGACGCTGGCCGAGATCGAGGGCGCGCCGATGCCGCATGGCGACGACAAGGCGATCTGGGCGGCGGCGCTCGACGGCACCGACAGCATCGCTGTCGCCGCGCTCGATCGTTTCTGCCTGACGCTCGGCGCGGTCGCGGGCGACCTCGCGCTGGCGCAGGGGGCGAAGGCGGTGGTGATCGCCGGCGGCCTCGGCCTGCGGCTCAAGGATCACCTGCTTGAGTCGGGCTTCGGTACGCGCTTCACTGCGAAGGGCCGCTTTCAGCAGCTGATGGCGGGCGTCTCCGTCAAGCTTATCACCCATCCCCAGCCCGGCCTGTTCGGGGCCGCCGCCGCCTTTGCGCAGGAGCACGCACGATGACCGTCACCATCGCCGATATCATGCAGACCAGCCCGGTCATCCCGGTCCTGGTCATTCACGACGCTGCCGAGGCGCGGCCGATGGCCGAGGCGCTGGTCAAGGGCGGCCTGCGCGTGCTCGAAGTGACGCTGCGCACCCCCGCCGCGCTCGAAGCGATCGCCGAGATGAAGAAGGTCGACGGCGCGATCGTCGGTGCCGGCACCGTCGTCAACGCGCAGCAGTTCAAGGAAGCGATGGACGCCGGGTCGGAGTTCATCGTCTCGCCCGGCCTGACCGAAACGATCGCACGGCCGATCATCGACAGCCGCGTACCGTTCCTTCCTGGCATCGCCAATGCCGGCGACATCATGCGCGGCCTCGATCTCGGTCTGACGCATTTCAAATTCTTCCCGGCTGAAGCATCGGGCGGGCTGAAGGCGCTGAAGGCGCTGGCGGCGCCCTTCTATCAGGCAAAATTTTGCCCGACCGGTGGTATTACCGAAGCGACCGCGCCCGAATGGCTGGCGTTCGATCCGGTACTGTGCGTCGGCGGCAGCTGGATCGTCGGCGCGACCCATGCCGAGACCGAGACGCGGGCGCACGCAGCGGCGGGTTTGAAGGGCTGAACGAAAACTCCTCCCCGCTCCGCGGGAGGGGGACCATGCGCAGCATGGTGGAGGGGGGTGTCCGCAATCACTGCCGTTGCGTGTGCCGCCATCCCCCTCCACCATCCTTCGGATGGTTCCCCTCCCCGCGGAGCGGGGAGGATTTAACGGGGACTTACATCTCGCCTCTTGCGCGGCGGATTTCGTACCACTTCTTCACATTGGCGTTATGCTCGGCCAGCGTGTCGGCAAACACATGCCCACCGCTGCCGTCCGCGACGAAATACAGCGCCTTCGTCTCCGCCGGATCGAGCACCGCGTCGATCGACGCGCGCCCCGGATTGGCGATCGGCCCGATCGGCAGGCCGGCCGAGGCATAGGTGTTGTAGCCGTTCTTCGACTGCAACTCCGAACGGCGGATGCGCCGGCCAAGCGGCTTGCCCTTGGTGATCGGATAGATGACGGTCGGATCGGCCTGTAACCGCATGCCGACCCGTAGCCGGTTCGAGTAGACGGCAGCGACCATCCGTCGTTCGGACGGCTTGCCGGTTTCCTTCTCGACGATCGAGGCGAGAATGATCGCCTCACGCGGCGACTTCACCACCGTCGTCGGCTTGCGCTTCTTCCACGCCTCGGCAAGGTAGCGATCCATCGCACCCTGCATCCACTCGACCAGAGCGGCGCGGTCGCCGTCACGCTCATAGCTATAGCTGTCGGGGAGGATGCTACCCTCGGCCGGCAGCGGAGCGGTCCCGGCCATCTGCGGCGCCTTCGCCACCGCTTCCTGCACCAGCACCGACGGCCAGCCTTCGGGCACCATCACAAAGCGTTGCAGCGTCTTGCCACCCTGCAACAGCTTCAACACGTCCGCCTGGCTCAATCCCTTCGGGATGCGATACTCGCCGGCACGGATCGGTTCGTCGCTGCCGAGGAAGCGGGCGAGCAGGCGGAAACGACCGGCCGACCGGATCGCACCCGCCTCCTCCAGCTTCTCCGCCGCCGAGGCGAGGCTGGCGCCCTGCGGCACGGTCACCGTCAGCGTCCGCTCCGCCGGACCGGCCCCGCCCCAGCTCTGGATGACGAGGAACAACGCGCCGATGGCGAGCAGTCCGACGACCAAGCCGACGCAACCGATCCGGCGCATGGGATCAGATCGCCTTCATCACCAGCGAGGCGTTGGTGCCGCCAAAGCCGAACGAATTGTTCAGCACCGCGCGCACCTGCCGCTTCTTGGCGACATGCGGCACCAGATCGACGCCTTCGGTGCCCTCGTCCGGATTGTCGAGGTTCAGCGTCGGCGGAACGATCTGGTCGCGTAGCGCGAGGATGCAGAAGATGCTCTCCACCGCCCCCGCGCCACCCAGCAGATGGCCGATCGCCGACTTGGTGCTCGACATCGATGCACCGGACAGGTCGTCGCCGAACACGCGCTTGGCCGCAGCCAGTTCGATCGTGTCCGCCATGGTCGAGGTACCGTGGGCGTTGATATAGTCGATGTCCGACGGCTCCATGCCGGCCTTGCGCAGCGCCATGCGCATCGCGTTCTCCGCGCCCTTGCCCTCCGGGTGCGGCGCGGTGACGTGATAGGCATCGCCTGACAGGCCATAGCCGACGACCTCGGCATAGATTTTCGCGCCGCGCGCCTTGGCGTGCTCATATTCCTCGAGCACGACGACGCCCGCACCCTCGCCCATCACGAAGCCGTCGCGATCCTTGTCATAGGGGCGGCTCGCCTCGGTCGGGCGATCGTTCATGCTCATGTTGAGGGCGCGCGCCTGCGCAAAGCCGGCAACACCCAGCGGGTTCACCGTGCTTTCCGCACCGCCCGCCAGCATGATGTCGGCATCGTCGTCGCGGATCATCCGCGCCGCGTCGCCGATCGAATGCGCGCCGGTCGAGCAGGCGGTGACGACCGCATGGTTCGGTCCCATCAGGCCATATTTGATCGACACCTGGCCGCTGATGAGGTTGATCAGCCGGCCATGGACGAAATGCGGGCTGACCCGTCCCGGACCACGTTCGTGCAGATTGACCGATTCGATCTCGATACCCGGCAGACCGCCGATCCCCGATCCGATCGAGACACCGGCACGCAGCTTCGTCGCTTCGTCCATATCGGTCAGGCCGGCGTCTTCGAGCGCCTGTCCGGCGGCGTCGATGCCATAGACGATGAACGGATCGACCTGCCGCTGAATCTTGTGATCGACGCGCTTGTTCGGATCGAAGCCATATTCGTGGTCGGCCGGCTTCACCTCGCACGCGATCCGGCATTTCTGGTTCGACGCATCGAAATGCGTGATCGGCCCCGCGCCCGACTTGCCGGCGATCAGGTTCTTCCACGCGGTTTCCACCTCGGCACCCAGCGGGGTCACGAGGCCGAGGCCGGTCACGACTACGCGGCGCATGGCATTACTCTCCGTTCAGATACTTAACGAACGACCCCCCGCCCATGGCTTTTCGCCGGGACGGGGGGCCGCGATGGTCTCGGCAGATGGCGGGACGCGACAGCGCGCCCCCGCCGGATCAGCCCTTATGCTCGTCGATATAGGTGATCGCGTCCTTGACGGTCGTGATCTTCTCGGCGGCATCGTCGGGGATTTCGACGCCGAATTCTTCCTCGAACGCCATCACCAGCTCGACGATGTCGAGGCTGTCGGCGCCCAGATCATCGATGAAGCTCGCGTCTTCGGTAACCTTTTCCGCTTCGACGCCGAGATGCTCGACGACGATCTTCTTCACGCGTTCGGCAGTCTCGCTCATATTCATTCCCTCTTCACGTCCGGGGTGTATCGTACCTGAACGCCCCTAAAGCGCGTCCGGCCTCGGCGCAAGTCCGCCGCTCAAGCCTTTGCAGCGAACAGGCGGGCCAGCGTCGCGGCGTTATACGCATAGCCGCCCATCAACCGCTGCACCCGCGTATCGCCCTTTTGCGCGCCCGCCAGGGTCATCATGCCGCTCATGAAGGCATCAACCTGCGCCGTCTGCTTGCGCGCCAGAAAGGCGTTCAATACGGCAGGCGGCGTCTGGCTCAACCGGCCATTGACCGCGATCGGATCGACACCCTTGGCGGTCAGCCCCGACGCCAGCGCCTCGACCGCGATGCTGGTGACGACGATCTCGCCCGCGCGGGCATCGGCCTTGCCGGTACCGGGCTGGCAGGCGGCGGCATGGGCGCGCGCCTTCCGGACCAGCGCCTCGGTCGCGGGCGCCGGCTTCTTGCCCTCCAGCACGCCGACGATCATGCCCTGTTGCAAGCGGGCCATATCGGCCTTGGGCATCTTGGTCGCGACGCAGCGTACGACGTTCGCATCGCCTGTCGCCAGCATCGCCGCCATCAGCACTACGCTCATATCATCGCCATCCCGCCATTCACATGGATCGTCTGGCCGGTGACATAGCCGGCCTCGCGACTGGCGAGATAGGCGACCGCCGCGGCGACGTCACCGCCCGTGCCCAACGCCCCGGCCGGAATCTTGCCCAGCAGGGCGGTTTTCTGCGCCTCGGGCAGCACATCGGTCATCGCCGACGCCATGAAGCCCGGCGCGACGCAGTTGACGGTGATGCCGCGGCTGGCGAGTTCGGCGGCCATCGCCTTCGACATGCCGACAAGGCCCGCCTTCGACGCGGCATAGTTCGCCTGCCCCGGATTACCGGTCTGGCCGACGACCGAGGTGATCGAGACGATGCGACCGAAGCGCGCCTTCATCATCGGCTTGGCAGCGGCGCGGCACAGGCGGAACGCCGCCTCGAGGTTGACGCGGATCACCTGGTCCCATTCGTCGTCCTTCATCCGCATCGCCAGATTGTCGCGGGTGACGCCGGCATTGTTGACGAGGATGTCGAGCTTGCCGAGCGCGGCCACCGCCTGCGGCACCAGCCCGTCGACCGCCGCACCGTCGGACAGGTCGCACACGAGCGGCACATGGTCGCCGCCCAGTTCGGTGGCGAACGCCTCCAGCTTGGCGGCATTGGAGCCGGACAGCGCAAGCCGCGCACCCTGTGCGGCGAGGCCCCTGGCAATCGCGGAACCGAGCCCGCCGCTGGCGCCGGTTACGAGGGCGGTCATTCCCGTGAGGTCGAACATCTTATCTTCCCTTGATTATATTTCGCGCAAAGGCGCAAAGGAGGCAGAGGGGTCATAGCTGTTGACCAACCGCCGCACCCCTTCCTTCAGCGTCTCTCCGCCAAAGTTGATCAGCAGACCGACTGGCTGCTTCGTCAGCCGCAGATACGTCAGAAGCTGCTTCGCATGAACCCGGGAGAGTTGCTCCGTCGATTTCATCTCCACGATGAACTGTCCATCGATCAGGAGGTCCAGCCGGAACGCGGCATCAAAGTGCGTCCCTTCAAATTCGAAATCGACCGGATATTGCCGTTGCACGTCATAACCGCGTTCACGGAGCTTCGCTGCAAGCACCGTCTCGTACACGCTTTCCAATAGTCCCGGACCAAGCTGACGGTGGATGCGGATGGCCAGATCAATGACATCGCGACTGATCCGGTCAACATCCGACATCCACAGTCCCTTTGCATCCTTTGCGCCTTTGCGCGCTACACCGTTCTTACAACCGCCCCACGAGCGCCTCGATATCGGCCATCGTCACCACGCTAGTTGCGGTCGCGTCCGGGGCGATGCGCTTGACCATCGCGCCCAGCACCTTGCCGCCCAGTTCGACGAAGTCGCCGACACCGGCATCCTGCATCGCCAGCACCGATTCCCTCCAGCGCACCATGCCGGTCACCTGTTCGACCAGCAGCGTGCGGATCGCTTCCGGATCGGCGGCCGGCGCGGCGGTGACATTGGCATAGACCGGCACGACCGGCGAAGACAGAGCGACATCGGCCAGCGCCGCCGCCATCGCATCGGCCGCCGGCTGCATCATCGGGCAATGGAACGGCGCCGACACCGGCAGCACGACCGCGCGCTTGATGCCCATTTCCTTCGCCAGCGGCACGGCACGGTCGATCGCCGCCTTCGCGCCCGAGATGACGACCTGCGACGGATCATTGTCGTTGGCGACGGTACAGACATCGCCTTCGGCCGCCGCCTCGGCCAGTGCCTGCGCCTTGGCGAGGTCGGCACCGAGCAGCGCCGCCATGGCGCCCTCGCCCACCGGGACCGCCGCCTGCATCGCCTGTCCGCGCAGCTTGAGCAGCCGGGCCGTGGTCGACAGGTCGAGCGCGCCGGCGGCGCATAGCGCGGTATATTCCCCCAGCGAATGACCCGCGACGAAATCCGCCTTGTCGGCGAGCCGGATGCCGCCTTCGCGCTCCAGCACGCGCAGCGTCGCGATGGCATTGGCCATGATCGCAGGCTGCGCATTTTCGGTCAGCAGCAGGTCCGCATCGGGACCATCGGCCATCAGACGGAAGAGATGCTGGCCCAGCGCCTCGTCGACTTCCTGGAATACCTCGCGGGCATGGGGGCTGGCGGCGGCAAGCGCGGCGCCCATGCCGACCGACTGGCTCCCCTGCCCCGGAAAGATGAATGCGCGCATCGCCGACGTCTCCTGCAAATCCAAGCCGGGCGGGGTAGTCGCATGGCCAAGCTGAACGCAAGGGGGCGCATGGCGACATGCTGCGACCATTTCGCCGCGCGGCTGACAAACGCCTGTTACAGCCGATCGCCATCTTGGCTCCAGCAACCGATCACAAGGAGATCACAGATGAAGAAGCTGATCCTCGCCGCGATGACCGCCTCGCTGCTCGCGACCCCGATGACTGCGTCGGCGCAGAGCCGTACCGTCATCAAGGAGAAGCCGGGCCGGACCGTCGTCGTCCAGAAGGACGGGCGGGGCCAGAAGGTCACCAGGACCGTCGTCCGCCAGCAGCAGGCCGGCAACGCCCGGTGGCAGCGCGGACAGAAGTTCGATCGCAACCGCGCCGCCAATTACCGCGTCGTCGACTATCGCAACTATCGCCAGCGCGGCGTCTATGCGCCCCCGCGCGGCTATCAGTGGGTGCGGTCGGGAAATGATGCGGTGCTGGTGTCGATCGCCAGCGGCCTGATCGGCGCGGTCATCGGCGGCGCGATCTTCAACTGACCTTGCTTTTGCGCCCGATTCGGGTAAGGGGAGCGCATCCGGGGTGGCGGGCATGTCCTGCCGCCCCGGACTGCATTTGAAGACGACAGCCGGAGGGGCGTTCGCGATTGGCGCGGCGTCAGCGATCGGCCAACAGACGAGAAAGACACATGGCTCTCTACGAGCACGTGTTCCTTGCGCGCCAGGATCTGGCACAGGCGCAGGTGGACGCGCTGGCGGAAACCGCCACCAAGATCGTTCAGGACATGAACGGCAAGGTCGTCAAGACCGAGACCTGGGGCCTGCGCAGCCTCGCCTATCGCATCGCGAAGAACCGCAAGGCGCATTACGTCATGCTCGAGATCGACGCGCCGGGCGACGTCGTGGCCGAGCTGGAGCGCCAGACGCAGATCAACGAAGACGTGATCCGCTTCATGACCGTCAAGGTTGACGCGCATGAGGAAGGTCCCACCGTGATGATGCGCAAGAGCGAGCGTTCGGAGCGTGGTGACCGTCGTGGTGGCCGTGACCGTGACGACCGTGGTCCGCGCCGTGAGCGCGAGCCGTCGGCCGAAGTCGAAGCGTAAGGAGCAGCACCCATGGCACGTCCGTTTTTCCGCCGCCGCAAGAGCTGCCCCTTCTCCGCCAAGGACGCTCCCCGGATCGACTATAAGGATGTTCGTCTGCTGCAGGGCTTCGTGTCCGAACGCGGCAAGATCGTCCCGTCGCGCATCACCTCGGTGAGCGCCAAGAAGCAGCGCGAACTGGCCCAGGCCATCAAGCGCGCCCGCCATCTGGGCCTGCTGCCCTACATCGTTAAGTAAGGAGCGCCCGACATGGACGTCATTCTGCTGGAACGCGTCGAGAAGCTCGGCGCCATCGGCGACGTGGTGAAGGTAAAGGACGGCTTTGCCCGTAACTTCCTGCTGCCGCGCAAGAAGGCGCTGCGCGCCAACGAAGCCAACAAGAAGGTGTTCGAGGCGAACCGCGAGCGGATCGTCGCCGAGAACGCCGCCCGTCGCACCGACGCCGAAGCCGAAGCCAAGACGCTGGAAGGCGTTTCGGTCACGCTGATCCGTCAGTCGTCGAACACCGGCCAGCTCTATGGTTCGGTCGCGGTTCGCGATCTGGTCGAGGCGCTCGTCGCCGACGGCCACAAGGTCGACAAGTCGCAGATCGTGCTCGACCGCCCGATCAAGGCGATCGGCCTGTACGACGTGAAGGTTGCGCTGCACCCGGAAGTCACCACGATCGTCAAGGTGAACGTCGCCCGTTCGCCGGAAGAAGCCGAGATGCAGGCGCAGGGCGTCGACGTCATGGCCTCGATGTTCGAGCGTGACGATGCCGGCTTCACCGAAGACTATGATCCAAACGCCGAACCGGGCGAGATCGCCCGCGACGACGCGACGGAAGAAGCGCAGGGCTGATCCCCTCGCCTCGACGAACAGACAAAGGCCGCCGGAGCGATCCGGCGGCCTTTTGTTTTTGGTGGTCATGGCGAAACCGGAATAACGCGCCGAATGTCACGGACAAGCGACGCATGTCCCGATGACGGCGGCAAGCGGGATCAGCGACAGGATCAGTGGAACGGCCTTGGCCATGACGAATGCCTTTATGCAAAGGGTTTGTCGCTTCAATCCCGCAGCCGGCAAAAGGTTTCGCAGCGATGAACGACCGGCCCGCCGCGAAACGTCCGCCGAGCGGCTTGACGCGGCCGGACGCGCGGCGTAGGAGCGCCCCTCCCCGCAAGCGGCCCCTTCGTCTAGCGGTTAGGACGTCGCCCTCTCACGGCGAAAACACGAGTTCGATTCTCGTAGGGGTCACCAGGTTCGCTTAGAACCGCAAAAACCCAGGATTTACGCCAGCTTCACCGTTCGCAAGTATAGCGAAGAGGTATAGAACGCATGGTGCAGATGATCACGCCCTGGAAACACCCGCAGACCGGCATCTACTATCTCTACAAGGAGCTGCCGCCGCACCTGCGCGTCGAGATGGGGAAGCGTCAGGTCCGCCGGTCGCTGAAGACCCGCGACCCGGCGGAGGCGAAGCGGCTCTTCGTCCTCGCACATGCCGATCTTGAACATGAGATGGCCGCCGCCGAAGCGCGCATTGCCGAGCGGAAGGTTTCCGACGAGATTTCGCCGGAGCGTGCCAATGCGATCGTCGACGAATTCATCCGCAGCAGACGGCCGCAGCATGGATGGGGTCGTTGGCCGACGCTGGGGCTCGTCTATTGGCTCGAGGAGGCAGCCCGTTCCATTCTTCGCGTCGAGTTTCCGGGCGCGACGATGCCGATGGACGACAGTCCGGAGCAGCTGATCAAGAAGCGTGGCCAGCCGCTCCCTGGCGACGGCTGGCTGACGATCGTTAAGCAGACGCCCCCATCGGAGTGGCTGAAGGCCAGCCGGACGATCCTCGATGAAGTCGGTGATCAGGATCCGGCCGTCGCGCGGATCCCCGCCAACGATCTCCTCATCATGCAGGCGTGGAACGCACGCGTGCGCGAAGACAACGATCGACTGCATTCCGACGTCGACGCGCCCCGGCGCCTGACAGCGAAGCCGCGCCTGCGACCCGACTTGCGCTTTCGAGAACTGCTGAAGCTGTGGAAGGACGAGAAGGATCCGCGACCGCAGTCCTACGTGGAAGTCGACCGCTCCACCGAGGATCTTATCGACTATGTCGGGGACATCCCAGTCGAGGCATTTACCTCGGACATGCTGATGGACTACCGCGACGAGGCAAGAAAGTTGCCGGCGACGATGCCACGCGCCGATCGCTCGCTGCCGTTCAGCGAACGCCTCGCCCGACACGAGGGCAGCGACACGCCCCGCGTCAGTCCGCCGACGCTGAAGAAGCGCGTCGGTTCGATCCAGGCGCTGCTGGGCTTCGCCCATCAGCAGCGATGGATCTCGCAGAATGTCGGCACGGGCGTACGGATCACCGGCTACAGTCGCGTCGCGCGCGGCCGACGCAGCTTCATGCCTGGGGAACTGGCCCAGCTATTCTCGTCCGATCTCTTTCTGAGGCCGGACAAGCTGCTCCATCGACGGACGAGTGTAAGCGACGTGACGATGTATTGGCTCTTCCTGCTCGGACTGACCTCCGGGGCACGTCTCGAGGAGGTAGGCCAGGCACGTGTCCAGGACGTCAGGCTCGACGGCGAGATCATGTACATCGATATCGACGACATGATGGATGCGACAACGCACAACGATCTTCCCGACAAGAGCGTCAAGACGACGGGATCGCGCCGGATCATACCGATCCATGAACACGTTCTGAAGCTTGGTTTTGGAAAATACGTCGGGGCGCTTCGTAAGGCTCGAAGCGAACTGCTGTTCCCCGACCTGCGACCGAGCACCTTCGGCAAGCTCACCAAGGAGGCAAGCCGCCGGCTCAATCGGTACATCAACGCCGTCGTCAGTACCGATCAGCGTCTCGTCTTCCACTCCCTGCGCCACCGCTTCAAGGACGAAGGACGCAGCGCCGACGTCCAGGAACGGGTTCTCGATCAGCTCTGCGGCCATGTTCCCGCCACGGTCGGAGGACGGTATGGGGAAGGCGCCGACCTTCCAGCGCTGAAGCGCAGCCTCGACCGGCTCCAATTCGATTCCGTCGACTGGCGGCAGCTCGAGAACGCCGCAGCCATCGTGGTTTGGCCGACGATAGTCGAGAAGATTATCGCTCGATCAGGAACAGCAAGCAGGAGGTCCGCATGACGTCCTGCGATGGCGACCGCTTCAGCGTTTACCTCGTGTTCGCCGAACCGGGCGGGATCTTCATTCAAGCGGCAAGCAGTCTGGCCGGCGCTGGAGCGGCTCTGATCGCGCACGCGGCGCAGATGTTTCAGACGACTGAATTGTTGATGTCCGATGGCTCGCCCTTCGAGCTCGATACGGTCGCAGCCATGCTGCCGATGGACGGCTGCGTGTGGATTCTGTCGGCTTCGAGTGACAAACCCATCGGGTCCATCGAGCGACGCTTCCTTGCACCCTGACGCCGTCCAAGCGTTCCAGAACACTACCGACAACGTCGCAACCACGTAGAAGCGGCGGATCAGCATACCGGAAAGGACGCCAGGCGGGCGCCTGCTGGCGGAACGAAACAGGATTGGATACACTGTCGTCGGTGCAACCGGTCGCATTACCGCACTAGGACCAGGAACGAACAGCATGATGGACTACAGCCTCCCTGCTCCGGAAAGCGTGGTCGAAATCGGTCATCGCGCAAAGCGCCTTCGAGAACTGCTCGGAATGACCCTCGAGCAAGTCGCTGCTCGAGCATTCGTCGCGAGGGAGGAAGTACTGGCGCTGGAGTCGGGAGGAGGCGTCCGGCTCGATGCGGCGCTTGCGATCCATGACGTGCTGAGCGTCAACGGTGTCGGCGCCAACCTGTTCACTCGGCCCAGACTGCGCAGTATCGACGAAGTCGAGGCGTTCGAGCACCGGAGGCTTAGACGGTGAGGGAGTGGAAAAACACCGGCCGCGTCGGGATCGGCATCGCCTTCCGAGACGGCGAAGCCGCATGCAAGTTGGGCGAGGCGGCAATCGCCGAGCGGCGTGTATACCTGCAGTTCGACGACGTGAGCAGCCCCCATCGGGTGGTCCGGGTTATTAGTTGGTGCATTGTCGTCTCCGCCGCCATTGCCGGTCGTAGGTGGAGCGAAGCGGAACCGGAGGCCGGCAATGGCGGTGTCACCGCTTCGGGGGCCGGCGGGCGG